>JAFTQC010000006.1 GCA_017462965.1 Clostridia bacterium | reverse complement strand
TCCTACTCGACGACGTCCATATACAACAATACACTCAAAATTTCCTTTTTTATATCTTCGGTTCAAATCATACAATTCATTTTCCCTGCAATGAAACATATTTCTTTTTCCCTTCTTTTTTTGCTAACTCGTAAGTTACTAACTCTTAAGTCAATTAAGATTAAATGTAGTTGCATCATTGTTTATTAAGTACAACCGATTGCACCGATGAAGATATTTATAAATAAAAGCCAAAAGACTACCAGTTTATTCTGATAGTCTTTCTTTATGTCCTGCTCACATTTACACAAATCAAATCGCAATCCGTGTAATTTCCGTGTAAACCACTAAAAAAGGCTCTCCGAAAACCTCGAAAAGCCTTGTAAAATCGTTATTTTATTTGTCTAATGACTTCATTGTCGGGAGCTCGGTGGCATAAGCTACAAAACTCTGTATAAGCCTATTTTACTCTACTTTTTAAACCCTCAATTTTGCCCCAAGCTCCATAACTCTGTATAAATCTGTGTATGTTGTCGTAAATCTGTCGTGCAGTTGTCGTAAGTTATAAAATACTATTCCCTATCGCTTTAATATATCTTTATCATTTTATCGATATGATGCTTCTGACTTATGTACTCGAATCGATTTATCTTGATAATCCTTCAACATTCCTTGTGATATTAGAAACATTTTAACATCCCGTATTGTCAACGGAGATTTAGGGCCTATATATATTTCCGGAATCACTTTTTCCATATGCGGGATTCCTAACTCAATATGAGAAATCAATGACTTATTTTTAACAGAAAACCCATATCCTCCAAATGTAACTAAATTGCTGAATTCATTCTTATCGTTTGGGATTCCAGGTATTTCTCCTTTTGCTAATTTATCCATATCCATAGAGTATGCAATTCTCCATTCCTTTTCATCCTTAAATGCCTCACTCTTAAAAAAAGCCGAATTACGCATCGTCATCCAAATAGCACTGAATATTTTTTCCTCAACATCATCAGATGAATCATTTGTTGATATCGTGTTCAAACCAGCTGTTTCCTCAAAAAATTTTTCAATTTCTTTTTTTGAATACTTAACTTTTCCAAAAAAGACAGCATCACCTTTGTCACTTGATTCAGCAATTTCAAAAAAGTCTGCTTTGAATCCAATAGAAAGTCCCATTCCATCATCGGCATATCCTCGCCATTGGCCTAAATCATCCTTCTTTTCCGACAAGCAAAACACCCAACACTTCGACGTCTCATTCCCCATATATTCAATCCATTTTTTTGACATATCCACTTTCTTAAAATCTTCTGTCTTAAGCTTATCTTCTTTTTGTAATTCTTTTAAATAAGTCAGCCAACTCTTCATAACATACGTTCCACACTGCTTATTCAACCATTGGAGTTCTAGTGAATCATTCGATTTACTTATGTCCGAAAGCCAAATTGATTTATTCTTAATTATATTATAAAAGGTGTCTACACTACAATAGTGATACAGTATCTTAGGAACGCGCTTTGCCATAACCTATCCCTCCAAAATTCTTCTATTTTGACCAAATCATATTCTTATTATATCATAATATCTTGACAACACAAAGAGCACAAATACTAATAATGTAACATTTTATTTTTATAAAAAAGTCGGTGCCTTAATTCAGACACCGGCTTTCACTATTCTTTCTTTTTATACCATTGATATTTCCACTAAATCGCTTTTTGCTGACTCTTTTTTAACTTATCAAAATACATTTCAAAGTTAATCATTTCAGCCCTTTTCAATTCCTTGGTTGCATCCGCATAAATCTGCAATGTTGTTTCCGCATCCGCATGGCCTAAAATATCCTGCATAGCCTTTACATTGACACCGGCTTCACACATTCTTGTCGTGAAGGTATGTCTTAGGGAATGGCAACTAAATTTAGGAAGCAGTACCGGATTTTTCTGTTCCTTGTCAAGAACCTCATAATTGCAATCCCGAATAATCCGGCGAAGTGCTTTATTCAATGTACCTTGATGCTGCACCCCACCAAATCTGTTGATAAAAACGAAATCTGTGTATCCGTCCACCATTGCATTACACTTCAAACCACACATTTCCTGAAACTCTTTCTCCATACGAAATGCTTCTTTTACCTTTGGTAACATTGGAATAATTCTTTCTCCAGCTTTTGTCTTTGGTGTATTGATTGCAAATCCGCACCGTTCACTTCCACCTTTATCGAAATATACCAAGGTATGATTTACGTTGATTGTTTCTTCTTCCAGATCAATATCACACCATCTAAGCCCCGTAATCTCGCCTACATGCATTCCGGTCCAGACCATCACAATGAAGATAGGGTACCATCTCTGATACTGTCCCTTGCTTAAGAAAGTTTCAAGCAAATCCTGTTCCTGCTGCGTTAATGCCCGGCGCTTTTCAAAATCCTGATTATGCGCTTTCTTTAACTCTTTTAGTGCATTGTCAGACGGATTATATCTGAGATAATCATCCTCAACCCCAAGTTCCAAAACTTGATGCAGAACCGTATGTATACTGTCAATCGTATTAGCTTTTATATGGCGCTCATCTGCCAGATAATTATAAAAAGCTCTCACATCTGTTCTCTTAAGCTCCACAATTCGTGAATTCCCGAAATCAGGCTCTACAAACTGCTTATACATATACTTGTAATTTTGAAACGTATTTGCTTTCAACCCTTTTTTTAGCTGCTCCCACCGGTAATATAAGTCATTGATAGTAAGGCTATTTTTATCAGTGCGGATACCATCCATAATGTCTCTTAGAACCTCTTTTTCTTTTTCCCTTAGTTCCTCAAGTATTTTTGCGTATATCGCCCTACGCTTACCCCACTTGTCAGTCCATTTAAATTCATAAGTTCCGTTAGCTCTTTGACTCTCGTGTTCTCTCAATACACGGTTATTGCTGTCTTTTCTTTTTTTCACTGCCATGTCTATTTCTCCTTTCAATATGCAACAAAGAGGATATGTTACACTTAAATACTACCGTGTCATATCCCCTTTGCTTAAGTCCACAATCCTTCCGATAAGTTCGTCTAAACTTATCCCAAACACATCCGCAATCTGTGCTACGACATCAATATTGGGGCAAGTATCCCCCTTTTCGTAAGCACCAAGAGTAGTTCTAGAAACTCCAATTTTTTCTGCCATTACTTCTTGGCTCAAATTTTTTTCTACTCGTAACTTTTTAATGTTGTTCGCAAAGTTTTGAACATAATTCTTACCTGACATAACAATTACCTCCACTGTTTTGTCAGATAAATATCCAGGGTTTACATGCCAGGGTTGTTATTTTCTCATACGGATGTACTTTAAATCATACAACTCGACATGCTCATTATTGAATTTCTTGTTGTTTTACGATATAATTATTTATGATTATTCTTTCGGAGGTTAAGTGAATGCAAAATATTGTAGAGAAACTTAGAGAAGAATGTATTAAACGCTTGTTTACAACAGATGGATTTGCCGCCGCTTGGCCTACATGGCAAAGTGTCATTTCAACCAAAGCTCCGACGCCAACCCCTAAACAAATCATCAATTTAGGTGACCATTTACGGGAAATTTTTTATTCTACAAACACATCTTCCGCACGCTCTCAAAGTGATGTATCTGGTGGAGGGGCTAATTGGGAAGCTCTTGTTTGTTGGTATCTTAATCTTTGTTCCATAGGACGCAGAACAGTTGTTATCAAACATAACAAAGCTCTCATTCCTACTCCTATCAGCAACGCGATTACCGTTAATTATGGTAATTTCATATCAAATACCGAATCTGATTTAATTGCAATTACATTTCCCGACAAGGAAGAATATCGGATTGATAAAGATGAAATTTCAATTATTGACGAAGATGGACAACCTGTAAATTTATACACCAGACGCAACTACAATTTTTTAGATGTACTGAATGCCTTAGTCGCACGCGATTTTTCGGAAATTGAGATACATATCATTCAATGCAAAACGAATTGGAATGATAACGCACAAATCCCTATGCTTTGGGATATGATTTATTCCTCTACCGCATTCCGTGCAGACATCACCATTGGCAGAGAGGGGTACAACATTAATAATGCCCGCCTTTTTTCTTATGCATTTGCTACCGTTCCGACAGTTCGCCTAGAAAAAATAAAAAGAGCATCTGTGGCGGTTTCTCGTGTTCGTAACCTCAGTGGTGGAAATTATTGGGGAAAAGCTAGCGAAGATGGCATTGCAAGCTCCGTTAAAGAAATGCTTAACAGAAATTTAGCAAACGGTTCAAATATTAGTCACATGAATTCAATAGCAGCAATTATTCCTGAATTAAATAATAGCGGTATATACTCATACTTTCATTTTACAAATTAAAAGGAGAATAGGGTTTCCCTATTCTCCTAAACATCTTCTTATCTCTAATACTATTGCTCGCGCTAGAAGCGGTGGAACTGCATTTCCTACTTGTGTATATTGAGGTACTTCCACTCTTCTTCTCAAGCCACCGGTTGTTCTCTTCCCAAGAAACTCAAAAGAATCATCAAACGATTGACACCTTGCCATTTCTCTCACACTAAAAGTCCTATTCTCCCACGGACTTATATAATCATCCGGAATACTTACTATCGTTGCTGAAGGTTGGTCTGCTCGCCATCTTTGCCTGATATTTTTTCTTGTCAGCAAAATATCAACCTGCTCGTCTGTAGCTTCCCTATTCAGAAACAGCGAAATGACTTCCTGCTCTGTCAGTTGCATTTCTTCGCAACACAAAGCAATCAAAGCATTCTTTCCAGTAATGTCTATTCCCTCTGTTAAAACACGTCGTCTAAGATTGGCACCCGTTTCCCCTTGATTAAATAAAGAAAAACGTTCTTCAACAACAGGGGTTACTTTCGATAATTCCGTACATGTTATATTTCTAGTAGCAGGTATTGGATTTCCATTTACATCTGGTGTTCTACCTGCACTACTTTCCCTCTGATAGTCACTTCTTCTTCCGTTAACCGTTCTTTTTAACCGTGAATCAGTAATCAGGTCTCCTATGGCATCCCGTAATGTAAGATGTTCTTCAGATGTTAATATTGGCTCTGGATAATTTGGTATTGCTTCTCCGTCTCGATAACCAATAAAAATAGCTCTATTACGTCTTTGTGGAACTCCATAATCTGCAGCATTAAGTATTCTTGGTTCCAAAGTATGATATCCTATTTCATTTAACTCACTTCTCAAGATATCTGGTGTTACGCTGCCATCTGGATATTCAATTCCGGTAATACCTACATACCCCATAAATTGCATATCCATAAAGCCTTCTACATTTTCAAGAACAATATATCTAGGCCGAACTTCATTTATTACTCTTACATATTCTCCAAAAAGCATATTTCTTGGGTCATTACGGTCTCTTCTTCCCGCCCTTGAAAATCCCTGACAACTTGGTCCGCCTATCATCAAATCTATCACTTCCGGAATTTGTCTTTCTCCGTTATTAAACCATTCAAGATTTCTAATCCTTCTCCAAATATCTTCTCCCCTAAGATTTCTGATATCTGCTCGCTCAAACCAAGTATTATAACCTTGAATCAATCCTAATTGCTCATGCCGGTGTCTATAGGTAACCTCAACCATATCACTTATATCTGAACTAAACAATATATCGAATCCCGCCTGAATAAGTCCCTCTGAGCATCCTCCTGCACCGCAAAACAAGTCTATTGCATATGCCATTTTGATACCTCCATCTTCTGTTCCTAATTTCAAATATAATGTGAAAGTCAATACTCCCTATCTAATATTACCACGCATCATTTAAAAAGTCCAGGAAAATTTTTAATTTCTTCATTCTTTTATAATCGCATCAGCCAATAGCTAAAACAAGCATAACACAAAATAGGACCTCCCGGCATGGGAAAGCCCTATTTTATTAAATATATCTTCTAAAAATTGTCGTAAGTTACACCTCACACAACCCGCAAACCCTTATAAATACTGGGTTTATTTGTCGATGCTTTTCATCGTTGGGATATTGCCTTGGCAATTATCATAACTCTTCATAGGTCTTCATTTCCCTTAATTCCAACACTTTCCATACACCACCTTTTTTATATCTCTTCATAAGTCTTCATATATCTACACCAAGTTGGTGTAAAAGTGGTGTATGGTGTGGTGTAGCTTTAGGAAATCTTCAATTTCTTGTCTAAAGTATCGGCTTTTTCTTTTAAGAATTCGGATTGCACTTCGTTGTAAATACCCATTGTTGTTGACACATCTTTATGCCCCATAATTTTCATAATCGTTCCAATGTTGGTTTCTACTTCACAAAGCCGAGTACAAAAAGTATGACGAAGATTGTGACAAGAGAAAGGTGGTATTAAAATTGGTTCTCTATGTTCCTTTTCGGCCAATTCCATTTCCTCTTCATTGGCGGCAAATGTTATTCTTTTAATTGCCCTATTAATTGTTTGAGGGTTGTGTGGGTTTCCAAACCTATTCAAGAAAACAAAACCAGTATACCCATCTACTCTCGAATTACATACAATCTCACATTCTTCTTGAAATGCCTTTTCATCATCTAATGCTTTACGAACCTGTGAAAATAATGGTATTTCTCTCATACCTGCATTTGTTTTTGGTGTTGTAATTGCGAAATAGCATTTGCTGTCCTTTCGTGAGTAATAAACCATATTATGATTGATACTAATAAAATCATCACTTATATCTTCCCAACGAATACCAACCACTTCCGACACCCTACAACCGGTTCCCAAGAAAAATGTAAACAGCGGTTCCCAATGCTTGTACTGCGGTGACTTATGTATAAACTCCATAAATCTCTCCTGTTGTACTTTTGTAAGTGCTATTCTTTTAGGCCTGTCGAAATTATGTGTTTTTCTCACATCTGCCAAGACCCCGTCCACTAAATTTGTCCTAATAAATTCATCTTCCACCGCCACTTTAAACACCTGATGCAAAACAGTATTAAGACTATCCAAGGTGTATAAGGACATATGCTTCGGAGTATTCTCATTCACAAGACTATTATACAATCTACGAATATCGGATTTTTTAATGGATTGTATCTTCAAGGAACCAAACTCACCCTTTATAAAATGTTCGTACATATAAACATAATTTCTAAAGGTAGTTTCTTTTAATCCAACCTTATCCTTTTTCCACATCTCGTATATATCATCAACCGTTACATTGCTCTCTCCTACTCGAATACCGTCTCGCAAATCGTGCAATATTTTTTCTTCTTTTTCTCGAAGTTCTTCCAGAGACTTGCCATACACCGTGTGCCTCTTTTTAAGTTTATCGGTCCAACGATACATATATAAACCGTCACTATTTCTATAAGTTTCTCCCTCTTTAAGAACTCTACCCTTATTATCTTTTCTTCTTGCCATAATATTTTCGCTCCTTTCTATTTAAGAAGAAAAGGACTTTGTACATATATTGTACCGCGTACAATGTCCTTTTTCAGCAGGTAATCAATCATTTTTTACACCAAATTTTTCTTGCATTATTTCAAATGCTATTGCCCCCATACATCTACAAAAATCTCCCGTCCATTGAAAAATTTCTTCAGGCAATTGCATATTAGGAAAAATGTAGTCATATACTACAGGTATCTCAACTTCCTTAATGTGAAATTCTCTCTTAAAAATTGTTTTATTTAGTTCTGACAGAACACCTTTTAAAGCATCTTTTCCACTCTCACTTACTGCCCCCATTGTTTCTAATATTATGATGTCTTTATCATACAATAGTGTGATTGCATATATATCATCAGCCATTATTCCTTTGGCATATACATTATCCATAATGTGA
The DNA here is from genome assembly GCA_017462965.1 of Clostridia bacterium. Classification (GTDB taxonomy): domain Bacteria; phylum Bacillota; class Clostridia; order TANB77; family UBA1234; genus UBA1234. The sequence continues at coordinate 8,208 of JAFTQC010000006.1, read as the reverse complement.
ACCAACTCATTATTCGCACACATTATCTTTGCAAACAAGTTATACATCATTCCCTTTGTTTCATTAGATACAAAAATCTTTTCACTATCTTGTACGTGTATATGATTTGTAAAATATGTCATATGATTAAATTTCATAAAAATTCCTTTCTACCCTCGTAACCTCCGGGGTGGGAATACCTTATTAAATTGAATATGCCTTGGCGGTATATTCGTCTAACTTAACTCTCTTAATTAATCTCTTTGTTCCATTCCATAAAACAAAGGTACAATTTTTCTCATCACTTAATTGTCTTAATTTAGCGATACCAATACCACTATAAGCAGCGGCTTCTTCTAATGTAAGATTACTCTTCTCCCAAATTGGAACTTCATATTTCATTACCTTTTCCTTTCTTTTCCTATGCACCTTAACCCAAGTGCGGGGACAATTCTACCAGGGGAGAACTGTCAAGAACCCATAGGTGCTTCCTATTGCTCAAGTTCTTGAGCAAACTTGTCAATATAATGTGCTATGTAAGCTTCGATTTCACTACTAACAAATTCTTCAAAAAAATTAATAGCACCTCTAATATAATCATCATCTACTTTTACACCTACTACAAACAATGCAATACCATAGTCCGGGTGTCGCAGCCAACATTCCACCTCTTCATTTTCGTGGAATAATTCAATCAAAAATCCATTATACTCATATGTGGCAATACATACTCTAAAAGTATTCACAAACTTTAAAACATTATCTTTTTTCATATCCTTATTCTCCATTTCATCTTATTTTGGTTGGCAATTCTATCAGGGAAGAACTGCCAAGAACCCATAACTATTTATGCGATGCACTCGCAATAACCGGGGTGCATTTTTTTGATGTATCGAATGTTACGATTTCTTTGCTTACCATTCTCATAATAGGAAATGGTATAACGATTGATACCCTCGAAACTTTGCACCTGTTGGATAACCATTACTTCTTTGTTGTCATACAAAAAAATAGTTTTTTCATAAAAGTTGGTAAACTCATTATTGGGTTTACTACCAACATTTAATGAACAAAGAGTGTAATGGTTTCTCAAAATTTGGTTTGTTGCTTCTAGCAACGGTAAGTAATTTGTACGCATATATTTGAATTCCTTTCTTTAACTATTTAATGAGTGGGGGGAGAATATCTCCCCCCAAGTTCTTTATGCATTAAACCAAAAGAATACTCTTATCGGTTGGAACCGTGCATAATCCAATATTGGTCGCCAATTTAATATTGGTTTTATAATCATTGGCATATAATACAGTGGAAATCCAATAGTCATACTCACTTTTGGTATGTTTACTATTGAGTTCCAATCCCATTTTAACTTTCTCTAATTTTGCACCGGATAAGGTTAGTATTTTTGCACCAACCATTTCGTGTTTTGCAATATCGCAAAGGAAACAAGAAATCTCTATTTCATCTTTTCCTTTAAGCAATTCATAACGATTATCGGTGTAGTAACTTGGATTTATGGAACATTCCACTCTAAAGATACCCGTGAATAATAACGAAGACATTCCTTTTCTCTCATAGTGATAAACCCTTGGGGTTCCATTATTAAATGTTTCCATTTCTTCCTTGGTAATATATGGAGCATAGAAATAAACTTGAATATTTCCTTCAGGTGTTATCTCATTAACAACCCCACCACCATTCAATAAAATGTTCTTATAATTTTTGTTCTCAAATAAATTTTTAGATGTTAAATAGTTTGTAATCATAAATATAATCTCCTTTTCATTTGAATTTTTTTGCAGGGGGAGAACACCTCTCCCCCAAGTTCCTTATGCAATTTCTCTTGTAGGTTCCTTTGCCAAAAAGTCGTCATATTGTTCCAAATATGCCTCTAAAACATTGACAAAGATTTTTTCCACTACAGGGATAACAATGCCATTTCCCATTTGTTTGGAAAATTGTGTGTCGCTAATAAAGTCGAGTTTGTGAATATCTTCATCGGTCATACCCATAAGTCTCCCTTGCTCAAGACGTGTTAGCGAACGGATAGGAAACTTCTTATATTCATCAAGGGAAGCATTTGTTTTTGATGTAAAACGAATAAGACTATCGCCTGACACATCATTAAGATATAAATAGTTATTATTCCCTTGACCTCTTGACTTTGTGGTGAGTGTGAATGCCACATCTGCACGAGAGGGATTATGTACTCTCACACTATAATTTCTTCCATTGGTTCTATTGATTTTGTCTTCCATAGACTTCATTAAATATTTAGGTTCCACATCTTTTTCGAGAATATCTCTCAAAAATGTTTTAAGAACTTCCTTTTTAGGAAAATCAAATTCAACATCATCAAGGGTGGCAACAATATAAATTCTCTCCCGGTTTTGAGGTGTTCCATAGTCCTTTGCATTTAAAACCTTGTAGCAAACCTTATATCCTCTTTTTTGCAATTCCATTTCAAAGATTTTAAAATCTTCACGATTTTTCTTTCCCACCATTGCTTTTACATTCTCAAAAAAGATGATTTTAGGTTTCTGTTCGAGTTCATCAATCAGGCGGAATGTATGCCATATAATTGCACTAGCATTACCTTCCACATTTTTAAACCCGTCCTTTTTACCAAGTTCGGAAAATCCCGTACAGGGAGTTGTTGCTAATAAGACATCACAATATCTTCCTTTGAAAGAAACTTTTGTCATATCACTCAACCATTCCATAACTCCGGGGTGCAATGCCCTATATCCTTTAGTGGCAAATTTGTCTATCTCACAAAATGCTTCGATTATCATTTCAATACCAATTTTTTCGCAAGCATTTTTTAGTGCGATAGATGTTTGTCCAATACCCGCACATAGTTCAATGATACGCAACCTCCCCTTTTTTCTTTTGTTCAACCGAATACAATCAGGTCTAATCATATTTTTATCTCCTTTCGTTTTTAAACTTGTTAATGGGTTGTTCTTGGTTTTCTCTATTTAGTTGTCAAGGTGCAAAAATGATAAAATTACTACTTCACCCCCAAAAAAGGGTGCAAAAAATACACCACCACCAAAAAATGGTAATCGCGCCTATTTTTTGATAATTTTACGAGTTTTACATTGCTTTTCTTATGAATATGTGGTAAAATACTCATATAAAGCAATCGAGCTAGTAATATTATCAGTTGGTAATGATAATATTATCACTTGATTTTGAATTCGTCAAGCCCAAAATTGATAATTTTACTAGTTTTTTATTTTTGGAGGTTTTTTATGATTTTTAGATTCGTAGATAAGAAAGAAAATACCGAAGAAGAAATTAATATGCCATCTGCTCATACAGGAAAAATCAAAGCGTCTTTAAATGGCTATTTAATCAGTCCACCTGTACAACTCGATAAAGACGCCGACATATTAACCATTTACATTCCGGATATAGATAATGAAGAAGAATTACACTCCTTTACCACTTGGGTAAAAGAATTACGAAAAGAACGACATTGGACACAGAAAGAATTTGCAGACATTACCCATCTTTCCTCGGCATATGTATCACAAACCGAAAGAGGCTTTTTAGTTCCGTCCAAAAAAGCAATCTCCAGCATTGTAAATGCCTTACTCTTTTGGAATACAGAAAAAGAAAATACAACTCCTGCCAGTGAGCAGCCTGCCTTTACCGGTCAATATTCTATAATGAAACAAGATATTTTCCGCCAAACGAATATCCTTTTAAAGACAGACAATTATCATTGCCTCGAATTGATAAAAAATACCTTATTATCTATCGAAGACTTAATGAATGCAATCGACAAAAATAGTTTTGAATCAGAAATAGAATTCTACAAAAGATTGGCCTTAAGCACTTTAGAAAGAGACTTAAATAGTTTAATATCCAGCAATACAAAATAATTCCTACTATTTGCATTCCCCATTTTCTTTTTACTACAATAAAAGAAAATGTCAGGAGCAGCTCAATGGAAGAATTAAGAGATATACTTGAACAAACCATTCTGTTCTATGAAAAATATGATTGGGTAGATAGTCCCCTTGGAAATGAAACCAATAATGAGTTTTGGTCTTTGGAAGAAATGCACACTGCATTCACAATGGATAAAATACAATATGTAGTCTATCAAGTGTGGAGCAAAAATTTATTTAATTGCCACCACCATATCACTATCTACAAAGACAACCAAGAAACAGACCTTGACATATTTTTCATCAGGACACTATTAGCAAACATCAACCGTGAAATCGGTGCATAAAAGAAAGCGGGCAATTATTGCTCGCTTTTTTCTTCGCACTTCAAAAGTTGTCTTTTATATAGTTGCACATTTTCAATATCCACCTCATAGAAATCTTTCTTATATCGGTCATATCGGATATTCATAGTTGGCAAGTGGTATCTCTTATGAAATTTAGCGGTACGAAAACGGTCATACTCCATTTCAATAAAAGAAGAGGGTTTTACTTGAATACCGGCAACCCATTTCTTTCTACTTCTTGATACCAATATAATGTCTATATTGTGGTATAAGTCTATGTCACTTTGAGGATATAGACAGTAAAAATTCTTATCAGCTAACAATTTCATTACTGCTTTTTCTTGCTCTACTCCTATCCAGGTTTGATATAGCAAAAATGCCTTTAAACAAATCGCAACCACTTCATCAGTATATTCCAATTTATTCTCTTTCAATCTCTCTTGTAATTTTTCCACCGCAATACTAAAATTTTTCGCATATGGGGTAGTGTCATAATATTTAACCCATTCCAAAAAATCCTTTGCCTTGGATTGCCTGCACAAATAAGTCATATGCCCCACGATTTTGTGATTAACACAATCGTTATTTTTAAAATAGATTTGAATGGTGTTGTAATTTTTGGTTTTAACAACCTTTTCATAGTAATTGATGTAATCTTGGTTAGTTTGCATTTGAAAAATTCCTTTCGTTATATGTGATATTTTTCTCCTGCTTTATCTAAAACCAACAAATTTGAAAAAGAGTTCATATGTAATGACAAATCCAATTTCTTGAAGATGTGACTAATATGAACCCCCTTTCTCTATAATAAAAAAGACGTTAGGTGATACACGAAAAAGCCGGTCCCTTAATCAATGTATCTATGAATATTATAAAAAATATGCTCTCCCAGAATCTACTGACATAACGGCCGGAGTTTTAGTGTAATATCTGTTCACATCTGCCAGAACCCATATAACTATAATGGGGCATAGATAAAAACAAACAGGGCAAGCACTTATAAAAATGCTCACCCCATTTTGTAACTATATTTTTAGAAACCAAATAATGAAAAGAAAAGACCAGCACTTGGCAATGCAATATCTTCACTTTTATTATAGTAAAATATGTAATCCGGAATCCACTGACATAACAGCCGAATTTTGAGTGTGTTATCTGTTCACATTTACCTTGTAATTCAATGTCAAAACTCCAAACATATTCTAAAATAATAGTATGTATGGAAGATATTTTGTTTTTAAATTTTTATAACAATAAACCAATCTATTTTTACAGAGATAAAAACACATATGGAAAGTTATGGTTTTGCAACCATTAATGATAAATTAGATGTATTTAGAATTGACACCAAAGGAATACATTGGTTAGAACAAAGTTTAAAATAAACAAAGAACATTTTATGCAAATAATAACATAAGAATTGTTTCTTTAAAACAACAACCCCCTTGTGCAATGCACAAGGGGGTTACTACAAATATTAATTTATTCAGTTGTGGTTTCTTCTGGAATATAATCCCAATATTCTAGACTATTTACTACAGATAATGCTCTTTGGTCATCATAGATACTAGTATCTTCTAGATAAGTAAATTGATAACAGGCATCATTTTCGAAATCCATAATAAAATGGCAATATCCTTGACAATTCACATTATCACCAACACCTTCTACGGCAAAGGTATAAGACAAATAGTTATCTTCGATAATAGCATTATAATATCCATCTTCGATATATGAGACATCAGAACTAGCGAAAGAAATGATAGTTTCCTTACTATAGTTGATGGTTTCTTCATAATCTTCTGGACTAAGTTCACCAGAAGAATTTCCTAAATTTAATGTCTTTCCATTTCTACCTAAACCAGCATTACTTCCCAATTCTGTAGGTCCAACCCAAGTAAAGTTAATTTCATTACCATTAGGGTCAACATAGTGAGTGCAATTGAAAGACATCGTTTCGTCATTTGCATAAACGAACTTATCTGTGAAACCATCCATACTTTCAGGGAAAGTCCATTGGTAAGAATCACTATAGAACTCATCTTCTCCATTTTCAATAGTGGGTTCTTCTGTAGGTTCAACTACGGGGTCTTCCACTTCGGGTTCTGTAGTAGGTTCTACAATGGGTTCCTCTGTAGGTTCTACAACTACATCTTCGCCACTTTCTTCAACTTCTGTATTAACGGTAACATCATTTGTAGTATTTGTTGTGTCAGTTGTGTCACTACCACAACCAACAAGTGTCATAGCAAGCATTGCTACAACGAGCATTAAAGCATAGATTTTTTTCTTCATAATTTTTGTCTCTCCTTTGTGTATGTAAAATTTTATTTCCTCTTGTGTAATTTCTAAAAGGTTTTTATTTTTAATTGAATATAATCATTTTATCTAATGGTTCTCCATATTCTGGATTAAATTCTACAATATAATTGTAGAAATTGGGGAAAATGTTTTTATATATTAAGTGATTGCTACTTCTAATTACACCATAATAGTTACCATAAATATCAAACATTGCACCACCGGAGCAACCATGTTCTAAAGTACTATTGTTTATGACTAGAGAAACTTGGAGACAATAATCAATTGTTGCTTCATATTGCTTGTAAGTTGGAATAACATACATATAACCATATAATTTAGTGTCTTTTTCTATGGTTTGGTATATATATGATGTATTAATAGAATGAATTATATCTAACAAATCACTAGAAACATCGTTTCTATCAACTACAAGTAAAGCATAATCACTAATATCGCAATTTTTCATATAAATAGGAACTACTACTTCATTGTTAAGAAATCTTAATTTAACATTTTCGACATTTTGTATACCATTATTTCCTATGCCATGATTACAACAAATAATATATATATAATTTTCATCAATATCATAAATATTGCCATTACTATATTGAGTTTTGTAACCTTCTTCTACATACCAAACAAAAACACTTGTCGATAGAATATATTCAGAAAGTTCATCTTTTGTATAACCATCAAAATTAATAGGAATTTCGTATGAACTATCTTTATGGTCGTGAATAAAATCAAGTTCACTTTTTGTAAGTTGATGTATATAATTATGTTTATCTGGTTCTATGATTATATCTACAACATATTCATCATCGTCATAATGCAAAACATTTCCACCTATGATTTTTCTACCATTTTCATCAACATTAACTATTTCATTTTGTGTAGTGCTATTTGGTGTTCCATTAGAAACAACATTTATCGTTTCATTTTGTGCTACATTATTGGATGTTCCACCTGAAACAATATTCCTTATTTCATCTCGCACATCTTCCGGTGCTGCCATCCAAATGAAAATACCTACACAAAATATCATTACAATAATACCTAAAAATTTCAGCACTTTCTTCATCAAATAGTCCCTCTTTCAATTTTCTATTGTTTTTGCTGTTATTTTTCACTCTATATTATACCACATTCAATATCGTTTTCAATATTCATTCTGCCATATATATTTTATTTCACTTTCAACATACAATTACATTGTGGAGGTGATATGTATGAAATTCGTTCCGAGAAAAGGAGACAAGGAAGTAATCTCTTTTCGTCTTCCCAAAGACCTACTCTCCGAGATAGACAAATTTGCCAATGATAACTCATTAAGCAGAAATGAATTTATGGTACAATGTTTAGAATTTGCCATTAGCAATATTTCAGACGAAAACGAAGAATAACCCAAGAGTACAATCAATCGTTGTATCTTGGGTTATTTTGTTCTGTTTCGCAATATGTCGTATCTACACGAATTATTCTATATTATGCAAATAAACCGATTGTAAATCACTTCGGTTTTTTCCGTGTCCCAAATAGTCCATACAGTATCGTTGTGCTGCCTTCTTGCTCCCCAGTTCTTTTTCTTTCTCTTGCATTTTCATAGATATCGAGTACTTGCGAAGTGAGTGAAAACTTGTTTTTGCTTGAGTTATATTATCATACCCAAGGTG
>JAFTQC010000041.1 GCA_017462965.1 Clostridia bacterium | reverse complement strand
CTATGAACCTATGAGCGAGTTGGCGGTTTCGGAATTTGACAGTATGATAAAATACAACAGCACGGTTGAAAGAACAAGCTTTTTTAAGAATCATAAGGAATATACCATAACAAGGAAAGAGGATAATGTAAGCAAGAATGTTTCAACAAAGGATATTTTAGAGGTTGAACAGGCTAAGGGCTTGAATGAAATAAGTGATTTATACATATCAACTGTGTATTTCAAAGGAGAAGAAATATTCTTTTTGTGTTATTCTTATAATGTAGCCACGGTTTACAAGTATGATTTTGACACAGAAGATATTGCGTTTTATTCTTGGTGTCATGTGGTTGATTCCGAAAGTTTGTGTTTGTATTTTTTGCATTGAGAGTAAGACATGAAGACAGGGGACTGAAGACAGGGGACGGTGGTGTGTCTCCACCCTGACAGAAGGAGATTTTATGTTGGATGAAAAAGAAATAATAGAAATGTTACATTGTGATTCTTCTAAAATGTTGCAGACAAAAGGAATACAGTTGGCTTTGGGAAAAGAGGATTTAAGCTTTGTGATGTATCATTCGTCAAATCCTGAATATGGCGAGAATTGTGCTTTGATTTTTACGTCATTAGATTATTGTGAAAGTGAACGGTATTTTGATGATTTATTTTCTTGGATTGAAGATTTAAACACAGTAGGCGCGATTAGAATTTTGGAGTATTTGATTGCTGCTCCCGCTAATTTGCTGTTGAAAAGCTTTGCAATAGCGTTGGAGGCTGCTGTGAAAAGAAAGAATAAAGCAATGATTGATACATTACTTTCAATTCTTGAACAAAATAGTGAGTTGTGTGATTTGATAAAAAAGAACGAAATAGCCTCAAAATGGTTAGAAAAAGCAAGAGCAGGGGACGGGGCCTGTCTTGAACTGCACTCGCTTTCCAACAGCTTGTCAAAAAATCGCTTTACGGTTTGAATTTTGTTGAAAAATTATCAACGAAGGTGCGAAGACAAGGACCCGTGAAGTGAACAAAAACATTGGAACCTATTTTCGTTTGATTATAGGAAATTGTATAATATGGGGGATTGAGACAATGAAAAGAAAACTGCTATATACGGTGTTGGTGATATTTTTAGCTTTGATAGGTCTTTTGGTCTTAATAGTAGCCACTTTTGTTATTGACAATGTTATTGAAACTAATCGTTACAACGAATATATTGAAGGACGGAATTGGGACTGCTTCGATGATTCGGAAAGGTTTATAGAGCATTATAAACCGTTGTATGAAAGTAAAATAGAGGAGTTAAAGCAAAATTACTCAATAGAATGTGAAGAAAAATTTATACAGGAGCCATATGGCACCAAATGGGAAAAGCTTAGATACTATCTCTACAACGAGGACTTTACAATCGAGTTAAAAGTAACAAGCGACGGACACATAAAAGCAACATTATACTTCTATGGAAACGAGGAGTTATCGTATGATTACGAGGACTACGCACATTTAGTTAACTTTTTAAACGACTTTATCTGTTATGCTTCCTTTGATGCGAAAAAGGATTGCAATTATTTTAAAGTGTTATATAACAAATCAAAAACAGATGGCAAGACCTCTATACGTGAAGAATTTCATTTTGATGATTATGTAGGAAGCTTGTACTATTATGTAACCAATGTTAGAGAAAGAACGGGTAGTTACTACTATTTGGCAGGATTTGATTCTTCCGTTAAAAAAACGAACTATACGGCTGAATTTAACGGATTGTTGCAGCCGATAGAGTGAAGGCAGAGAATACAGGAAACAGTGGTTGCACTTGCTTTCCAACAGCTTGTCGAAAAATCGCTTTACGGTTTGAATTTTGTTGAAAAATTATCAACGAAGGTGCGAAGACAAGGATCCGTGAAGTGAACAAAAACATTGGAACCTATTTTCGTTTGATTATAGGAAATTGTATAATATGGGGGATTGAGACAATGAAAAGAAAACTGTTATATACGGTGTTAGCGATATTTTTAGGTTTAATAGGTCTTTTGGTCTTAATAGTAGCCACTTTTATTATTGGCAATGTAATTGAAACTAATCGTTACAACGAATATATTGAAGGGCAGAATTGGGACTGTTTCGATGACCCAGAAAGGTTTATAGAGCATTATAAACCATTGTATGAAAGTAAAATAGAGGAGTTAAAGCAAAATTACTCAATAGAGTGTGAAGAAAAACTTATACAGGAGCCGCCATATGGCACCAAATGGGAAATGCTTAGATACTATCTCTACAACGAGGACTTTACAATCGAGTTAAAAGTGACAAGCTCCGGACACATAAAAGCAACATTATACTTCTATGGAAACGAGGAGTTATCGTATGATTACGAGGACTACGAGCATTTAGTTAACTTTTTAAACGACTTTATCTGTTATGCTTCCTTTGATGCGAAAAAGGATTGCAATTATTTTAAAGTGTTATATGACAAAACCAAATCAGAGGGAAAAATAGCCGAAAATGAAGAATTCCATTTTGATGATTTTGTAGGAAGCTTGTATTACTATGTTTCTACCGCTCGGGTAAAGACGGGTGGATATTACTATATGGCGGAATTCGATTCCTCTGTTGAAAAGATGAATTATGGGGTTGAATTTAACGGATTGTTGCAGCCGATAGAGTGAAGGCAGAGAATACAGGAAACAGTGGTTGCACTCGCTTTCCAACAGCTTGTCGAAAAATCGCTTTACGGGTCGATTTTGTTACAAAAAATTATCAAAGAAGGTACAGAGACAAGGAATCTCCATGGAGGTGTTAAAATGAAAAGATTAACGGTAATATTATGTGTTTTTTTGATTGCTGGTTTTGCAAGCTCTTGCTCCTGTGGATACGATAACGATTATTTTTTAGAGACAAATTGGAATTGCGATAATGAAACTTTTTTGTCATATTACAACAGTCTTTATCTTGATAAGCTTCAAGAGTTAAAGGAAAAATATAATGTTGAATGTAAAAGAAAAACTGAACTTGACCATATGCAATACGGTGGAGTTAATATGTGCTATTATTTTTACAACGAAAGTTTTACATTAAGATTAGAACTTAGTAGTGATAACACACTTGCAACAATTAGTTCTTATCTTTACTATTATGGAAATGAAACTCCTTCAAATGAGTATAGCGACTTCAAAAACCTTGTAGATTTTTCAAATGATTTCATCAATTATGTATCTTATGATGCAAAAACTGATGCAAATCATTTTGAAAAACTATTCTTTGAAGCACTAAACGATGATGATTTGTTTGCTTCGGAAAATCTTCATCATGATGATACAGTTGGAACCTTAGGATATATTGTACAACTTAATTCTACAACTGGTGGATATTATTATATGATGGACAAAAACAATTCTTTGAAAAAAGAAAATCATCGATTTGAATTTCAAGGCTTGTTAAAACCAATTGAATAATAATGACAAATGAAAACAGAGTATGGTGGTGTATCTCCATTAGCCAAACATAAACAGGATAGGAGGATGGTTTAAAAAATGGCAAAGGATAAGCGGATTATTCAGTTAACCGTTGTTTTAAATTTAATCTTTATTCTTTTTAGTTTAACCTCTTGTGGAGCGTTAAATGAAAACTCACCCTCTTTTCAGAAATTTGAATTTGCGAAAAAAATAGAATCGTTCGATGTTAATGATGAAGGAATGTTTATTCTTTTGGTTGGCAATTGTGTAAATGTTTATAATGAGGAGGGGGATTTTTTAAAGTGTATTGAATTTGAAAAATCCGGTTCGACATATGCTTTTTTTACAAATGAAGGGAGCTTGGCACTATATCATTATAGATCTGACAAGTTGTATTTGCTCGACCATGAAACAGATCAATTTTATGAAGCTGAAAACGTTTTAATAGATTTAGCTGAATTGGAAGACTCAACCGTAAAAAAGGGTGTTTTAGAATTTGTGCACAATGAAGAAGGCACGTTTCACATTACCATACCAACCTTGTTTGACTTTTTAATTGGCAATTCATCGGTAAAAATAAGCAAAACTTCAGAAGATAATGAGATTTTAATTTTTGATGATGATGGAAAGATATATTGCGACTATTATGTATCGTTGATTGCATTTTTAACAAGCTTTATAATGCTTTCCGTTTTTGTTGCTT
>JAFTQC010000035.1 GCA_017462965.1 Clostridia bacterium | reverse complement strand
GTGTTATAGATATTAGCTATAACGCTTTAGAGGATATAGGTATTATACATTAGAAATGAAATGTGTTATTTTTTGTCATATAAAACGAACTGATAAATGGAGTGAATGACATGATGATTTCGTCGAAAGGACGCTATGCACTAAGAGCTATGATAGATTTGGCAGAACAACAAAAAACGGAATATATTCCATTAAAGGAGATTGCAGAGCGTCAGAACATATCGCAGAAATATTTGGAGAGTATCATGACGATTTTATCAAAAAGTAATTATATTGATGCCCTACATGGTAAAGGTGGAGGATATCGACTTAATCGTAGTCCTAAAGAATACAGAGTAGGGGATATATTACGCCTATTTGAAAGAACACTTGCACCTGTTTCAAGCATTAAGAATAATGAAAAATTATTTGAAAGTGCTTCAGAATATCGAATGTTATCTATGTGGGAAAATTTAGATGAGGTAGTAAACACATTTCTCGATAATGTTTGTATAGCAGATTTGATGAGTGCTGAGGATATGTCAAATATATAATTTGCTCAGATTATTATGAAAATATTAGATGTAGGAAGAGGATGAGACAAATGAAACGAATATTATGTTTTGGAGATTCAAATACATATGGATATATTCCGGGTGGTACAGGAAGATATAGTGAAGATATTAGATGGACTGGAAGATTGCAAAAGAGATTGTCTTCTGAAGCCATCATCATTGAAGAAGGGTTATGTGGAAGAACTACGGTTTTTCAGGATGAATTGAGGATTGGAAGAAGAGGGGTAGAGCTTCTGCCGGTTTTATTGGAAAGCCATGCACCATTAGACTTAGTAACTGTTATGCTTGGGACAAATGATTGTAAAACAGTTTATGGAGCATCAGCAGAGGTGATAGGCAAAGGTATCGAAAAGATTATAGGACAGATTAAATCCATATCGCCTCAAGCTAAGATATTACTAATTTCGCCCATATTACTGGGGGATGACGTATGGAAAACAGAATATGATCCTGAGTTCAGCAGAGAGTCAGTTATAGTCTCAAAGAAATTAAAAGCTGTTTATAAGAGGATTGCAGAGAAAAATAATTGTATGTTTTTGGCTGCATCAGATATTGCGAATCCATCTGAAAGAGATCAGGAACATTTAGATGCAAGAGGACATGAAGAACTTGCGAATGAAATCTATGAAAGGATATTATATGACATCGCTTAGAGAATATTTACAACATCACAAATTAGTAACAGATGGTTCTTTTGGAACATTTTATGCAGCGAAATACGGATTAGGAGAAATGCCGGAGATTGCAAATATAAAATATCCGGAACGTGTTTCAGAAATTCATGAAAGTTATATTAGGGCAGGCTCAAAATTATTAAGAACAAATACATTTGCAGCGAACACGATACTCTTAGAGCAAAAAATAAATTTCGTGAAAGAAAATATCCGTTCAGCAGTAAAAATTGCAAAAGAAACAGCGTTAAAGTGTAATGAGGATATATTTATTGCAGGTGATGTCGGACCGATTCCCGAGGAAGGTAATTATGATACGCAAGCAGTTGAAAATGAGTATTATGAAATTGCCAAAACATTTGTGGAATCAGGAATATCCATTCTATCCTTTGAAACCTTTGCTGATATTACAAGAATAATTCCTGTTATTCAGAGAATCAAAAAAGAGTTTGATGTTTTCATCATGGTACAGTTGAGTGTCAATCAGTTTGGTTATACCAATGTAGGATTGCGTGTATCAAAGCTGTTAAGAAAAGTAGGAGAATGTGTAGAAGTTGATGCAATTGGTTTAAATTGTGGAATTGGACCCAGTCACATGAAACAATTGTGGAAGCAGATTGGAAAGATATCGAATAAATATTTGATAGCACTTCCAAACGCAGGTTATCCCAAAAGAGCCAATAATAAAATACAGTTCATCAATAATCCTGAGTATTTTGCCCAAATGGTTTCAGATATGGCAGAGTGGGGAATAGATATAATTGGAGGATGTTGTGGTACAAACCCTTCTTATATCAAACAGCTGTGTGAGCTTGCAAAAAAAGTACAGCAATCCCAACGTTGTCAGTATCAGGTAGGAAATCCCACAATAAAAGAAATAAAAAAGAGTGGATTTCTATATGATGAAGAAGGAAATATAAAAAATAAAAAACTTATAGCAGTTGAGCTTGCTCCGCCTGTTGATGCACAGGATGAAAGGATATTGGAGGCGGCTTATCGATTAAAGGCTTCGGGTGTAGACATTCTTACGTTTCCGGATTCACCTTCAGGAAGAACCAGAGTTGATTCTGTATTGATGGCAGAAAAGGTAAAGCAGGAAACAGGATTAACAGTAATGCCTCATATTTGCTGTAGAGATAAAAATGCCATTGCGATGCGCTCTCTGTTATTAGGGGCTCATATAAATGGAATCAAAAACCTGTTGATAATAACTGGTGATCCCGTTCAATCAATGGTGCGTCAGACAGTGAAGGCGGTTTTTAATTTTGATTCTGTTGGTCTGATGAATATTGTGAAAGACATGAACGAAGAAATATTTACAGAAAGCCCTATGTTTTATGGTGGTGCTATTAACCAAGGCAGAAAAAATTTAGAGGTAGAGATACAAAGAGTGCGCAAAAAAATGGAGGCAGGAGCAGAGTTTTTCTTGACGCAGCCTATATTTTCAAAAGAAGATGCGGACCGGGTAAAAAGAATAAAAGAGGAAACAGGAGCCAGAATTTTATGTGGTATTATGCCACTGGTCAGTAGAAGAAATGCACTATTTATGAAGAACGAAATCGCCGGAGTGCCAGTGACGGAAGAGTTGATTGAAAGATATCCTGAAAATGCGACAATGGAAGAAGGTGAAGCTGTCGGAATAGCCATTGCGAAAGAAATGATGTCATATACAGAAAGTTTCGTAGATGGATATTATTTTTCATTCCCTTTTAACAGAGTTCATATGCTAGAGAAAATATTGACAAAAAGTACCAGAGTGCTATAATTCTATATAACCTATCTGTAAAGTAGGAATATGGAACGGCAAATAGAGTGAGAGGTGCAATATGACATTAACACAGTTAAAATATGTGATTACAGTTGCTGAGGCAAGGTCCATGAATGAGGCAGCCAAGCAATTATTTATATCCCAACCAAGCTTATCTTCTGCCATAAAGGAGTTAGAAGAAGAAATAGGGGTAGAAGTATTTAGGAGAAGTAATAAAGGAGTATTTGTTACGCCTGAAGGAGAAGAGTTTGTCGGATATGCAAGGCAGGTTGTTGAGCAGTATATGCTGATAGAAACTAAATACATCGACAAAACGAATGTTAAGAAAAAATTCGGAGTATCAACGCAGCATTATACCTTTGCAGTAAATGCTTTTGTGGAAATGGTAAAGCAGTTTGGTATGGATGAATATGAATTTGCGATTCATGAAACGAAGACATTTGAAGTAATAGAGAATGTTAAAAATTTCAAAAGTGAGATAGGTATTTTATACATAAATGAATTTAATCAGAAAATACTCTATAAACTGTTCTCTGAATATGGACTTGAATTTCATCCCATATTGGATTGTCATATTTATGTATATATGTGGAAGGGACATCCGTTGGCAGGGAATAAGGAAATTGCCTTGGAGGAATTAGAAGATTATCC
>JAFTQC010000034.1 GCA_017462965.1 Clostridia bacterium | reverse complement strand
TATTTCTACAATTTATATTAGCATATTTCGACACCATATACAAATCCAAAACATACCTTCAAACCGCAAAAGTTCATCCACGATGTTCTTCAACATATTGAATCGCTCTATTATTTGTGATAGAATGCAGGCAAAATAATACTCTTATAAGGAGGATTTTTATGGTATTAAGAATCTTAGGTACAGGTATCAAAAGAACTAGCGTACGTGAAGATGGACGCTACGTACTCGACCTTTTGTCTGGTGAGCGGATTGAATTCACCGGAGAGCTCGTTAGTGTCACTGGTATAGACTTCGGTGTCGAACTGAAAATTAAGGATGACGATAAAAAGGAGGAATCTTAAGTGAGAAACCAAGGTAATGTATGCCTTGATTTACTATAACTCCAGAGGTGGTATCACACTCTCGCCTTTGTACAATGCTGACGGCACACTCAGACTTTACGAGCCGAATGAATAGTAAATATAAAAAATCAACCCCAGCAACGACTTTCGTAGCTGGGGTTAAATTTTTCCTTATCTTACCACTTTTTCATGTGTTTCTGATAGAATCGTGCCATCATTTTGTCGATACGCTTACTTTGCCATGCTACATGCATATATACACCTAGGCAGCGTTTCATCTTTGTGTGAATAACCGAATATGCCTTCTTCCGGTCTGTCTCCGTCTCAATACAGACGAGATTCATCCATTTTTCTATGTCGACAACCGACTGTTCTCTGATCAATTTATAGTAAATGAACAGAGCCGTTACAACGAATTCGAAATCAGTATTTCTGAGAAGGATTGGAGTGTCATTAACCGAGTTTCCCCAAGTTATTGGCGTCAACTCGCTCCTTACAAACTCTCGTATTTTTTGCAAAACGTCGCTGTTTTGCTCTTTGAAATCTTGCATTTTGTCTTTTACTTGTGCCGTATCACCATCGCAATACTCAAAAGCCTTCGAAAGCGCCTCCTTTACTTCCGCGTGGTCAATTTGACTTTCCTCAGTTGCTTCAACCAAATTCCGAATCAACCTGTGAATTTCATTAGTGAGCACGAAATTCATCCTTTCTAGCAATTTTTACAGAATTATATCACGTCATTATGTAAAATGCAACTTGAATTTTTACACAATTTCGTACCTTTTCAATTTAATTTTATTGGATACAAAAGCTTCGTCATCGCAGATTGGCCTTGACAAATCTGTTGACAGATATTTCTTATTATCGTCTGGAAATACCGTTACCATAGGTATATCATGCTTATTTTGTGCTAAGATACAACCTATCAAATTTGCTCCAGATGAAATTCCAACTCCTAGTCCTAGTTCCTTTGAAAGTTTTCTTGCCATGTTAACTGCATCATCATCATTAATCAAGAATATATCATCAATTAATTCTCTATTTACCAAATCAGGAACGAAATCATCTCCGATCCCCTCAATCTTATGTTCTTCTATAATTCTACCTTCAGAAATCATTGGCATTTTATCAGGTTCAATCGCTATAGCTTTCATGTTTGGATTTATTTCCTTTAATCTTTTTCCGACTCCCATCAAAGTTCCACCCGTACCGACACCAGAAACAAAACCATAGCAGTCTTCTTTAACCTGACTTAAAATTTCTTCTGCAGTTGTTTCATAATGAGCCAAGAAATTATATTTACTAGCAAATTGATTCGCTAAAAATCCATCATTCTCCAACGCTAATTTTCTGGACTCTTCAAGACATTTGAGAAAACCACCCTCTTCTTTGCTAATTAAAATAACTTCCGCACCATATCCACCAATCAATTTAACTCTTTCTTTACTAACCCAATCTGGCATAAAAATATATACAGGGTGATTATAATATCGTCCAAGTGCCGCAAGCGAAATGCCAGTATTTCCACTTGTCACTTCTATAATAGGCATCCCTGCTTGAAGCTCTCCACTTTTTTTCGCATTGTCAAGAATATAATACGCAACTCGATCCTTTATGCTACCAGTCAAATTAAAGTATTCAAGTTTTGCATACACATATTTTTCAATTCCGTCATATTCATAAATAATCTTAATCATTGGTGTATTTCCAATAATTCTGTTAATCACATTACACCTCCATACATTTATTATATTTATTTTTTGTTATTTGGTTAATCTTGAATTAAAAATATTTTATTTACCATAAGAATTATTCAATTTTTCTAAACGCTTATCCTTGTTTTCATTACGCCAATCATCAACATTTATAAGATTTACAATCAAATCTTCTTTGGTTAATTTATCAAAATAATTCTTATATGCATTTATATAGTCGCCTTGCTTTGTACTTATATTTTCAACAAAATATTCAAAAATCCATTCTTCATATCCATTTATATCTGCCGCATTTGTTAACGTTCTTTTCTCGCTAAATACATCTTTTGTATTAAAATTATTATTTCCAAATGTCAACTCTTTTACAATCGTACACTCTTCTGTATCTGAAATTTCTGTATCATACGAATTTACAAATAATTTTTTCCCATTTGAATCGGAATATTTTGATAGACTAGTAATATCTAAATCAAGTTCACTAATTTTTTCAATTTTATTACTATCGCATTCATACACAAAAGTAGTAGGAGCTTTATCTATCATATATTGAACTAATAATTCTTTCTCTGTATCACCATTCAAATCTACAAAGCAAAAGCTCTCAAAATCCCCAGAATCCCATATATTACTATTGTTGTAGAAAACACTCACTATATGATTATTTTCTTCTTGCATTATATTTCTAGCTTTTAGCCTACTTTCAAATTCTCCACAATATGTATACGTTTCATTTTCCATCAAAAAGTTTTCTGTACCTTCATAAGCATCATCAAACTTAATTCCGTTGTTATCTACCCTTACAAGCTCTATATTAAAATCCACATTTTCAGTAGCAAAAGTTGTACCACTTTTCTTTTGAACTTTACAGCTTATATTTTTTTCATTTATATCATATGTTCCAACATAATCCATATCACCAGATACAACTAAAAAAACATTATCTCCATAAAACTCAATTTTATGAACTTGCTCACTCGATTCATTTTGCACTTCATATTTACCTGTCTTGAAGTTATCCAAAATCTCTTCTTTAGATGAATTATTGTAAATAAATCCTTCACATCCGCTCAAAGTGAACAATATAAAAATACAGCTTATCACACTAATTATTTTTCCAAACTTTTTCATATGCACCCTCCTTAAACAATTATATCATATTGAGTATAAATTCAAAGGAATTGGAAATACTATTTTTTAAAGTAAAAAGTTAGCAAGAGGGACGCTCCTTTTTGCTATGCTATTAGGAGGTCCATATGTGTTCTTATTGGATTGAGACAACTAAAAATTTAGAAAAGGAATACAAACATTTATCTGATGATATAGATGTTGATGTCTGTATTATTGGCGCCGGATTAGTTGGTATCACAAGCGCATACTATCTTTCTGATAGTAAGTTAAAGGTTGCTATTGTAGAAAGAGATTCAGTTTGTTCTCATGTAAGTGGAAAATCTACTGCAAAAATAACTTCACAGCATAATCTTTTTTACGATTATCTAATTAATTCATATAGTCATGATTTTGCAAAGAAATATTTGGATGCCAACGAAGAAGCCGCTCAAAGAATTAAGGATATTATCGATAAAGAAAAAATTGATTGCGATTTTTCTGTTCAAGATAGTTATGTCTATGCTTATTCTTCAGAAGAGTTGTTTGATATTGAAAAAGAAGTAAGTGCGGTAAAGTCTTTAGATTTTCCTTGTGAATTTGTTAAAGAAATGCCTATGCCAATTAAAACTCTTGGTGCAATTAAGTTTCCAAATCAAGCACAATTTAATCCAAGAAAATATGCTCTTGCATTATGTGATATTGTAACAAAAAAAGGGATTGAGATTTATACCAACACTGTTGTTACTGATGTTGAAAGTTCTGATAGTGGCTACATTGTTTCTACTGCAAATAATAGTATAAAAGCAAAATATGTGATTTTGGCAACACACTATCCTATCATTAATTTCCCTGGATTTTATTTTTTGAAAATGTACCAAAGCATGTCTTATGCAATTGCTGTTGATACAAAATGTGATTTACCGGAAGGGATGTATATAAATAGTTCTATCCCAACTTACTCTTTTAGAACCACTCCATATAAAGGCAAAAAATTATTAATTGTCGTTGGTGCGGATCACAAGACTGGAGAAAAAATAGATTTAGAAAATGCCTACAAAATATTAGAAAAAAAAGCTAAAGAGCTTTATCCTCAAAGCGAAGTTTTATATAAGTGGTGCACTGAAGATTGTATTTCTTTGGACAAAATACCATACATCGGTGATTTTTCTTCTATAATGCCAAACCTTTATGTTGCAACAGGTTTCAAAAAATGGGGAATTACATTTTCAAACGTTGCAAGCAAAATCATAACTGACAAAATTTTAGGAAACAAAAATAAATATGAAAATACATTTGAAGCAACAAGATTAGAGCCAATTAAAAATCGTGACGAACTTGGAAATATGGTTAAGGAATCAATATATTCACTTGTTATAAACAAATTAAAAGATTCACCAGACACTTTAGATGACGTTGGAATGGATGAAGGAAAAATTATTGAATACGAAAATGAAAAAGTCGGGGTTTATCGTGATACAAATGGGAAATGTTATTTTATAAAACCTGTTTGTGCTCATCTGGGCTGTGAACTCAGCTTCAATAATGTCGAAAAAACATGGGACTGCCCATGCCACGGTTCACGTTACGACATAAACGGTAACGTACTTTCAGAACCTGCAATCCATAATATCTAGCAAGAGGTCAGCAAGAGGGACGCCCCTTTTTGTGAAAAGTTTTCACAAAAAGGGGCGTCCCTCTTGCTGATCTCTTGCTGATCTCCTGCTGACTTCTTGCTGAAAAAACGATTGTCTCTTCTTATTAAAGTTCATTCACTGTTTTTTCTAATAATTCATCTAATTCTTTTTCTGTATAGAATTGATAACTTGCTTCATAAATCAGTTTTTTCTTTAGTGCATCGCAAACTGTTTCAATATCCTTTTTTATAATATCTACTTCAGAAATTTTCTTTATTTCTTCCAATATTGATTCGTAAGAATTATACTTTATATCAATAAAATCATCCATGAATTTATTGTTATATATTTTAAAATCACTTTGCTTCATTATTCGAAGTTTTTCTTTATCGGTTTCTTCAAGTTTTCTTTTTTTAATAGAAGTATAAAAATTGTTGTTCCACATATAATCTGTAAATAAATGTGTTACATATCCGACAAAAAGCGGATTGTGTGAATCAATTTCCATCTTATATTTTTCATAAAAAAGAATATACGAAGGTATTTCTTTATTTCTAAAATGTGTTATGTCATGACTAATTTTCTTAGAAATATTCGTAACTACATATGAATTATTTATGTCCGGCAAAATGCTTCCTATTAAAAATAACTCATAATCCTTTTCATTAAATTTATATTTTTCATTCAATCTTTTACTAATTTCTAAATGTGTTTTCCAGTTTGGCAATTCTATTCTCCTTTTTCTAACAAACTATATAGATTATTCTCACATATGTATTTGTATATACGTGTATCAATTAAAGATTCAATATCCTCGCAATCTTTCGTGGCAATCTTTTTTCTAACAAGTGTAGAAGATGTTGAAATCAAAGGAAAATCTTTAATCAAAACAAAATTTTCTTTTCCCTCAAATTTTTGAATTAAACTTTCCATATCGATATCATCTCTTCCAAGTACGACAACTTTATTTTCTAAAATTTTATCAACACTTTTCCATTCATGAAATTTTACTAAGTTATCGGCTCCAATTATCAAGTACAATTCATCGTCAAAATCATTTTTTAACGACGTTAATATTTCATTCGTATACTTAAAATCGCCATATTTTGCCGTTACTATTATTTTTTCATTTTCATAAAACTTTAACATATCTAATCTATATTTAGTATCAATCAAATTTTGCTTTCCCCAATAATTCTCTGTCGGAATCATCAAAATTTTATCAACATATTTTTTCTCAAGTAAAAAATCTACAATTGCCTTGTGACCTTTATGCACAGGATTAAAACTTCCAACATAAACCCCAAGTCTCATATCAATCACCTCTTACATTAATTAAAATTACATTTCCATACTCATAGGCGGAGGTGGTGGTGGAGTTGCAACTTGCTGCGTAGCCTGTTGTGCAGCGATTTGCATATTTTGTTCTTGTGCAGTAATCATTGGTGCTTGCTCTATAGCAGCAACTTCTCTACTTGCTTCTTGAATCTGATTCATTTTTATATTAGAAGCCCAAGACTTCACATATGAACTAAAAGAAGGATTTGTTGCACCAGGTATTTCTGTCAAAGGAACATCACAACGATGCTCTTCAGCTGGTCTATTCTCGCTATACCTATCATAACCTTTAAATTGTTTGTCTGATTTTAGTGCTTTATGAGCAAATTTTCCATTAAAAAATTTCCCGCAATCTCTATCATTCGTCAAATCACAATTTAGCCAATTATCACCTATTCGAACTTGATTCCAGGCATGTCCTGCTTTTCCTTCTCCTTTTTGATTCCCACCAACAGTAATACTTTCAATATTAACGCAACTTAGTGCATTTTTTAAAATTTCAGAATACCCCGCACAGATACATTTTCCATCAAGCAGTCCACCTTCTAAATTTCTACACCTCATTTGCAATTCTGGATCCATCTCACCTTTTTTAGATATAGCATAATTATCATACTTTATATTAGACAATCTAGAATAAACTTTTGAAAATGCTTCAACCTGACTTTTAGGATTTCCATCTTCTGCTACTGGAATGCCTTCAACAACTTTATCAATCGCTCCACGTATCTGTCCATATCTTTCTCTAGTATACATATCCTTTCTAGAATTTGGATTTTGTGCATCTTGCATTCTAACATATTTAATATCTGGGTTTTGCTCTAAAGTAGGCTGATCCAATTCCGAAACAGTAGCAATACGCTTAACACCAGCATTCCAATTTGCTCTATTTCCTTCGTTCTTATAATATTCTGCATTCACCATATCATCTAATTTTCGAAGTTCGATACCATTTTCTACGCCCCACTCACAGATATCAGAGATTTCTTCCATCCCCTGAATAGCCGCCCCCTGTGCCAAATCACTCAAATTAACATATGATAATTCTCCATGATTATTTCTTATAAAATCTTTTCTAATATCTGCACTTTTCACCGTTGATACAGCTCTAACAATTGGAATACTTTGTTTGTAATTTTCATCTACTCTTAACGGCGCAACAACTTCTCTAATAAAATCATCTTCATTTATACCATTAGCCAGAGCAACCCTTTCACTTATTTCTAAAGGGATAGAATCATCAAGTATATATTGTTTTTTCTCCTCAACATCACTTAGGGCATCAATCAAATACTCTGACGCAAGTGAATCAAGTTCAAAGTACTGGCCAGATAAAGCATTACGTATATATAAATCCTTTTGATCAGTATACTCATAACCACCATCTGTCATATATAGTCTCGCTTTACTGAAAGGCTCTAAATCAACGCCTTCGACTTCACCTCTTATACACGCATCACGAAAAGTATCATCTCCTAACATCGAAATAATAGCCTCTTTTTGAAACGAATTCAGCCCATAATTAGAATTTGCAATAAAAGATTTAATGTACTCTTTATCGTCACATATCTCCATAAGCACATTTCCAATTTCATACATAGAAAAATTCTCTCCACCATATTCATAAAGAAGATTTTCTAAAAGTGTCTTATCTTTAGTTTGCAATATTAAATCAATACGCTCTTTTACATCAACCATATTTTTTCCACCCTTATCTTATGCTTTTCCAAATAATTTTCTAAAAAATTGTTTTATCTTTTCAGAAATTGTTTTTGGTTTCATTGGCAAATTTTCATTTTCTACTGCTGTA
>JAFTQC010000040.1 GCA_017462965.1 Clostridia bacterium | reverse complement strand
CCCATCTTTAAGCGGATTTCTCCTTTGGCATTCCCTTCATGCGGAGGTTATGCATTATGCGGTATTAGCAACGATTTCTCGCTGTTATTCCCCTCTTAAAGGCAGGTTGCTCACGTGTTACTCACCAGTCCGCCACTAAGTCTTCGTCTCATGTAAACATTCGACTAAACTCCGTTCGACTTGCATGTCTTATGTGCGCCGCCAGCGTTTCTCCTGAGCCAGGATCAAACTCTCAAATTTGATTTGGTTGTTGACTTCGTCAACTTTATTTTTTGTTCTCATCTTTCAGAGAACTTTGATTCGTTTTTTGTTCTTTCGAACTCAGGTTATTTATTGTACTGTATAGTACTGTTTCTATCTGGTTATTTGATAGAAACTCGCTTGGTTTCTCTTATTTCTCATTGTTTACTTTTCAATGTACTTTTTGCTCTCTCTTCGAGAGTGCTTTTGAATTATACCAAGTGCATAATTCTTTGTCAACATCTTTTTTAAAAATTTTTATTTATTTTTTCGAGTTAATTATTTATAAATAAATAATTATTTTTCTCTCGAGCTGACAATGAATATATTAGCACGGCACTCGACAAAAGTCAACAAGTTTTTTTGTAATTTTTTTAATTTATTTTTTATTTAACTCATGCATCTGCAAACTATATATTTCATGCGTGTTTGCGGTTTTATACTTTCATGTTTTTGTAAACCTTTTTTGGTATACTTCTTCTCTTTTTTCTATATATATATTTCTTTTAAAATTACACTTACATTTCATTTATATATGTATCTGCATTTCGAATCATTTTATATTAAAATCATCTGCATCTTATTTGTTCATTGTCTTATATCATTAAATTCTACCAATATTATATCTTCTCCTATCCTCTTTATTTTTTCCCACGGAATTACTACATCATTTTTACTATTTATAGAAAATAGTTTTCCGTTTCCCTGCACAACTATTGCTGTAATTTCACCCGTTTCAAAGTTTGCTTCAACATCTTGAACATAACCTAACCTTTTACCATCTACTATATTTATTACTTCCTTTTGTTTAAATGTTAATGCTCTTCCCATTACATCCCTCCCTTTCCTATATATAATAGTATATGCAAATTACTATTTTTATTTTCATATAAATTAAGAAGAGTCTGTAGAATCTAAAATTTGGGACGGTGGTTAGCAAAAAGGAGCGTCCCTCTTGCTAATCTCCGTCCCGCTATCCAAGTTTACAGCCACTTTTTTGATATTTATATACTTTTTCTCATGTGTAGTAATGCTGTTTTTTCTAATCTAGAAACTTGTGCCTGAGATATTCCTATTTCTTCAGCCACTTCCATCTGTGTTTTTCCATCAAAAAATCTTTTCTTAATTATATTACGTTCTCTTTCTGATAATTTATTTAATCCTTCACTTATCGCTATATCTTCTATCCAATTTTCATCTATATTTTTATTGTCACTTATTTGATCCATTATAAATAGTGCATCGGCTCCATCGTTATAAACTGGCTCATACAATGATACTGGCTCTTGGATTGCATCGAGTGCATGTGATATTTCTTCTTTTTCAAGACCTAATCGTTGTGCTATTTCTTCTATTGTTGCATCTCTATTTTCTTCATTTAATATTTGTTCTCTCATTTGTAGTGATTTATACGCGATGTCTCTTAATGATCTGCTCACTCTTATAGAGTTGTTATCTCTCAAATGTCTCCTTATTTCTCCTATTATCATTGGAACTGCATATGTTGAAAATAACACATTTTGCGACAAATCAAAATTATCTATTGCCTTTATTAATCCGATACATCCAACCTGAAATAAATCATCTGCATTTTCGTTTCTGTTATTAAAACGTTTTATTACACTAAGTACTAGTTTCAAATTACCATTTATAAATTTTTGTCTAGCCTCTTCATTTCCTTTTTTTATTTCTATAAACAGTTTTTCTTTTTCTTCATTTGTGAGTACTGGCAATTTGGAGGTATTAACACCACATATTTCTACTTTTTTTATCAAACAAAAACCTCCTTTGAAAATACTTTAATTTAAGTATTCCCAAAAGAGGTTTTACATATACTTCCAGATTCGTTTTTATCATCTTCATATTTTCTAAATTACATATAAAACTATGCACAAAAACTGTAATATTGTTCCTAGTACTACAAACAAATGAAAGACTGAATGTATATATTTCTTTTTCTTTCCTAAACCATATAAAATTGCACCCAAGGAATATGCAATTCCTCCAGCAATTAATAAAATCAATCCTGCCTTTTCTAATAAGACTGGCAATAAATTAGCTTTAAGTATTATGCACCATCCCATTGCTAAATAGCATATCATTGATATTTTTTTGTATTTTTTTATATCTATTGAGTTAAGTATAATTCCTATTATGGCCATCGTCCATATTACTCCAAATATTGTCCACCCTGTCACAGCATCATATTCTCTAAACATCACTAGACAAAAAGGTGTATACGATCCTGCTATTAACAAAAATATTGAACAGTGATCTAGTATTTGGAAAACTTTTTTCGCATTTGTCTGTGAACCCAATCCATGATATATGCTTGACATGGTATATAATACGATTATGCTTATTCCATATATTATAGAACTTATTACTGCATATGCATCTCGATGGTATGATGAGACTGCCACACATATTACCAATGCTATTAAACCAAAAGCTGCACCAGTAATATGTGAAGTCATATTAAATATTTCTTCACCTCTAGTATATTTCGGTAATATTCTATCTTTAAGCTTTGTTCTCTCCATTTATCCTCCTCTTATGTATTTTAAAGCAATCTAGTTTGCAATACTAGATTATCATTTTTGCTATACCGTGTCAATGAATTCACAATATATTCATATTCGACTTTTAATTGACGATACTTTTTAATCATGATATTATTTTTTCTAGGAGGTAGAAACTATGGAAAATAAGCAACATGTTTCGGTAAATAATTTTCATATACCTAGATGGAAAGAATTACCTACAATTGAATTATATTTGGATCAAGTCGTTAAGCTAGTTAATAGTTGCCTGGCCCCTTACATAAATCCAAATTCTGATTCAGACGAAGAAAATGAATTATTAACAAAAACAATGATTAACAATTACGTTAAAAATGATTTAATTGATGCTCCTGTAAAAAAACAATATTCTAGAATTCAACTAGCTAAATTATTTGTTATCTGTGTTCTTAAACAAGTATATAGCATGCAAGAAATTTCAATGTTGATTGATACTGCTTTAAAAAATTATAGGATTGAAATTGCTTACAATCAATTTTGCAGATTGTTTGAACAAGCATTAATTTGCACATACACAAAGAAGGATTTTATAGATCGTGGATCTAGCAATGACTATTTATATTTATTAAAATCAGTTCTTCTTTCTTGCAGTTACAAAATATACTCAAAAAATATTATTACAAATCAAAAAAAATAGGCTGTATTGGACAAGGGGGACGGGGCTTTTGTCCCGAAAAAGAACCGTCCCCCTTGTCCAAAATTTTATATTTTTGCACTCATTTCTTTTTTCATTTTTAATATAATTTTTTTCTCTAATCTTGAAATATATGATTGTGATATTCCGAAGCATGTCTGCTACTTCTTTCTGTGTTTTCTCTTTTCCACTTATAAAACCAAACCTAAGTTCCATTATTATTTTCTCTCTTTTATTTAATCTTTTAATTGATTCTCGTATTAATTCATTGTCGACTGCTTTTTCCAATCTTTTAAAAACAACGTCATCTTCTGTTCCGATTATATCTGAAAGTAAAAGCTCATTTCCGTCTCCATCGGTATTTAATGGTTCGTCTATAGATACTTCATTTTTTATTTTGTTTATCTTTCGGAGATGCATTAATATTTCATTTTCTATGCAACGTGATGCATAGGTTGCAAGTTTTATTTTTTTATCTACGTCATATGTATTTATTGCTTTTACAAGCCCAATTGTTCCTATAGATACTAAGTCTTCTAAACCTACTGATGTATTTTCAAATTTTTTTGCAATATACACCACTAATCTTAAATTATGTTCTATTAATTTTTTCTTAACATTATCATCTGATTTTAATTTTGATAATATCTCGTTTTCCTCATCTATTGTTAATGGTGGCGGAAGTGTTTCATTTCCACCAATATAATAAATATTATTACATGTATTAATTCCTAAAAAGGTTAATACTTTTGAAATTATTTTTTCCGCTTTCATTTTAATTAAAAATAATATCTCCATATTTATTCTCCTTTTTCTTTTTATTTTCTTTTGTAACACTGCTTTTTATAGCATGTTCAAAAAAATTCAAACCTATTATTGCGTCATATCCATCAAAACTTACATCTGAGAATATTATTACAGCCTCATTTTTATACTCTTCTTTTTTGTACCTAATTTTAATATTTTCATATTTTTTCCCTTTCACAATAACCGATTCTTGCTGTATTGTTTTGTAACATACTGTTCTATCTTTTTCGTTTTTTCTTTCTATATATTTCATTTGTTCTTTGCATTTGTTTGACAATACTATTACCGGTTCATCATAACATGTTGTAAGACTATGCCCTGTATCTATCAATGCCTTTAAAAATTTATTCCCCTCGAATATTTCTAATTCTGCAATATAACTTTGTATCTGATATTTCTTTTTATATTCTTTTATTACTAGTAAAAGTAAAAAACTAATTAAGAATGTAAAAGCATAATTACTTATATCATTCATATTTGCATATAGAAAAATTCCTCCAACGAGAAAAGTAACAATATAAAACATAACGATTACACTCATATATGAATAAATACTATTAAATTTAAACGCTATTGTTACGATTACTGTTGCACAAATTAATTTAAATACATTTGTAATTTCTATTGAAAAAAATAATGCTGAAATTGTAAAAATACTAGCAATAATGCTTGCCATAAACATTCTTTTGAGTGTAGTGCTTTGAAGTGAAAGTTTAGATGTTAAGTATAAAATTATAAAATTAATAATTGTTTCTTTTAAAAATAAAATATCCATGTATATTATCATGATATGATTGTACATTTTTCATTTTGAAAATACTGTCTATTTTTAGTTTGCAATAAAAAAAGAGGTCTGCATAATGCGACCTCTTTTTACATGATACCTTTATTTATTAATTATATGTACATCCATTTTATTATATGGAATTTCAATTCCGTTTTTGTCAAATTCATCTTTTAGTCCCTCTAGCAAATCAAAATAAACTTCCCAATAATCTGCACTATTAACCCACACTCTTAATGTATAATCAATTCCACTTGCTTGATATGCAGTTGTTTTTACAAATATAGGTTGTTCTTTTAAAATTTTAGGATGATTCTCTATTGCTTTATTCATTATTTCTTTTATCTTATTTTTATCCGCTGAATACTCTAAATTAAAAGTTAAATCTACTCTTCTTAGAGATTGTTCTGAATAATTTGTGATTACTGAATTAATTATTTCTTTATTTGGCACATGTATTTTTTTGTTGTCTGGTGTTGTTAATACTGTGTGTGAAAAATTAATTTCACCTACTGTTCCGCTTACTGAAGCGCCTTCTATATAATCACCACTTTTAAAAGGACGTGTAGCCAATATCATTACACCACTTGCTAAATTTCCCAATGCATCTTGTATTGCAAGAGAAGCAGCAAGACCTACAACACTGAATGTTGCTAAAAGCGAAGTAACTGGTATACTCATCATATCCGCAATAATCAATATTAAAATAAAATATAAAATTACTTTTATCACTCTTTCTATAAACGAAATCAAACTCTTATCTAAAGATGTTTTTTTCATTACCTTCTTAACAAGCTTCATAATAATCTTTATCGCCAACATGCATATAAAAAGTGTGGCTACTATTGGCAATATTCCTTTAACAAGTTCTACAATATCAACATTTAAATGTTCCATTAAAAAATCTCTCATTTATTATTCCTCCTTTTTCTACAAAAAATACTACCACATTTTCGACAAAATTAAAAGCATTCTATTTTATTTTTCTACATTTAAGAACGAGGTTGCAAGAGGTTTCACAAAAAGGGGCGTCCCTCTTGTGAAACTTCTTGCAACCTCTTACTAATGAAAAAACTCAGATGTGATTTTTCACACATCTGAGTTTCTATATTAGAAATTACTTGTATCTATTATTTTATTCTTTTTTCTCAAGAATGTTGGTACATCTAAATTGTTAGGATCTGAACTTGAAGTTCTTATTTCTGGAGTTTGTGATTTTGTGAATGGATCTGAACCTAAAATTTTACCAACTGCATTTGCTGATAGTGGAACTCTATCTCTATCAAAACCTGTTGCAATAACTGTAACTGACATTTCGTCTCCCATTTTTTCATCGATAACAGCACCAAATATAATGTTTGCATCTGAATCAATGCTCTTTTGAACAAGTTCTGCAGCTGTGTTTACTTCGAATATTCCAAGATCTGGTCCTGCTGTAATATTTAGAAGAACTCCTCTTGCTCCTTCTATTGAAGATTCAAGAAGTGGACTATTAATAGCTAATTTAGCAGCTTCTTCAGCTCTGTTTTCACCACTTGCTCTACCTATACCTAAATGTGCCATACCTGTGTCACACATAATTGTTTTTACATCGGCAAAGTCTAAGTTAATCAAACCAGGAATAGCTATTAAATCTGAAATACCTTGTACACCTTGACGTAATACTTCATCTGACATTATAAAACCATCTGCAAATGATGTTTTTCTATCTGCTATTTGCATTATTCTATCGTTAGGGATAACAACAAGTGTATCAACTTTTTCTTTCAAACTTGCAATTCCTCTTTCAGCATTTTGCATTCTTTTCTTACCTTCGTATGCAAAAGGCTTTGTAACAACTGCAACTGTTAATATTCCAAGTTCTTTGGCAATTTGTGCAACTACAGGAGCAGCACCTGTTCCAGTTCCGCCTCCCATACCTGCTGTTACAAATACCATATCAGCACCTTTTAAAACATTTGCAATTTCTTCTTTTGTCTCTTCTGCAGCTTTTTCTCCTACTAGTGGATCTCCACCTGCTCCAAGACATCTTGTTAATTTTTCACCAATTTGAATCTTTGTTGGTGCTTTAGATAATTGTAACACTTGTCTATCTGTATTAGCTGCAATAAATTCAACACCTGTAACTCTAGCATCTATCATTCTATTTATTGCATTATTACCAGCTCCACCCACACCGATGACTTTAATTTTCGCCATTCCATCAAAACTTACTTCTTGTTCGTACACTCTAAACTCCCCCTACTTCTTTAATTTACTAGGTTTTGCACCTAACAGACTTTTAAAAGATTGAACTACATTCTCAAAAAACGTCTGCTCTATATCTTCTTGAACTTTACTACCTATATGCTTTGAATGTTTTATATTTGAAACATACTTAACAATTCCATAAGCACCAAGACATTCTGATTTTATTAAATTTGCGGTTTTAGAATTTCCAAATTTAACATTTGTTTTTAATATCTCTTCTGCCGTTTTTTCACTCTTATTTATTGAATTAATACCTTGTCCTGCAATTACACAAGAATTAATTGAACTTTGCAAATTATTTTCTTCAATCTTTTGTTTTATAATCATAAACATTTCTTCAACTCTAGCTTCGATTATTTCAACAAGTTCTGAACATTTAACCGTTTTAGACCTTGCATCACCAGTATAAGTTGAAAGCGTTATACTATAATCATTATCTATGTAAGCAACTCTCGACAATCCATATTGTTTTTTTAGTTTATCTGCTTCTTGATATGATATCTCCAATCCAATCGATATATCGTTAGTTATTGTATCACCACCAACAGGAATTGAATCTGTAAATAAAATTCCATTATTTTTGAAAACTGATATATCTACATTTCCAGCACCTATATCTAATAGTAACACTCCACTATTTTTTTCTTCATCATTTAAGACAATATCTTTCATTGCAAAACCATTTGTCACTATGCCATCTATTTGAAGACCTGCCTTTTGCATAACTATCCCTATGCTTTTTACAACATTTTTATCAGCAATAATAACATCTAATTCTGCCTCTAGGAAATCTGTGAATATTCCAATTGGATCATCAGTAATTCTTGAATCCGTAATAAATTTTGAAGGAACTACATCAATTATTTGATGACCTTCAGGAACTTCAAGTTTACCTACGTTTCTTATTATTGTATCAATATCTTTTTGTGAAACTCCTGCATACTTATCTTCTAATTTTACACTATATTTTGTTTTAAACACTGAAACGTGCATTCCGACAATATTTACATAGGCTGATTTTATTATAAAGTCTTGCGTTGCTTCTATATCACTAATTGCAAATCTTATTGCACGTGCCACGGCATCTTGACTCACAATCTTTCCTTTTCTTAAACCTTCACATGCTACACTTGACGAATTTAAAATTTCTACTTGATTAAACTTATTAATTTGACCTAAACAACAACAAACTTTAGAGGTGCCTATGTCTATTCCGACAATTATGTCACCAATTGCCAAACCCCACACCCCCTAATCAAATTTCGCAACTAAAGAATATTATATTGCGAATAAAAAGTCAACAAAATTGTTTCAAAAAGATTACAAAAAGATTACACATCGATTACACTCAAAACATGTGTAAACATAATCATTTTATATAAACAATTTCACTATTTTTTTGGCTAAAAAATACGAGAATTAATAATTGATAATTCTCGTACTCTTTAAATTATTGGTACAACATTTAATTCTTTTTATTATCAATCACTTTTGTTATAAAATATCTTCTTATTGCTGACAGATTATTAAATATTCTAAATACAAATACAAATATTGCAGCTAAGTATATATCGACTCCAAGATTTTGACCAATCATGGTAAATATTATAGCAATTATTGCATTTATAAAAAAGCCTGACACAAATATATGTATATCATATTTATTTTGTGTTTTAGCCGAGAATGCTCCCGCAATACTATCTAGCGCAGCCATTATAGCAATAGCTAAGTATTTTGAATATTCATACGCTACTGTTGGCATAAAATTACCAACAATCCATCCTAATATAACACATATTATTCCATATATAATCGTAGTCATTTTACTCAACCTCCAACACAGACGTTGCATATTGATACTTAAGGACTCTATCATATGCAGGAATTATTATTTCTTCATGTTCCTCTATTGTAACATCAATTTTCGCACTCTGCATTTCACTTACAATTCCACCTCTTAATCTCAATGCTCCTTTTAATGTAACAGGTTCTCCAATTGCTGAAATTGTATATGGTGCTGAAAGATTTATTCCATTTATTTGTATAACTGGTCCAACACATCTTATTGCTGTAGTAGCAATAATTCTTTGACCATTTACAGAAAAAGCTTCAGCGCCAGCCGCAGCCAACTCATTTATAACTGAAATAATATCTGTATCATGTATAACATAAACATTAGGATTATAATAGCCTGAAGCTTCATTTATTTCTTCTATTACTGCTGTATCATCTAATTTAACTGTGATTCCTTTTCCCTTTACTTTAGATATTCCAGCTAGTATATTTGCTTCGTCTAATTCTTTTTTCATAATTTTTACTGTATCATCATTTTTTGCTGACGCCGTTCTATACTCTTCAACTTTTTTATTTAATTCTTCATTTTTTTGTACAGAAGCTTCATAAACTTCTTTCCATTGTTCTATTTCATCTCTTAGTTCATTCTCTTTTTTCAATCTCAGTATATCCGATTCACTAGTATTAATCGTGCGTACTTGAATTGTAAAACAAAGTGATAGTAAAAAACATATTATGCATACTGTTATCTGTGTAGGAGTTATTCTTTTTTTGGTAATTTCATCAACCATTTTATCAAAATGCATTTTCTCACCTCATTGTTACATATTATTTATATCTACAAATATTGATTTTTCAAAATATTCTTCGCTACTTATATCAAGTCTTCCTTTTTTTCCTTTCAGATTTTCTAATATTTGTTCTAAATATTTTAATTTTTCAGTAATTATATTTCTATCTATCTGACCATATATAATCTCAATATCGTGTCCCTCTAACCACATTTTTACTTCTGCTATTTCTTCATAATTTATTTCTCGTATAGCATATGAAAAATCTCTTTGCTCTGCGGTTTCTATTAGAGTTACAACATTTCTTAATTTCACACTTGATGTATCTGATAGTTTTTCACCAAGTTCATATTCATCAACATCGATTCCATATATTACAGGCAATTCAATATTTTCTTTATCTTTTTTTATTTCTAAAAGATATCCAAACTTATCAACTACAAAATAAGATTCTAAGAATTTGATAAGTGCATATGGCTTACGTTCTGTATAGCCTATTTCTATTTTGTCAGGAAATCTAATCATTATTTTAGTATCTTCAACATATGGTAAAGATTTTACTTCATTTTTTAATGTTTTATAATTTTGCTTTAAAATATTTTCACCATACTTAACATTTATAACACTTGAGATTTCCTCTTTTTTTACATTTACACCATCATTTATTATAACTTCATTTAAGTTAAAAGCTGGTGAACATAGTATACCAATTGAAAGTCCTATTATTACTAAAATTAAAAAGAATATTAAAAATTTCAAACCTGTATTTTCTTTTTCTATTTTGTCTTCTCTATTTTTACGTTTTCTTGAGTTGGTTCCAACAGCTTCTGAAGAAGCTCTTTTTTTTGATTGTTTTGAATTTTTAGATATTATATCATTCTTAGCCATTTTTACCACCTCAAATATTATATTTTAAGCATCGTCATTTATTGTATCATTGCTTTATAATTTTTGCACCTAATATTGTTAATTTTTGAACTAAATTTTCATATCCACGTTCAATGAATTCAATTCCTGTAATTTCTGACGTTCCAGATGCAGCTAAAGCCGCTGTCACCAGTGCAGCTCCACCGCGAAGTTCTTTCGCTTCTAATTTTGCCGAAAACAATCTTTCAACACCTTGAATGATTGCTGTTCTATCCTCTAATGTAATGTTAGCTCCCATTTTTATTAATTCATTTACATATTTATATCTGTTTTCAAATATATTTTCAACTACAATAGATGTTCCTTTTGAAAGCGTTAATAAAGTAACGAATTGTGACTGCATATCTGTTGGGAATCCAGGATATGGCATTGTTTTAATATTCGTAGCTATTATATTTTTAGTAGGTCTCATATAAATTTTATTTTTAGAAGTGCTAATTTTAAAATTCATCTGTTTTAATTTGTGCAGTGCAGAAGATAAGTGCTCTGGATTTACTTTTTTTAATTCAACTTCTCCTCTTGTCATAGCAACCATGCATAAATATGATCCCGCTTCTATTCTATCTGGAATCACGCTAAATTCTGTGTCATGCAATTTTTCTACACCTTTTATGATGATTGAATTGCTTCCTGCACCTTTTATTTTGGCACCCATACTATTTAAAAAATCTTGCAAATTTTTTATTTCTGGTTCCCTTGCAACATTTTTTATTCGCGTTTCTCCTTCAGCAAATACGCTTGCAAGCATTACATTTTCTGTTGCACCAACAGATGGAAAATCTAAAACAATTTCTGTTCCTTCTAATTTGCTTGCCTTACAATCTATGTAACCATTTTTTTCTTCTACTTTAACGCCTAATTGTCCAAAAGCTTCTAAATGTAAATTTATTGGCCTACTTCCTATTTCACAACCACCCGGGTAAGTAAATTTACATTGTCTTGTTCGACCAATTAATGCACCTGCCAAAATTACAGATGATCTCATTTCACGCATAAGCTTTTCTGGTATTTCACTTTTTGTCACATCATAAGCATCTATTTCTAATTTATCATCGTATCTTTTTACGATACATCCTAATTCCTGCAAAATTAAGCACATTGTTCTAACATCTCTTATGTCTGGGACGTTCTCTATAACTGTTATACCTTTATTTAAAATACTTGCCGCTATTATCGGCAATGTAGCATTTTTAGAACCTGAAATACTAATTGAACCAGAAAGTTTATGGCCACCTTCTATTAAATAAGAATTCACTTTTCATTCACCTCTTCTTAAAGTATGTCTTTACTATATTAGTATGCTAATATTTTAAAAAAAGTGAATTGCGTGTATTTTTATTCTATTTTCTAATAAACAAAGTTCATGCTTTTTACTTTACTTACTTTACTTACTATATATTTTTCTAATTTTTCCATGAATACTTCTTTTTCTATTTCTTTTTTAGCCACCATATCTAAGCCTTTTTCCCAACTTGCTGTAAGCTCGGGATTAAGCATATCTGGAACCGTAAAACGTACTACTTTGTATACTAACTCTCCTTTTCCACTTGGTGTAAGAACCTGAGTTTTAGTATTTATATCAATATAACTTATCCTATTTAATTTTTTTATGATTTCTGCTCTTGTTGCACTCGTTCCAATTCCAGAACCTTTTATTTGTTCTCTTAATCTTTCATCTTCAATCAATTTTCCCGCATTTTCCATTGCCAAAATTATTGAACCTGATGTATATCTACTTGGCGGAGATGTTTCTCCTTCTTTTACATTCATTTCTGCAAGTGTTAGATTCTGACCTTTCTTTAGTTTTTTCAAAGCTTCAACATTGGCATTTTCTGAAGTTTCTTCTTTATCACTTTTTATAACTTCTAAATATCCTTGTTTTACACAAATTTTAGCGTTCGAATAAAACTTTTGTCCTGCAATATCTACTGTTACAGAAAGTCTCATAAATTCAGCTGCAGGGAAGAATATACTTAAAAATCGCTTCACTATCAATTTATATATGTCTTTATGCAAATCAGATAATGAATCTAAATTTTCAAATCCTTGTCCTGTTGGAATTATCGCATAATGGTCTGTAATCTTTGAATCATTTACATATTTACTCTTTACAATATCTAAGCTATATTTTTCCGCTATCATTTTATTGATTAGATTTTTAACCTCTTCATCCTTATATCCTCTAGCAAGTCCATTCAAATTTTTACTAATTTCTTTTGCTACTGCCGTTGAAAGAACTCTAGCATCTGTTCTAGGATATGTAACTAATTTCTTTTCATATAATAACTGAATTATTTCCAACGTCTGATCTGGCGAAATCTTAAATTTCTTACTACATTCATTTTGAATTTCCGCCAAATTATATAAAAGAGGAGCATTTTCCTTTGCGTTCTTTTTAGTAGTTTCTAACACAGTTGGCTCTGCCTCAGATTTTTTCAAAGCCTCAATAAAAGAAAGAGCATCTCCTTCATTTTTAAACCCAACATCGTTATATATCAAATCCTTATCAATCGCCATTTTGACAATCTCTATATTATCCGGATTTTCTTTTTCACATTTCCACTCCGAAGAAATTCCCTCTTCAAAAGCCGCTTGTATCTTATAAAATTTTGATTTAACAAAATTAATAATTTCATATTCTCTCTCAACAATCATTCCAAGAACGCATGTCATTACTCGTCCAACTGATATTGAGGTTCTCTCCTCATTATTTCTTTTTGCAACTTCTCTACCATACGAAAGTGTTAAAAGTCTAGAAAAGTTTATACCTATTAAATAATCTTCTTTTGCTCTCAAATATGCACTATCAGATAATGCATCGTACTCAGATAAGTCTTTTGCATTCTGTATTCCCTTTAAAATCTCCTCCTCTGTTTGTGAATCAATCCATACTCTTTTTTTGATTTTACCTTTTACATCAGCCATTTGGTCTACTAATCTATAAATATATTCTCCTTCTCGTCCAGAGTCTGTACAAACATAGATTGTATCAACATCATCTGCTTGTAATAACGATTTAACTGTTTCGAACTGATTTTTTACATTTTCAATGATTTCATATTTCCACTCTGTTGGTATGAATGGTAATGTATCATACCTCCATGCCTTATATTTTTCATCATATACTTCAGGATAGCTCATCGTTACTAAATGACCTACGCACCAAGTAATCACATATTCATCCGATTCTAGATATCCATTTTTTCGTGTTGTATTTACTTTTAAAGCTTTTGCAAATTCCATTGCTACACTTGGCTTTTCTGTAATTAAAAGTTTTCTTGACATTCAAACTGCTCTCCTTACTTTAATTAATACTTCTATTTTTTTCCCTTGACAATACTATTAATTTCTTTCATTATTTTATCCATAGCATCTTTCATTTCAGACTTTTTAGCTTTATCTGTCATCATTTTTAATTTTTCTTTATTGTTTAAAACTTCATTAATAGTCTTTACTAAAAGTTCACACGTCAAATCTTTTTCTTCTATTATAATACCTGCATTTGCATCTGATATTGTTTTCGCATTATAAAATTGATGATTTTCTGCTGCATAAGGAAAAGGAATTAATATTGCTGGAAGTCCAACTATTCCAAGTTCTGTAACCGTTAAGGCACCACTTCTGCAAACAGCCAAATCTGATGCCACCATTATTTCTTCCATATTATATATGTACTTTTCTATTTTTACATTTGGATTCTTTACTTCTATTTGGCTTACTATTTCATCGTAATGCTTTGGCCCTGTTGCATAAATTACTTCATAGTCTTCAATTTTCGTTGTATTTATAAATTCTACCATGGTTTCATTTATTTTCTTCGCACCCTGGCTTCCTCCAAAAACTAATACCAATGGTTTCTTGCTTTCAATTTTCTTTTTGCACTCTTCCTTTGTATATGAATCCTGTAACTTTGTTGGATTTCCAGTATATACTGCACATTTAGCTTTTGGTATTTGCTTCAAAGCATCCTCAAATCCTACTGCAACTCTATCAACTTTTCCAGACAACCACTTTGTTGTTTTTCCTGGTAACGCATTACTTTCATGTATCAATGTTGGCACTTTTAATTTTATAGCCGCAATCATTGCTGGTGCGGTAACATAACCACCTGTGCCTATTACTAAATCTATTTTATCTTCTTTTATTATTCTTTTTACATCATCAATTCCTTTTATCAATTCTGTAAATGTTTTTATATTTTTTAATATATTTCCCCTTCTAATACCTCTAGCATGAATATACTTTAGATCAAACCCAGCTTTAGGAATTAAATCGACTTCCATTCCATTTTTCGTTCCAACAAAAAGAATCTCACATCCTTCTTGTTTTAATCTATTTGCAATCGCAATTCCTGGCGTAATATGTCCACCAGTTCCGCCAGCTGCTATCAATACTTTCATTTAGCATCCCTCCACTATTTATATTATGACTAAAAAAAATTTGTGTGTCAATCATAGAAAGTGGCTTTATATGAAGAAATGGACAAGAGAACCGTCCCCTTGTCCATTTAATTATCATTATTTTTTAGTTGTCTTAGCTTTTGAAGTTTTCTTTGATGTCTTGGCAGTTGTTGTTTTTTTCCTTTTTGTTTTTGTTTTTTCTCCATCAGCTTTGTCCTTGCTTATTTCTGCAGGTTTTATAATACCTTCTTTATTTGGACCATTCCACGCTATAAAATCACATGTTGCATTTTCTGTATTATCATTATTTTCACAAATAAAGTATCTTTTTCCTCTTTTGCTTTTCTTTATCAAAATATCTCCACCACAGTTTGGACATTTGACATCTAGTTTTTCTATTATTGGTTTTATATTTCTACATTCTGGGAATCCTGGACAAGCCATGAACTTTCCATACTTACCAATTTTTATTACCATCATTCTACCGCATTTTTCACAAGGAACATTTGTCTCTTCATCTTTTATTACGATTTTCTCCATTTCCTTTTCAACAACCGCTAAGTTTTCAGCAAATGGTCCATAAAATTCCTCTAGTATCTTCTTCCACTCAATTTTGCCTTCAGCAACATCATCAAGTTGTTCCTCCATGTGAGCTGTAAATTCAAGATCCACAATGTCTTTAAAATAATCTTTCATTACATTATCAACAATGCGTCCAAGTTCTGTTGGCTCTAATATCTTCTTATGTCTTTCTATATATTTTCTATCAATAATCGTTGTAATTGTTGGAGCATATGTACTTGGTCTTCCTATTTCTTTTTCTTCTAAAGCTTTTACTAAACTTGCCTCTGTATATCTAGCAGGTGGCTCTGTAAAATGTTGAAGTGGATTAAGTTCATTAAGTTTCAACTTTTGACCAACTTCAAGCTCTGGAAGTATAACATCTTTTTCTTCCAACTCCTCGTCATTTCCTTCAACATATAAAGACATAAAACCTGGAAATCTTATTTTACTTCCATTTGTCTTAAACAAATACTTGTCTGCATTTATATCAACAGCCATCGTATCATATACAGCTGAAGCCATTTGTGAAGCTAACATTCTATCATATATAAGTTTATACAATTTATATTGCTCTGAAGGATATTTTTCTTTTACATCATCAGGAAGCATGTCTAAATGTGTTGGTCTTATCGCTTCATGCGCATCTTGTGCATCCTTCTTTGTTTTATAAAATCTATTTTCGTAATAATTTTCACCAAATCTATTTATAATTTGCTCTTTAGCCATTGCACGTGCTTCGTTCGAAAGTCTTGTCGAGTCTGTTCTCATGTATGTAATTAATCCGTTTTCATATAAAATTTGTGCTAATGACATTGTTCTTTTAATTTGAAATCCTAACTTTCTTGAAGCCTCTTGCTGTAATGTACTTGTTGTAAATGGTGGTGCAGGATTTCTTTTTTTCTCTCCACTCTTTATTGATGAAACAATATAATCTTTTCCTTCTAAGCCTTTTAAAATTTCTTGCATCTGTTCTTCAGATGTAATTTCTTGCTTTTGATTATCTGTTCCATAATATTTCGAGATAATATTTTTTCTACTTTTCGTATCTTTTAAACTTGCATCTAATGTCCAATACTCTTCAGGTACAAATTTTTCAATTTCTTCTTCTCTGTCTACAACCATTCTAACAGCTACTGATTGTACACGACCTGCTGATAATCCTTTTTTTACCTTTTTCCAAAGTAACGGACTTATTTTATAACCAACTATTCTGTCCAATACTCTTCTTGCTTGTTGAGCATTTATCAAATTCTTATCTAGTTTCCTTGGTTCTTTTATTGCTGTTTTTATTCCATTTGCCGTTATCTCATTAAAAGCAATTCTGCATTCTGTATCTGTATCCATTCCAAGTATATAAGCCAAATGCCATGCTATCGCCTCTCCTTCACGGTCAGGGTCAGTTGCAAGAAAAACTTTTTTTACATTTTTTGCTTCTGTTTTTAATTTTTTTATCAAGTCAGCTTTTCCTCTAATATTTATATACTTTGGCTCAAAATTATTTTCTGTATCTATACCTAGTTGTGACTTTGGTAAATCTCTTACATGTCCCATTGAAGCTTCTATTTTGTATTTCGATCCTAATATCTTCTTGATAGTAGTAGCCTTTGCTGGGGACTCAACTATAACTAAATAATCAGCCATTTCATTCTCCTTTTTCAATTTTGTCATATTTTTCTAATTTCTACCTAAAGTATTATAATCATTCTTTCAGAAATATGCAAGCCTACTCTTCAAAGCACAAAAATCATATCAAATCTTCAATTACATCATTTAAATGTATTGGTGTGACCGCATTCTCTTTCAATAATTTTCCTATTGAGTTTATTTTATCTATACTTGTCGTAATATCCTCAATTTTGTTAACTTCCGAAAATACTTGATTGAAACTTTCTATTTCTATACCATAAGTAATAATTTTTCTATTCATTTCCACACAAAATTTATTTTGCGCCAGAATATAGTATTTCAATTCTAAATTTTCTTTTTCCGATAATGCTATTTTTTCTCCACCAATATAGGTCTTTTCCATTGTGGTAATACCCCCTCTTTTCTTATGTACAAATTCGATTATAAGTATTATTAGTAGAGTTATTCAAGTTTTTTACATCGCAAAAAGTGACATCTATCGTCATTTTTATATGCTAAATAGCTATTTTATGCTAATCACCAATTCGACTTCTTATGAAATATGTTACAAAAAATATTAAACTTGCTATTATAACTATCATTGGTCCTGTTGCTACCTCACCAAAATATGAAATTACAAGCCCCAATATTCCAGAAAACATTGCAAATATTACAGAAAATACGTGATATTCTCTTAAATTTCGAGCTATATTTCTACTTGCTGCAGCTGGTAATATAAGCATCGAATTTATTATTAATATTCCAACCCAACGTATTGATATCATTACTATTATTGCAATTAAAACTACAAATAAGTTTTCTATTAATTTTGCATTTATTCCCTTACTTTTTGCAAGTGAAGCATTAAGACTTATTGCATATAGTTTGTTTGAAAACAAAACCCAAAAAGCTAACACAATGACTGCAATTATCAATAATGCAAAAATTTCTGCTGGAACTATGCTTAAAATATCTCCAATCAAATAGTTCGAAAACTTTGAAAAATTGCCATTTTTCGATAAAATTATTAATCCTAATGCCAATGCAGTTGACGAGAAAACACTTATTATCGTATCTCTTGATGTTATTTTTAAATCTTTTATTCTATTTAGTAATAGTGCAAAAAC
The DNA here is from genome assembly GCA_017462965.1 of Clostridia bacterium. Taxonomy (GTDB): domain Bacteria; phylum Bacillota; class Clostridia; order TANB77; family UBA1234; genus UBA1234. Next base: position 68,363 of record JAFTQC010000040.1, on the reverse strand, counting down.
AATTCCAAATATTATCATTGAAATAGTCGGATTTACTATTCCGAGCAAAGCACCTATAGCAATTCCTGTCAACGCAGAATGTCCCAAAGCATCAGAAAAAAATGCCATTTTGTTATTTACTATCACAGTTCCAATTAATCCGAAAAGCGGTGTCATTATTAAAATTGCAAATAATGCATTTCTCATAAATTCATATTCTAACATTATACTTCACCAAATCTTTCTACAAATTCTTTTGATTTCAAAACTTCTTCCGGCTTACCTTTCGCTATTATTGTTTTATCTAACAAAATAACTTTATCTGCATATTTTTTTACATACTCAAAATCGTGTGAAACTAATATTATAGCCAAATCATGATTTTCTTTTAATTCATTTATATTTTGATAAAATTGTTCTTTACCATTTCTATCTATCCCTGAAATAGGTTCATCTAAAAGTAATAAATCAGGATACGGCATTGTAGCAATTGCAAGCATCACTCTTTGCAATTGCCCACCTGATAAAGAATTAATTTTAGTATCTATTAATTTTTCAGCACCAAAATCCTTTAAATGTTCATAAATTTCATTATACTTTTTCTTACTTTTCACCGCAAAAATTGGCGAATTGCTTGTGTAGCTTGATATAACATCAAAAACTGTAGCAGGAGAGTTCTCCATATCAAGTTTTTGTGGAACATAACCTATCTTTATTTTACTCCCAGATTCTTCTCTATCTTTAAATAAAATTTTGCCTGTGTGCTTTACTTCTCCTAAAATCGCTTTTATCAAAGTAGATTTACCGGCACCATTTTCACCAATTATAACAGTAAGTTTTCCACAATGAATATGAATATTAACATTTTTTAAGACTTCTTTTTCACCAAACGAAACATTAATATTTCTTATTTTTGTACAACAATATCCACATTTTTCTACCATTATTTTAATGCCTCCTTTAAAACCTCAAGGTTTTGATTCATTATATCTATGTAAGCTTCTTTCTTAAATGCACCACTTGTTACAGGATCTAGCTCATATACATTAACATTTGTCTCATTTGCAATCACATTTGCTGCTGTTTTTAAATACTCAGGCTCAACAAATATTGCATTAACATCATTTTCTTTAACAATATCAATTATTTCAGCTATATCACGTGCACTTGGACTTGTTCCAGGCTCTCTCTCAATTACAGCCATCACATTCAAATCAAATTCTTTTGCAAAATAATAAAAAGCTTCATGAAATGTAACAATATTTTTGTTTGGCAAATTATCTATTGCCGTATGCATTCTTTCACTTAATTCTTGTAGCTTAAAAATATATTTTTGAGCATTTTCTTCATATTTTTCTTTATTTCCAGAATCAATTACACCTAATTTTTCTGTAATTTCTTCTATTTGATGTATATGTAAATCTATACTTACCCATATATGAGGATTTTCTTCATCTTCATGATTATGCCCATGCTCTTCTCCTTCAGATTCATGTTCATGTTCGTGATTTTCCAAAACATGTTCACTTGCATTAATAACCTCAAGATCTGGATATGCTGAAATTGCTTTATCTAAAAAAGCTTCCATGCCTCCACCATTTATTATAAAAATATCAGCATTTTCTAATTTCATCATATCTTTTACTGTTAATTGATAATCATGTAAGCATCCCACTTCTGGACTAGCTAAACACTCAAGTGTAACATTAGGAACTTCATCTATAATATTAGCTGTTGCAACATACATCGGATAAAAAGATGTGATTATATTTAACTTTTCATCCTCCTTTTTTTCATTTCGTACGTTGCAAGAACATAATAATAAGGTGGCAATTAGTATTAAATTAATCAATATAACACGACTGAATTTCATCATAAAGTTCACCTTTCTTCTCTATTTGAATTTTCGTCCATTTGACGGACGTCCCCTCGTGGACGATTTTTTGGAAAAAGGAACCGTCCCAATTTCCAATTTTCAAAAATGGACAAAAGCCCCGTCCCCTTGTCCAAAAATAATGACGACAAAATAGCTAAAAACCATATTGCCGTCATTTGTATTTTAGATTAAGATTTCATTTTTGAAATAGCTTCTGCTTTGTTTTCTTCTTTTAAAATAGCCGTACCAGAAACTATTACATTAGCACCAGCAGTTTTAACTTTATCAACGTTTGATAGATTGATTCCGCCATCAACTTCTATGTCAAGATCCGGTTTCATCTCTCTAAGTTTTCTAACTTTTTCAAGGCATGATTCTATCATTGTTTGACCGCCAAAACCAGGTTCTACAAGCATTACTAAAACAAGTTCAATGTTGTCAAGATAAGGTATTATATCTTCCAATGGCGTATCTGGTTTGATTGCAATTCCTACATTTACTTCACGTTCATGCAAAAGATCTATTATCTTATGAGCTGTCTCTTCAGAAACAGCTTCAATGTGAAAAGTTATAATATTTGAAAGCGGTAAAAAATCCTCTAAAAAAGCTTCTGGATTTTCAACCATGAGATGTGTATCTAATGGTAAATTACAACCATCATAAGCCTTTTCTAACATTAGTATTCCTTCTGTTTTATTTGGAACAAATTCGCCATCCATAACATCAATATGAATATAATCTGCGCCTGCTTGTTCAAGAATAGCTACTTCACTTTCTATTTTATCAATATTTACAGAAAGAATGGAGGGAGCAACTTTTACCATTTCTTTTCTCCTTTCAATTTTTCATATAACTGAACGTATCTCTCATATCTGCCTTTATCAATTTTCCTCTTTGTCACTGCTTTTTTCACACCACAATTTATTTCTTTTATATGTGTACATGAACGAAATTCGCATTCTGTAACATGAGATTTAAATTCTATAAAATAATCTTCTAACTCTTTATGTGTAATTCCATCAATATCGAACGATGAAAATCCAGGAGTATCCGCAATAAAACTATTATTTGCAAATTCATACAATTCTACATGTTTTGTTGTATGCTTTCCTTTTTTCAATTTTTCCGAGGTTTCACCTTCTAATGCAACCTCTTCATTAAAAATATTATTTGTCAAAGCCGATTTTCCAACTCCAGAATTACCACTAAACGCTGTTACTTTATTATTTATAATTCTAGCAATTTTATCAATACCAATTCCGTTCTTTGCAGTCGTAGTAATAACCTGATAACCTATGTTTTCATAAGTTTCAATAATATCACCATAATCCGCATCCAAATCAATCTTATTTATACAAATTATTGGCTCAACATTATTTTTTTCAGCCATAACTATTTGCTTATCTAAAAGCATTAAATCAGGACTTGGATTTGTACTAGCAACAACAATTATAAGCTGATCTATATTAGCAATTGGAGGTCTAATAAACTCATTTTTTCTAGGATATATTTTAGTAATCAAATTATCATTTTCATCTACTTCAACATAATCTCCAACTAATATCTGAGCCTTTCTAAATTTCAACAATCCTTTTGCCATACATTCTACAACTTTTGAATCAACTTTTACTGTGTATGAATTACCTTGAATTTTTACAACAATACCTTTCATAAACTCTTCTCCATTACTCCTTTTATGGCTTTATTATAAAGTCTTTTCTGAAACAACTTCGTCGTTTATGTATACTTTCACCATCGCATTTTTTACATCTGTTACATATACTACTATCATTCCGTCATCTCTTGTATGTTCAGCATCATACTCAACTCTTTTTCCTACAGCATTTCCTTCAAGAACTACTTTAACATTGAATTTACCAATCGCACCAACTGTGCTTAAATCGATTTTCACTTCTCTCTTCGCTTCAGCTGGTGTTGTTGGTGTTGTTGGCGTCGTTGGAGTATTTCCACTATTGTCTCCACTTTCAGTATTTGACAATTTGTTTACTTCAATAACAATTTCAGCAAGTTCTGTTTGATATTCATTTCCTTCTGGACTTTGGCTTAAAACAATTCCATCTGCTTTTGTAGGATCATTTGCATAAATAACTCTCGCAAGTAATTTAGAAGCATCTAACATTCCTTTTGCCTCAGCTTCTGTTTTTCCAATTACATCAGGAACAACTACAAGTCCGCTTTCACCAGAAGCTGGTCCCATACTTACATATACCGTAATTTTGCTTCCCACATCAACTTCATCGTTAGCTTTTGGGTCTTGACGAATTATATCTCCCGAAACAATTACATCATGATATTCATACGCTTCAACATAAACTAAATCACCATTTTTTTCGATTTGCATTTTGGCAGCAACTGTAGAACTAAGTTGAGATACATCAGGAACAATAACCTTTGCTCCGCCTTTACTTATTCTAACATCTACAGTATCTCCAGCTTTAAGTCTATATCCTTCACTACGCTCTTGGTATGTAACATAACCAGGTAGTGGATACTCAGGATCTGTAACATAACCTGTAACATTCATATTTAAGCCGATCGCTTCTAACATTCTTTCGGCTTCTTCTTTGCTATATCCAACAATCTTAATCATTTCAACAGTTGTATTTGAACCCAAAATCTTTTCACTAATCATTGTTCCTAAATACACACATGAGAAAAATAATACTACTGCAATTAGTAAGAAAACTATTAATCTTATTATTCCTTGTTTTTTAGTAACTTTCTTTTTTCTTCCCATTTCATCATCATCCTGTTCTATAGTATTTTTAACATCACTTTTTTCGTTTTTATCTTGTGTATTTATTCCTACAACTGGAATTCTTTGCGTTGGGAATTCAGTATTTGAAAAACTAACATTCTTTATCAACGTAGCATCATCTGGATTTTTCAATATCTTTGTCAAATCATCATAAAAAGCTTTAGCTGACACATAACGATTTGCAATTTCTTTTTGCATTGCTTTTAAAATTATTGAATTTAAAGCATCTGGTATTTCCGAATTTATATTTTTAGGTTCTTCAGGTTGTTCTTGTAAATGTTTTAACGCCACAGACACAGGAGTTTCGGCATCAAAAGGCAACTTTCCTGTGCACATTTCATATAAAACTACACCAAGCGAATAAATATCTGATTTTTCATCAGTATATCCACCTCTTGCATGTTCAGGTGAAAAATAATGCACACTACCTATCGTACTACCAAAAGCATTTATTGTAGAATTAGAAACAGCCTTAGCAATACCAAAGTCTGTAACCTTAGCCACGCCATCTTTTGTAATTATTATATTATGAGGTTTTATATCTCTATGTACAATGTGATGATTATGAGCTTGATTAAGTCCCGATGCTATTTGTGCCGCTATTTTCACAGCATCTTTCCATGGCACTTTACCATTTTCAACAATTATTTCCTTTAATGTTTTTCCTTCTATAAGTTCCATTACAATATAATGCATTGAATCATCTTTACCAACGTCAAATATTGAAACAATATTTTGATGAGATAAACTTGCAGCTGACTGAGCCTCTACTTGAAAACGTTTAATAAACTCGGCATCATTTGCAAATTCATCTTTCAATATTTTTATGGCAACATTTCTATTTAAGACTCTACATTTTGCCTTGTAAACTGTTGCCATTCCGCCAGAACCTATCTTTTCAATTATCTCGTATCTATTTCCTAGAACTTTTCCAACCATATCCATTTTAAATTAACCTCCACTAATCATTAAAAATTAGTATTACGCTTATATTATCATAGCCACCATTTTTCTTAGCCTGGTTAACTAGCGTGTTACAAGCTTTTTCTAATTTATTTTTTTCATTAGTAACAACATCATATATTTCATCTTTATCAACCATATTAGTTAAGCCGTCTGAGCATAGTAGCAATATATCATCTTTAATAAAGCCTTTTACCATAACATCTGGCTCCACATTTGGCTCACATCCTAAAACTTTCAATAATATATTTTTTTGTGGATGATTCTCGGCATCTTTCTTCGTTATCGTCCCGTTTCTAACCAACTCTTGGACATACGAATGGTCACGTGTCAATTGTCTCATAATATGTTTTCTGATTCTATATATACGACTATCTCCAATGTGTCCTATATACACCTTATTCTTTATGATCAATGCTACACTTATAGTTGTCCCCATTCCTGAATACTCTTTATTTTCTTTTGATTTGTTATACACGTATCTGTTCGCATCAACAATTGCTTTTCTTATCAATTGCTCTAGATTTTCTTTCTCATAATTTGTTTCTTCAATACCGTCAACAATTGCATTTTTCACATATTCAATTGCCATTTTGCTGGCAACTCCACCAGCATTAGCTCCACCCATTCCATCAGCAACTATAAAAAGTTTTGCATCCTTTTCTTTCAGTGGAACTTCTATTCTATCTTGATTTTCTTTTCGTTGCATTCCAGTATCTGTCATACCATAGTATTGCATAAAATCATTTCACCTCCTAATGAAACATTAGTAACACAAAATTACCGTCCTTTTGCGTTTTAACTAGGTGTTCATACTCGAAAATATTATACTATATTATATAGAAAATAGTCTAGTCTCAATTTAGCCTAGACTTTTCATCTCTAACAAGTTGTCCACAAGCAGCAGAAATATCTGAACCAAGCTCTCTTCTAATTGTAGCAACTATCCCTTTATCATTTAACAAATCTCTAAAAGCCATCATCTTCTCAACACTGCTTTTTTCGTATTTTCCGTCTTTTATTTTATTTACAGGAATCAAGTTTACATGACATAACATTCCATGAAGTAATTTTGCAAGATGAAGAGCATCTTCCTTACTATCATTTACGCCATCAACTAAAGCATATTCAAAAGTTATTCTTCTATTCGTTTTATCAATATATTTTTTACAAGCATCAATCACTTCTGCTATGTTATATTTCTTATTGATAGGCATCATGTCACTACGAACTTCATCCCTACTACTATGAAGCGAAATACATAAATTACATTGAATATTTTCATTCGAGAAACGCTCAATTCCATCAACTAGGCCACATGTAGAAATACTTATATGCCTTGCACCGATATTTAAACCTTTTGGATCATTAATTAATCTCACTGCCTTCATCACATTTTCATAATTATCAAAAGGCTCACCAATCCCCATGAATACAACATTTGAAATTTTTTCACCTGATTGTTCTTCCATTTTTAGAATTTGTCCCACAATTTCTCCTGGTGTTAAATTTCTTACAAATCCAATCTTCGCAGATGCACAAAAATTGCATCCCATCTTACATCCAATTTGATTTGAAACACAAGCCGTATAACCATATTTGTATTTCATAAGAACACTTTCGATTTTGTGTTCATCAGTCAGTTTAAACAAATATTTAATTGTGCCATCTTTCGATTTTTGGAAATTGTCTAAAAAAATACAATCTATTATATAATTTTGTTTCAATTTTTCTATAAGATCTTTAGAAAGGTCTGTCATTTCTTCAAAAGACGTAACACCTCTATATATCCAAGCAAAAATCTGTTTAGCTCTGAACTTTTTCTCGCCTAAACTTAATAATTCATTTTCTAGTTCTTCCAAAGTATAATCTCTAATATTTTTCATAATATTTTCTCACTTTATTCTATTTTCTTTCAAATACAGCTATGAAAAAACCGTCTGTTTCATCAACATTTGGAAATAAATTAATTTTTTCTACCAAATTAAATTCCATATGTTTTTTCAAAAATCTTTCTACTTGTTCTTCATTTTCTTGTTTTAATATTGTGCACGTACTATATACTAGTCTTCCACCAGTTCTAACATATTCACTACATGTATCCAAAATTCTAGCCTGTACTTCAACTAAACTCTCTAAATCTTCTGGCTGTCTCGTCCATTTTATATCAGGCTTCTTGCGAATTACCCCAAGACCACTGCAAGGAACATCAAGTAACACCTTATCGTATTTACCATTTAATCCAGTCGAATAATCCATTGCATCTTTTACCGACGCGCTAATTATTGAAATCCCTTGTTTCTTTGCAGCCTCTTCAACCAATTTAACTCTATGTGGATGAATATCCCACGCATCAACTTTACCTTGATTATTCATAAGTTCTGCCAAATATGTTGTCTTTCCTCCAGGAGCACTACACGCATCTAATACTCTATCTCCAGGTTTCGGATCAAGCTTTAAACAAGCAAGTTGTGCCGCCTCATCTTGAACAGTGTACAAAGCCGTTCCAAAATCACAAAGTTTTTTTACTTTTATACCGTCTCTTAATTTTCCTTTTTTGCAATCAATATTTTTAAGCATAAGTAACTTAAATAACTCATCACGACTAGTTTTCAATATATTTGCTCTTAATGTTATATCTGGAGTTATATTATTAGCATTTAAAACTTCTGTAACAAATTTTTTATCATATTGTTTTAAAAGCTCTTGAACTATCCAAATTGGATGCGAAGTAGCAATCGATATCAATTCTTCTTCCATCATTTGTGGCTTCGTCCATAAATATTCTAAAAGCTTTTCCATTTCATTTTTATCTATTTTTCTAAGAATCGCATTTGTAAACCTTGCCGAAGCTTCATGCCCATATTTTTTAGCAAGATTTACGCTTTCATTTACCGCAGCGCTTTCTGGAATTCTATCTAAAAATACTATCTGATAAATACCAATTCTTAAAATATTTAAAATCCATGGCGATATTTTCTTCAAACGTATACTAGAATATCTTTTTATAATTTCATCTAAAGTAATTTTCCAAGTTAATACTCCATAAACTATTTCTGAAGCTAAAGCTTTATCAACACTATCTAAATCTGATTTATTAAGTTCTTTATCAAGTGCGACATTTGAATAGCCCTCACCGAACTCTACTTTATATAATACATTTATCGCTAATTCTCTAGCATTCATCAATTTATCCTTTCCGGTAGTTTCACCTTAACACTCATAACCTTTCTCATTTGTGTAGAGGAAGAGCCCTTTTCAGCAAAAAGGGGCGTCCCTCTTGCTGAAAAAGGGTGTCCCCTCAGCTTAATTTTTTAAATCTTCCGGTCTTTTTTCAATCATACCAAAGTAATACATTATTGCATCAACAATTCTCTCACAAGCATTTCCATCTCCATATGGATTCATGGCTCTGCTCATCTTTTTATATTCTTCTTTGTCATTCAACAATTTCATTGTTTCATCAATAATTGTTTGCTTATCAGTACCTACAATCTTAACAGTTCCAGCAATAACAGCTTCTGGTCTTTCCGTTTCTCCTCTTAATACAAGAACCGGTTTTCCAAGTGATGGAGCTTCTTCTTGAATTCCACCTGAATCTGTTAATACCATATATGATCTATTTATTAAATTATGTGTTGTTATTACATCAAGTGGTTCAATTAAGTGAACATTTTTTACTTCTCCCAATGTTTTTGTCGCAACATCTTGAACCGCTGGATTTAAATGAACTGGATATATAATTTCAAGATCTTTATTTTTCTTCGCAATTTCTTTCACTGCATTACAAATGTTTTGTAGTGGTTCTCCTAAATTTTCTCTTCTATGTGCAGTCATGAAAATAACCTTTTTATCAAAATCAATCTTTGAAAGTACAGGGTGTGTAAATTTGTAATCTTCTTTAACTGTCGTTTTCAAAGCATCTATTACTGTATTTCCTGTCGTATATATCAAACTTTCATCTACTAATTCTCTAACTAAGTTTGCTTTATTATTTTCTGTTGGTGCAAAATAAATGTCAGCAATATTTGTAACAAGTTGTCTGTTCATCTCTTCTGGATATGGAGAATATTTGTCGTAAGTTCTAAGTCCAGCTTCAACATGACCAACTTTTGTTTTTGTATAAAAAGCTGCAAGTGCCGCTGAAAATGTTGTTGATGTATCTCCATGCACAAGCACTATATCAGGCTTTTCTGTTTGTAATACTTCATATAATTTTTCTAAAATATCTGACGTTATGTGTGCAAGTGTCTGCTTATCCTTCATTATGTTTAAGTCATATTCTGCTTTAATTTTGAACGCGTTCATAACTTGGTCTAACATTTGTCTATGTTGTGCTGTCAAGCATACAACTGTCTCGATATTTTCTTTTTCTCTTAATTTTAAAATAAGTGGACACATCTTGATGGCTTCTGGCCTTGTTCCAAACACAACCATAACTTTTATCTTATCTTTCTTTTCTGTATGTCTCTTATCTGCAACTACCGTTTTTCTTTTCTTTCCGCCAGCTATATATACAATTATATCGTTAACACTTCTTGATCCTATAACTGAAAGAATTGCTAAAATAGCTACCAATATTAGAATTTTCCAAATGCTGCTTTCAAGTATTATTACTGCAAGAATTCCAAGTAACGCCGTAACACCATATAAGACTATCACTGCTTGTCTTTGTGATAATCCAGCATCTATAAGTCTATGGTGTATATGTCCTCTATCTGCTTGCATTATTGATTGATGTTTTAAAATTCTTCTTGTCATTGCAAATAATGTATCGAATATTGGAAGTCCAAGTATTACTACTGGAACTATTATCGTCATAAATGTATATGTTTTTGCCATTCCAAGCATAGAAAGAGTAGCAAGCATGAAACCTAAGAAATTAGATCCCATATCACCCATAAATGTTTTGGCCGGATTGAAATTAAATGGTAAAAATCCCATAATTCCACCTAGAAGTGCAACTACTAAAAGAATTGCAAGTTCACTAGCACCATTTAATATAAAAACTACTGTTAATGATAAGGCCGAAATAGCTGAAACGCCACCTGCAAGGCCATCCAAACCGTCAATCAAATTAAGTGCGTTAGTAACACCAATAATCCAAAAGAAAGTAAGAATAACTGACAATACATCATTTAAACCATATATTGATAAAAATGGAATGTTGATATAACAAATTCTAAGTCCGCTAATTATTACCAAAACCGCGGCAATAACTTGTCCTAACAACTTTTGCCATGGTTTTATATGATAAACATCATCAAGGAACCCAATCGATGTAACTATTGCAAGTCCTAAAAAGAATCCCCATAAATTAACATTAACTGCAACTTCGGCAGTTAATAAAGTATAAATAATCGCTACAAAAAAACCTACTATAAATGAAAAACCACCCATTCGTGGCATAGCTTTTGTGTGAATTTTTCTGGCATCTTTTGGTTCGTCAACCGCCCCTACTCTATGCGCGAGTTTTATTGATAATGGTGTAACAATTGCTGCTGTTATCGCCGCTAGAAAAAACGCTATTAACATGTTTATAATCATTTCTTATTTACTTCCTTTCAAGTTCATATTTTTCTACAATTCCTAATCTTTCAGCATAAATATCTCCTAAGAATTGTGAATTTTTCCAAATTTCAATCATTTCTATTGCTTTTTCTAAATCTATATAATCAGCTCCTAAAGCAATTACATTAGCATTGTTATGCTCTTTTGCAGATTTTGCAGTATCATTATTGTAGCAAAGTGCACATTTAACACCATTTACCTTATTTGCTGTAATGCTCATTCCAATACCTGAGCGACAAATTAAAATTCCAGCCTCACATTCACCTCTTGCAACAGCTTCTGCAACAGCTAATGCAACTATAGGTTCATCAAGACCTCTTACATCGTTATATGCTCCATAATCTTTAAATTCATCACCATAATGTGTTAAAAGCTCTTTTTTTAAATAAAACCCACCATGGTCAGAGCCAATTGCTATCATTCGTTTTTCCTCCCTTTATTAAAGTGAAACTTCTTTTTGAATCAATAACTCAATTAATTCATTTATTTCACTAGCAGAATTTTTGTAGGTATCTTCATCGCCGCCATATGGATCTGAAACATCTCCATTTTTTCCTAAATATGACTTAAGCGAATCTACCAACATAATCGAATCTTCATCTACATTATGCAAGTTGGCTTTCAAATATACGGCCATCGACTCTTCCATGCATAAAATCAAATCCGACTCCATTATAAAATCTATGTTAATCATTTGAGGATGATGCATAGACATATCAATTTGATATTCATCCATTAGCACTTTAACCGCTAGGGCAGAAGGACTTTTAGAGTTTTCCGATACAAACATACCTACCGATTTAGCATCTAATTTTTCTTTTAAATTTCTTTTTTCAATTTTGTCTTTTAAAAGATACTCCGCCATCGGACTTCTGCATGTATTTCCAGCACAAACAAAAAGAATTCTCTTCACCCAAAATCACCTCAAATTCATACTCCCCTAATTATACAACAAATCCAAAAATTTTCAATCCCCAACATGTCGTAAAATGTCATTTTTTGGTAGCTTCTTTTTTGGACAAGGGGACGGGGCTTTTGTCCATTTTTTTTGAAATCTTATATTAAGTATGATATATTATAAAAAATGGACAAAAGCCCCGTCCCCTTGTCCAAAAAAGAAACGTCACTATTTCCAATATTATTATTTGCGAGGAGGAAATTTTTATGAATAAAATAAGTGTTTTAGGTGTAAATTTTGACAATGTTAATATGTCCGAAGCTGTAGATAGATGTAGAGAATTCTTAAAAGGAGATAAAGGAAATTTGATAGTTACCCCTAATCCTGAAATTGTTATGAGAGCAAAAGATAACGAAGAGTTTAAAAATATTATTAATAATGCTGCTCTTGTTATTCCAGATGGTATCGGAATTATCAAGGCTGGTAAAATCTTAGGAACACCTTTAAAAGAGCGTGTTGCAGGCTTTGATTTGATTTGCAATTTACTTGAAGAAGGTAAAGATGGTTCAATTTCATTTTATTTTTGGGGAAGTAAACCAGGAATTGCTGATACAGCAATGCAAAAAGTAAAAGAAAAATATCCTAATATCAAAATTCTAGGTGCTCACACTGGCTATTTTTCTCCTGAAGAAGAAGAAAAAATTGTAGAAGAAATTAAAGAATTAAAACCTGACGTGTTACTTGTAGGTTTAGGAGCTCCAAAACAAGAAATCACAATTAACAAATATATAAATGACAATATTTTCAAGATTGGAATTGGTTGCGGTGGTAGCATTGACGTATTGGCTGGCGAAGTAAAACGTGCTCCAAAGCTATTTATAAAGCTTCATTTAGAATGGTTTTACAGACTATTAAAACAACCTACTAGACTTAAAAGGATGATGGTTTTGCCTCAATTCGTAAAGGAAGTAAAAAAATCAAAAAAAGGCTGAAAAAACTTGGAAATTGGGACTGTTCCTTTTTCAAAAAAACGAATCATTTAATTAAACGAAAAAAGTATTGTTTTTTGTCGCCGAGTTCTCATTTTCATTGCATCGTGTTTGCAATGAATAATGAGTTGTCTGAGGCTTAAAAACAATACTCTTTTCGTCTGACTTTCATAAAATTTGGAAAAAAGAACCGTCCCAATTTCCAAGTTTCAATTATATATTTTCTAAATATACAGCAACTCCGTCTTCATTGTTTGTAAGTCCCACAAAACTAGCTTTCTGTTTAACTGCATCAGGTGCATTTCCCATTGCCATACTTTTTCCGGTTGTTTCAAACATAGAAATGTCATTATACTCATCTCCAATTGATAATGTGTCCTTAAGATCAATATTAAGATATTTACAAAAAGACTTAATTGCCTTCCCTTTTGAGATAGTTGAATTTGTAATATCTATATAAATTATTCCGTTCTTTGGTACATCTGGATTCGTAAAACATTTATGCTGATTATTTATAACTACATCCGTCATAAGCAAGACTTTTTCTCTTATTTCTTTTATTTTCTCATAATTTTCATCCAAAATTACACATTGTTCAGGCAATGAATTTTTTAATAATTCGTCTAAATTTTCAATCAACAATTCATCTTTTTTGCCGACCAACCTGTTAGCATATCTTTTTTCACCCATATTCATTACTACTCTTATTCCAAGCTCTTGAGCCATTTTATATATTTTTTCACATGTTTTCTTTGAAATTACATCTCTTTTTAAATTAAGGTTTCCTTCATAATCATCTATACTAGCACCACCAGAGGAAATAATATATTTGCTAGCATTGCACATTCTACTAATATTCTCTGTATATTTTTTTGGTCTACCAGATGTAATAACGACATAAGTTCCATTTTCAGATATTTTTTTTATAACATCTTTTGTCCTTTGGGATATATTTCTGTTATCATCACGCAAAGTTCCATCTATATCAACAAATATCGCTTTATACATTTCTCATCAACCCCTTTTTATACTTACATTATAGCAAATTTTTAACATTTGTCTAATTGACATAATATCCCAAAAGTGGTATCTTTATAAAGGCTAAAACTTGTAACCACATAATTTTAAAAGGAGGTGCCAAAATGAATAATTATTTAGATTTAAAAAACACAAAAAATTTTTCTGAAATTGATAAACCCGCCAACGTAATAAAAAAAGGTGGACTTGTCCTATTCCCTACTGAAACAGTCTACGGTATAGGAGCAAATGGGCTTAATTCAGATGCGGTAAAAAATATTTTTATAGCTAAGGGACGTAAACAAGATAACCCTCTTATCCTCCATATTTCATCATTCGAAATGTTAAATTTAATCGCTAAAGACATAACAGATATGGAATTGAAACTTATGAATGCTTTTTGGCCTGGTCCTTTTACTATTATTTTAAATAAAACTAATATCGTCCCAGATGTTGTAACAGGTGGCCTTGATACAGTTGGTGTTCGTATGCCATCAAACAAAATAGCTTTTGAACTAATAAAACAAGCTAACACTCCAATTGCCGCACCTAGTGCTAACATTTCTGGGAAGCCAAGTGGTACTAACGTTCAAGACATATTCGATGAATTATGTGATAAAATGGATTTCATTATAGACGGTGGAAACACTGAGGTTGGTGTCGAATCTACTGTTGTAAGAGTGATTGACAATGTTCCTGTAATTTTAAGACCTGGTGGAGTAACAGCTGAAGATTTAAAAAGAGTTGCTGGAGATGTAAAAATAGATAAACACGTTCTTGCAAAGCTTGAAAATACTGAAAAAGTTTTATCTCCCGGTATGAAGTATAGACATTACGCACCAAATAGCAAATGCGTCTTGGTTTACAGCGACGATAACCAAAAATTAACTTCGAAAATTCAGGAATTAGTGAGTGAAAATAAAAATCCTTTAATTATTTCATCAACGGAGAATATTTCAAAATACGATGTTCCCCATGTTTTAAATTCAGGTTCATCAAAAAGGCCACAAGAAATCGCTCAAAATATTTTCAGACTACTTAGAAAAGTAGATAGCTACAATCCAGACATAGTCATAATTGAAGGCGTCAAAGAAGAAGGAATTGGACTTGCCATAATGAATAGATTAATTCGAGCGTGTGAATATAATTATATAAAAATGTAAAAAAGGACAAAGGGACGGAGCTTTTGTCCTTTTTTTATTCTACAAAACCATAAAGATTGCATTCACTATTGCACATATACAGATTCCGCAAAGTGTTGGTAAAACAATTGATAGCATCGTCCATTTCACACTTTTTGTTTCTTTAAAAATTGTTAAGCATGTAGTCGAACATGGCCAATGCATTAGAGAAAATATAATCGTACAGATTGCAGTTTTAATCGTCCATCCATTCAAAACTAGAATTTCTCTTATATTATTTAAATCATTAGAATCTACAAGTTCACCTGTTGACATATATATCATTAATGCAATTGGTAACACTATCTCGTTAGCAGGAAATCCAAGCACAAACGCCATCAAAATTACACCATCAAGACCGATTAATTTTGCTAATGGATCCACAAAATTTGTGCAGTATTCTAATATAGATAATCCCTGAATATTCACATTTGCAAGAATCCATATAAGAATTCCGGCTGGTAATGCTATTATTACCGCTCTCCACAATACATGCAATGTTCTGTCAAAAATCGAACGAACTATTACGCTTCCCCATTTCGGGGTTCTATATGGTGGAAGTTCTAATGTAAATGCTGAAGCTTCACCTTTCAATACGGTTTTCGATAAAAATTTCGAAGTTATAAACGTCATAAAAATTGAAAAAAGAATTATTATAGCAAAAATTAAAACCCCATAAAACGATGAAAAAACACCTGCAGATGTTCCAACGAAAAACATTGTTATTATTGAAATTATTGTTGGAAATCTACCATTGCACGGTACAAAACTATTTGTAAGAATAGCAATTAATCTTTCTCTAGCAGAGTCAATTATTCTCGCACCTGAGACACCGCAAGCATTACATCCAAAACCCATACACATCGTAAGTGCCTGCTTACCACAAGCATTGCATTTTCTAAAAGTATTATCTAGATTAAATGCGATTCTAGGTAGAACTCCCAAATCTTCTAGAATTGTAAATAAAGGGAAAAATATTGCCATCGGAGGAAGCATTACAGCAACAACCCAGGTTAAAACTTTATATCCTCCACCAAGTAATACATTTGCAAGTATGGTAGGAACATTAATAGCTTCAAACAATTCATATAACTGCATCCCAAGATTTTGAAAAAAAGAAAAAAGCAATTCCGAAGGATAATTTGCTCCAACAATTGTAATCCAGAAAATCAGCATAAGCATGCCAACCATTATTGGAATTCCTGTTATTTTATTTGTAAGTATTTTGTCTATTTTCTTATCAAACTCTCTATGTTTATCGCTTTTATACTCAACAACCTCAGCCGCAATCTTTTCTGCCTTTTCTACATACTCTTCTGTTTTTTTATCCATAATTTTTTCATCAAATTCTTCATGGCACAAAAAACTATTTTTTATAGATGTAACTCTTTGCGACATTTCGCAAACTGTACAAACCAAATTATCTAACCCCTTTTTATCACGTGCACATATTGGTACAACTGGAGTTTCCAACATATCTGACAATTTTTCAAAATTTATCTCAATATGTTTTTTCTTTGCTTCATCAATAAGATTAACCGCAACAATTACATTTGAAGTCATTGCAAGCACTTGCATAACTAAATTAAGATTTCTCTCAAGGCATACCGCATCGCACACAACAATAATTGCATCATACTTTTCATGACAAATAAAATCTCTCGTAACCTCTTCTTCCTTCGAATGAGAAATCAGTGAATATGTTCCCGGCAAATCAACTATTTCAATCAAAAAGTCTTTATATTTCAAACTGCCAAAAGCACTCTCAACCGTTTTGCCAGGCCAGTTTCCAGTATGTTGATTCATTTTAGTAAGCGCATTAAAAACCGTACTTTTCCCAACATTCGGATTGCCAACAAGACCCACTCTAATATTTTTACTATCCATTAATCTTCCCCCTCTTCGCGAATAACCTTTATATACTTAGCATCTTCGTTTCGTATAGCAATCACTGCACCACGAATCAAATACGCTTTTGGATTATTCCAAGGGCTTATAAGTACACACTCAATTTTTGAATTTCTAGTAATTCCAATATCCAAAAATCTTTGATACAAACTCGAATCTTCATCCACATCAATAACTCTGGCTCTTTCACCCACTTTAAGCAACTCTAAAGTCATATCTTCACATCCCCAATCATATCTTTACTAGATTTTATGAAGCGAGGATACTTTTGGTTACAAAAAGGACAAGTGGGACAAAGCTCCTTCCTAAGCCCCGTCCCACTTGTCCACTTTTTTTATTTACATTCACGTGCATGTGCACTTGCATTTTTTGAGTAGTTTTTTAGTTTTTCGTTTACTAGATAGTTGACTGTTCCAACTGTATAGTCTCCGTTTTTATTTTTCTTTCCTGCTGGAACTCCTGTTAATAATTCGATTCCATCGTCTATTGTTTTGATTGCATAGATATGGAACACACCATCTTTTACAGCTTTTATTACTTCATCATTTAAGTTTAGATTTTTTATATTTTGGTGAGGTATCATAACACCTTGATCACCTGTTAAGCCTCTAAGCTTACAAATACTGAAGAATCCTTCAATTTTATCTGTAACTCCACCGATTGGCTGAATTTCACCTTTTTGGTTTACTGAACCTGTAACTGCAATATTTTGCTTAATTGGTAAGTCTGATAAACTTGAAAGAATTGCATAAAGTTCTGTACTTGATGCACTATCGCCATCAACGCCATTATACATTTGTTCAAAACATAAACTTGCTGAAAGTGATAAAGGTCTTTCTTGTGCAAACTTTTCTCCGATGTATGCTGATAAAATCATTACACCTTTTGAATGTGATGTTCCACTAAGTTCAACTTCACGTTCAACGTTTACAATACCTTCTTTACCAACATATGTGTTTGCAGTGATTTTAGCAGGTTTACCAAATGAATATTCACCGATGTGCATAACAGAAAGCCCATTTATTTGTCCAACCTTCTTGCCATCAGTATCAATCATTATTGTACCATTTTGAATCATCTCAACTAATCTTTGATCATATTTATTTATTCTTTCAATTCTTTCTGCAACAGCTTTCTTTACATATGCAGCTGTAACAACTTTAGCGCCTTCCATTTTCGCCCAAGTACAAGCCTCACCAAGCAATTCAGTAATATCATTAAGTTGAGTAGACAATTTATTTTGATTTTCAACAGCACGTGAACAATATTCAATAACCTCAGCAACCGCACCACTATTGAAATGTGGGGCTTTCTCTTTTTCACAGAAATTATGAATAAATTGAGCGATCTTAAACATGTTAGCTTCTGTTCTTTGTGCCTCTTCATCAAATTCAACTTTAACTTTAAATAATTTTCTGAAATCCTCATCGTAATCTAATAATTGGTAATAAATACTTGCAGGTCCAACTAATATAACTTTAATATTAACTGGAATTGGCTCTGGTTTTAGAGACGCAATTGCAACTGTATTCATTTGGTAATCTTTTAAAGTATCAACGTAAATTAACTTTGTACGAAGAACTCTCTTGAAAGAATCCCAAATCACTGGATTTGTAAGAAGATCTCTTATTTGTAATACAATGTAACCGCCATTTGCTTTATGAATCAAACCAGGTTTTATCAATGTAAAATCTGTTTTTAAAGTACCAAAACTATTTTCATATTCTAATTTTCCAAACAAATTATAAAATGAAGGATTTGAATCAATTACAACAGGCGCACCGTCAAGCTCTGAATTATCAATAAACAAATTAACTTGATATTTTTGCCATGGCTTTGGCGCATCAATTTTACCCATTGGAGTTTGCGTTTGTGGTTCTGCAATAAACTCGTTCAAATTCGCTAAAATATCTTTTTGAACAGCTTTCAAAAACGTTTGAATTTTAGGGAATTTTTTGTATTTATTTCTAAGCTCATTTATTTGAATACTAACGGCAAACAACGCAATATTATTTTGCCATGAATTCATTTTTTCTAAAGCTTTTTTCTCTAATTCTTTGATTTTAGTCATCGTATCTATAGTTTGTTTTTGTATATCTACAGAACGTCTTTCAAAATCATTTCTAGTCGCTTCATCTAACGCATTAAACTCTTCCTCAGATAATGTTTTTCCATTTACCATTGGTAAGAAATAAATACCAGACGGAGTGTTCTTAATTTCAAAACCTTGACGAGCAGCATCCTTATTCAATTTCTCAATCAATTTAATTTTCTTTTCTTCAACACTTTTTTCAATATTAGCTTTTTCAGCATTGAAGTCTTGATTATTGAAAGCAGATTTTATTTCAACTTTCATGTTTTCAATAAATTGATTCATATCATTTGTGAATTCTCTACCCATTTTAGCCGGCAAAGAAATCGCAACTGGTTCATTTGGATCTGCAAAATTATAAACATAGCACCAATCATCTGGAACAGGTCTTGTTTTCGCCATTGCACTTAATTTATCTCTAGCATAAATTGTTTTACCAATTCCTGTTGGTCCTTCAAGATATAGATTATATCCTTTTATATCAATATTAAGACCAAATTCCATAGCCTTAATTCCTCTTGCTTGACCAATCGTACCAACAAAAGGCTCCAACTCTTTCGTTGTTTTAAACTTAAAAATAGCTGGATCACAAGTTTTTTTCAATTGCGTATAGCTAAGTTCTTTAATTTTCGCCATGATTTTTTCTCCTTTGTATCTTAAATATTTATCTTAAAACTTCTACAACTCAAGCGACATTATTATTGCATCTTCTCTAGTATTATCTGGATTTTTATAATATTCTTTTCGTATAGCTTCTTCTTTAAATCCAAATTTTTTATATAAGCACTGAGCCGGTATATTGTTTTTTCGTACTTCTAATGTTACATATGTAGTAAAATGCTCTTTACAAAGCTTCAGCATTTCCTTCACAAGTTTTGTTGCAATCTTTTGTTTTCTATAATCAGCATGAACCGCCACATTTGTTATATGACATTCATCCATAATAAACCATAAACCTATATAGCCAACAATTTTATCACCTTGTTTTGCTATAAGATATGTTGCCAATATATTTCTTAATTCTTCTTCAAAAGAGGATATTGGCCAAGGAATCGGGAACGCAGTTTTCTCAACCTCAAAAACTCCTTCTAAATCCTCAGCTGTCATTCTTTTAATTTCTATGTTCTCCATATTCAAAACTCCTTTTTCCTAACTTTCATTAAGAGTCTAGTTTCCTTCAAGCGTTCTTTCAGCTTGAGATTTTTTCAAATATAGAGGACTAAGTGTATCATTGTCATCGTATTCTCCGTTTAAAGCCTTATTTAATGCAGCTTTTGCAACAGAAGATGATAGTTGATTATTTAAATGTATTGGTGCAAAAAATGCATTTTCGTTTAAAGCATCTTTAAACTCATTTTTGAAACTAACACTTCCATCACCGACAAATAAAATTTTTGAATCTTGTTTTTTTAAAGTTTCAATTAGTGTACCCAAATCTTCAGTTATATAATCACCTATATGTACTAGTTTTTCATTTTCATGTTTATACAATCCCGCATAAACATTGTTATTTCTAGCATCCAAAACGCTACAAACAATTCCATCAAAATTTGAAGTATTATAAGCAAGCGCTTCAAGTGTTGGAACACCAACAACTTTTTTATTTAAACTAAGTGCAAACCCTTTTATTGTAGCAAGACCAATTCTAAGTCCTGTAAAAGAACCAGGACCAATCGAACAAGCAAACACATCTATTTCAGATAAATCAATTTTAGAAAATTTGCAAACCTCGTCAATCATTGGCATAAGTGTTTCTGAATGAGTTGTACCAATATTTAAATTGAAATCACATATTACTTTTTCTTCATCCAATATACATACACTGCAATTAGATCCAGAAGTATCAATCGCTAGAACTCTCACCGTTGTTCGTTACCTCCTTAATTAAATCATCAAATTTGTTACTGCTTGAATAAAAAGAAATCTTTCTTTTTTCATTATTTTCTGCATCTTTTTCAATCTTTATTCTTAAGCAATCTTTTGGAAGTAATTCATCAATTTTTTCTCCCCATTCAATAAGACAAATTCCGTTATAAAAGAACTCATCTCCACCAATAGCAAGAAATTCATCTGGTGAATCTAACCTATAAACATCAAAATGAAAAAGTTTCAAATCAGACCTTACATTATATTCATTCACTATCGTGAACGTCGGACTCGAAACTTCATCTTTCATATCAAAAAAGTTTAGCAAACCAGAAACAAACAATGTTTTTCCAGCTCCAAGGTCGCCAGATAAAACTACAACATCTCCTTTTTTTAGAAGTGGTGCAATTTTTGCGCCAAGAGCAAGCGTTTCTGCAGCCGAACTCGAAATAACATTACACATAAAAATAAAACCCCTTTTGATATATTATTTCATGATTATTTTATATCAATTTTTAAATAGTGTAAACCTTTTAGAAACGATTTTGTATTAAATTTGGAAAAAGGAACCGTCCCAATTTCCAAAAAATTAGTTAGCTCCTTTATACTCTATTTTTAATATTTCACTTGCTTCTTCTCTTGAAATTTTATCATGTTCTATCATTTTATCCAAAACCTGTCTTTGTCGTTGTTTTGCAAGATCTGGATTTTTTGTTGGTGCATACACACTTGGTGCGTTTGGTATTCCTGCAAGTAATGTAGATTCATATTCATCCATCATCAAAGGTTCTTTATCAAAATAAAAATCACTAGCTTCAGAAACTGTATAACAACCCTCTCCAAAATAACTTGTATTTAAATATAGTTCTAATATTTCTTCTTTTGAAAGTTCATCTTCAATTTCGAATGCCATAAAAATTTCTGCAATTTTTCTTTCAATTTTCTTTTCTTGCGTGAAATACGTGTTTTTAGCAAGTTGCTGTGTTATTGTACTTCCACCAGCAACAAATTCTCTTGCTTTTATATCACTTACAATAGCTCGTCCAATTGAAATAATATCAATTCCTCCATGCTTATAGAATCTATGATCTTCAACCGATACAACAGCATTTTTGTATATATCAGGCATTTCTGAAAGCAATGTATAATTATCTTTCTCCTTTATAGAACTTGCCATTTCTTTTACCGACATTTCAGAAATTGCCGCTTCATACATTTCATAACCCTTGTATATTTCATAAGAACAAACAACTGCAATTAAAACAAATAATGTCAAAAAAATTCTCTTTAGTAATTTTAACATTTAGATTAATTATCTCCTTTTCAAAAACTATGATAATACAACTATAGCATTAACCTTATCGCCTGTTTTTATTGTAACAACATGCTTTTCTTCATTTTTTGAATAATAGCATTCTATTTTATCTTTATACATAACTTCTTTTTTGTATTCTATTTCTACATTATTAAATTCATTATTTTCATAAACTTCTTCAGGTAAAACCTCGTACGCTAAGTCTAAATAATTTATATTATGCATATGTTTATTTGAATCAATATCTCTGCGACCAACTGTATATTCTGTCTTATACTCATATTCACCCGTTTCATTTAATTTTGGCATTTCCTCTTCAAAAACACTTACATCAGAAATTGGACAATATGGATTTGTGTATTCTTCAGTAAGCCTAATCGGTCTTCTTGAACTTAAATTCATCACAAACCATTTCGAACTTCCGATTGCAACTGTTTGTCCATTTTCATCAGAAATTTCAAAATCTCTGTAAGAACTTACTCTATCAAATTGTCTTGGCCAAGTTTTCACAGTAAGAACATCACCATACGTACTTCTCTTTATAACTTTAAGTCTCCAATTAAGCAAAAGCCAAGCAAATCCATTCTTTGTAACTTCAAGCGGACCTTGCCCTAAACTAGCCGCATGAAAACATGCAATATCTTCAAGAATCCCAAGCAGTGCTCTATTACTTAACAAATTATCTTTATCCACATCTTCAATTTCAACTCTATATTTATGTTCAAAAACCAATTGTTAAACTCCCTTCATTCCAAACTAAAACTTATTGTACCATATTGTAAGCTAAATTTATAGCATTTTCTTTATCGCCTTTTTCGTCCACGGGGGACGTCCGTTAATTGGACGATTTCTTCCGAAAAAACAAACCAACCAAAACCGCACCGCACACGAGGGCTCTCCCTCGTGTGCGGTGCGGTTTCGAGCTATAAAATTATACAAATTAATCCGCCACTACCTTCGTTTATTATTTTCTCTAACGTTTCTTGCAGCTTACATTGTGCATCTTCCGGCATCTTATGAAGTTTCGTTTGCAAACCTTCATTTACAAGTTCGTGTAGTGACTTTCCAAAAATATTTGAATTCCAAATTTGCTTTGGATCATCTTCAAATTCTTTCATTAAATAATTTATCAATTCCTCTGATTGCTTTTCACTTCCAACCACAGGTGAAACTTCCGTTTCAATATCAGCTTTTACTATGTGAAGACTTGGCGCTTTCGCACGTAATCTCACACCAAATTTTGAACCTTGCTTTACAATCTCTGGTTCCTCTAAAGTTAAGTCGTCTATATCAGGCGTCACAATTCCATAACCTTTCCTTTTGACATCATTTAATGCCATTTCGATTTTGTCATAACTCTTTTTCTTTTGAGCAAGCGAAGTTACAATCGAAAATAAATCCCCCTCTTCTTTCACGGAAACTCCAGACATTTCACTAAGAATTTCATAAAACAACTTCTTATCAATTTCAACATTTGCAGATGTTTTCCCAGCACCAAGTTCAATCGCATCAAATCTAATCCTGTCAATTATCTCTTCCGTTTCCATCTCGGAACCAATATTTTTTATTTGTCTTAAATTTTTTATCGATGCAAATTTCTCTCTAAACATTTTTATTAAATTTGTTTTTAGTGGATGCTCTTTGTCTAGCTCTTCAACCCACTTTGGAAGCATAATATCAATTTCATTAACCGGAAATTCATATAATAATCTGCTCATTATTTCACTTATATTATTTTCATTCATATGCGCACAATCTAGTGGCATAACTGGTGCATCATATTTTTCTTCCAATTCTTTGCATAATTTAATTGAATTTTCAGACGTCGGATTACTTGTGTTCAAAATAACTATGTATGGTTTGTTTTTCTTTTTTAATTCATCAGCCACCCTTTCTTCCGCATTAATATAGTCTTCACGCGAAAGCTCCGTTACACTTCCATCTGTTGTAACCAAAATTCCTATTGTTGAATGCTCCTCAATTACTTTTCTAGTACCAATTTCAGCAGCCTCCTCAAACGGAATTTGCTTTTCACTCCATGGCGTATTCACCATTCTCGGAACATTCCCCTCAATATGTCCCAAAGCGTTGTTCACCAAATATCCAACGCAATCAATCATGCGCATATTAAATCGTACGTTATCAAGCAAAACTTCCACAGCTTCATTCGGAACAAACTTAGGCTCCGTCGTCATTATCATCCTACCATTCGAACTTTGTGGTAATTCATCTTTCGCTCTTTCTCTTTTATATTCATTGCTAATATTTGGTAACACGGCCATATTCATAAAATTTTTTATAAATGTAGACTTTCCTGTTCTTACAGGGCCAACAACTCCTATATATATGTCCCCATTCGTTCTTGTAGCAATATCTTGATATATACCATAATTATCCATATAAATCCTCCTTTAACTTTTTCACGCCAAACTTAGTTAATCTATATGTGGAAACACCAAGAATATTCCTGATATAATTGACTTTTTTTACTATTTTTTGTATACTATCCGTGTTAAATTGACGTTTTTATCATTTCCACCTGCTATCAAAGGAGGGTATGCTATGGCTAAACTGCACGTCACGCCCACGTCTATCATTTTGGAGCGCACAAATGGCCGGAAAATCAATCTGAGCCATTTTGAAGCTGTCGGTCCCATCTGTTGGGGATACTTCTGGTATAAACAAAACGGCAAGTACGGATTTATGGATGAAGATGGCTCGCTTATTTGCGGACCCGTCTATCTATCCGTCAGTAACTTCGATGTAAGCCTTCACGCTACCGTCCGACGGGAAACCGGCTACGGCTTCATCAACCGCGGTGGCGTTGAAACCTGCAAATGCATCTACGAGAAAGTTTGGTGGTACAACAACGGCTACGCTCGTGTAATGCGCGATAACACCATCTACTATATCGACCGCATCGGCACAGAGCACGTCTTGCCCTATGCCAAAAAAATGTGGCTCGCCCCTCGCGACAAGCGAATCTACTAAAAAACACCCAGACAGAGCAATCTGCCTGGGTGTTTTTTTCGGGACAAAGGGACGGGGCTTTTGTCCCAAAAAATTTACGCATTACCTTTTGCAAGTTTTTGTTTTAATGGATTGTGAATCGCGTTAATTTCCTTATCTGTTGTATATGGTGTAATTGTTGTATCCTTTCCATTTACCATAGTAGCTGTTCCTAAGCTTTCAGCTGTAGCAAGAGACTCAAGTTTAACTCTTGATTTTTCAGCCGCTTTCGCAAGCTTAATTGAATCTTTGTAAACATCCATTGTTTTTTGACTAATTGTTTCCCAATTAAATTCTTTAACAACTTTTTCATGCGCCTTTGCTGCCATTTGAGCACATAAAGACTCATCATATAAACATTCTAAAATTGAATCAGCAAGCGAATTTGGATTTCCAGCATATGCTTTCATTCCATCAATTCTATGAGAAACGATTTCATTTAAACCACCAGCATCAGAAACAACTGTTGCTGCTCCTGCAAGCATACCTTCTAATGCAACTATTCCGAATGGCTCATATAAACTTGGGAATGTAGCAATATCAATCGCCTTATACATCTTCGTTATTTGGACATCATTCAAATAACCTGTGAAATATACTTTTTGTTCCAAACCTAAATAGCTCGTTAAACCTTTTAGTTCATCCATACAAGGACCTCTACCAGCAATAACAAACTTAACATTTGGATAATTAGCTAAAATCTTTGGAGCTGCATTTAAAAGAACTTGAATTCCTTTTTCATTAACAATTCTACCTGCAAAGAAAATAATTTTTTCATAATCAGCAGCATAATTTCTTCTAAATTCCCAATCTCTTTCTTTTCCATCAAACTTATTTACATTTATTCCATTTGGAACAACATGAATATTCTCAACTGGTTTTCCAAACAAATTTTTTATTTCATTTTTCATGTACATGCTGTTACAAATTACGTTTGAAGCTTCATAAGTAAGCATCCACTCAACATCATTTACATATCCTTGTGATTGATTATGAATACCTCTATTTCTTCCACTCTCTGTAGCATGAATTGTAGCAACAAGTGGCAATTTATAAGTCTTCTTAATTGCACGAGCCGCATAAGCAACTAGCCAATCATGCGCATGTAAAACATTGAATTTCCCGTACTCTTTAATTACATCTGCTGCTTTCTCCATCATGCAAAAGTTAAGTTGCATAACCCAATCAATAAAGTTATTAGCATTGATTGGATAATTCGTTACTCTGTGTACATACACATCTCCATCTCTCTCAAATTCTTTTGTATCACCCTCTTGATAAGTTATTACATGAACTTCATGACCTTGTTTTGTAAAAGTATGTGATAAGTCATGTACAACTCTTGCAATACCACCAACAATTCTTGGTGGATATTCCCATGAAAGCATCATTATTTTCATTGCAAAATCCCCTTTCATTTTTCGCTTGTTTCTTCATTTTTTTGTTTCATCTTTTTTTGTGTCATTAATTCAAAATTATTGTATATGAACGCCCTAAAAAAGTAAATGTTTTTTTAAAAAAGTTAGCAAGAGGGACAGCCCTTTTTGAGAGGGAACGTCATCAACGGGGACAGCCCTTTTTGAGAGAGAACATCATCAACGGGGACAGCCCTTTTTGATAAACAAATATATAAAGTAATATAAGATTAAAATATTATTTTTATCAAAAAGGGCTGTCCCCGTTGATGATGTTCTCTCTCAAAAAGGACTGTCCCTCTTGTTAACTTTTTCTAAAAATTTTTTTCTTTATCTTGCTATTTATTCTTTTTTAATATATCATTTATTAGTAGTAATTTTATATTGCACTTTTTGACTTTTGCATAAGATAAAATTCTAATGAATGTTGCACTTTTCATTCATTAAGATTATTAAGGAGGCTGTAAAGGGTGTATTTACCAAAGACAGAATATTATGAATTGCCAAATAAATATAATAAAACTATCGTGCGCCTTCTTGTTCAGTCACCAACAAGAATGTATGTGTATTGGGAAGTCGATGAAGATTCAATTAAAAATTTTGAATCTAAAAATTTAGATTACTCTTCTGCACGTCCAGTCTTAAAAATAAAAAACATTACGATGAACTATTCCTACGACATCCCTATCGATCCTTTTACTACAAATTATTACATTGAAGTAAAAGATCCTGATTGCGAATATCAAGTTGAACTTGGAAGAATTCAAAATGATGAATTTGTAAATTTGTATACTTCTAATTCAGCTAAGATACCACGTAGCAATCCTGTGTATGTCGGTGACTCGGAAGAAGTAATTTATAGAAATTACATTAAACTTGATATGACAGACAAGTTCACTGTTTACTATAACAAAAGAAGATACAATATCGATGGTTCAAACCCTCAAGATTATACGAATTTGTCTTTGTCTACAGATTTCTTCACCGGCGCAAATGGACAAGGGGCTGTTATTAACGAAGGGTCATTTTCGCGATATGAGAATGGCATTAGTTCTATGGAAAATATCAGTTCATTTAATAAATACGAAGATAATATTTCATCATATTCGAGATATGACGAAACTAAGTAAAGACGTGAGTGACTATTATTCTCACGTCATTTTTTTAACATGTATTCAAAATCTACTATTATATATAGGTTTTTATAGAAAGGATTGTATTTAATGAAAGAAAAAGGTTATCTAAATCTCGTTTTGCATGCACACCTACCATACGTTAGACATCCAGAAGCAGATACTTATATAGAAGAAAGATGGCTATTCGAAGCAATTTCCGAGACATATCTACCACTTTTAATTAATTATGAAAAACTTGTTAACGAAGGCGTTGACTTCAGAGTTACAATGAATATCACCGCTCCTCTTATAACAATGCTTACAGATAAATTATTGCAGCAAAGATATTTAAGATATCTTCTTGAAAGAATTAGACTTGCAGGCAAAGAAATTAAAAGAACTAAGCATGATAAACCTTTAAATGATTTGGCTAAAATGTATTTTTATCAATTCAAAGAATTTTATAAAGTATATAAACGCAAATATAATTGTAATTTAGTTGAAGCTTTTAAACATTTCCAAGACATCGGTGTTTTAGAAATCATCGCTTGTCCTGCAACGCATGGTTTTCTTCCACTTTTAAATGTTGTTCCTTCAGCAGCTCGCGCTCAAATCGCAGTTGGCGTTGAAATGTATAAAAAACATTTTGGAAGACAACCTCGTGGCATGTGGCTTTCTGAATGTGCTTACGTTCCAGAAGTCGAACCTTATCTTAGAGAGTTTGGAATCAAATACGTTCTTCTTGAAACTCACGGAATTACATATGCAAATCCAAAACCTCTTCACGGAACTGTTGCTCCTATCATCTCGCCTAACGGCCTTGTTGCTTTTGGCCGTGATATGGAAAGTTCAAAACAAGTTTGGAGCTCGATTTGCGGATACCCTGGCGATCCAAACTATAGAGAATTTTATAAAGATATAGGTTATGAAGCTGATTGGGATTACATCAAACCTTACATATCTAAGTCAGGGCATCGTGTTGATACAGGAATTAAGTATCACAAAATCACGGGCAAAAATTGCAACAAAGAATATTATAACGACAGCAACGCGAAAGCTGTTGCAGAAATGCAAGCAGATCACTTTGTTGCATCAAGAATAGCGCAGATAAATAGCGTTGCTCCTAATATGAAAAATCCACCTGTAATTACATGTCCTTACGACGCAGAACTTTATGGGCATTGGTGGTATGAAGGACCATATTGGTTATACGTTTTATTTAAAAAAATACATTACAATCAAGATACTTTTAAACTAATTACACCAAGTGAGTACTTAGAAAAATATCCTGATATACAAGAATGCGCACCAGCAATTTCAACATGGGGTGCACACGGATACAACGAAGTTTGGCTAAACCCTGGAAATGACTATATGTATAGACATCTTAACAACATCGCTGAAAGAATGCACTACTTAGCCACAATCTATCAAGATCCACATCCACTTCAAAAACGTGCGCTTAATCAATGTGCACGCGAGCTACTTCTTGCACAAAGCAGCGATTGGCCATTCATCATAACCTCAAACACAATGGTCGACTATGCTCACAAACGTGTACGCGACCACGTCGGCAGATTCAATGCCTTAGCCGACATGATAGACAAAAACGAAATCGATGAACCATACCTAGAAGACATCGAATATAAAGACTTAATCTTCCCAGACATCGATTATAAAATATATATTTAAAAACAAACCGGAATCGTTCTTTTTTGGAAATTGGGACGGTTCTCTTTTCCAAATTTGTTAAACAAGTTATAAATTCAAATATAACTACTACAAATTTGGAAAAGAGAACCGTCCCAATTTCCAAAAAGAACGATTCCCTTTTATTTTACCCTACGATTTCTTTATATAGCTTTAATGCTGTTTTTCTTATCTTTCCTTCTGAAATCTTATTAATTCCATTTTGTACTGTTGTTAATTGTTGAGAACTTAATAATTTCATTATTGCATCTAATTCATTTCTTTGACTTACTGAAAGATTCAAACATCTGTTGAAAAGTTTTAAGGCTTCATCTGGAAGTGTATTTGTAACCTCTACAATAACTTCACGAGACAATTTTTCTTTACTTTCATCATTTTTGAAATATTCATCTTTAATTAACGATCTCGCTCTAACGTAATTATCAAGTATTGCTTTTTCATATATTAATGCAACTTTCAAAGTTATAAGTTCAGGTACAGGTTGCTTAGATTCAGCAATCTTCTTGTTAACACATTCTATACCTTTATCATTTTTACCTCTGTCTAAAATGAATCTTGCATCTTCTTTGTCAGTTGTATTCTTCTTTATAAAATACTCTGCAAATGAAACCGCTTTTTTAGTCTGCAATAAACTGAAATTCTTATCTGTCGTTTCAGAAGCTGTTATAGCTTCAAGTATTCTATTAATCTTGTTACCACTTCTATCTTCTTCGATTACGTCTTTCAAACCAGTATTAAGAAGTTCTTTCTCTTCGCGAATCAACTTATCAAGCTTATCAGACAAATTAAGATCATCTATGTTGCCAGGATACTTTAGTGCCTCATGCAATAGTTTTATAATACTAGCATTGTAATCATTTAATTGATTAATTACACCTTTTTGTTTATTAGTTAAATTCATATTTCTTTCTAAATTTTGTAAATATGGATCAGTGAAATTAACTTTTTCTTCTTCTGGCATCGCAGCTTTCATCTGAGCTTTTTCTTCTTCTTGTTTTTTCTTCTCAGCTTCTTCTTTTTCAGCTTCAGCAACTAAATCCTTATCAATAAATCGAGAAATATCAGGATTAAATGTCTTGTTTGTATCTTCTTTCTTAACAGAATCATCTGTTGTAAAATACTGAATTACCACATTTTCCTCGACATTTTCAGAAACAATAATGTCACTTGGACTGTTAAATGCAAATCTCCAAATATTATTGTTATTGTCATAAATAACCTTAGTAACAGGAACAGGAACATACTTACTTCCGACTTGTTGTTTTGTCTTAACATCATCCCTTAACGTCTTGCCATCAGTCGTTTGAATTTTAATAACAGTCATAGCTTTCTTTTCTTGATACACAATATTAATAATATTATTGATACTTCCAACCGTTAGTTTTACTGGATCGGTCATCGTATATATCCATTTTCTGTTTTGAGAATCCACTATCTCATCTTCAACTTCAGGAACGAATTCACTGCCAACTTCTAAATAGAACAACTTGGCCTCACGAATCGCATTTCCATCCATATCTTTAAATCTAACAGAAATCTCAGCTTTCGCAACCTCATAAACCATTGTTATTTGGTTTTGACGAGCATCCTCCATAACTCTAATTGGATCGACCTTATCATTAATAAGCTCCCACTGAATACCTTTTCTATCTGTAATATATTGAATTGGAGATGGTGCAAACATAGTACCAACTTGCATTTGCTTAATTTCATCATCCCTTAACTTATTGCCATCAATATCCTTGAAAACAATTCTAGCTTCGCTGAAAGAAGATTCATACGTAATTTCAAAAACATTTATATCATTATTATCCTCTTTACCAAGTGGAATTTCTTTAACTTTTATTGAAGCAGGCTCAACCTTAACAAATTTATATAACCTAGACTCATCATCTGTTATCGTCTGCTCAACAGGAGCTTTATATTCACTACCCAATTGCGCTTTAACAATCTTGCTTGGTAAAATTGTATTTCCATTCAATGTTATAAATTTCAAAACAACATCAACTTTAAGCGGCATGTACACAATCTCAACGACGTTGTTAGCTTCATTATCATCGACTTTAACCTCATCAAGACTCTTCGCTTTATATTCCCAAACTCTACCATCGCTACTTTCAACAATATTTTCAGGATCAACCCTATGCACACTACCAATCTGCGCAAGTTGTTTCTTTTCATCTTTCAAAATATTTTTATCCTCATCAAAATATTTATAAATAACCGTAGCTTTTTGCTCTTCATAAGCAAGATTTATGACATTCTTACCAGGATCTCTGTTAATCTTAATAGTCGATTTACTATTAGGATTATAAACCCATTTAATGTTACCAGCACCAACAATATTTTTAATAATTTCTGGTGTATAGTTAGAACCAATTTGAGCTTCTGTAACCATTTGCATCTTTATATCTGTGCCCATTGGATCCTTATATTTAATCGTAACTTTATTCATCGATGGTTTGTAATGCAGTTTAATTAAGTTCTTTCCAACAGCTTCACTAATAACAATCGGTTCAATTTTCTTAGTCATTGTGAAGACCTTATTCTCAACTTTTATTGCATACACCCATTCCTTGCCTTCCTTATCCTCAATATAATCTTCAATTTCAGGCATAAACGTTGTTCCAACTTGATGCTTCGTCACACTTGGTTCAATAACAGCATTATTCTCATCATCGATAAATTGAACAATTGCATCAACCATGTACTTATCATAACTTATATTTACAATATTCTCAGTCGGATTTCTGTTTACTTTAAACTTAGGAATCAAATCTTCTCTAAGTTCCCAACCTAAAGATTTTTCATCAATTATGACATTCATAGGTTTAGCAATATATATACTTCCAATTTGTGCCTTAACAATCTGCGCAGTCTTAATAGTTTGAAGACCTGAACCAAAGAAACAAAGTTTTAAATCAACCATTTCTTTCTTATACGTCACATTAATGATATTTTTCTCAGATTCTTCTTGAACCGTAATTTTTTCATAATCTACACTACCAAAAATCCAAGCTTTGCCTTCTTTATCTTCAAAATTCTTCTCAATCGTCGCAGCAAAAATTGTACCAATTTGATATTTACCAACTATAGGATCAGCAATTAATTCGCCTTGCTCATCAACATATCTAACTGTAGTTTCAGCCAACGTTTTCTCATACTTGCATTCAACTACATTTACTTCTTCTTTAACAATTATTTCATCATCAGAAACACTAACATATGACCACAAAGCACGTTCCTTGTCAGTAATTCTTTCAAGTATTTCCGGAACAAACTTCTTACCGACTTGGATGTTCTCTTCTTTAGCTTGTACGATTTCCATATTATCCTCGAAAACATACTTAGTAACAACTTTTGCAAGTAATGGTTCATACGAATCTATAATAATATTTTCTTCAGGTTTTACAACTTGTGTGCCAAGTGATGATTTAACATACTTCCAACCAAGTCCATCATTATCATTAAACTTAAGTACATGATCAATCTTTATTTCCTTACCTATCTGTACTTTCTTTACAGCATCAGCTCTAATCGTAGTTCCGTCAAGTGTTTGATATTTTAAAACAACATCGCTTCTATCCTCTTCATAATTTAATATGATAATGTTTTCTTGCTCATTTTCTTTTGTAACAATTGAAATATTTTCATCACCAATATATTTCCATTGCCACTTATTTTTGTCTAATATTTTCTGTCTAATGTTAGGAATAAAAATTCCACCTAATTTGATTGTTGAAATAACATCCTCAACAATGGCTTTTTGTGAAGCAATATCAATATGTTTTACTAATACTTTTGCCTTAACTTCTCCATATATGAATTTGAAATTATTTCCGTTTTCTCTAACCATCAAGTTCTTTGGCTCAGAACTTTCAAGCATCCATCTATTGCCTTGAGTATCACTAATTTTAAGGAATAACTCTGAATTATACAATGCACCTATTTGTGATTCAACGTCTTGTGCTTCTCTTAATTTATTTCCAAAAGCATCAAAGAAAGTGATTGTAACTTTAGTATTTTCTTTATCATAATATATTGAAACTATATTTTCCTCTTCATGTTTATTAACTGTAATAGTAGGAACCTTAGCTTCATCAATTATCCAGCGTTTACCTGATTCATCGGTAATCTTCATCATTGGTTTATTTTTATAAACAGTTCCAACTTGCAATGTTTCATATTTAGGCGCTATAAGTTCATTTGATTCTGCATCATAATATTTAAGTGTAACTTTCGCCATAAGTGGCTCATATTTAAGCGTAACAGCGTTTTCTCTTTCATTTTCAGAAATTATTATTCCTGTTCCACCTTCAATGCAAGACCATACTTTTCCGAAACTATCAGGAATTTCGCTCATACTTTCAGCATTAAATCTAGCACCAATTTGCGCTTGTTCCACTGCCGATTCACGAATTTGTCTACCGTCTAAACCAACAAACTTTATAGCGACTCTTGATAATCTTGGCTCATATATCGCTTCTAATAAGTTTTTATTTCCATCTCTATCTACAACAATCTCGCTAACTACTGTTCTAGAAAGTTTCCATTCCTTGCATTCTAAATCATATACCATGCTTTCGAAGTCCACTTTATATTTCTTACCAATTTGTAAAAATACAATTTCGTCATCAATTAATGGAAGCCCCTCTTCATTTTTTATTCGAGTAATAACTTTTTGTTTTGCTTCTTCATAAACTAAAGTAATTATATTTGGCTCTGTATTTTTAACAAGTACTGTCGCGTTCGAACCTTCAACATAACTCCAACCTAATCCATTAGAATCAACAATATAAGGAACAGAATCTGCCTTATATAATTTTTCTACCGCACCTTGGACAATCTTATCATCAGCAATTTGCTCGCCTGCCCTATTTATGAATCTAATCGTTATGTCTGCACGTTCAATATCATAAATCAAAATAATTTTATTTTTTTCTTCAACATCAGAAACAATTAATTTTGAAGGTCTTGTGTTTAAAAGTTTCCAATCTTCTCCGTTTTTATCTCTACAAATCTGTTTTGTTGAAAAATCGTAATTTGTTCCAACTTGAACAAGTTCTTGTTTGTCATCAACAAGTTTTTTTCCTTCTCGATTGATGAATGAAAAACTTACTCTTGCATATTTTTCTATATACTTAATCTGTATAACATTTTCATCCGCTTTTGATGATAAAACTGTTGGAATAATGTTATTATTTTCAAGTATCCACTCTTTGCCATCCTTATCATTAATTACAGGAATAACATCTGGCAAATATGATGTTTTTGGGAATACATTTGCGATAACATTTTCTTTAAGTATTTCATCTTTCGAATTTATATACCTTACTGTAACTGTTGTTGAACCAGGTAAAATAGCTCCTCCACCAATTACATATGAATTATTTCCCGAAACTTGTTCAGAATTAAAGAAGTTTTGGTTTGATATATTTGCCAAACTAAATTCTAAGCTTGTTCCATTATACATTGCAACCGATCCTCGATCTGAGTCCATTGGTGGCATGTAAAAAACAACTTCAATATTTGGAACTGGTAATGCATCTGTTCCATAATATTTCATATCTTGATAAATGTATCCAAGCAAATCAGGAATACCTTCAGCATCAATAAATGTTTCTCTTCTAATTACTACCGCAGGTGTATTTACATTAAAGTCAGCTACTGATTGCTTACGAACCATTGAACCTTTTTCATCTGTATATTCAAGTTTATTTCCTACTGTAGTTAAATCTTCTAAAACATTTTCTACAAGTTTATATCTATAACGTTTTGCCATGTGGTCTTCTATTGTTATATACAATTTTTCTTCAAATTCTGCTGGATCCGTTATTACTTTATATTTGTATTTGATAGGCTCTATTGGATCAGTTTTATTTGGCATATTTGCACGTATTATATCAATAGATGGACACATAAGTTCAAAATTTAATTTTCTTAAAACATCTTTTATATCGTCAAAGTCAACTTCTTGATTTGTTTCTCTTTTAAATCTTCTTGTAAGATCTCTAGCAAGATTTTCAATTCTTGGATCATCTTTCTTAAGTTCAGAAAACATCGCTTGTTCATAAACTCTTGGCGAAATAAAAATAGCAATTTGTTCTTGAACACCTTTGCTTGCTCCAATCCAATAATACGAAACTGTATTTAGTGGAAAATCCGCTTCAACAAGTGGTTTGTCAACTTTTATATAAGGATCATTACTAATAATTCCTGGTTGAACATTTTTAGAAATCATTTTAATATTTGCATCTTTCTCAAAAAATTCAACTCTATTTGTTCTAAGATTTATATATCTAATCGAATATGAATAAATATTTTCCGCATACTTATACTCGTTATCATACATTTTAAATCTTGGATTTAAATCCTTTATTGCAATTTCATCAATCACAAAATCAGAAACAAGAAGAGTAATAATCTCTTTAACTTTACGTTCCGTCGCCTTACCGCTTCTAGTAACGTTATCAACAAACGCTTCATAATACGATAATGTTACTTCATCTCTTTCCTTTTTGTACGCCTGTTCATACGTCATTCCGTTATACAAATTTTGTGTTTTAGGAGTTGGTTTGTATGCAATAATTTTCACTTTAAAATTAGTAGTAATTCCCATTATTACATTTCTTTTTGAAAGAGTATAATCAGCAATCGCAAATCTAGTCCCCACCGCTGATTCAGTAGCAGAAAGAGTAATATCCCCTTCCAAAACTTCACATTGCAACATATCATTATTAACATTCAAAAACATCCTAATGATTTCAACATTAGGTTCATCATATTCTTCAATAGTTATAAGCTCGTCCACATTTTCAAAATCTGAAGCAGCATTTTCAACCAACGCCAAATCAAATTTTGATAAAGTCGAGTTAATAATTGTTTCATTGTATCCTAAAGTATTAAGCTTCTCTTTAAGCGTATTTAATACTGTTTTCATTTGTTCACCTCAAATCAGAATCTACTTTCCAATTTCAAAAATATATACCTATAACTATTATACATTAACCATCTTTTTTTTCAAGAATATTATGTACTAAGAAGTATGAAAAAAAACTTTTTTGTAAAAAATAACATCGGCAACAGTAAGGCAACAAAATTAGCAAGAGTTCATCAAGAGGGACGCCCCTTTTTGTGAAAAAATTCATCAAAAGGGACACTCCTTTTTGCCAAGTAAATAAATCCTTTAAAATGAGTATACACAATAGTTATAACAGAAAAATACATTTTAATAAAATTTTTTATCTCTAATAACGTTTTTATTATGGTACAAACAATATATATTGCAAATCAAGAATTACCAGCAAACACAAAGATTCCTTTTTATCAAAAAGGGCTGTCCCTCTTGATGAAACTTTTACCAAAAAGGGGCGTCCCCCCTGCTAAGGAGCGTGAACTTTTGAGTCCAAAATTTATTATAATTAAAATTCAATCTAGAAATTTTTATAGGTTGTTGATTAGGAAACTAACTGAATACCAAAGAATTCATTTTTTTGCTAAAAAAATAAATGGTATTTATACCATAGTCATAAAGTGCGAAAGTTTTTACAATAAAGTTTT
Source organism: Clostridia bacterium (assembly GCA_017462965.1). Classification (GTDB taxonomy): domain Bacteria; phylum Bacillota; class Clostridia; order TANB77; family UBA1234; genus UBA1234. The sequence continues at coordinate 31,120 of JAFTQC010000040.1, read as the reverse complement.
GAAGAAACAAAAATATAATAATATTTATCAAAGTTATATTTACTTATACACCAACCTTTCTATCATCCTCTCTGAATTAATTATTGATTTTTATGAGCTAAGAATAACTCATCAAATTTTGTCATCACAACATAAAGATTTATCGCCTTATAGCATGAGTAGACTTAAGAATATTTTACAAATTGTGTTGGATTCTAATTTTCCGTCTAGCGAATCAAAGAAACTATACCTATATAGAAAAGATTTGATTCTTACGAAGCTTCTAATGAATTTTAGAAATTGTAATTATATTTATCCTGAGCATTTTGTATATTTCAAACTTGATAATTATTTGGAACATCTCGAAAATATCGTTGAAAAGACCTGTGCAAAATATTGACAAAAATTTTCAAGTACGAGATAATGTTGATGTGTGTAAACATATGATTACAAAGGAGGAAATCAAAGTGTACTTGTTCGGAAAAATTACTGTAAAACCACAATTGCCAGAACGAATTTCGGATCTTGCTACTATGGCAAATAACCTATGGTGGTCTTGGAATTCTTATGCGCTTCGTTTATATGATTATATTGATTCAGATTTATTCATGAAAGTTGGAAAAAATCCTGTAAAATTTCTTTCACGAATTAGCCAAAAAAGATTAATGGAAGTTGCAAATGATAGTGAATTCTTAAAAGATTATGATTTGATTATCGATAATTTTAAGAATTATTTATCTACTGATAATACTTACTACAATCGTACTTTCCCAAATAATAAAAATGATAGAATTGCATATTTTTCTGCCGAATATGGTTTAGATGAAGTATTGCCAATTTATGCTGGTGGTCTTGGTATCCTTTCTGGTGACCATTGTAAATCTGCTAGTGATCTTGGTATTCCTTTTACTCCAATTGGACTTTTATACAAACAAGGTTATTTTAATCAATTTATAAACAGAGATGGTAGTGAACTTTTCGACTATTCTCCTAGTGTTATGGAGGATTTACCGATTTCGCCTGTTCTTGATAAAGATGGAAATGATTTAATTATTTCTGTAGAGTTTCCTGGAAGAATTATATACTTAAAAGTTTGGAGTATTGCTGTTGGTAGAGTTACACTATATCTTCTTGATACAGATATTGATTTAAATTCTAACATGGATAGGCAACTAACTTTGAAACTTTATGGTGGAAACCAAGAAATGAGAATTTCTCAAGAAGTTATTCTTGGTATCGGTGGTATGAAACTTCTTAAAACTTTAGGTATTGATCCTACTGTTTATCACATGAATGAAGGTCACTCTTCTTTCGTTGCTCTTGAAGTTATTAAAAATTTCATGGAAGAAAAACAGGTTTCTTTTGAAGTTGCAAGAAAAATGGCTTCTGCTTGCACTATTTTCACAACTCATACACCTGTTCCTGCTGGTAACGATATCTTCCCTATCGATTTAGTAGATCGATATTTTTACAATTACTATCAAGATCTTGGACTTTCAAAAAATGATTTCATGAATTTAGGCGCTAAGCGTGAAAATGCTTTCCACGAAGGCTTTAACATGGCTGTTCTTGCACTTAAAATTGCAGGTGCAAAAAATGGTGTTAGTAAGCTTCATGGCGAAGTTTCTCAAGAACTTTTTTCGGACCTTTGGCCAGAAACTGCTTCTAACGAGATACCTATAGATTACGTTACAAATGGAATTCATACTTGCACATGGCTTGCTCCTACTTTAAAAGAATTATACAACGCATACATGCGTCCATTCTGGCAAGAACAAGTTTACGATGCTGAAGTTTGGAACGATATTGACAACATTCCAGATCAAGCTCTTTGGGATGCTCATATGATTCAAAAAAATAAACTTGGTAATCTTATTAGAAAAAATATTAGAACTCAAAAAATGAGACACGGTGTTTCACCAGAAGAATTGAACGAAATCGATAAGATGTTTGATCCAAACGTTCTTACAATTGGTTTTGCTAGACGTTTTGCTACTTATAAACGTGCCGATTTGATTTTTAAAGATTTAGAAAAAATCACAAAACTTTTGAATGATCCTACTAAACCTGTTCAAATCGTTTTTGCTGGAAAACCTCACCCTGCTGACGTTCAAGGTCAAGATTTGGTTAAACGTATTTATGAAATTTCTGAAATGCCACAATTTAAAGGTAAAGTTTTCATTCTTGAAAATTATAATATGTACGTTGCAAGATATCTTGTTAGCGGTGTTGATGTTTGGCTTAACAATCCAAGACGTCCACTTGAAGCTAGTGGTACTAGTGGTGAAAAAGCTGGTGTTAACGGTGTTATAAACTTTAGTATTTTAGATGGTTGGTGGTACGAAGGCTATGATGGTTCAAATGGTTGGGCTATCGGCGATGACACTGAGTATACTAACTATGAATTGCAAGACAATGCTGATTCACAAAGCATTTACAATATATTAGAAAATGAAATTATTCCTCTTTACTACTCTAAAGATTCTGATGAACTAAATTCTAAGTGGGTAAAGAAAATGAAATGTTCAATCAAGACTGTTGGTGGAATTTATAATACTGGTAGAATGTTAGTTGACTACCTAAACAAATTATATATTCCTCAAATTAACAGAACTAACATGATTACTTCAAATGTTGATTCTGTTAATAACTATCTTGGTTGGGAACACAATTTAAAATCAAAGTGGTCAATGATTAAAATTAATCCTTCTACTCCACTTGATGAACTTTCTGTAAAAGCTGGAAACAACATTAAAATGTGCTGCAACGTTTCTTTAAACGGTCTTGCTCCCGAAGATGTTACTGTTGAAGTGTATTGCGGTCGCATCGATGAACAAGGTAAAATGACAAACAGCTTATACACAGAAATGAAAGTAGATAAAAATGTTGGTGAATCTGAATACGAATATTCTGCCGATTTATCAATCGACGATGGCGGTAACTACGGCTACACATTCAGAGTCTTACCAAAACATGATTTACTAATAAACAAACACGATTTATCACTATGCAAGTGGTTAACTAAATAAGAATTTATAAAAAAGGACAAGGGGACGGGGCTTTTGTCCTTTTTTGAAAAAGATCATATAAATAAAAATAGTCGTTACTACAATATAGATAATGGATAATTGTAAAAAATGCTATGTTCTATACTCAAACTTAGCATACATTCAAATTTTTAGACATAAAAAAGGACAAAAGCCCCGTCCCTTTGTCCTTTTTTTATGAAAGGATTGATATTATGAAACGTACTAAGATTGTTTGCACCCTTGGTCCTGCGGTTGATGATGTACGAACTCTTTCAAGAGTTTGTGCTGCTGGTATGGATGTTGCAAGATTTAATTTTTCGCATGGTGATTATGCAGATCAAGAAAAAAGAATTGAATTATTTAAAAGTGTTCGCGAAGAACTTAATTTACCTATCGCAATGATGCTTGATACTAAAGGTCCAGAAATTAGAATTGGAACTTTCTTAACTGAATCTGTTTTTTTGGAAGATGATCAATTTTTCACATTGGCTCATGATGAGTGCGATGGCTCAAAGGAAAGAGTTCATGTTAATTATCCTACACTTGCAGAAGAAGTTTCTGTAGGTTCAATTATTCTTATCAATGATGGATTAATTGAATTATGTGTTGATGAGATTGTTGGTAAAGACATTAAGTGCCGCGTTCTTCATGGAGGAAAATTAACTAATAGGAAGAGTGTGAATGTTCCCGGTCTTGCTTTAAATTTTCCATTATTAACTGAAAAGGATAAAGACGATATTACTTTTGGTGTTCATAAGGGATTTGATATTATTGCTGCATCATTTATTAGAAAAGCTGAGGATGTTATTGCAATAAAAGATTTGTTAAAGGAACTTGATGCTCCTCATATTAATGTCATTGCTAAAATCGAAAACCAAGAGGGAGTTAATAATTTTGATGCTATTCTTGATGTTGCTGACGGTATCATGGTTGCACGTGGTGATTTAGGTGTTGAGGTTCCTGTTGAAAAAGTTCCTTCGCTTCAAAAGGAATTCATTGAAAAATGTAATCAAAAAGGAAAAATTGTTATCGTTGCTACTCAAATGTTAGAATCAATGACTTCTTCTCCTCGCCCTACAAGAGCTGAAGTTAACGACGTTGCAAATGCTGTTTATGATGGTACAACTTGCGTTATGCTTTCAGGAGAAGTTGCCGCTGGAAATTATCCTGTTGAATGCGTTGCCATGATGGCCAGAATTACAAAAGCTGTTGAAAATGAAATTGATTATTGGAAGAGATTTTCTAAACTTGATCAAAGTTCTCTTATCAATAATCGTTTAAATATGATTGTTGGACATTCTCTTTGCGAGCTTGCTATGCAAACAAATGCTAAAGCGATCATTTCGGTTTCTGCTGGTGGACATACACCTCGCGCAATTGCAAGTTTCAAACCTAGTTGCCCTGTAATTGCTCTTACTCCTAACGAAACAACTGCAAGAAGACTTAATGCCGTTTGGAATGTAACTCCAATCTTAGTAAATGACTCAAACGATGAAACTGACATGATTAAAGAAGGAATTGAATTTGCTAAAGAGGCTGGATACATTTCTGCTGGCGACACAATAATTATTGGAGAAAGTGATACTTATTCAAAAAACAACGGACTTGGCGTTACAACAAGCAAAAAAGTAGGCGGAATTTATATAGTTTAAAATTATATGACAACTGGAACCAAAAAATTTCTTCCAGTTGTCTTTTTTGTCAAAAAATTCATCAAGAGTTCATCAAGAGGGACGCCCCTTTTTGATAATTTTTTTATCAAAAAGGGGCATCCCTCTTGCTAATCAATTGACATAATTAGCGTTCTGTGATATATTGTTTGCGGTAAATCCATAAATTTTTTAGGAGGTTTTTTACATGAGCAACACTACTTCTCAAGCCATGGCGATGCCCGAAATCACTTTGGAACTCGCCCCTCAGGCCGAGCCTGAAATCACCACGACTCCTGTTGCCCCTGCCGATAATTCCAGAACCGAAATCACTGAGATGGAAGCAGCGTTTTCCGAGAAGGAACTGGCCCAAATCGAAGCCTTCACCAAGCAAATCGACGTCTCTGACAGCGGCCTGGTTCTCCAGTATGGTGCTGGTGCGCAGAAGAAAATTGCTGCGTTTTCTGACACCACTTTGGAACGGGTTCGCACAAGAGATCTCGGCGATGCCGGTGGTATGCTGACTGACCTGATTGGCGAACTCGAGGACTTCTCTCCCGATACCGCCAAGTTCAACAATGCCAGCCTTCGAAAGCTGAAGAAATTGGTTTCTGGTCTGCGTACCCAGTATTCCAAGGTTTCCACGAACGTTGAACGTATCGTTGGTCATCTTGAAGAACACCAGCTCACGCTGATGCAAGACCTCAAGATGCTCGACGAGCTTTACCTGCACAATCAGCACTACTTCAAGGAACTCTCCATGTACATCCTGGCCGGCAAGAAGCGTCTCGAAGAACTTCGTACAACTCGCCTCGAAGAACTTCGTATCGCTGCGCAGAACACGTCTGACCATCAGGCAGCCATGGAGTACAAGGACTTTGCGGATGCACTCGAGCGCTTCGACAAGAAGCTTCATGACCTTATGCTTTCCCGCACCGTCGCCATGCAAATGGCATCGCAGATCCGTCTCCTCCAGGGCAATGATTCGTTGCTCATTGACAAGATCCAGTCGACCGTCGTGAATACTATTCCTCTTTGGAAGAGTCAGATGGTCATCGCTCTCGGCCTCGCCAACTCGATGAACGCCATGAGAGCACAAAGGAGTGTTACCAACATGACCAACAATCTGCTCCGCAAGAATGCAGAGAATCTGAAGACCGGTACTATCGATGTTGCTCGCGAAGCAGAGCGTGGTATCATCGACATCGAGACTCTCGTCGAGACCAACCAGAAGCTCATCGACACCATCACGGAAGTCCAGCAGATTCAGGCCGATGGTCGCGAAAAGCGTCACAGTGCCGAAGCCGAACTTCAGCTCCTTGAAAGGGATCTCAAGAACAAGCTTCTCCAGATGTAACACAAAAAAGGACAAAAGCCCCGTCCCTTTGTCCTTTTTTACGCAAGAAAACCAGGAAGAAATTCCTGGTTTTCTTTTTTTGAGTTTCGTCCATTTGACGGACGTCCCTCGTGGACGATTTCACAATGGTTAGATTTCCGCATCGAAGAGCGTTTTCAAGATATAACCAACATCGTCGCTGGTCGCATTAATGAATGCGCCCTGATTGATTTCGGCGATCTTCTTGAGTTCGTCGATGTTTGCCTCATAGCCGATCGTGTAAATCGGGATATCGTAAGCGTCCATGATTTCCTTCGTGCTGCTGAGCGAATAGCCGCTTTCGGTGTGACCGTCGCTGAGAAGGAATACGATGGGCTTGATATTGGGATTCGCCTGCTGCTCTTCATGCAGAAGCTTCAGAGCGATGAGAAGCGCGTTGTTAGTGGCAGTTCCGCCATTTGCGCTCCACGAATCAATCGCACCAACGTAGTATTCCTGCTGCTCAGTTGTGAACTCGCTAATCGGCAAATCGATGTAAACCGTGCCGCTGTAGCTAATAAGGCCAACCTTATGCTGCTCACCGACATACTGCATCGCATTCTTCAAGGACTCCTTGAGCGCATCAAGTTTTCCACGCGAAGACATGCTACCAGACCTATCCGCTACGAATACCGCCACAATCTGCTTGCCAGAAGACTTTTCTTCCTTCCAGAAATCAAGAATTGTGGAAATCATCGCACCAGAATAATTCTTAACCGTGCTTACATACTCAGCATTCTTGCCAAAGCCGAGCTGCGCTGCATGTGCCTTCACCGCATCATTCTCGAAATACTCGCCGAAAAGCTTCAAAACAGCCATTTCTTCGTCAGTAAGAGTTCCGACCGCATAAAGAGGATTGTCATGGCGCACACCAAAAGGCATGAACACGAAATCATTCTTAAGCGATTCGTCGCTCTCAAAAGCCTGATGTTCAAGGACGAAAGCATCAATAGCTCCATCCAAAACAGCCTGCTTCATCTGAGTCGTCGAGAACGAAACCGCAGAAACGGTATTCTGGAAATTCGAGAAATCAGTGGTTGCCTCCATGCTCATCGGATTGTTAGCATCGAAGTAGCTCAGCATCGAAATGACGAAGTTAAGACCAGTAGGATTATTCGTCGGATTGGTATAGCCGATCGAAATTGCACCATCTTCATTCGCCTTGATAAGCGTGGCGATGGTCATTTCACCATACTTGGCACACAATTCGTCATACTTTGCTTTGCTTGTAACAACACCCATCGTGTTACCAGCAGTTTTCGGTTGCATCAAAGAAACTTCGATACCATTTTCCTGCATCAAGACACCGTAAAGCTCATTCGCGGCGACGTATCCCTTGGGATAATACACCCCATTTAGGATATATTCTTCCGCGAGGCTCGCTTCGAGACTACGCACTGATACAGACACAGTTTTCGCGGGATCACCGACAGTAAGACCTGCTGTGTTGAACATTTCCGCAGCATACGATACGAATTCTCGGATAGAGCTCCCATTGTTCTCAAGCGGTACAAACACCTCAATGTTTACCTCTCCTTTTCCCTCAACATCGAGCGGATAATTCGAGATTGAAGGAAGCTCGTACATAAATACAGGCTCCGCAGCATTTGCATTGTCCGCCGCAAACTCCGGAATCGTTCCCTTGACAGGCTTCGACGTCTGCACAGAAATACCGAGCTTATCGGTAATCTCAACAGCGTTCTCCTTAGTCACCGTACCAGGCTGATAAACAGGCTCCATCAGTTCGCACCCGGTAAACACGAACAGCATAAAGATAACCATGAGAAATGTGAAGTACTTCCGCTTCATTATGGATTCCGCCTCCTTGAATTAAAACATAAATTTATAGGAGGAGAAGGAATCACTTTAAAGCAATTCCTTCCCCTTTCCAAGAAACCTTAGTAACCAATCACCTTGAAGTACACTTCAGTGCGGCGATTTGCGGCTCTGCCCTCTTCAGTTTCATTACTGGCAATCGGCTTGGTATCGCCGTTACCGATGATAATGAAACGCTCCGAATCAACCCCAAGCGCCTGCAGGTATTTCGCAACACTGAGAGCACGCTTGTAGGAGAAGTCAACGCCGTCATCGCCAGGCACTTTAGCGGTGTTACCCTCAATTTGGATATACACGCCATTGAGGATTTGAGCCGTCTGTGCAAATTGATTGAGATCTTCGTAGGAACTCCTTGCAATTTTGTACGAGTCCGTATCAAACTCAATGTTCAAAGTGACGCTAAGCAATGCAGAATTGTTCGAGATTTGATTGGCAGTCTGCCTTCCCTCTTCGGTGAACTTGAAGGACGTGACATCATTGGCCGGATACTTGCCAAGCAGCTGATTTACATACTTATTGGTAAAAGCAGTTTCAGCCTTTTTGGGATTCGCCTGCTCGCCGACGCTAATCCAGATGTTAGCCATCTGCTTATACATCTCGACAGCATTGTTGCCAAGCAAACTTACATTATCAGCCCAAGTAGCAACAGAAGCGCCAGCACACATCTCAGCAATTTCTTCCGACGTCATGAGCTCGAACATCGGCATCACCTTGATACTATCAAACTCACGAGTATACATGGAATTTGCCTCAAGCGCACCGTCGATAAGCTTTACGATGAATTCTTCATTCTGTTCGACGAAGTCAGTTCTGAACACCAAACCATCAAGAATCAGGTTAGTACCCATCGACGTGTCAAACAAAATCCTGGAATCCGTTGCGCTGGCCGCCTGCGTGAGATAGGGCTCCCACGTAGCAGCCGCATCGACCTGGCCAGAGAAGAAAGCTTTCGCAGTTTCGTCAGCAGTCTCGAAGTAGACAATATCCTTTCGAATCTGAGTAACCTGCTCGTCTGTAAGCGAAGAATTGCGAATCAGCCACTCGACCAAGGTCTGAGCCTCGGAGTAACGCGGGACTGCAATACGCTTACCAACAAGATCTTCGACAGAAAGAATATCAGCAGAAGCAATGATACCATCGCCGCCGTTGCTGTAATTGCTGATGTAAGGCATGATCACCTCAACGCCAGCCTCATCAAACTTGGACTGCAGGAAGGCATACCGATTAACCGTGTAGCCCGCACCCTGCAAGTCGCCATCGATAAGCGCCGCAGAGGAAACATTTGCATCATTCGTCACAACATACTGGATTTTGATGCCGTTTCTTGCATTGATACTACCTTCCTTGGTCGTAAGACCGCCGTTCGCATAGATAAGCGGCTTCCAGCCAATGAACTCATCAAGCGAAATACGGACAGTCGGCACATCGGCGTTCACATAGTCCTGCCCAGGGGCAGGAGTTTTCGTGCCACCAATATTGCCAGAAATGACAAGGTATCCAGCAACGATAGCAACCATGACCACCGCGCTGATGACCATCTGAAGAACATGCTTCGAGCGCTTATTCCTCATGAAGAAATTCCTCCTTCTTCAACTATTTCAAAGTGTACACACGTTACCTGTAAGTCGCCTTGCCAGAAGAAGTCATGACCTGAAGCTCGATTTCGCCATCATCATCCTCCACATCATCAGAGCCCGCACGAAGCTGTTGCAAGCTTTCGATAACACTCTGAAGACCAGGATCCTGAAGATTGAAATCATCGCCCATCCTTGCAACTTCATCGAGCAGATGATCATAAAGGTCAATCAACTCGTTGTTGTTCTGGAGGATTTCCTGGACAGTCGCCTCTTCTTCAATGCTACCAGAACGATTTTTCTTCGTCTTAGCATTGTAAACAATCAGGCGCTTCACGAACTTCTTGAGATTCCGAATCAAGAACAGCTGAACATCATTGTTCCTGGCAATGAGGAACTCCTTGGCCTTACCGTTATTAATATCGATAAGGTTCATAAGAGCTTCTGCCTTCTTCGAGAAGGAATCAATCTGTCTGATGAACTGATTGATAACCTCCGCAAATTCAGGATTTCCTTTCTTCATCACACGAAGCTTGGCCATGTACGTGCCAAAACCAGAATCTTCGCTCTGAAGAATGCTGTTCATCTGCTCCACCAGGCTTTCATCTTCCTGAGGTGCAGCCTTACTCCACATGCCGAAGTGAGTCAGGATACTTCCAGCAACAACGATAAACGCCAGAATGAACTGAAAGAATCCCGTAAGCTTGACATTCGTGAAGAATGCAATATTGATGCAAACAATTGCAGCATCAATGAGAATCAGTTTGAGCGACCGCTTCATCATTTACAGCTCCTTTCTTCTCGACTTCTTTTTTCTTCGGGGGCTTAAGCCTAAACTCAGGAGTGAATTCCAGAATTTTGGCGTCAAGGCCCTCGACAACATGGTCCTCGTGAGTAATGATGATTTCGATGGTGTTATACTTACGCTGATGTTCCTTGATCATCTCAACAATAAGCATATCGTTTGCAATGTCAAGCGCAGAGGTAGGTTCATCATACATAATCACCTTGCTCCACTTATTCATGAAAGCATTGGCAAGACTGAGACGCTGATCCTGACCACCAGAAAGCTGACTAGGCAACTTGTACATGTGCTCGCCAAGACCGAGTCGCTCCAGAAGTACCTTTGCTTCCTCAATGTCAGCAGCGGTGATTTCTTTCTGATGCCCTTTATACACCATCAGCGTATTTTTAATGACATTGAGCCAAGGAAAACTCGTATAATGCTGATGCACCATATGAATTTCCGGGGTATACGTCGTAAGCTTGCTACCATTCAAGATAACATCGCCAGTATACCGAGTTTCAAGGCCCGCGATAACACGCATAACCGTACTTTTACCAACACCAGAAGGTCCGGAAAATGCATAAATTCCCGGTTCAAAGGTGTAGTCAAAGTGCGAGAAAAGCACATTTTCGCCAAAAGCCATACCAAAGTCGCGAAGCTCAAGAAGATTATGCTCGATAAGATACTTTTCGGCAAGATCCTTCTCGAGAACATCCTGCTTAAGCAGCTCTTCATTAGGATTTGACTTCATCTCTAAACCTCCATTTAAACGTTTTCCTGACAATCATGTTCGCCAACTTGTCGAAAAGGAAACTAACCACGATGATAATTACGATTGCCGCAAATACCATCGCCGTCTTACCTCTTGCAGAACCGATATACATCAGATGCCCCAGACCATACTGAGTATTGTTTACCTCAGCAATAATCACGTAGGTCCAGCCAACACCATAAAGAGTAATCAGAGACTGGAGCAAAGACGGTGTTACATAAGGAATAAAGCAGTTCCAAAGCATTCTGCTATAGCTAAATCCCATCGTATACGCGGTTTCCTTGAGCTTATCAATCGGTTCGCTACACGTCTGAATTACCGTGGGCAAGAAAGAGAAAAGAGCCGCAATCACAAGGAAAGTGACTTTCATTTTCTCATCAATACCCAAAAGCAAAACGAGCATTGGCGAAAAGCAAGTTACCGGAATATACCGAAGCGAGTCTACGATAGGCTTAAGCAAGCGATTTACCGGCTTATACCACGCAATCAGCATGCCCAACGGAATCGAAATCGCAGCCGCAATAACTACACCGCCAGTCACTCTGATAAAGCTAGATCCCAGATGCTTGAAGAATGCTCCTGTCTTAAAAAGTTCCGCAATCATCGCGAACGTTTCTGCAGGAGACGGCAAAAACAAGCTTTTGTTTACAATCACGCTACCAGCCCACCAAATGGCGATGATAGCGAGAAGAAACATAACTTTCGAAAGATGCTTTCGCATGTGCATCCTATGCTCCTTTCTACCTTTATTTTCCTGTGAATTTGCTAAGAAAAGGGGCCAAGTTTTTAGCCCAGCCCCTCTTCTCATTAGTTCTCTGCCTAGCTTAATAGCCAAGCTTGGTCTTGAAGTAGATTTCAGTACGCCTGTTTTCAGGAGCAGCCAGATTTTCAGAGTTCAAGGGCTTCATGTCACCGTTGCCGATGATGATGATTCGTTCGCTCGAAATGCCCTGGCTCATGAAATAATTGGCAACAGACTGTGCACGATTCTCAGAGAAATCAATAATCTGAGCATCAGATACACCATCCGCACGCTGGGCAGCGTTACCTTCAATCTGGATGTACACGCCATCAAGAACCTTCGCAACCTTTACGAACTCATCAAGTTCCGCATACGAACTCTGCTGGATTTCAACAGAGTTGAGTGCAAACTTAATGTCCGCATTGTAGGAAAGCAGCGCTTCAGGAGATTCAATCAGCATAGTCTTTTCTTCCTGACTGAAATTCGTAACTGAAGTAGCCGTGTCCTTTCCTTCATAGGTGCCGCGCAGGTTTGCCATATACACATCAGTGAAAGCAGCCTTCGCCTTTGCAGGATGCGCAGTTTCACCAAGGCCAATCCAGACATTCGCCATATCAGCATACATGGTCACTGCAACGTCACTGAGCAGCTGCATGTTCTGAGTCCAAGTAGCAAGGTTGGCGCCGTTTGCCATGTCGATGATTTCCGCATCGCTCATAAGCTCAAACATGGGAAGCTTGCGAATATTCGCAAACTCAACCTTGTACATGCTGGAAGCTTCAAGGGCCGCGTCAATGAGCTTGGTCACGAAGTCACCATTATTCTCGACGAAATCCTTCCGGAACACGATACCATCCAGAATCAGGTTGGTGCTCATGCTCGTGTCGAACAGGATACGAGAGTCGGTGGAGTTAGCAGCCTGCGTGAGATAGGGTTCCCACGTGGCAGCAGCATTCACCTGACCAGAGAAGAATGCCTTCGCAGCGTCGTCAGGGGTCTCAAAGAGAACCATGTCGCTACGAATCTTGCTCCGCTGTGCATCAGAGAGGCTGGAATTATTCAGCAGCCACTCGACCAAGGTCTGGGCTTCTGAGAACTTCGGAACAGCAATTTTCTTGCCAACCAGATCCTCAACAGACATGATATCTGCCTCAGCGATGATACCATCGCCACCGTTACTGAAGTTAGTGATGTAGGGCATCACAACTTCAAGCTTCGCCTCATCAAACTTGTTCTGCAGGAAGGCATACCGGTTTACGGTATAGCCAGCGCCAACAAGTTCGCCGCTGATCAGCGCAGAAGACGAAGTTGTCGCATCGTTCATGACGACATACTCGACAGAAATTCCGCGCTTTGCGTTCAAACTGTCAGGAGCAGTAACGAGACCGCCATTCGCATCCAGCAGAGACTGCCAGCCGATCCATTCGTCGATGGAAATCTTGGGCGTGCCCTTATATGCATTCCCAGTCGTCGTAGTAGTCGTAGAACCACCATTGTCACCACCGCAGGCAGTGAGCGTCACGAGCATGCATACCAGCAGAATGGAAAGCACGATTCCCTTGAACGTTTTCAAATGCTTCATAAAAAGTTCCTCCTCGCAATTTTTCATGTTGTCGTTCCAAGTGGTAAAGGGGTAACTAGTTTTGTGCAGCACTTTTTTATCTTTATCTACCCTCCTCTAATTAGAATATGAGCTAGCACAAAATTATTTCCAACGCTGACATTCTATCATCTTTTAGTTGTTATGTCAACAAAAAATATGCCCGTTTAACCCGTCTAAAACCCGAATTTAACCGAATCTCTTCATATCCACTTCAGCATGAATCGAATCACACTTTTTCGTGCCCGCACTCACCCGATCTCACAAACAAAAAATCGGGACAAAGGGACGGGGCTTTTGTCCTTTTTTTTGGAAATTGGGACGGTTCATTTTTCCAAAAATCAACCTTTTTAAGACAACAAAAAAGTATTAATTTCAGAAACATCCATCAAAAATCTTAGAAATATTTACTCAAACATCCACTAACATGATATGATATGATATGATATAATATACATAATACTAGGAGGTAATATTTATGAATAAAGAAGAAAAAAATATAAATAACAATCCTATTGAAACACCATCAACTAAAGAAAGAACATTAGACATCTTCGAAGCAAATAAAAACAGAAAGAATTATTCATTTGTTCAAAATAGTAAAGAAATATTAGAACCTCGTATACCATCTCAAAATGACTTAGAAAAATTTGAAGAATGGAAAAAGAAAAAACGTGAAGATACATCTAACGAAATTGGTAAATATTTTTTTATAGTTATTGTATGTATCTTTGCAGTTGTCTCTCTAATATTAAATATACATTCTTGGTCAATAATATTTTATATTTCGCCCTTAGTAGTTTTAACTTTAATACCATGTCTTGCATTATATGGTTGTATTAAAGAATATGTAGATATTCCTTCATGGGAAATAGAACATTGCAATTATGTCCAAATTGTTGATAAATATACAGTATGGTCTAAAAATATTACTAAATATCTGATAATTTCAATTAATGAAAAACATTTACAATTTATCGATGACTTTAATTATTCATCAGTAAACATAGGTGATGAAGTTATGCTTTTCAGCGTAAAAGGGCAAAAAAATGTGTATTTTTATAAAAAAGATTAATCTTAAAATTTTTATCAAAAAGGGGCGTCCCTCTTGATAAAAATTTTATCAAAAAGGAGCGTCCCCTTTTCTATTTAAAATTACTCAAAACTTTCTGTCTTAATTTCCAATTATCTGTCACAACCGCAATCATTATTATTTTCAATAATCCTCTCATTCAAATTACAAAAATGCACATTTGTATTAGAGTTTAGATTATTCATTCCGTTATTCATATAGAATTTCTTTTGCGCTAATTTTTCTTGCACTGTTCGAAGTGCCTCGCCAAAGCGCTGAAAATGAACAATTTCACGTTCTCTCAAGAATTTTAATACATTTGTCACATCAGGATCATCCGACAAATCAATCAAATATTCGTAAGTCGAACGAGCTTTTTGTTCTGCTGCCAAATCTTCATAAAGATCAGTTAGTGGATCACCTTTTACACCAATATATGATGCTGTAAACGGATTACCTGCAGCACTTTGCGGATATACAGATACTCCATGATCAGTGTAATAATCGCCAAGTCCTGCCTTCTTCATTTCTTCAGCCGAAGCACCTTTTGTAAGCTGGCTTACAAGCGTTCCAACCATTTCTAAATGTCCAAGTTCCTCTGTACCTATATCATTCAAAGTTGCTTTAGCAATCTCAGTTGGCATGCTAAATCTTTGACTTAAATATCTAAGAGAAGCCGCCAATTCTCCATCGGGACCGCCGTACTGGCTGATGATGAACTTAGCCATTTGCGGATTTCTATTCTTAATGTTTATTGGGTATTGTAATTTTTTATCATATCCCCACATAGCTTACACCCCTCTTTCCCATGGCCATGGATTATTAATCCACTTCCACTCACAATCTTTAGCACCATTTATAGCCTTAAGTGGACCATATTCATCTTCATATTTCTTTCTGGCAGCTTCAGCTTCTTCAGCAAACTCCTCATAACTCTCAATCATATCGACATCATAAGGATGTGTGTTCAAATACAATTGCATATCATACAATTTAAAGTCAAGAGCCATAAGCTCTTTAAGTTTTTCTTCCTTACAATTCATTTGAATCAACCTCCTCACAAGTTCTAGTTTTCCTTAAATACTCAATCACTTCTTGCGATTGATTCTTACAATATGGTGAAACAAGTTCAGGGAAAGCAGTTCCATTCTCCAATGCTTCAAGTGGACAAAATAATTCATCCGCTTCTTGAAATGGAACATAAGCATTCGCAAGCATCGGATTACTTGGCATAAACTCCATTGCTCTGCATCTATTTTGACAGTTGCGACAATTGCATCCGTGCGAACGTCTATTATTATACCTATTTCTCATATGCATATTACCTCCTATTTCATTGGTATAATATAAAATATGCATATATTTAATTTTTGTGAGCAAGAGAGACGCCCCTTTTTGATAAAAATTATTTAACAAGAAATGCTGATTTTTCAGCATATTTCATTTCATTTTTAGCAATAAAAAAGTATTGTTCTTTACCACCCAGTTCTTCTCTTCATTGTATCATGTGTACAATGAAAAATAAGTTGTTTTTGGCTTAAAAACAATACTTTATTTATCACAAGAATCGATATCAATTTCTCAAAAAGGGCTGTCCCTCTTGATGAAAAGTATTATAAAACTTATAACATATGCAACTAATGCTATCATTGAAACAATTGATGAAACCATAGTATTCATCACTGTAGCACCAGAATATGAAGGCATAAGCGACATATCAATGCTAGGTGCAGCCATTGTTGTTGACATTTCAACCACAAGTGGTGCTATAAGCGCAAATGCAAGAATAACAACTGGAACTAAATATTTTAAAAACAAACGAAGTGAAACTTTCCACGCTCTTCCAAAATTTGAAAATCCATCGTTAAACAAGTCAAAAGGTTGAACATCTTCACCGTTTCTTTTTCTTATAAATACACTCGTTGCACCATAACTAAGTGGTGGCAATATTATAAAACATACTAATGCTAATATTGCAAATACTTCTGACAAAGTCCCAAGTAGTGTGAGTATAAACACTGGTACAAAAAGTGCCATCTTGTTTTCGCAGATAGTTTCAGCTACTGCTTATTTAATTTCTTTACTTCTCATTGGTAAATTCCCACTCTTTATTAATTATATCTTCATACTATCATTACAATTCGGTATTTATAAACCAAATCTATAAAATTTTAGCAAAAACTGTCATTTTTACACGAACTATAAAAAACAAATCAATATAATTTAAATTTTCAGTTGACAATCTTTTTTCACTGTGCTAATATACTAAGTGTTGTAAGCATGGGTCTGTAGCTCAGCTGGATAGAGCAACGCCCTTCTAAGGCGTGGGTCGGGAGTTCGAATCTCTCCAGGCTCACCATCTACAATATAAAATCTCAGTAATCACAAAATTACTGAGATTTTTCTTTTTAACAAAAAACCTAGCCTTCCAATAGACTAGGTTTTTACTTTATCTTAAACATTAACTTTTTGATAGAAAGGATAAACTCCATCTTTTCTAACAAAATCTTCTCTTTGCATTTCTAGAGCTTCAACATGAAACTCTAAAGATACTCCCGATGCATTAATCACCGATTTTAAATCATTATATAAATTTTCTCTATCGTCTCCATTAAGCGAATCCTGGACTACAATCAAAGTCGCAACATGCTCCGTATTATCCGTCTTGTCACGATATTGCTTTTCAAAAATCCAAAGTGCCTCTATCTCAGCTCTTTTTCTTGCAAAATATATAGCTTCTTTCATTGCATTCTTTGGAAAAGCAGCCACTTTAGGAATTTTCAAATCAGGTTCAAGTATGTGATGCTTCTCAATTATACGCTTACTTTTAATCGCCATCATATTCTCAATTTTAGATCTACTAAGCACCAAATTATCCGTATAAGGATTAATTACAATCCCTTGCAAAATCGAATTTTCGCTAAACACAATATCGTAAAAGCCCTCAATTGATAACTGCGAAAGTTCCGGGAACTCATTTACGTTTCCTCTATTTTTAGACTCTTCTTCACTTGTATACACAGGCAAATAAGCTTCCTCTGTATCAGAATATATAAGTGCAAGTTGCACCATCGCATCAGGATGCAACGATTTTGTTCCATCCTCATTTACAATCGGAGGAATAGTATACCTGAACGCATGAATAAGCTTCGAATACTCAGCTATATAACCATATATTCTTCCCATTATTTTTTTCATTTCTTCTTCCGTATGTGCATCTTTTCTCATTTTAAGATATTTCTCAAGATCCGAATTACTAATAAAATTCATTGTTCCATTTGACATATCTATACTCCTTTTCTTTAGTAACTTTTTGGAAATTGGGACGGTTCCTTTTTCCAAAAATGCAACATATTTTAGACAACAAAAAAAGTATTGTTTTTTGTCGCCGAGTTCTCATTTTCATTGCATCGTGTTTGCAATGAATAATGAGTTGTCCGAGGCTTAAAAACAATACTTTTTTGTTGTCGATTATTAGAAACTTGGAAAAAGGAACCGTCCCAATTTCCAAAAATGCGCCTCGTCTTTTACTGCACTCTCGCTACTATTACTGTCATATCATCTTTTGGCATTCCGAAATTGCAATCGATTGATTCTTGTAGCATTATATCAGCTAAGCGCTGTGCACTTGTTGTTTTCACAGCTTTAAGCAAATCTACAATTGCTTGATCTTTTTTATCAAAGTTTGCATCTAGAATGCCGTCTGTCACCATTACTAATAAATCTCCACGTTTAAGCAACTTCGTCTTTGTCTCAATCTCAATGTCTCCAACCAATCCCACCGGCAAACTATTTGAATCTATCGTGCAAACATTACCATTTTTATTGCAGATAAACGTTGGACATGCTCCTATTTTTATAAACTCTGTAAGACCAACTAGTGGATCAAAAACCATTGCATCAATTGTTGCAAAATTGTCCGGTTCTTTTCCAACTAACATGTATGAATTAATTAACTTAACAGCTCTATCCTCTTCAAACCCAGTATTAAGAAGTTTTTCCAAATTCAAAACTACTTTTTTACTATTTCTAGCAGCAACATCTCCAGAACCCATGCCGTCACTTATCGCTACTAAAATTTTACCATCTTTAAGTTTAATAATCGTGTTGCTATCACCCGAAATCGTACTATTGTACTTCTTAGTTCTAGCAATACCAAGCTCTAAAGTATATGGTTCATTTACAGTTGCCTCATCTTCTTCGACAACAGTAATACAATTTGAAATGTTTTCTTTCACCTTATTAAGTTCTTTTGAAACCTCTTTAAGCTGCATAGCCATTTGAATTCGTTGCTCCTTAACCTTTTCTTGCCAATCCTTATTAACCTTATAAATCTCATAGCTCAAATTCAAACCCTCTGCAAATAAATCCTTTTTCTCGCAAATAGAATCTTGCAAATCCTCGCTCACTATCTCGCCTCTAACCTGCAAAACTTCAATCGCATTAAAAGTTTGTTCATACATTTTATGATAATTTTGTTTCCAGCACTTATTATAATTCTCGCAACGCTTACAAGTATTTTCATTAAGCGTCTTTATAAAACTTCCAATTTCATCAGTGGTCGCAACAACATTTTTCGCCGTCGAAACATTT
The DNA here is from genome assembly GCA_017462965.1 of Clostridia bacterium. Classification (GTDB taxonomy): domain Bacteria; phylum Bacillota; class Clostridia; order TANB77; family UBA1234; genus UBA1234. The sequence continues at coordinate 12,112 of JAFTQC010000040.1, read as the reverse complement.
TCAGCCATATCATTTATAACATCAGAAACCGCTCCAAGCTTATAAATCGTATTTTCTTCAATGTATCCAGCAACGCCTTCTCCTGCTAAAACACGGTTATAGTCAAACAAATTATCAATTACTACTATTAGTTTTTTAGGAATTAAAAATAGCAAAGCTGACGCCACAATAATTTCTTTAATACTTATAAGAACCTCCGTTGAACCATTAGCAAAGAAAACAAGTACAATATTTCCAATTACAAAACCAATAACAGCACCAATTTTTCCATACCTTGCAAGAATACCAGAAAGCATCCCACAAAAGGCATATGTAGCAACAGTTGCAACGCTTCCATATCCGACAATTCCAAGTACTAACGAAATCGAAAGACCACTCGTTGCACCAACAGCAGCTCCACATTTCCAACCAAGAAGCATTACAGCAAGTATACTCATAACACCTCTAAAAGTAATTCCTGCAATACCTAAATCTCCAAAGCTACTCACAAGTACCGCCAAAATAATTCCTGCGCACATCAAAGATTCTGATGCATTAACTCTTTCTTTATCAAACGAATATATAACCGGCAAGCCTTCAGAAAATATTAAAAAGAACACCCCAGTCATAATCGAATTATACACGGCAAACAAAGCATTATAAAGAAGCATGCCTTCTATCGACAATCCAACAATCTCCGACATCATGCATGAAAAAATCACAATGCCAGCATTACCTATTTTAGTATTTTCTGTTTTTATAAACGCCTTAATCGCTACAAACAAAAGACCTGATATTACAAATTTTAAAAGCGCAACCTTTCCAAGCAACAATCCTGTAATCACTGATATAGCAAGAAAAGGAATGATAAGTGGTATATTAATTAAACTAGTTGCACCCAAAATTGCAAGACCAAATGGCGTTGCTCCAGACGCCATTTTGCAAGAAGACACAAGCAACCCAATTATCAAAACAATCACATTTTTTATACTACTAAAAACCTCTCTAAAAAATAGCTTGTCCATGAAAGAAAAAGCGCTTTCTTCTGGAGCATCTTCATATTTAATTTTACTTTTTAAATCTTGAAACACTTCACTTACACCTCTTAACTTTTTCATAAACTTTTTAAACATTATAATGAAAAGCTCAAAAATATAATGTCGTATTATAGTTAATCTTTCGAAAAAGTTTTTTACAAAAAACTACATTAAAAACTGCTTTTATAATCTTATCGATAATAATTTCGATATTCCGTGCTCCTCCATCGTTACACCATACATCGTGTTTGCCGCCTCCATAGTACCTTTTCTATGTGTAATAATAAGGAACTGCGTTTTTTCGCTAAACTTTTTAAGATACTCTGCGTATCTATGAACGTTAACATCATCAAGCGCCGCTTCAATCTCATCAAGTACACAGAATGGTGATGGATTAAGCTTTAAAATCGCAAACAATAATGCAATTGCAGTTAGCGCTCTTTCTCCACCAGATAAAAGCATCAAGTTTTGAAGCTTCTTTCCAGGTGGTTGAACTTCAATTTCAATACCGCACTCTAGAATATTATTCTCATCGGCAAGCTTTAATAAAGCCTTTCCTCCACCAAAAAGTTCCGCAAAAACTTCAGAAAAATTCTTATTAATCAAATTAAATTGCTCAGCAAATTGAATCTTCATAAGTTTAGTCATATCATCAATAATCTTATTAAGAGATTTCTCAGACTCTTCCAAATCAGTCTTTTGAGTATTAAGAAAATCAAATCTATCCTTCAAAGTTTTATACTCATCAACCGCATTAATATTAACATTTCCTAAACCACGCATTTCTGTTTTCAACTTTTCAACATCTTTTGCAGTAGAAGAAGTAACTTCAGCATAATTTTGTGCAGTATTTGGAGTCGTCTCATAATCTTCCCACATTTTATTTTGAATAGCTTCAATATCAAGTTCAAGCTTGCTCTTCTTAAAATCAAGCTTTGTATTTTGCTCCTTCAAAATATCCAAAGTTTTAAATTGACTAGTAATATTTTCTTCAATTGTCAAAAGCTCGTTATTTTTATTCTCTCTATCAGACTTAAGTTCAGAAATTTTCTGTTCAATTGCTTTCGTTGTCTCATCAGAATTGTCTATAGCACCTTGCATTTCAGCAATTTTATTTCCCAGACTTTCATTTTCAGCAAGCAAACTTTCTCTTTCTTTCGTCTTGTTTTCAACACTTTGAATACAATTGTTAATTTCTTGTTCAAGCATCGCAACCATTTCGTCTATTGAAACAGAACTTTCATCAAATGAAGAAACCGAAATTTTCAAATCAACGATATCAGAATTTAAATCATCAATAACTTTTTGTTGTTCTTCATTTTTACTTGTAAATTCACTAACCTTAGTTTGAAGTTCAACATTTTCTTTTTCTAGATTTTCAATTAATGTATTAAGTCCATTTTGATTTTCTTTTTCGGTTGTAAGCGCCTCAGTTGTTTTTTCTTTTTCACCATTTAACAAATCAATTTTCTTTTTGATTCTTTCAATGTTATTATCAATTTCACTCATTTTTTGTGCTTCACGAGCATAATCAACATCAACAGTTTGAAGTTCCTTCTCAATTTCCGCAAATTCATTCATTGTATTTTCCGAATCTTTTCTATATTTTTCTAAGTCCTTAATTGCACTTTCTTTTTGCGCTTTCAATTCTTTAAGTTTAACTTCAAGCTCTTTGATTTCTCTTCCACGGCTAAGCAGACTCGTAGTTTTCTTTTGAACACTACCACCAGTCATTTGTCCAGAAGGATTTACAACATCACCATCTAAAGTAACAACTCTAAAAGAATATTTATATTTTTTAGAAAGCTCAATTGCATTCTCCATATTTTCTACAACAACTGTTTTACCAAGTAGATTCTCAGCAATAGGTTCATACTTTTTATCATAAGAAATCAAGTCACACGCGACACCAATTACGCCTTTATCATTTTTGAAATTTTGAGTAACCTTTCCAGACTTAACAGATGAAATTGGTAAGAACGATGCTCTTCCTAAATTATTTGTCTTTAAGAATTCGATTGCTCTTTTTGCATCCTCTTCTCTTTCTGTAACAACATTTTGAAGTGATGCCCCAAGAATCATTTCGATTGCAGTTTCATATTTAGAAGGAACTTCAATCAAGTTTGCAACAGCACCAAAAATATTTTTCCCAAAGTTCGCATCCTTTTGACATTTAGCAAGAACTTCTTTAACCGCACGATTATATCCTTCAAATTCATTCTCAGTTTCCACTAAGAACTTATATCTAGACTCTGTAATTCTATAAATATCATCAGCTTTCTTAATAGTTTCTTCAAATTCAGAAATTTTCTTAACGCATTCTTCTCTGTCTTTTGAAAGTGTTTGAAGCTTTTCAGACAATTTATTTTTCTTTGAAGTAACTTCATTTAAAAGAACACTCGCATCTTCCTTAACCATTCTCTCTTTATCTAAATCATGAACATTTTCGCGAACCTCACTATCAATCTGAGTTATTCTGCGATTACTAGCTTCAATATTTGCTGAAATATCTGTAAGCACGCTCATTTTTTCAAATTTCAAATCCATATTGCTTAAGATTTTAGCTTTCAACTCTTCAGCTTGTTTTTGTTCATTTGAAAAATTTTCAGATAATTTTGCAAGTTCATCTTCTTTTTCCTTAAGCTCGTCCTCAAATCTTTTTTTATCTTCAAAAAGTCTAGTTTTTCTATTTTTACGTTCTTCTTTATCTTGTTCAAGCTCAGCTTTTTTATCATTTAATCTCTGAATTTCAGTTGCACCAAGCTCATATTTTTCAGTATTATTTTGAATACGCTCTTTCAAAACGCCAATTTCAGCTTTTTGTTTTTCCAAATTATTTTGAAATTCATAAACATTAGCTTGTTCCGCTTCAATCAAATTAATAATTTCCTCAACTTGTGCTCTAATTTCTTCTTTTTGTTTTTGAAAATTTTCAATTTTTTCATTTTCATCTTCAATTTGATCAACAATTTCCTGAATTTGATTTGCAGTTTCCTCAAGCTTTTGCTTATTCTTATTTATATTACTAATCAAAAGACCTACTTCTAGATATCTTAATTTATCTCTAATTTCTAAAAACTTTCTAGCCTTTTCAGCTTGATTTTCAAGAGGACCCAATTGATTCTCAATTTCAGTAACAATATCATTTATTCTAAGCAAATTTTGTCTTGTATTCTCAAGCTTCTTTTCAGCTTCATTTTTTCTGCTTCTATACTTAACAATACCCGCAGCCTCTTCGAAAATATTTCTTCTTTCTTCAGACTTCGTGCTCAAAATTTCATCAATACGACCTTGTCCAATTATCGAATACCCATCACGACCAATACCCGTATCCATAAACAATTCAACAATATCTTTAAGCCTACATTGATTTTTATTTATATAAAATTCGCTTTCACCACTTCTATAAACTCTTCTGGTAATCGTAACTTCCGAATATTCAACCGGAAGCTTTCCATCAGAATTATCGATAGTCATATCAACTTCTGCAAATCCTAAGGACTTTCTCGCTTCCGTACCAGCAAAAATAACATCTTCCATCTTCGCTCCACGAAGAGTCTTTACACTTTGCTCACCCAAAACCCATCTAATTGCATCAGAAATATTACTTTTACCACTACCATTCGGTCCAATTACAGCCGTAATTCCATCCTCAAATTCCAACACTGTTTTATCCGCAAAAGATTTAAAACCTTGCATTTCAATTTTCTTTAGATACATAATTCAAGTTCTCTCCCCCGTAAGTTTTAATCCACATTTATCTTATAACAACAACCTCGAATAAGCAACAAAAAAATTTGCGTTTTGACTCCTCAAGAGGGACGCTCCTTTTTGTGAAAATTTTTATCAAGAGGGACACTCCTTTTTGATAAAAGTATTTAATCCGTAAAGACGGTTATTTAGAGTAACTCCTTGTTTTAACAAATAAAAAAAACATAACTTTTTGCAAATATGTATTTGTATTACGTACTAAATATAAATGTAAGCTAAAAGGCTAGAGAACAATATTTTTTGATATCTTTGTATTATCTTTAAGGAGTGTCCCTCTTGATAAAAAAATTATCAAAAAGGGGCGTCCCTCTTGATAAGAATTTAAATAGTTGATATAATTAAAAACAGATTATATTGAAAAGGAGTGTTGACTCATGGGATGGATTATTGCTTTAGTTGTAGTTGTCGTAATCGCTATTTGGTTAATTGGAACATATAATAGTCTTGTTCAAGCAAGAAATAAGGTAAGAAATGCTTTCGCCCAAATCGATACACAATTACAAAGAAGATTTGATTTAATACCTAATTTAGTTGAAACAGTTAAAGGGTATGCGTCACATGAAAAAGAATTATTAGAAAATGTTACAGCAAGTAGATCTGGTTATATGAATGCTCATACACCAGGAGAAAAAATGGCTGCTGATAACCAATTAACTTCTACTTTAAAAACATTATTTGCAGTTAGTGAAAACTATCCTGAATTAAAGGCAAATGCAAACTTTTCTAAGCTTCAAGATGATTTAAAAGGAACTGAAGATAAAGTTGCTTTTTCAAGACAATTTTATAATGATACAGTTACTCGCTTTAATGACAAACTACAAGTTTTCCCTACAAATATAATTGGATCTATGTTTGGATTTAAAGAAGAAGAATTGTTCAAAACTGACGAAGCAGCAAAAACTGCTCCAAAAGTTCAATTCTAATATTACAAAAACAAAGGTCGCAATCAAATGCGACTTTTTCTTTTTCCACAATTTATGCAAAGGATGTGATTTTATGTTTGATATAAGTAAGTCTAATAAGCGAAAAACTTATGGAATTATTGGTGTTTTCATACTATTGCTTACTTTAATCGTTTATTTTGTTGGTATATACTGGTTTGAAGAAGCGAGTATTGGTGTAGCCATCTTTGCTATGATTTTTTCAATAATTGTTTCTTGGGCCAGCTATTATAATTCTGATAAAATAGTTTTAAGTTTGAATGGTGCTAGAAAAGCAACAAAAGAAGAACATCAAAGAATGGTTGAAAATTTAGAGGGACTTTGCATTGCTGCAGGATTACCAATGCCTGAGTTGTATATAATGGATGATGGTTCTCCAAATGCGTTCGCAACAGGTAGAAATCCCGAGCACTCCGTTATTTGTGTAACAACAGGACTTTTGCAAAAGCTAGATTCTAACGAACTTGAAGGAGTTCTTGCTCATGAATTATCGCATATAAAAAATTATGACATTTTACTTCAAACAGTTGCTGCTGTTTTCGTAGGATTTGTTACTATCATTTCTGATTTATTTTTCAGAATAGGAGTTCGTAGTTCAAGAAGTCGTGATGATGATAATGGTGGCGGAGCTCAGGCAATATTGTTAGTTGTAGGATTCATTTTTTTACTTCTTTCACCAATATTTGCAAATCTATTAAAACTTGCTCTTTCACGAAACAGAGAATATTTAGCAGATTCTTCAGCAGTTGAATTGACAAGAAATCCTGAAGGATTAATTAGTGCACTAAGAAAAATATCTTCAGACACAGATCCTCTTGAGCAAGCAAATAAAGCTACAGAGTGCATGTACATTTCAAACCCTATAAAAAATAAAAAAGGAAAAACAAGTAGCTTATTCTCTACTCACCCATCAGTTGAAGATAGAATTACACAACTTCAAAATATACATTAAAAAAATTCCCGGCGAAAAAGATCGCCGGGTTTTTTGTTGTTCATTGTTCAACTTTCGTGAGTGTAACCATACAAACTCCGTCCATTGCAAAGACGTTGAGTTTAACGCTAAATGGATAGTTGTTGACAAACTTCAAATCTATACTGCCATAACTAACCGTTGCATCCATTCCATACGGAAGGTATGTCACTTCCAGACCGTGTTTTCTGCGTGACGTAACGTTGATGTTCGGGTCATGCATGATTGCAGCATAGATTGTGGACGAAACTTGACACACGCCACCACCATAGCCTTCAACATACTGTCCGTTTTCGATTACAGTAGCAATTTGGTATCCCATACCCGCTGAGCGAGGTCCAGTCGTATTGTTGTAGCTAAACGTCGCACCGCTTTCAATTATCGTACCATCAAGAATAGAAGAAACAAGCTCGATGTTATGTTTTCTTCCCCTTCCAGAGGTATAATAAACCGTGCGATACGCAGCCAGTGTCTGGTTTAGCGGTCCAACCTCTTCAAATCCCATAAAACGCTCTACTTCCATCTTATAGATGTTCCGCCCACTCGGGAAATAAGCGAAACCATCAATGATGTCATAAACCGGTATGGAATTTTTGAAGTACAAGCCGCCTTTCGTTGTAACACCTTTCGCCTTAGTTCGTTCAGTCAATGTACCGATATATTGAATCGGCAGGTTCGGCATATTCCACGACGTCATATCAGCTTCTGTCAGAACCGTTTCAGGATAATCGTATATCTGAATAAAATCGAAAGTCATCGTATTTTCGAGAATCCAGCCACCAGTGGCCAATTCCACAAATCCGTTCTTTTTCTGAACAAAACGACAAACTTCCTCTTCAGTCACATATCCGATTACACCGCTGTCTGTATTTGCTTCTCCATAGATATCCGCACAGCACATGACAATGCCCAGTTTGTCTATCGATGCAGAATCAAATACAAAATGGCTACTCACATACCCACCTTCAACACGATACCAATCGCCCAAATATTCGAGCAAAACAATCGTAGAATCAGCCGGATACTGTGCAACCCAATCCGAATCAACGTCCATCTCTTTTCGTACGTTCAGAGGAGCTTCGCAATAGCCATACACCACACTTGCAACTTCGGTTTTTGCTGTAAATTCATCACTGGAAACAAAAAGTACTCCCAAAACAATTGCCGCAATCAGCAGTTTCGAAAGCAATCCTTTTATGCTCCGGAACACAGGCACTCACTCCTTTACAAAATATATTTCACGCTATATTATACCTCGATTTTACATTTTATGTCAACACCTTTTTCATACTCCACACCCTATTTAAGATATAAAATTTGTTATTGACATGAAATCGAATTATGCTATAATATATTTCGTACGCACCACTAGCTCAGTTGGTAGAGCATCCGACTCTTAATCGGCAGGTCCGGGGTTCGAATCCCCGGTGGTGCACCAAAACCAAAAAGCTGTAAGGATTACAAGATTCCTTACAGCTTTTTACTTTGAATTAAACTATATTAACATCATTTTCTTCCTCTGCCAGCATTCTCTGTGACTCGATTTCAACAACCAATTTATTTATTTCTCTAAGCAACTCTTTACGTTCATCCATATTTATACTCCTCCGCATCAATAGTCAACTATATTAATATATTACACCAAACACAAAAAACTGCAAAGAACATTATTCTTTACAGTTTTCATATCTAATATTTCTATTTCAAGTATACCTTAAGCATTATAGAAATTGTCTCAAATCATTCATGAAATTTTGCTCCAAAACAACCACATTATTTGCAACATTCATAACTTCAGTAGATGCACCAGCATACTCATTCATGTATCTGCTAACCGATTTTATCCCCATATTGCAGCCATCCATCATAATATCAGCAATTTTCTCATCGGTATCATTCATCATCAATTTCATTCCAGTCGAAATCTTAGAGTTGGCCGTAGCAAACATATTAGGCTCTTTATCACTAGCACCTCTTGCATCTAACTTTTCATGGATTTCCCTTAATATTTTCGAATGCTCACCTCTATATTTGTTAAGCATATTTTTAAAATCTTCGCCGTAAGCTTTATCCATTACATCATCAATGCTCTGTATCCCCATTTTTACGCCAGAATCGCATTCTTTCAAAAGTTCTACATCGTCACGCATATTCAATAAACTCCTTTCAAATTCTTAAATTTAAATATATAAAATTAGTATAAATAAAATGAAAAAAACTATTCCCTTTACTCACAAAAAAATCTAAAATCTTCAATCAATAAAAAACCTCAAAGCACGTATATTAAAGCACTTTAACAAATCATGAAAAATTTATCAAAATTTATCAAAAAAATTGTTGACATCACCAATCATTTATAGTAATATGTAGAAGCAGTCGAAATTACAGCGACTGTTTGTTATGTGGGCCATTAGCTCAGTTGGCAGAGCACTTGACTTTTAATCAAGTTGTCCGCAGTTCGAATCTGCGATGGCTCACCACATAACCGGCCCGTTGGTCAATCGGTTAAGACATCGCCCTTTCACGGCGGAGTGAGGAGTTCGACTCTCCTACGGGTCACCAAATTGCCAGTGTAGCTCAGTTGGTAGAGCAACTGACTTGTAATCAGTAGGTCGTTGGTTCAATTCCGATCACTGGCTCCAAAAATCTCGTAAAACTTACAGCAGTAAGGGTTACGAGATTTTTATTTTTTCATTTTACCACAACCGTTCGCATTTTGACAGTCTTTTGACAGTCAAACTTGAAACTCGCAAAGCATTGATACAAGTGCATTTTTAAATTTTAAAATTATTTTCGAGAAATCAAAAAATTTCATTTACCTACGAATACCAAGGTCGTTGGTTCATTTGTATTTTTTGAATTATTGTAATCCATATAACGCAGTCATAGAGCCACTTTCAGAAGTCGGCTCTTTTTTGTTTTTCTCCCCCGACCTCAATTTGACAGTCAAATGACAGTCTTCTGTGCAGAAAATACGGAAGATACAGAAAGTGTAGATTGGTTATGATATAATATTTAAAAATAGTAATTTATATGGCAGTTGCATATCATAATATCGTTCAAAAGGCTTGGAAAAAGTTTACATTTACATAAATTTGTGCTATAATATTAATATACGTTAAAAGGCAAAGTAATCGAAAGGTTATGACGCAAAGCTAAAGGTCTAAAAGTTGATAAAACTCATGATAGCTTGGTTGCACACTAACCCAAAAGGAGTGTGGTTTTAATGGAAAAGAAAAAATTTAAAATAGGTAAGATAATTTTAATTATTTTGGCAATTGTTATATTTGGAATTTTAATTCATACAATTAGAAACTTCATTATAATTTCAAAACTTCAAAATACTTTTAAGCAGTATGCGGATATTGATAATTACCACATAAAAGTTGCATATGATGATGAAAGTTCAGGTCATACAGAAACCAATTATTATCGTAAGGGAGAAAAAAGAGCATTCTTTATAGTAAACACAAATTTGAGTGGCGAAGTGGTAAAATTATTAACGTATGATAGTGGGAAAAGAGTTGACTTCTTTACAGAAACAATTGAGGAAAAAAATGCTTTTTTAGGAATAGAATCTTCTCCAAATATGGGAATTGATAATGGAATTATGACAGATAATTTTGGTCAAAAATTATTAAGTTGTTTCCTTGCTAAAATAAGAAGTGTAAAATACAATGAAAGAGATTGCTATGAAATAACGAATTTTATGTCGGCAAATTATCTATATGATGATGAAACTACAGTATCTATTATAGATAAAGAAACAGCATTAGAACTTTCAAGGAAATGGAATGCTAATAGAACAGAAGAAAGATTAACTGAAATAAATAATGTTGATGATTCAGTGTTTGTAGAACCAAATATCGCTGAATATGATATTAAGGAAAGTAATTCATAAAAAATTAATAGGTCGAGTAAATAATCATACTCGGCTTATTTTATACCATATTATTATCCTTCAATTATATTGTCCTATAATAAAAAGAAAAGTGGTGATGACAATGAATTTTAATGAAAATAATAGGGATATTACAGAGCAATATAAAGAACTAAAAGAATACAATAAAATCTTAAGAGAGGAAGAAAGAAATAAAAAAATTAGAGATAGGAATAAAAAACTTCTGATAAAAAATGGAGTTATATTGCTTATTTTCTTATTAATTTTTATTTTTGTTATTCATCCACTTTTTAAAATAATGCGTGATTTTATTAAAGAAAATCTTACATATAATGTTATGGATAAAATAGATTTTCGTTTTAACGGAAAGTTTGAAATTTTATCGCCAACAATTGATGTGAATCAGGATGTTATGCCAGATGGATATTATACAGTAAGAGATCAAAATGGCATTGTTTTTAAGATTCGTAAAAGAAAAACACAGATTTCAACAGACTATGATTATTATTTATATCGAATGTATGTATTAGATTATATTAATAAAAATTCAGTAGATAATATCATCTATGAAAGTAAAGAACATGATATGGATAGCAACTCTTTTTTCTCTTTTACTTATGGTATAAGGCTTGATAGTTATGCTAATATAGACCAAGTGATAAATGATAAAGTTTTAAGTTTAATAAAATATATGGAAAAAAGAGCGAAAAAAGATTTTGATTTCGAAGCAATCGGATTTAAGACAAACGTATATCTTAACGATTATTCAGTACCAATTTATTACTATGAATATAATCTACTAGGAAAAGAAACTGTTTTCAATAAAATAAAAGTAGAATATATTAATTATTTGATTGATAATAATATAACAGATAACGATGTTACAAAAGATGATATTCAAAAATATTACAAGCCTAGTGAATTAAAAATATTTATAAATGATATGCCATCGAAACATATAAGTATTAATAGTGAATATGATGACTATGTACATTTTGATTATAATAGAATGGATTATAGGGTTAATCTTTACAAAATACTTAAATCGTTAGACAATATTGAGTGTACTACTAATAAAATTACTGGATATTTAATTGATTTTAATTATAATGGTTCAACATATTATTTAGATGGAGACTTATATTTGGAAAGAAAAGGAAATCGATTTTCTTATACATGGACTATGACAATGTTAAAAGATTTCTTTGGGGCAGAAATAGTATATGATTATGATAACAAGACAGTTAATATTATAATTCCAAATAAAAATTAATGTTGAACGACAAATTACAATTTGGAGAGAAGATTTCATCTTCTCTTTTTTATTTTACATTTTGTTCGCTTGTATACTTTAAGTAACTGTTATATAATACGTTTCGGATAAAGGAAATAGCAGAGCGGTTGACCATCAATTTTCATAATGGAAATCCTCCGAAATGAAAGGAGATGGTTGCTATGATAAAAAACGATTACATACTAGATATGTTGATAGTTATATTTATAGCAATTGTCT
>JAFTQC010000033.1 GCA_017462965.1 Clostridia bacterium | reverse complement strand
TTTCATCCCACTTGTATTCCTTTTTCCAATAGAAAAGTATCCTGCGGGAAAGTCCAAGCTGCATGCCAATTTCTGCCAGAGATTTTTTGTCATAAATATACAAATGTTCGGCTTGTGTCAGTTGGTTGTATTTTGTCATATTATTTTCCTTATTTGCATTTTGAGTTCTTTACACCATAATACGGATTTGTCTTTAAATACCCTTCTTGGAAGGCTGATTTAAGAATACTTCCAAGCAATGTCACCGCATTACTTGCTGTTTTGGGCCGATATCGTTCTTTCATTCTTTGCATAAAATCAACAATCATTGCATAAGTAATTTCATCTAGATATTTTTCGCCAAAATTTGGCAATAGATTATATTTTAGCAACGATTTATAACCTTTCAATGTATTTTTGCTTAAACTCCGATTAGTAATATAATATTCTGCCATATCTTTAAACAAGATTTTTTCATTTTTTAACTCAGGTTTTTCAAATAAACTAAAAGTTTTCTCAATTTTTTCAACATATTTATACAAACCTTGTTCAAAGGCAATTTTACCCTCGTTCAAAAGGTGTTCAAGCTCTGTTTTACAATCACATTCCGCAATCATTTCTATTTCATCAAGGGTAAATTCCTTTAAATGTTTTGCTAATTTTTCGATATTCATATAATCTGCTCCATAATTTCTTTTGTAATTTCTGGAAAATTATTATCTTTCGCAAATGTTTCCATCTGATTTATAAGCTGAACAATTTGCCGAAACCTGTTATATTTTGAATGGATATATTCAATTGCATCAGGAGTGAACGGTATTTCAGATAGTTGGATTATAATTTGTGATAAATCATTTACCCCAAAAGTATCGAACTTTAACACTTCTGAAAATCTGTCATATAAATGCGTATAACGTTCAAGCTTTCTATGTACCAAACTCATTCCAATAAAAATTATTGGACAACCTGTTTCATCGTGAATATCCCTTAATGTTTCAATTGATTTGTAGTTATTCATAAGGTAATCAATTTCGTCAATAAAAATTATTTGTGGGCTTTGTTTTAACTTTTTAACTACAAGATTGAAATTATCAGAACTTAAAAATCTAGGGATTTCGTCAAGTTCTTTGACCATTTCTTCCAAAAGCCATCTGCCAGTCATAAGGTTTGATGCTCTTAAATAAATTCCATCATATTTACACGCAAGCCATAATGCTGTTTGTGATTTTCCAAGTCCTGGCTCGCCATAAACAAGTCCCATCTTGGGTATGTTTTTAGGTTTATTAATCAGATTTTCAACAAGTCCGATGAAATTCTTTACATTAGTAGTTTTTACAAAAATCTTATTCATATAAAAGCTTATACTCCTTTGTATTTCTAAATTCTGCTATCCAAGAATTATTTGGATCATTTGCAACCAAATATTCATATTTATCAGCATTATTTTTGAACAGTGTTTGAACACCATTTAAACGGGTATTAAATATAGGTTGGAGGGGTAAATGAGAATCAGATTGCTTTACTTGTGTTTCTAGCAATTTTATATCTTCCGTTTCAAGATATTTTTTAACCGATTCAATAGTTTTCTTCTTTAACTTTCGTTGACGCACAATTTTTTGCTTGTAATCCTCATAATCTTTAACGTCACCTAATAATTTTGCCATCGGATGAGTTTCGGTTACACGTTCTGCTGTGCACAAATATTCGCCTTTGTGGGTAAATACTTTTATTTTTGTTAAATCAAATAAATTGTATTTTATTAGAACTCTGCTCTTAAAGCCATACAATCTTTCATCAAAATAGTCACAATTTAAGAACCTAATTCCGTTTCGCTGAATTGTTTTAACTTCTGTAGCAAGCATCAAATCATCAAGCATATTAATATCAATGTTTTGTTTTTTACGGTACTCTAGAACTTCTGCTATGGTTTTATCCGGAGCATTAGGACAGGGTTGAGAATTCTTAAAACTCAGCCACATATCAATCATTTTTATTGTTTCCTCAATTGTTGGAATAAAATCATTATGAAGGTTTTTGTGAAATTTTTCATTCCTCATTAAATATGCAGGTTTATTTTGAATGCTACTTCCGATATAACTTGGCAACAACTTTTCAAAACCTTCTTGAAACTCTTTAAAAAATCTTTCAATAACTTTTGCTCTTGCGTTATACGGACGAGCAAAAACTGTTTCTATGCCAAGTTTTGAATACAAACCCTGAAAACCTAACTCAGTAAATCCCTTATCCTCTGTAAAATACTTAGCTCTAAATGCTCTGCCGTTATCCTGATACACAACTTTTGGAATCATATCGAGATTTATTATTGCGTTCCTGAGAGCCGAAGCTATACATTGCGTATTCTCTTCAAGCATAATTTCATAGCCGACCAATGCTGTTGATTTCCAATCCAAGAATCCAACTAAGGTTGCCCTACAAGGTTTTCCTGTAAATGGATTTATTACTTGAAACGCTAATTTATGACCATCTGCCACAAGAATATCTCCGACTTCTAAAAGCGAAGCATCACGTTTTATATATGGTTCGACTTTATCCGAGAGTGCTTTTTCTCCGTCACGTGCTAAAATCCATTTATCATAATTATTATCTTTAAACCATTTTGCATAACGTCTAAATGTAATATCAGCGGGGATAAAACTTTGCCCTTGCTCATACAATTTGTATTTAGTAAGTGCAATTGCTTTTCCAATTGATAATCTATTTGGATGCAAAAGTAAAGCCATAAAGATTTTTATTTCTTCGTCATTAAGAACTGTACGATATTCTCGTACAGTTGCATATTTGTATTGAGGTAAAAGTTTTGTATAATCTTCCGTGCCGTTCAACATTGCATACCAACGATGTAAACTTCCACGAGAGATTTTACCTAAAATTTCAAACAGATGAGAATTTGAAGTATTATGTAATTTAACAAAATCATAATCAGCTTGAAGTTTATTTTGAGATTTCTTCCTAAACTCAAGCCATTTATGAATTACATCTAATCTGGCTAATGCTATTTGTTTTGATTTTTCAGGTGTAAATTCTACCATGTGTATGTTTCCTTTGCATACACATTAATTGCTCTCTTTCGCAGAAACATCAAGTCCTGAATCTCAATCTCAGAGACATTTCGACACATATCAAACTAAAAGATAAAATATTTTTGCACTTTGTTGCACAAAATTGCACAGGGTAATATTCAAATATATCAAGACTTCAAGCCAAGTTTAAAGACAAAAAAACAAAATATGAGTGCAAAATAGTGCAAGAAAAGGGATGAAAGTGCAAAAATTGTCCCTCAAATATCAACACTATATATTAGCCTCATTTGCCCTAAACTCGGCACTTTCTCTA
>JAFTQC010000032.1 GCA_017462965.1 Clostridia bacterium | reverse complement strand
GATGAGAGGTGAAGATTTTATGCAAGATAATAGACAGAAGATTTATGTAACAATAGATTTAAAAAGTTTTTATGCTTCTGTAGAATGTAAAGAAAGAGGACTCGATCCTAATACAACAAACTTAGTTGTTGCAGATAGTAGCCGTACTGAAAAAACGATTTGTCTTGCTGTTAGTCCCGCATTAAAATCTTATGGAATACCAGGAAGGGCGAGATTATTTGAAGTTATACAAAAAGTTAGAGAAGTTAATGCCTGGCGAAGGCAAAAAGCCCCAGGTCATAAATTTAAAGGCAAATCATTCAATGATGATGAATTAAAAAGAGATTCCTCTTTAGAACTTGATTTTATTGCAGCACCACCAAGAATGTCATACTACATGAAGTATAGTACACAAATTTATAATGTGTATTTAAAATATTTTTCACCTGATGATATATATGTCTATTCGATTGATGAAGTTTTTTGTGATATTACAAGATATTTAAAAACATATAATATGTCTGCTAGAGAACTTGTTACAAAAGTTATTCAGGATGTTTATGAAACAACTGGAATTACTGCGACTGCTGGAATAGGAACGAATCTATATCTTTCTAAAATTGCTATGGATATAGTTGCTAAACATGTTAAACCTAACGCACAAGGTGTAAGAATTGCTGGTCTTGATGAGATGACATATAGAAAGCTTTTGTGGAACCACAGACCTTTAACTGATTTTTGGAGAGTTGGAAAAGGCTATGCAAAAAAATTAGAGAGATATGGAATGTTTACTATGGGTGATGTGGCTAGAAAATCTATTGAAAATGAAGATTTACTATATAGATTATTTGGTGTGAATGCAGAACTTCTGATTGATCATAGTTGGGGATGGGAGTGCGCTACGATAGAAAGTATAAAAGCATATAAACCGACGTCTAGTTGTATTACATCAGGACAAGTTTTGCATTGTGCGTATGATTATGAAAAAACAAAGCTTATAGTAAAAGAAATGACAGAGTTATTATCTCTTGATTTAGTGAAGAAAAATTTACTTACAGATCAGATTGTTTTAACAATTGGATATGATATTGAAAATCTAAAGGATCCTAAAAGAAGAAGTTTATATTCAGGAGAAACTGCTACAGATATGTACGGAAGAGAAATTCCTAAACATGCTCATGGAACGGTTAATATAGATCATAAAACCTCTTCAACGCAAATTTTAATAGAATCTGTAATGAAGTTATATAAAGATATTGTAAACGATAAATTGCTTATAAGAAGAATCAATATATGTGCTAATAATGTCATACCTGAAGATTCTGTAAAAAATACTTTTGATTATGAACAACTTGATTTGTTTGCTGATCAGAATGAAATAAAAAAGAAAAGAGAGAAAGAAAAAGCTGAAAAAGAAATTCAAAAGGCTATGATTGAGATAAAAAATAAATATGGAAAGAATGCAATTATAAAAGGAATGAATCTTGAAGAGGGTGGAACAACTATTGAAAGAAATAGGCAAATTGGAGGTCATAAAGAATAGGAGGAAGCGATAGTGAATGATGATAATAGTCGATATAAAGATATTATAAATTTACCACATCATGTATCTAAAAAACATCCAAGAATGTCTCTTGAAGCTAGGTCGGCTCAATTTGCGCCTTTCGCGGCATTAACTCGGATATGAAGATGAAATCAAAGAAACGGCTAGATTAACAGAGAAAAAAATAGAGCTTGATGAAAATGAAAAAACGATATTAGAAACAAAATTGCAAATAATTAGTGAACATATATTAGAAAGACCAGAAGTGACTTTTACATATTTTGTTTCAGATTTAAAAAAATCCGGAGGGAAATATGAGACTGTGACTGGTAAAGTAAAAAAGATTAATTATTCTAATAATGTTATCATATTGGAAAATGGTGCAGAGATATACATACCAGACATACTAGAAATGGATAGTGCAGGAAGTTTTGAATAAAATGAATGGAACTTTTTCTGTTTTAAATTGTCTAATATAGATATGGAGGCGATTTGAATGAAAAAAGTGATTATAATAGCTATATCAATAATAATGGTTTTAATGTTAGCAGTTGGAGTTATTTATCTAATAGATAAAAATCGAATGGATAATAATGAGCCGGTAATATTTAGTACATGGGGATACGATTATGCTCCACCCATAAATCATGAAGACATAACAAATAAAATACCAAACATATCAGAAGTTAGTAAAACAACAACAATTCCATTAAAAGAAAATGAGGATTTATTTATTGATTTATTAAATGGTTGGGAATATGAAGTTTCTAATGAAGATGCTGATAGGTATGAATATGCAATAAATTTTCTTTCGCCAGATGCAAAGAATAAGATGACTTTATATGCATATAAAGATAGATTTGGTGTATGTGGCACTGAGCTAGAAATCAAAGATATTGTCCTAGAAGATGGTAATATTGCATCTGCAGGTTTTTATGATGGCAAAGATGTTTGGACATTTATAAATTTTGGAAATGATCTTGTAATGCAAAATGGAAATTTAACAGAAGAGGAAGCTAAGGATGCACTTAGTATGATTAAAACAATAAAATTTGTAAAAACACATCCAGGTCATATTATTCCAATAACAGATGAATTAAATCAACTTTAATTATATAATTATGAAGAGGTGGTTTTATGAAAAAGAAAATTTTAATTTGTATAAGTATCCTTGTTGTTATAGGAGTTTGGGGATTCGTATTAGCAAAACAATTTACTATGCAAAGTGTAAAAGATAACGTAAATAATGGAAAGATAAAGATAGTTACTTCATTAGAAGATAAGATTGCAGAAAATGCTGCTTGGTGTGGTACTTTTAATTTAATATGGAATGATTTGAAAAATGATTTAGCAAAGCAAGATATTAAATTTGCGGAAAATTCAGATATTGTAGATAATCTTAATAAGGGTACATTTACTGTAAATGAATTATCTGAGAATAGCTATTATAAAAAGTATGGAGTTCCTTCATTAGAACTAAAAGCTGAGATTGAAAAAGCTATAAAAGATAAATTTAATGAAACAAGTGATATTTTAGATGATTTTAATTGGGAAAATCATACTGATGAAGACTATTTCTTGTATTCAATGTTAAAGAAAGAATTTGAGTATCCAAAAACATTTGATAAATTAAATAATGGGGTTTTTGAACAATATGATAACGTAAGATATTTCGGAATCACAGGAAGAACCAAAGACGAAGTTAGAGAGCAAATTGATGTTTTGTATTATGATTCTGAAGATGATTTTGCAATAAAAATAAAAACAAAAAGTAATGATGAAATAATCGTTTCTGTAGGTAATGATGCGGATAATTTCTTAGATGTTTATAATAACATAATGAAAAAAGGTGATAATTATAAAGATAGTAAGACTTTGAGAGATAATGATACTTTTAAAATGCCTTACATAACTTTTGATTTAAAAGAAGAAATAACAGAGGTAGAAAACAAACCATTTTATTTTTCAAATGGTGCAATATATGAAATTAGTAAAGCTCTACAAACAATACAATTTGAAATTGATGAAAAAGGTGGCAAAATAAAGAGCGAAGCTGGAATGATGGTAAACAAATCTGCAAGTATGATTGAACAAAAACAAAGAAAGTTTAATGTAGACCAAGCTTTTGATATCTTTTTATTTGAAGAAGGAAGAAATCTACCATACTTTGCTGCTAGAATAACTGATATATCTTCAGTTCAAAGTGGAACTATGAAAAATGAAAATTTGGCTGAAGAAGATAGCAATACGCAAAATACAGGAGCATATATACCAGATGGAATGGAAATAGCTTCAAAAGATGACGTTGGAACAAAAGTAGAAGATATAATTTTTAATAGAAATAAAGAAAATGTTACAATAGAAGTTTTAGTTGATACTGTATCATCGAGCGGAGCAACAATTGTAATTACAGACAAAAATGAAGATCCTTATGGTTGGGGAAAAAGTTATAAGATAGAGCAAAAAGTAGATGGAGAATGGAAAGAGTTAAAACCAAAAACAGAGATGATATTTGAAGAAATAGCATATGTATTAAATGAGAATGGGCAATTTGAGCAAGATATAGATTGGACAAGATTCTATGGCGAGTTAGAAAATGGAACATATAGAATTGTAAAAGATACTTATGAAAAAGGTTATATTAATTTTTACTCGAATGAGTTTAGACTTGGGAACGCCCATTAAAAGACTAAATGAAGAGGTGAAATAATTGATATTTCATCTCTTTTATGTTATATTAATTCTGAAATGGAGGGGATTATATGGAATTTGTTTTTGAAACAACTTATGATCAAAGAGCGATTTCTGAAATGGCTAAAGCGTTAAGAAAAACAATTAGAAAGAAAAGAAATAAACGTACTCATATATTAGGATGGCTTGTTATTTTATTTGCTATATTAATTTCTATCCCAGAAAAAGGTGAGCAGTTTGTAGTTACTGGAAGTGCTGTGCTTACATGGATTGTTGTACTTATTATGATTTTAGTTCTTATTTTCGAGGATAAGATTAATGGATACATAGCTAGAAAAAGAATGCTTAAAGGAACCGAAAGTGTAACAGTTACGTTCAAAGAAGACGGTTATGTTTCAACATCTCCTATTGGAAAATCAGAATGGCATTATAAAAATATACAACAAATTGCTGAAACAGAAGAGTATTTTATATTTGTTTTTGATCAAAGCCATGCTCAGGTATATAACAAAAAAGGTCTTGTAAGCGGAAATATAGATGATTTCAGAAAATTTATTGCTGAAAAAACAGGAAAAGAAGTGCAAAAGATAAAATAGTAATATTGCGCAAGGGGAATTTTTATGAAGAGAAAATTAAAAAAGATACTAATGATATTTATTATACTTATAGTAGCGGTTTCTATAATTGTTTTCAGTATAAATGCGTACGTAAAAGTTTCTGCAAAGAATCGAATAATAAAAGATAATGATTATTCTAATCTAGAGGATATAGATTGCATTATTGTTTTAGGTGCAGGAGTTTGGGGAGAAAATCCAAGTCCAATGCTAGAAGATAGATTACTTGAAGGAATAAAGCTATATGAAAATAATGTAGCTCCCAAAATAATTATGACTGGCGACCATGGCAGAAAAGAATATGATGAAGTTAATGTTATGAAAAAATTTGCTATGGATAAAGGTGTTCCATCAGGAGATATTTTTATGGATCATGCAGGATTTTCTACTTATGAAAGTTTGTATAGAGCAAAAGAAATATTTGAAGCTGATAAAGTTATAATCGTAACACAAGAATATCATTTGTATAGGGCTTTATATATTGCGGGAGAGTTAGGAATTGAAGCATATGGAGCAGCATCAGATCCCAGACAATATGTTGGAACAACTTATAGAGAAATTAGAGAAATACTTGCTAGAAATAAAGACTTTGTAAAGTGTATATTTAAACCGAAACCAACATACTTAGGTGAAGTTATACCAGTGTTTGGAGATGGAAATGTAACAAACGATAAAGAGTTATAATAGGGGTTGATAAAAATATGAAAAGAAGTATTATAATGGCTTTAGTTATTTGTTTGATTCTGTTGGTTGGATGCAGTAGTAATGTGATTGGAACTGTGTCTGGAGCGGAGAATGAGTACATAACAATTAATAATATAAAATATATAAAAGATTATAGTGATGAATATCAAAATTATTCATCGAATGATAAGGATAGATACTTAGGAACTGTGACTGCAGGCGACAAAATAAAAATGAGAGTCTATTCTGTAAAAGAAGATGATGAAGAAAAGTTTATTTATGCTTTGTGGGGATATGAGGGCTGCTTTTATGTAAGAGAGCATAAAGAGGGGTTGAACTAATTATGGAAAAAACTAAGAAATTTGAAATGACTTCTATGACGCTACATATATTAGCAATGATTTTTATGCTTTGTGATCATTTATGGGGAATAATAATCCCAGGAAATGACTGGCTTACATGTATAGGTAGACTTGCACTTCCGATATTTGCTTTTTTGCTTGTTGAAGGATATTTTCATACAAGTAATTTAAAAGAATACGTGAAGAGGCTATTTATATTCGCTATAATATCTGAAATTCCTTTCAATTTGGCGATGGGTAGTAGGATAAGCTATATAGTTCATCAAAACATATTATGGTCGTTTTTAATAGGAATAGGACTAATTAGTTTAAATGAGAAAGCAAAGAAAACAGGAAAGAAAATAATACGAATATTAACAGCTGTAGGAACAGTTTTACTTGGTTTTATACTTGGTGCTGTTACTTTTGTTGATTTTAATTTTGCAGGTATATTTACAATTTTGACTTTCTACTTCTTCAAAGAAAGAAAATGGTGGAATTACATATTACAATTCTTAATACTTCTATATATAAATACGGAGATGATTGGAGGACTAGGATATGAAATATTAATTGGTAGTAAAACTTATTTTATTCATAGACAAATATTTGCTATGTTTGCATTGATACCAATATGGCTATATAAAGGAAAACAGGGACATAAAAGCAAGAGACTACAATACAGTTATTATATTTTTTATCCGCTACACTTGTTAATTTTGTGGGGAATTAAAGTATTTATATAACTTCAACTATAAGAGATAAGAAAAATTAAATTTTTATCATAGAAGGAGAGATGAATCATGAAACTTTTTGGCAAAGAAATTAATGCAAAAATGATAGGAATTACATTCCTTAAAATGCTTCTAACAATAGCGATACTTTTTATTTCGGTATATGCAGCATTATATATACTCATTCTTGGATACGATTTAAATGGAATTTTTGTTGCTATGGCTAGTTTAATACTTCCGTTACTTGTGACTTTAGTATGGACGAAAAAGAAAAGGAAAAAAGTTTTTATTATCTGGCTTGCTTATACAATAATAACTCTTGGTGCTTGTGGTATTAATAAAGCGATAGTCGAGTATGAAGATAGTTTAAAAATTAAAACTGATATAAATATCAATGTATTTGATTATATGCCCTTTGAAGAGGACTCTAAGATAGTGAAATTAGATGAAGAGGCTACTTTAAAATTAGAAAACAATTTGCCAAGAGTAGATGGTGCAGCAGCTGTATTCCCATTATATTCGGCTTTTGTAAATGAGGTATACCCTGATAGTGTTGAATTTAGAGAAGGTATATTTGAATATAATAATACAGTTGGTGGATATAAATTACTTGGTGAAAAAGAAATTGATATATTCTTTGGTGCCTATCCTTCAAGGGAACAGATAGATACAGCTAAACAAAAAGGAACAGAATTTGAATATACAGAGATTGGAAAAGAAGCGTTTGTTTTCTTTGTAAATAAAGATAATCCAGTAGATAATTTAACTTCTGAGCAAATTAAAGATATATATTCAGGCAAAATCACTAATTGGAAAGATGTTGGGGGAAACGATGAAGAAATACTTGCTTTTCAACGTAATGAAGGAAGTGGAAGCCAGAGTATGTTAAAAAGATTTATGGGCGATACTCCTATAATGAAAGCAAAAACAGAACAAGTAAACGATTTAATGTCTGGAATAATCACACAAGTTGCTGATTATAAGAACTATGATAATTCAATTGGATTTTCATTCAGATACTATTTAGAAACATTGATTGCAAATCCAAATGTAAAAACATTAAAAGTAGATGGTGTTGCACCAACACCTGAGACAATAGCAAACGGAACATATGGAATAACAGCTTCGCTTTATGCGGTAACATATAAGGATAATCCAAATGAAAATGTTAAATTACTTATAGATTGGATTTTGTCAGAGCAAGGTCAAGAGTTAGTAGAAAAAACCGGATATACTAAAATTAAATAAAAAGAAAAAGGTTGATGAAGATTTCGGACGTCCTCGATGGCCGAAACCTTCATCAACCTTTTCATGTATCTAATAGATCGTTAATCTTTTTTCTTTTACTTCAAGAATTTTTCTTACGCTTTCATTTATTCTTTCTTCAGTAATTTCACCCTCTTCAATAGCTTTTTTTATACCATTAACGGCTAATTCTAAATCTGAAGGCATAAGCAAGATATCGTTTCCTGCTTTGACCGCCATGACTGCAAGTTCATCTACATCATATGATTTTGAGACAGCGCCCATTGCAAGAGAATCGGTAATTACAATACCTTCGTATCCAAGTTTTTCTTTAAGTTCGTCATTAATAACTTTGTAAGAAAGGGAAGCGGGTAGAGAATCAAGTTCTTTAACTATTATATGTCCCATCATTATAAAGTCTGCACCAGCGGTAATGCCACTTTGAAAAGCCAGATATTCATTAGCAGAAAGTTCGTCGACAGTTTTATCAATATAAACATTTTCGTGATGAGAATCTCCAGATGTTTCACCATGACCAGGAAAATGTTTTAAAGTGCAATAAACACCTCCGTCATTAAAGCCCTTAACAGCACTTGCTACAAGTTCTGCAGTTTGCGAAAATTCATCGCTATAAGCACGAGCTCCTATTACAGTATTTTCTTTATTAGACCAAGTATCTGCAACCGGCGCGAAATCAAGATTGAAACCTAGTTTAGATATATCTTCTGCAATAGTTTTAGCATTGTTATACGCTGTTTCTATTCCTTCGTTACGGTAATTATACATTGGTGCAAACTTTGTTGTTCCAAGTTTAGAAGCGCATCTTGCAACTATTCCGCCCTCTTCATCAACACTATAGAAAAGAGGTAGGATAGAGAGGTCTTTAGCATATTGTTTAGTAGCATTAATCATTTGTTTTGTTTGATCTTGTGATTCAAGATTATTTGCAAAGTAAATTAATCCACTTACAGGATATTCATTAAGCGCATTTTTTATAGAATCACCAGAAGTTGAGGAATCTTGGGTATTTGTAAGAATTTCTGGCGCTACAATTATCATTTGACATATTTTTTCATGTAATGTCATATTCTCAATTATTTTAGAAATTTCATCCTTTGTTTCATAAACATAGTCTGACTCGTTATCACCTGAAACAGATAAAACCTCATTTGTTATTTCTACATCGATATTTCTTATATTTAAATGGTAAAAAACTCCAATGCATATAATTATGGTTAGAAGTATAATTATTATTTTTTTAATCATTAAATTTACCTCCTATTTAAGGCTAATTGATAATTACGTATCTTAACAAACGGAATTATACTATATTAAAATTAAGACGACAAGTATCTTACAAGTGTATATTTTTAGCATAATTCTAATTTTAGTTAGCATGATTTTAACTATGATTGAGGGGTTAATTCCAGCTAGAATAGCAAGTAAAAAAGATCCGGTAGAAGCACTTAGAACAGAATAAAGAAATATAGAGATTCTTGTATTAAGAGGAGAGAACACGTACCAAAATGGTGCGTGGTTTTTTATTAGGTATAGCAAACAAATGAGAACGTTTTTTTGCATTTTTTCAAAAAAAGATTGACAGAGAATAAATGTTCGTGTATTATAAAACATGTAACAAGAACAACTGTTCTAAGGAGGTATTTTTTATGAAAATAGTTAATTTTCCAAGATTTATAATATCAATATCTATAATTGTTTGCTTACTCTCTTTCTTTTTGAGCATGGCTACTTCTAAGGTGTTTTCTGCTGCACCAATTGAATATGACACAATTACTGTCTCTGAAGGTGATACTTTATGGGGAATAGCTTTAGAGCTTAATGGAGACGTAAGTGAAAACATTTATGATATAAAAGAAATAAATAATTTAAATGGATCGATTATCTATGAGGGTCAAGAGTTAATTATTCCTATAAAAAAATAATCATTACTGGTTAGTGTTTTCTGCTTTACATTAACCAATAATGATTTATTAACTATTTTTCTTTAGGATTATAATTAGCAAGAGGATTATTCTCCACAGCTTCACGTATTTGCGAATTATCAACATGAGTATAAATCTCAGTGGTTGCAATGCTTTCATGACCTAATATTTCTTGAAGAGCTCTTATATCTACATTACCATATTGATACATAAGTGTTGCTGCAGTATGTCTTAACTTATGCGTTGAATAATGTTCTGTAAGTCCACAAATATTTCTTAAATAGTTTTTTATTAGATTTTGAACAGTCCTTCTACTAATTCTTGTTTTACGTTCGCTTAAAAATAATGCATTTTTGTCTATTACTCCATCAGTAGGGCGAACCTCTAAATACTCCTTAATTGCTGATAGTGCAGCTTTATTCAAATATATTGTTCTTTCTTTATTACCTTTTCCAACAACGGTAAGCAAAGCTTCATCAAATTTAATATGAGTTATATCAATTCCAACTAATTCAGCAAGACGCATACCACAATTTAAAAACAAAGTTATAATCGCATAATCTCTAATTCTATTATCATGTTGTTTACCGGTAAGAGGAGCATTCTTAACACCATTTAGAAGCGAAGTACTTTGTTCTAGAGTTAAGAACTTTGGCAATCGTTTTCCTAATTTGGGACTTTCTAATTCTTTTGCAGGATTATCATCGATAACTCTAGCTTTAACATGTAAATATTTAAAAAAACCTCTTAAGCTAGCAACTTTTCGAGCACGTGTTACAGCTGAATCGTTACATTTGTCTTTTAGATAAGTCATATACTCATAAAGATCATTAATATCAACATTATTTAGAAATTTAGAGTCTATATCAGTAATAGTTTCAATATCATCAATTGTCATTTTTCTATTATTAAGTGACTGCAACTTCATATATTTTAGGAAGTTTACCAAATCATATTGATATTCTTTAATAGTATTAGAAGATTTATTTAGATTAGAACTATAATTCAAATAATCTCTTAATAGTTTAGGTAGTTTATTATCAAACATTTTACACCCTCCGTGTTTTCATTAGTATAATACTAAATAAATAATATCATTTAATAAAAACAAAGTAAACATTGCACAAAAAATAATAATCAATATGAAATGTCGAGAGGAGAGTAGAGGAAGTTTAATACCTACATAGACATTGTTCTGTTTCCAGCTCTATTTATTTCTTTATAAATACCGAAAGAAACAATTCCACTTGCACCAACTAAAGTATATATTATTCTACTAAAAGCACTCATTTCTCCGAAAATAGATGCTACTAAATCAAACTCAAAAAGACCTATAAGAAGCCAATTAAGAGCACCAATAATAACAAGAGTTAATGATAAGTTATATAAAGTTTTCATAAAATTACCTCCATAAAATTTATTTATATTTAGTGTATTCAAAAAAATGTTAATTATTCAAAAATTAAATAAAATAGATTCCACTCATACATTGCACAAAATATTGAATTGAAAATTTATTTTTACAATAATATTAATATTATTAATGAAATTTTTTTCGATAGGCAATAAGTGTACATATAACTTTAATTTTTATAAAAACACTTTTTTATTTTTTACTTAATAATTTTATTTATATAATTTTTTAATAATTAAGTTTAAATTTTTATGATTCTAAAATTATTATTTTATTAGTTAGTTTTGTCATTATAATTTTATAAAATCATTGATTAATTTTTTAATTTAAATCATATTTTTATATATAATTTTATGAAGTTTTTAATCTTATTTATATATGAAAAAACCGTCCAAAAACGACGCACGAGAATCGCCTAAAATCGATTTTTTTACCAAGGGTAATATCTCTTTATAGGTCAAAAAACAGGCGAAATACGGCTAAATATAAAAAAGACCAAATTGAGATAAATTTATAAAAAAAATATTAAAATATAAGATACAAAATTAAATTTTGAAAATAAAATTATATATAGATAAAATTGTAATAGCTCAAATAAATAATAAGATTTTAGTGGAACTATATGTGCAATGTTATAATATATTGTTACTTGCCATAAATAAGTTTATTAGTAATATAGCCCAACATAGCGGTTTCTGTGTAAGTATTGATTTTAAGCCGTTTTACGCACGCGCAATTATCACAAAACTTTTATTTTGTGCAATGAATAATCTATGTCTTTATACAAAAATAAGACTAAGAATCTCTCATCTTAGTCCTATCTTCCTAACTTTAATATATAGATTTTTTAATTCTTTTAATTAAATCTTTTTTCATGTTTAATAATTCTTCACTTAAATCAACATAGTATTTATGAGGTTTATTTACTCTCTTTATTTCTGGATATAATGTTTTCATCTCATTTGTGCAATATCTTTTCTTTTCATAGATACTTGGATCATTATAAATTAATTTTCCATTTTCAAATATTTTTACAAGTAATTCTTTAACTGTATAATTTGATATTTTAGTTTGATTTGTTTCATCAGCAGGATCTATTAATGTATATTCATTATTTGGAATTTTTTCATCATGTAATGCAATTAAATCTGCAAGCGCATATCCAGTATTATTATCATAAAATCTATATAGCTTTTTAAATCCTGGTGTGATTGTCTTTTCTGTATCTGCACTTAACTTTATTTTTGGTATTATATTATTATTTGTTAGCATACCTACATTTTTATATACACACCCTACTCTACCGTTATCTGGCGCTACTATGTTGTCTCCAACACCAATAGAATCAATGATTGCTCCTTGGTCTATTAATGATCTGATTGTATCAGCTTTCAAACCATTAGATAAACAAATTTTTGTATCACCCATATCTGCATCTATAAGTAATTTTTTACTTTCCTTTGATAAATAGGCTAGATCACCAGAATCTATGCGAATACCTTTTAATCTGTATCCATTAGGTATTAAATAGTCCTTAGCTACTTTTATTGCGTTAGGAACACCACTTTTTAAAACATCATATGTGTCTACTAAAAGCATACAATTATTAGGAAAAGCTTTAGCATAATTTAAAAATGCTTCATATTCAGAATCAGCTTCGGTAATAAAACTATGAGCCATTGTACCCATTACAGGAATGTTATATTTTTCACCGGCTAAAACATTACTCGTTCCTGCAGCACCAGCTATTATACTGCATTTACTCGCTTCAATAGCAGCATCTGGTCCAAAAGCTCTTCTAGCGCCAAACTCCATAACAGGTATATCTCCAGCGGCTTCAACAATTTTTTTTGTAGCGGTAGTGTAGCAGATACTTGCATTTAAAAAAGATAATACAGCAGTTTCAATTATTTGAGCTTCAATTAAAGGCGCTTTAACAACAAGCAATGGTTCATTTCTGAAAATCGGAGTACCATCAGGAACTGCATATATATCTCCTGTAAACTTAAAGTTTTTCAAATATTCCAAGAAATCTAATGAAAATATTTTTAAGCTTTTTAAATATTCTATGTTTTCTTCTGTAAAGTGTAGGTTGTTTATATATTCAATGATATTATCTAAACCGGCCATTATTCCATATCCAGATTCAAGAGGTTCTCTTCTAAAGAACGCATCAAAGATAGCAATTTTTTCTTTTTCATTTGAATTGAAATATGCCTGTGCCATAGTTAGTTCATATAAATCAGTCATCATAGTATAATTTTTCATAGGACATCATCCTTTCTTATTTTATTATAACTCAATGGTGTTATTAATATTTTGTTACTAACAAAATTATATTGCTTATATAAGAATTAGTCAATAATATTATGATTATAATAAAGCAAAAAAATCCCTTGTTTTTATAAAACAAGAGATTTAAAATTTATATTTATATTTATTTTTTCTTTGTATCCTTTTTTCTATCTAACAAAGAAGTAAAGAAAACAACTATTGTAATTGCCGCTATGAAAATAATTGCAAACTTTACAAGTTGAGAATCAACACTTGTAAAAGTTGTAACAAAATTATCTTTAACACCAGATAATATTCCGCTTCCTTTAGTAGGTGTTACTTCTTTACCATATTTTATGTAATCTTTTAATACTGTTTTTTCAGCATTTAATTTTAAGAAAATTATTAATCCTAAGCATATGTATCCGCCGATTCTTAATATTTTTTGCCAATTCTTTGATATATATTTCTTCACGTGTTCTCTCCTCCCTATTAGAGATTTTACAACATACATTATAATCCAGATTACATAATTTAACAAGTAGTTTGTTTAATTTTATATTTTAAATTTCCATTATATTCCATTTTATTCCATCTTCATAATGGTTAATATATAATTGAGGTGCTTTTTTATGAAATTTTTATGTATATATATTTTTGCTATTTTGACATTTTTATTAGTTGGCTGTGAAAATAAAGAGAACGATAATATAGTTGGCTTAAGAAATAATGCACAAGATTATTCTTCATATGATGTAGATAGATTAAATTTGGATAAAGAAAGATTACGTCCAGAAGATACCGATAATATAGCTAGTGATAATCTAAATTCAAACGAATCTACGAGTGTCGATTCTAAAGTAGAAATTGTAGAAGATACTCAATTTGATGAAAATGCAAATATATCTTTATTATCTACCTATTCTACTGAAATTTTAACTGATGATGACAATAGATATAATAATATTAAAATCGTTGCAGATAGATTAAATAATTATGTGTTAGAACCAGGAGAAGAGTTTTCTTTTAATAATGTATGCGGACCATATGGCAAAGATGATGGATTTTTAGAAGCAACTATACTTTTAAGTAATGGTGAAGAAGATAAAGGCTATGGTGGTGGAGTCTGCCAACTTTCTTCAACTCTCTATAATGCAGTAAATGCCTTAGATTTAGAAATAACAGAGCATCATCATCACAGCAGTCCAGTTGCATATGTGCCTAAAAATCAAGATGCTACAGTCAGCCTTCAAAGTAATTTAGATTTTAAATTTAAAAATTCTTTCGATTATCCGATAAAATTTAGAACTTCGCACGACCCAAACAATTTAACGGTATTTATAGACAGAATATAAAAAAAGAGGAATCTAACGAAAAATTAGAATCCTCTTTGGATAATATATTAAATTAATATTTAGGTATTTTTCTTCTTGCATCTAGTTTTTGTAGCATATCTTCATTGTCTAACGCTTTACCTGTACCAAGTGCAACACAAGATACAGATTCTTCAGCAATCATAACGTTTATACCTGTACGTTTTTGGATTAATTTGTCTAGCCCATAAATTAGACAGCCACCACCGGTCATGTAAATACCACGATCACTTATATCTGCAGATAACTCTGGTGGAGTTCTTTCTAAAACAGACATAACAGCTTCAAGTATTTGCATAGCAGGTTCTTGAAGAGCTTCTAAAATATCATCTGAATTAACAGTTAAATTAACCGGAAGACCTGTTCCAAGATGTCTACCTCTTACGTCCATCTCAAGCTTTTGCATTCTAGGGAAAACACAGCCAATGTTGATTTTAATTTCTTCAGCTGTTCTATCTCCCAGAATTACATTATATTTTTTCTTTATGTACTTGATTATGTATTCATCAAATTTGTTACCTGCAACTTTTATTGATGTGCTTACAACGGCGCCACCAAGGGAAATAACTGCAATGTCTGTAGTTCCACCACCCATGTCAACAACCATACTACCACAAGCTTTACTTATGTCAATTCCAGCACCAATAGCTGCAGCAATCGGCTCTTCTATTAAATAAACTTTTTTAGCACCAGCTTGCATTGAAGCATCAATAACAGCTTTTTTCTCAACTTCTGTAACCCCAGATGGAACGCAAACCATTATTGTAGGCGCCATAACAAATTTACCACATACCTTTCTTATAAAGTATTTAAGCATTTTTTCTGTTACTGAATAATCTGAAATTACTCCATCTTTAAGAGGTCTTATTGCAACAATGTTTCCAGGAGTTCTACCAAGCATTCTTCTGGCTTCTTCACCAACAGAAACTGCTTCTCCTGTATTTCTATCTATAGCAACAACTGATGGTTCTCTGAGTACAATCCCTTTACCTTTTACATGCACTAAAACAGTAGCTGTTCCTAAATCTATACCTATGGATTGACCAAAACCGAACATATCAGCATCACTCACTTTCTTTTATTACTTAATTTTTTGCATATTTTATATAATTTACACGGTCATTACTTTTCTGTTACGATTATATTACAACATATTTTAAATATCAAACTTTTTGGTTAAAAAACTTTAATTGTCTTTTCCATTTCAAACGAGTAAATAAATGCATTTGTAACCTTTTTATGTGTAATTGTCTCTAGCGCCATTTTATAATATTCTAATTGTTTTTTATATCTGTTTATGAAATCGTTTGCATTATGTAATCTATCACTTTTATAGTCTACTAATACAAGTCCCTCTTCATTTTCATAATATAAATCAATTATACCTTGAACCATTATTTCATCATCATTTGAATCATTTTCAAATTTAAATACATTCTTAGCAGAAACTGATAAATTAAAAGGAATTTCTCTATAAATTCGTTTACTATTCATTAAATCTTTATACAAATCACTTTGCATAAACTTAGTAATATCTGCCTCTAGCCTACTCTTTGTTTTTTTATCTTCAACGTCATGCAATAAATTACTTAATTGTTCTGTTGCTAAGCTAAAATCTAAATGCTCCATTTTATTATGTAGTAGAGAACCATATGTTGCACCTTTATATGTAACTTCCTCTATAAATTTAGGCGTTTCTATCTCTTTTACTTTTTGAATACTTGTAACATCCTCAATATTATGTAGTCTCTTAAGTTCACTCACTGAAAGTTTTGATGGAATTTTTGTAGAAAGTATATATGGATATTTCCAATTAAAACGCTTATCAATTATTTCAAATTCATTGTTGTCGCTTATATTAAATGTTTTATTAGATTTTTCCAGATTATCATTAATACTTCCCTCTTCACTATCTTTATTATCTAATAATTCACTATACTGCCAAGGCCTTACCGTCCAATTATTTTTAGTAGACAATACAGCGTTAGATATCCAATCAGAATAACACTTTGCAGAAGATATTTTATATTTACTTAGAGGACTTTCCCACTCCATCATTTTCTTTTCAACATTATCATGAAGAGCAGTTATTATAAGCTTTTCTTTTGCTCTAGTCATTGCAACATACAAAATTCTCATCTCTTCGGCAAGCATTTCTTGTTCTGCTTGAAGTTTAAGAGCAAGCTTAGGAATACTCTCATAGGTTATTCTTAATTTAGGATCAACAATATCAAATCCAAAACCTAAATCCTGATGACAAATTATAGGATTTCGCATATCTTTATTATTAAACTTTTTGCTTGTACCAGAAAGAATAACTATAGGAAACTCTAAACCTTTACTTTTATGAATACTCATTATTCTAACAACATCATCATTTTCAGAAAGTTCGCTTGGAGAATCAAAATCTCCAGAACTTAGTGTCACATTATCTATAAAAGTTAGGAAATTATATAAACCTTTAAAACTAGATTTTTCAAAATCAGTAGCTTTTTTTAGTAATACTTTCAAATTATTTTGACGAGTATCTCCATGTGGTAACAATGACACATAATAGTAATATCCTGTATCATCATATAGATATGATATTAGTTCATTAATAACTAAATATCTAGACTTCTCTCTCCATTCACTTAATTTATCAATAAAAGCTTTTACTTTTACATCACCTTGTGAAGCTGCAATAATCATTGCATCATAAAAAGGACTTTTTCTATCATATAGTCTTATCTTTGTTAATTCATTAACATCAAAATTACCTATAGGAGATCTAAGAACTGCAAGAAGAGGTATGTCTTGATATGGATTATCTATTATCTTAAGAAGAGATAAAAAGATTTGTACTTCTGTATTGTCAAAATAACCACTTTTTGAATCCGCATATACAGGTATATCTTTTTTAGATAATTCTTCTACAAAAGTAGCAGATGAGTTTTTAGTTGCTCTTAATAAAATTACAATATCTGAATATCTAGCTTTTCGTTTTTGCCTAGTATGTTTATCGAATACTTCAAAATTACCAACTAATTCTTTAATACGTTTTGCTACAACCCTAGCTTCAAGTTGAAGCTTCTCTTCTATGTCATCTTCTATTATTGAAGATGTATCTTCATCTTGTTCCTCTTCATTTTTCTTTTCAATTAAATGAAGTTCTGCAGGCTCTCCATCATACTCATAATAAGTAGCACCATATTTTAAATATTCCTCTTCAGTGTATTCAATTTCACCAGTATCCTTAAACATGATATTTTTAAATATGAAGTTTACTTCGTCAATTATATTCTCGTTACTTCTGAAGTTTTTAAACAACAAAATCTTATTTTCCAGGAAATGGTCATCTGCATTTCCAGTATACTTGGCATATGTACTATACTTTTCTAAGAATAGCTCTGGTCTTGCTTGCCTAAACTTATATATACTTTGCTTAACATCTCCAACCATAAACACATTACCATTAGAAATCTTATTTAATATTGTTTCTTGTATTAGATTACTATCTTGATACTCATCTATTAAAATCTCCTCATATTTATTCTTATAGTCTTCTAATACGTCTTTATTATTCTCAAATAATTGTAAGCACAAATGTTCGATGTCCGCAAAATCTAATAAGTTTTTATCATTTTTCTTCTTTTTAAAACGTTCATCAAACAAACAAATAATTTCTTTAATACCTCTAGCATGTGCATATGCATTCTTTAAATCATCTAAAATCTCATTTGAAGAGGATATGAATACTTTATCTCTTAAGTAATCAATTATTAAAGCTTTTGCCTTTTTTCTAAGTTCTTGCACAGCTTTCTTCATGTCTTCATCCATCTTTGGTGCAACTTTTAATCTTCCAAATTCAAGATACCTAATAGCATTATAATAATCATCCCATGTATGCATGTTCTTTCTGACAGCTTCAAGTTTTAAAATATCATCTTGTATAACCAATAAGTAATTCTTAGCGTCTGGATCATCTATTAGTTCCTCTTCCATCATCTTAAACTCTTCAACACATTCTTCAATCAAATTTCTAGCGTATCTTATTATCTTCTTTCCCCATATAGTGTTTGAAAAATCGCTATCCTCTACATTATACATGTTTGTCTTTTCCTCTAACCACTCAAGCGGATTTGGACAACTTTGTATAAATCTATGAATCGATAATATTAAATTAATTAAACCTTCATCTGATTTATTACTTGAATATGCATCAAGCACATCTAGGATTTCCTCATCTTTTGATTCATAAAGTTCCTCTAAAACTTCATCAATCGCTTCGAGTCTTAATAACTCCCCTTCCGTCGAATCAACAATTTTAAAATTAGGATCTATATCTAATTTATAAAAATAGTCTTTTATAGCTTTTTTACAAAATGCATCAATAGTCATTATACTTGATCTATTTAAATATAATATTTGCTTTTGAAGTGAATGATTCTTATTAACCTCATCATACAATCTACTACGTATACGCTCCTTCATCTCACTCGCAGCCGCATTAGTAAATGTAACAATAAGCATTTTATCTATATCAACGCCATCATCAATTATTTTTCTTATAATTCTTTCAACTAGCACTGCTGTCTTACCACTACCCGCACCAGCGGCAACAAGTGTCTTTGAATTACGTATGTCTATTGCATTTTGTTGCTCATTGGTCCACTTAACATCTCCCATTTCACTATAGCTCCTCCTTTGTCCATTTTTTCTAAAACAACTTTGTCTGCTCAAATACTTCTTCATCTTTCATGGTATTTATTACTTTAAATCTATTACCTAGTTCTTTATCAAAATTACATATAGCTTTATAGTCACAATAGTCACATGGTGTTTCTTTCTTTAATCTAGATGGTTTTATCTCTACATTACCTGATAGTATTTCATCTGCAAATTTTTTTAGTATGTTTTTGGTATGCTTACATAACCTTCTAAGTTCTTCTTCTGTTGCAGTAGGCATACGTGAATATGTACCATCCTTTTTTACTGAAAGATTCAGATTTTTTGATTCTTTTCCCATCTCTGTATCCATAGCTTTCACAAGTCTAACATCAGAAAGTATAATTCCGTTCATTTTTAATTTTTCACGAATTTCTTCTTCGACCTCTT
Source organism: Clostridia bacterium (assembly GCA_017462965.1). Lineage (GTDB taxonomy): Bacteria > Bacillota > Clostridia > TANB77 > UBA1234 > UBA1234. Next base: position 191,057 of record JAFTQC010000032.1, on the reverse strand, counting down.
CAGGTGTTAATTTCTTTTTAGAACGAACTATTGGATCATCAAGTTTAAGATATAGTGCTCCGCCTGGTATTAAGTCATCGGCCGTTACTACATCTAGATATGTGACTAGCTGTAACTGAAGACCGTAATACACTTTAGATAATTCGATTGCTTTTGAAGAGGATTTATAATCAATTATACGGATATATTTTCCTTCTTCAGTTTTAGCTATGTCCATTCGGTCTATTTTGCCGTTTAAAACGAGTTTGTTGCCTTCGTCGAGACTTATTTCAAGTGGAGGATATTTTTCGTTTTCGCCGAATGTCACCTCACTGCCAGCAATATCAAATTCACTGTTCTTTATATGAAGAGTTATTATCCATAAAACCCTCTTTACGATACGTTTTAACTTTACACTCAAGAATTTAAGTCTATTATTACTTGTAAAGATATTATATTTACGTTCGGTAAGTGTAGTATCAACTATTTGTGATGCAATAGCTTCCAAATCATCCCTTTCAATTTCACGCCATTTTATATTGTGCGCTTCTAAATATCTAGAAAACTTATCTAATATATCATGCATAAAAATACCGACATCGGGAGTTTCTAATTTATATGTTTTTCGTTCCTTTACATTAAGACCATATTGCAGATAAAACTTAAACGGACACGACGCATATGTTTCCATTTTCGAAACGCTTGATTTCATTGTTGTACCATATAAAGAACTTGCCGTAGCCCTATTTAGACGACTAACATTATTATCAAAATTTAGCCCCGCACTTATAAGCGAAATAAATTCAGGATTATACTTCTCAAACCATTTATACGTAACCTTCCATCTATCGTCTATATTCACATTCTCTTTCTCTTTACGAGCTTCATATGCTAAATGAACAAATGTAGACTTTTTCGTGTTTATTAAGTCGTCCCACGATAACTCCATATTCAAATAATTATTTTCTTTTACATTAGGAAAGATATTCTTTATTTCGTTGATTACTGAAGAGGGACGAAGTGTTGTCCCCTCTTCATCGGTTATTGGATACGAAATGTGAAGTTCTTTTTTGGGAACAGTAAGTGTTTTATATATATTAAAGTTTTCCTCTAGAAGCAACATTTTCGTATCTTTAGCAATTTCTAAATCGTTTTCTAATAATAAGTTTCTTTCACTATCATTAATAAATCCCTCATTAGTATATTGCATTGGAAACAACCCATCATTAACACCAACTATATACAAAATACTTATATGTGAATTCCTCGAACGAGCAATATCTCCTACTATAACTTCATCCTTACTTGTCGGAATCAAACCAATCTGCTGCGTCAATACTCCTTCTTTTATAATTGATTGGAACTTATCAAAAGAAACTCTTTCATCACCCATCACATCAACGAGTTCATCAAGTAATTTTACGAAAATGTTCCATACTTGAATTTGTGCATTAGCAAGCATAGTTTCTCCACTTGTAACATCATCATTTTCTTTAATCTTATCTAATAACCTTTGTATATTACTCTCTACATTTATCTCAATCAAAAATTCATATATTGACTTAGACAAATCAGCAACTGTCTTTTTACCAGCTAGCTTTTCTTTGAAGTTAGCTATAGGTGTGATAACTTTCGTTCTTATAGCATTTATTTTTTCGTTGATTTCATCAGTATCATATTTCCACTCTTCGGTCCATCTATTTCCTTTTATTCCATATTTCAAAACATAATTCTCAAGCTTATCTATATCATTAATATCATCGATATTAGATAATCCCGTTTTCAAGTATGTAAGTATATGTTCTGTTTGAAAATTACGACTACTAATATCTAAAAGCGATAACACTAAACTTATTAGCGGCTGTATCGATAATTCTGTCTTTACGTCTATAAAATATGGAATATTATAGCGCTCAAATATCATTTTAAAAATAGACTCATAATTTTCAATATTTCTAGATGCAATCATTATATTGTCATATCTATACCCTTCATCTCTAACCTTTTTTAAAATATCACACGCAATTCTCTCAACTTCCATATGAAGATTAGGCATTACAGATATATCGATATGCTTTGTATTATCTAAAGATTTTTCTGGTGGGAAGGTATTAAAGTTTTTTTCCAAATGAATAAGCTCATTGTTCATGAACCTCTTTGGCTCTTCCAAATAAACTTCCTCAATATTTGCAAATCTTTTTAATTTAGATATTGTCCTTTGATTAAGCAAAAACAATTCACTATTATTATCATCATATGAAATTGCAATTGTAACATCGGCACATTTATTTAATACTTTTATAACTTCAAGCTCTTGCGGTGTAAATCCATCAAAACCGTCAATCCAGATTTTAGCACCTGCTACAAGTTTTGACTTTTCAAGATAATTCATTACGATTCTTAAATCATCATCACTATCTATAAAACGTCCTTCTATACGTTTCTCATATTCAGCATATATATATGCAAGCTCTTTTAGTTTATTGGTTAGTCTCTCATTTTTTGTATTAACATTTAGTAGCATCTCTGGTGTAACATTATATCTTTTGAATTCGGAAATATAATCACTGACTGTTGTAACGAGTCCTAGTTTTTTATCCACTCCTTTAAGTAAGATAAGTTCTTTTTCTAAATCTTTCATTACTGAATATACAAGCATCGCTTTTGCAGATTTTGATATAGATGCACTCTTGTATCCGAACTCGTTATATATTCTGTGACACAAACGTTTAAAAGATAATACCTGTACTTCTAATATTCCACCTCTTCCAATAACTTCAGAAATATCATATTCTGCAGTTAATGAGAATTGCTCAGGAACTATATATATAATGGAGCCTTCGTGTTCGTTTTCTAAAGACTCTTTAATTTCATTCATGCAATAATAACTTTTTCCGAAACCTGCTCTTCCTAAAATTAACTTCACTTTATTTCTCCTTTCGTAAAAGTTTTTGTTTTCTCATAAAAATACTATCATAATATATACTTTGTAACAAGAATGTAATTTGACTTCATTTTTTGGGTATGCTATCGTTTTGTTGAAGGAATTATTTTTAACCTAACCGACAGTGTTTTCTGAAGGAGGAATTCACCATGAGAAATCAGAAGGTAGAACCTACTATTACCTGGAGAGAGTTTGCACGTATTCTCCATGAAGAGGGACATACTGAAGAGGAAATCATTTCTAAAGTTTACGAACAATATGGACCGAACTTTAAAGGCAAGGAATCTTCTGCGCGGACTGTAAAACGTTTTTTGCGTGAAGAGTACCCTCCGCCGCCCAAGACTTTCGAGGATGAAGTTTCTGAACGTCGTACCAGCATCATTTCTTCTGAAGTCGCAAGACGCGACAAAAAGCTGCTTACCAAGATTGCTGTCACTGACATGATCGTCGACTCTATCAAAGATATCATCAAGGATCGTCCTTTGCGCGACATCAAACCCTTCAAGGTTAACGTCGACCGCAACTACTCTGAAGAAACCATCGTGCTTATGATTTCGGATATTCAGGCTGGTACCTATATCTCCGACGAAGCAAGTGGTGGTCTCAATGAATACAACTGGGAAATCCTTGAGAAGCAGTTTGTCCAGCTTTACAAAGGACTTGAAGAAATCGTCACTCGTCACAAGCAAGTTGCTCCTATCTCTTCGCTGCATGTTCATCTTATTGGTGACATTGTTGAGGGATATGACATCTTCAAAGGTCAGACTCGTCAAATCGACCGCGAAATCACCGAACAAGCAATCGGCGTCAAAGATTTGCTTTGTGACTTCTTGCTTAAGGCACTTCACCTGTTTGACAAAATCCACGTTGTTGCGGTTCCCGGTAACCACGGCCGTATCGGTAGCAAGGGTGAAAACTTGCACTACGTCAGCTGGGACTACATCGTATACAAGTGGATGCAGTCTGAACTCAAGAACTATGACCGCATCACCTGGCAAATCACTAAGTCCTGGTGGCAAATCGACAAGATTTACGGTTTCAATTTCCTGATGTTCCACGGCGACGATATTCGCTCTTGGCAGGGCATTCCCTACTACGGTATCGACCGCGCTGCTAAGAACTATCGCGAACTTTTGGAACTCATGGGACTCAGCTACAATTACCTTGAACTCGGACATTTCCACGTGCCTTCCGAACTTTCTGGCGTCACCACTGAAAAATTCGTCAACGGTTGCTGGCCTGGTGGCAGTCTCTACTCCATGAAAGGTCTCGTCACCGCCAACTATCCCATCCAGAAACTCTTCGCAGTTCATCCCACTCAAGGCGTAACCTACCGCTACCCACTCCGTCTCACGATTCCTAAAAAGAAAGGTACGAAATAATTTTTGAGGTACTACAACAAATGAAAAAGAGGAAACCCGCTACAATAGCAAATTTCCTCTTTTTTGTTGTCTTTACTCGTGAACAATTACCGGCATCTCGTCACCGTTATCATTCACCAGTACCGGAGCGATGAACTTGAGCTCGCGCTTGGCTCGTCCCTTGCCTACCCAGTAGGTATGCCAGTGGGCTTTGCGCCAATGTTGACGGGGCCTACGCCGAAATACATCAGGTGCATCAGATGTTTCCGTTGACAGATCTTGTGCAGCCTTATGCTCGCGAACGACTCGTACACCTACATCCCACTTGCGAATTTCGGAGAAACGATTCCGAATCGTTTTGGACGGAGTATAAATCTTCTTCTGGAGAGGATTTTCCTCAATATCTGCATTCTTCGCACACAGATACATGCATGCCTGCAAAGTGAACGCCAACACTTGCCTCACAAGCACAACGTAAGGAGCACTCATATCCGCTTTAGAGCAAAAGACTTCCGTCTCAAAGAAGCTCTTATAGCTGATATTGTCACGAGGATCCACAATGCCGCTATTGATGTTAAGCAATCTACCTTTCTTACCACAGATAGTGTAAAGAATCGAAGGTCTCGGACCTTTCGTATACTTTACAAGCACACCATCAATTTCCTTGTGTTCCTTGAGTTCCAGATAGAACGCTTCGTACGGCAGATAGTCGAAAAGCGACCAGCCAATATCGAAATCATCCATATCCAGGAGCATCTCATAGAAATCACGAGAAAAGGTATACACCTGCTTACACTTGCTCCAATATGATGCAATTACCGTTGCAATTGCATAATCATAGATTTGGTAAACAAGTAAATCCTCTTCCGCCTTCGTAGGCTTGCGTCCTTTGATGCCATTTCGCTCGTAAATCCGCGGTACAGCGAATTCAACAGCAGCACCAACTTCATCTTCGGCTCCACCAATTGTTCTCAAAGCTCGCGCTTTTTCAAACTCTCGGATAGCCCGGCTGTACTCATCGACCAGCCTCAGTGGGGTATACGTCAGTTGCTTCTTACCCACCTTGTTTTCACATCCCTTCTAAATTATTTGATTGGATACCGTTGAAAGTCGAACTTCAACAGAGACATTATACCATAAGTTGACATAAAATTCAAACAATGGTATAATTTTTTTGTGATTCTGAATTTGCAAGGTAGCATTCTTTTACGTGCTATTGCAGAATCATTTCCTGTAGTCGCTATGCTAAATAGCGATGAAGACAAAAAAGAAGGAGCAAAACGAAAATGGAAATGAAAAAGTTCGAAGCATTCCTCTACCAAGCTTCTACCGCCGATGTCGAACGGTATGTAGCAACCCAGCAGCTCTCCAAAGAAGAACAGCTTGCTGTTTGGAAGCTCGATGAAAATTGCTTCATTGAAGCATTGGCAAGCAATCCCTGCATCATTCCCCAATTACAGATTCGTATCGCGACAAACAGCGACTTCGAGTTTCTGTGGGACACTCTGGCTGAAAACAAGGCAATCTGTGAAAAAGCTCAGATTGTTTTTGCTCAGAAGAAAAACGGAGCTGTTCAAAGCATTCTCTCTCAGAATGAGAATCTTTGCCAGAAAGCGGCATCCATTCTCCTGGCGACGAACGATGTCTACGTCCTTACTGGGCTTCTGTACAACATGAAAATGCAGGAAAATCCCTGGGGACACGAGATTCATGAGAAAATCAAGAACGACCCCCATTACAATGCGATGGTCGAACGTGAACACCTCGATTCGCTCAATGATGCAGCCTATGACGAAGGTGAAGACGACGCCCGTTTCTTCCAGCAGCTCTGCGATGAAGCAGGTGTCGATTCTTCGAAAATCATCGACGCTGCCTGTGAGGAATACGACAACTGATCACCCTCTACTGTATCATCTTACACAGTAGAAAAAAGAGACGCCCCAAAAGGGCGCCTTTTTGTTACCAAATCGTCCATTTAATGGACGTCCCCAACGGACGATTTTTAAAATCTTTGATTTTGATTCATTGTTGGTCTTTCGCTAGAAAAATCGCCGAAATTTCTTTCTCCTTTAAACATATCATATGGATTATTTACTCTTGCAGTGCCCATAATCATAAATATAATCGCAATAATTGCTCCACCGGCAATCATACCTAAAAACAAGTTAGCTACTCTTCCCTTTTCCTTCTTAATTAGTACTATAGCAAATACAACACACACAGCAGCAACTACGCCAAGTAAAACAACTAATCCAATATTTAACTCTCTAACGAAATTATTTGGCATCATCATGCCACCAGGACCTCTTCCTCTATATTCATCTTCTTTTGTATACACTGTTACGTCAATTTTTTCTCCTTTTGTATAGGAAGTTATATTTGAATACAACCCGTTTGTTGCCTCTCCTTCAATTGTTCCACCTTTGTAAATTGAATAAACGCCTCTTCTTAACTCAGGATTACTAATTGTCAAAATCGTATAGTCTCTTTCTGTTTCAAAGGCGATAACAGGCTCATCCTTTTCATTTACCACAGTTATTAATGTTCCCTCTTTAATTTTTTCACCAAACGGAATCAAAATAAAATCTTGCTTTGACTCAGTTTCAATCATGTCATACATATTACCTGTAGCAACTACATTACCGCCATTGATGAAAATACCTAAATCAGAATCTATTCCACTATCACCTGTAGTTGGATTTGCAAAAGAATATATATTACCACCATTGATATACAAATATCCATTTGAATCTATGCCATCACCTTGAGGACCATCTTTCCTAGTTGCAACCAAAATGTTACCACCGTTGATTTCAATAACACTCTCACGATCTAAACAAGCATTAATTCCATCTTCATCTGTATTAAAAATATAATTACCACTATTAATGATAATGTCACCTTTAACCTCGATACCCTCTCTACCAGATTCAAATTTCAAAGTACCTTCACCGTCAAAAGTCAAAGAAATATCTGAACTAATCGCACCGTCATACTTATACTGTTCAAAATATTGTCCCTCATCATTAGTACCTTTTTCAATATTGTATACAATCTTTTCTTGATCAGGCCATCCTATTACACTAGTCTTTACTCTAGTGCCATAAACATAACTTTCAGTATTTTTCTCCGTTCTAATAGTTACATTGCAATTATCAGCTGTTTTCGTATTCACATTATAAGCAACAATAGCGGGACCATCATTACACGTAATACTCGCACCAGCAAGAATAATAACAACATCACCATCTATACTATTTGTATCAATAGCAATTTGTCCGCTTGTAAGTGTTCCAGTAATTCTATATGTTCCTGGCGCCTTAATATTAATAACATCATCAACTTTTACATTAGCAACAATAGCCTCATCACTTGTTCCACCATTATTCATATTCTCTGACCAATAGATGTCTTTAGTCAAATCTGTAGATATATTCTCACCATTTACTGTAGTGACATTATCATTTAAAACAACATCATAAAAAGCTTGATTTGGCTCCGCAAAAACAGCACTCATAGTAAATAACATTACAAAAATAAATAATATGCTAACCTTTTTCAAAAAAACTCCTCCTTATTTAAGTTTCATTAGTCCTTATTTTATATATTTTTTGTGAAAAATTCATGTATTAAATGTGATTTTTGAATAATTATGCCAGAAATTTTGTAAAAAAATTAGAAATTAGCATAATACTAATTTCCAATTTTAAAATTATTATTTTACATAGTTTCCAAAGAACATTAAATCTTTCACACCATCTATTTCAGAATAAATATAAAAAGTAAATGGTTTATCACATATGAATTTAATTGGTTCTTCTTGTTCCATAAACATTGCATTATCTTTCATTATTATTGCTGTTGCGGCAGCGGCTTCAAGTCCTTTTTCATCTGTTTTAATTTTTGTTTTTTGAATAATATCTCCTATAAACATATCTTCTGACATTTTATCAAAATCAGCAGTTTCTAAAAATGCTTCTTTTACTCCATTTGCTTGCAAATAATTTACTAATTCCTTTTTGTCGAATGTAGTTTCCATCTCAATTTTAGGTACTTCTACATAAATTTCTTTCTTCTTTTCAGCCTTATTTATTTTTTCTGAAATATTCTCTCTAGAACCCAAAACATATGCAATATTTGCTCCACCATTTAAAGGAACTATAACTAACTCTGAATCATCATCTTTATAATAAGCAAATTTATCTGTTTTATTTATACTTTCTTTCTCAACTACATTATTATCAACATCAGTGAATTTCATAGGATTTGCAGTAACACTAAATTCCTCAAACCAGCTTGATTTTAAATAAACAGTATTAACTAAAACTGCACCTAAATCAGGAGGGACATTACTTAAAAGCTGAGGAATCAATCCTCTTGTTTTCTCATTTACCCATGTGTTGACTTCCTCTACAACTGTATTAATAGAAGTATTTTTAGCCTCAGCATTAATTTTTGATTTTACTTCTTCTATATAATCTTCTTTTAGTTTGCCTGAAACATCCCACACTGAATTCGCTACATCAAAATGAATCTTCATACCTTCCTTTTCTTTTTCTTCAATCCATTCATAACCTTGTATTCTCTCGTTATACGAATCAAATTGTACTTTTAAATCATTTATGCGTCTCATCAAACTTTCAAAATCCGAAAAATCATCATAACCTAAAACACCATATAGCTCTTTAGCTGTATCTCCACTTGCACCAGACACAGCTAAACCTAAAGCGCATTTAAAAGATAATGGAGAAATCATATAATTTTCTTTTGATTTTTCTATATCAATAAAAGAAATTAAACTTGAATCAAATACATTAAAACCGATAGTTTTTTCATTTAAATTACCTATTTCTGCTTCTTCTCCACTAACATGTTCAATTATTGGGTTAACTACTTCTGGATTTAATACCTCTAGATTTGGATGTTGCTCTTCTATAGAACATCCTGATAAAAGCATTGTTCCTGATAAAAGCAACGAAATTATTAATGACACGTTTTTAAACACAAAACCCCACTCCTCTTCTTATTATTTTCTTAATTTTTAGGATATCACATTATAAAATTTTTCGTCAAGAATATTGATGACAAGAAATACAAAACACATTTATATTTTTATCCAAAGAAAAAGAACTAGAAAATAATTCTAGCTCTTCTATTGTTAATTATAATATATTCTTTTTTCTGTTTGAAACTAAATATTTCATCATTTCCTCTTGTTGTTCTGCTGTCTCTAATCTAGATATTACTTTATTAACTACATCTTTTGACGTCCCTTGTTCTACCATCTCTTGTATCAATTCTTTTTGGAGTTGTGTTAGAATCATTCTTTTAACCTCCTATGGTATTAATCTTCTTTATCTAAGGAATCTTCCTCTATCTTTATTTGCCCGTCCTCTTCGTCCAAAGCTTCTTTTATCGTAAGTAATTCTGGCAAATCTTTAAGCGACGTATACCCAAACATTTTCAGAAAATCATCTGTTGTCTTATACATCATTGGTCTACCTGGTGCATTCATTTTACCAGCTTCTTCAACCAAACTATATTCCAAAAGTCTGCTCAATGCACTATCAGAAGAAACACCTCTAATTTTTTCTATTTCTGCCCTTGTAATACCTTGATTATACGCAACAATAGAAAGCACCTCTAGTGCCGCTTGTGAAAGATTTGGCTTTGGTCTATTATCTAATAACTTACAAATATACGAATAAAACTTTTCAAGAGTAGCAAGTTGATATGTATCATTCACCTTTATAACCTGAATTCCGCTTTTTCTTTCAATCAACTTTTCTTTTAACTCATCAACCGCACTTTCAACCTCTTTAGTATCTGTATCCAATATTTCCGATAACGCTTTTGCAGTAACTGGTCTGCCACTTGCAAAAATCATGGCTTCAACAGCTTGCATAAGTTCTTCTCTTTCCATTAGATTTCCTCCTTAATAAAAAAGGACAAAGGGACGGGGCTTTTGTCCTTTTTTTCTTGTTTAAATCAGCACTATAAAAAATTATTCTCCAAAAGGACAAAAGCCCCGTCCCTTTGTCCTTTTTTATTTTAACAGTCTTTGTCTTAACGCTTCAAACACCACTACTCCACCTGATACACTTGCATTAAGTGAAGTAATTTTTCCCATCATAGGAATTTTAACTAAGAAATCACAATTTTTCATTGTAAGATTTCCCATTCCTTTTCCTTCACTTCCAATTATTATTGCAATAGGACCTGTTAAGTCTTGTTCGTAGTATAGTTTGTCTGCATTTCCGTCTGTACCAACTATCCATACGCCTCTATCTTGTAACTCTTTAATTGTTTCGTTTATGTTGTTAACTCTTGCAACAGGAACATACTCTGTAGCTCCTACTGATGTTTTTGCAACAACTTCTGTAACACCGACAGCACGTCTTTTTGGTATTATCACTCCGTGGCATCCTGCACATTCAGCAGTTCTAATTAATGCACCTAAATTGTGTGGATCTTCAATTTCATCGGCAATAAGTATAAATGGATCTTCATTTCTTTCACTAGCTAAAGCAAAGATATCGTCCAAAGTCTTATATTCAACTGGAGAAACAAAAGCAATAACACCTTGATGGTGTCCTGTATCTGAAAGCATATCCAACTTAGATTTTTCAACTTCAGAAATTAAATTATTATTCTTTTTAGTAAGCTTGATTACTTCGTTAATAGAACCTTGCCTTTCGCCTTTTTGAATGAAGACTTTATTTACTGGTTTGCCTGATTTTAAAAGCTCAATAACTGCATTTCTACCTTCAACTTTAAAATCTCCAGTATCTTCATCTCTTTTATTACTTTTTACCCTTGATTCAGATTTTTCATAATCTCTTCTTGGTTTTGAACTTTGTTTATAATCTCTTTTACCTTTTGTATTACCCTTTCTCTCATTTTTAAAGTCTCTCATCTTAGACTCTCCTTTTTAATATTATTCTTCATCCAATTTAAGAATTGATAAGAACGCCTCTTGTGGAACTTCAACCGTACCAAGCTGTCTCATCTTCTTCTTTCCTTCCTTTTGTTTCTCTAATAATTTCTTTTTACGAGTAATATCTCCACCATAACATTTCGCAAGTACGTCTTTTCTCATTGCTGAAATAGTTTCTCTTGCAATAACTTTACCACCAATGGCAGCTTGAATAGGTATTTCAAACATTTGTCTTGGAATAGTTGTCTTAAGCTTTTCAGCCATTTTTCTTCCACGAGCATATGCTTTATCTTTATGTACAATCATAGAAAATGCATCAATCAAATCTCCATTAAGTAAAATATCAAGTTTAACAAGATCAGATTCTCTATAACCTATAATCTCGTAATCAAAAGATGCATACCCCTTTGTCCTTGATTTAAGTGCATCAAAGAAATCATAAATAATCTCATTAAGTGGCATTTCATAAGATAAGATAACTCTTGTTTCATCCAAGTATTTCATGTCCTTATAAATACCACGTCTATCTTGACAAAGCTCCATAATATTCCCAACGTATTGTTTTGGAAGCATTATATCAGCTTTAACAATCGGTTCTTCCATTTTTGAAACTTCTTGCATCGATGGAAGTTCAGTAGGATTGTATAAATCAAATTTTTCTCCATCAGTTTTAATAACCTTGTAAATAACACTTGGAGACGTTGTGATAACGTTCAAATCATACTCTCTATCGATACGTTCTTGGATAATTTCCATATGAAGAAGTCCAAGGAAACCACATCTAAATCCAAATCCTAATGCAACAGATGTTTCTGGTTCCCAAAATAATGAAGCATCATTTAGCGATAGTTTTTCTAAAGCAGCCTTCAAATCCTCATAATCACTACCATCAGCAGGATAAATACCACAGTAAACCATAGGCATTATCTTCTTGTAGCCAGGTAGAGGCTCCTCTGCAGAATTAGTCTTTGTAGTAATAGTATCACCAACGTTGATATCTGATACATTTTTTATACTTGCAGCAACATATCCAACTTCACCAGCTGTAAGTTCTTCTGTTGGAACATAAGTGCCCGCACCAAAATATCCAACTTCAGTAACCGTATATGTTTTATTCGTAGCCATAAATTTGATTTCATCGCCAACCTTAATTCTTCCTTCTTTTACTCTAATATAAGCAACCGCACCTTTATAATTATCATAATAAGAATCAAATATAAGTGCTTTTGTTGGTGCATTAACATCTCCAGAAGGTGCAGGAATCCCTGTAACTACCTTTTCCAAAACTTGGTCAATATTTAAGCCTGTTTTTGCAGAAACTCTAGGAGCATCCTGAGCTTCAATACCTATAACATTTTCAATTTCCTCAATAACCATCTCCGGATTAGCACTCGGAAGGTCAATTTTATTTAGAACCGGAATGATTTCAAGGTTATTATCTAAAGCCAAATAAACATTAGCCAAGGTCTGTGCTTCAATACCTTGAGAGGCGTCAACGACTAAAATAGCCCCCTCACAAGCAGCCAAACTTCTTGAAACCTCATATGTAAAGTCAACATGACCAGGTGTATCTATTAAATTCAATATATATTCTTTTCCATCTTTTGCTTTATAAGTAGTTCTAACAGATTGAAGCTTAATTGTAATGCCTCTTTCACGCTCTAAATCCATATTATCAAGGACTTGCTCTTGCATTTCACGCTTAGTTAAAACTCCTGTAAGCTCTATCAATCTATCCGCTAGAGTTGATTTTCCATGGTCTATATGTGCAATTATACAAAAATTCCTAATATTTTCTTGATTTGTCACTATATAAGCCCTCCTTTAACCACATAATAATATACCAAAAATCGCCAAAACTAGCAAGAGGGACGCCCCTTTTTGATAAAAAAATCATCAAGAGGGACGCCCTTCGAACGTTGACATAATATACAAAAAGTGGTAAACTATAATTGTGTTTTTTAACAACACGCAGGAACTTTTGTGAGATTGACTGACTCAACTTAATGTTCTCTGCGGTATGCATGCTTTTTTCATGCAACCAAAGCGTGCTCAGTCGTACGTATCAAGAAGGAGTTGCCTTATGAGATGACGCAACATTGACCAATAGACCGTATCCCGCTCAACTACATCATCAAGAGGAGAATTATCATGAAGAAGTTTTTTGCTATGATCCTGACCGCAATCCTGACCGCGACTCTGACCTTCACCCCCACTGCTGCCCTGGCAAGCGAGGAATTTCCCTTTGGGGATGAACTCATGAAAAACATCTTCGGCGACGAAGACTGGTCCTTGGAGCTCGACGCTCATGGCCACCTGCTCCTTTGCTGCTATAACAGCGACGCGGAAAGCTTCCACACGGAACTTATCCGTAAAGATGACCTGTTCTTCATTTACGATGAAAGCAGAAACGTCGCGAACTGCATCGGACTTAAGCCGTCCACCGCGTTTGCGTTGAAAGACAAGTACGATCGTCGTGACGAATCCTTGGTCTGTGAAGAGCAAGTCGCTGAAGACGTGGCGTATATCATCGATGGCGACGAACGCTACGTAAATATCGCTGAAGCATTTAAGCAGTTTGAGGAAAAATTCCAGGTGGAACTGGATGTAGCGATGATTAACAATCATCTTGCCTTCCGGATTCCTACCGCTGAAGGAATCTTCTACCGCTTCGCTTCGCACGGCGATTTCTGCTGGGCAAAGGACAACATCTTCATGCTGAACGAGGAATTTGTTCAGTGCATTGAAGAGTCCTATCAGCAGGAGATGGTAGACTGACCACAAAAAGAGAGCCTTACAAGGCTCTCTTTCTTTATATAAAAATAAAATAATATTCTTCTATTCTTCTTCAGCAAGTGCTAAAATACTATGTTAGGAGGTACTTGACTATGACTTCATTTGGTTTAAAAATTCTTGCAATTATTACAATGTTTATAGATCACATAGGATTTGGACTTTTTAAAGAATATCCTATTTTTAGGCAGATTCGGTAGACTTGCCTTCCCTATTTTTGCATTTCAAATCGCAAATGGATTTTCACATACAAAAAGTAAAGAAAAATATATTATTAGAATGCTTATTTTTACAATAATTTCGCAAATACCATATGATTTATTTTTAAATGCTGCTGCACCAGGAACAGCATTCAAACTAAATGTAGGTGCTACCTTAACAACTGGATTATTAGCTCTATATGTTATCGACAAAATCAAGCATCCTGCAATTAAAATGCCACTTTTATTTATTTTATTTGGCATCTCATGGATAGTTCCAATGGATTATTCTTTCTATGGATTCCTTGCAATCATCATTTTCTATATATTTAAGGATTCCAAATTCCTTCATTCTATTGGATATGCAATATTATTGCTATTCTACTGCCACGTGTGTAGCAGTGGCTTCAACATTCCAGCTATATTAGCATTAATTCCAATATGCCTATATAATGGTCAAAAAGGGAAAAATATAAAATATCTATTTTATGCTTTTTATCCTCTGCATATGCTTTTCTTAACTTTTCTTATAAGTCACTAGTAGTTGACATAAATTGCAACAAAATGGTATAATATTCTTGTGTCTTAATTTTTTCATGGACACTTGCACAAGTTAACTCACCGACAAGAAAGGACGTGTCAAAATGACTCGAAACTCCAAATTTGCCCTTTGCATCATGCTCCTCCTCTCTTTGGTTTTCACAACCATTCCTGCAAGTGCAGAAGATTTTACGGAAGAAATCGTAAGCATTCCTCTCGATCAGGCAATGGGCTATCTCGAAGACGAAATTGGGATTATCCCCACGCTCATCCGGGACGAAAACAATGTGCCATTTGCAATTTGTGTCAAATGGGATACAGAAAATCAAGGTCAACTTCTTTCCGGTGCAACGTTTGCATATAATCCTGACAACATCAACATGATCAGTTACCAAAGGCTCAAAAAAATCGTTGAAGAATACAACTATTCGATTTCTACCAAGGAAACTTGGGTCCATCTCATGAATGTAATTCTCTACGTCAACAGAAATCTTGAAGCAACAGACGTCGCAATCAACTTCTATCCTCACGAAATTGGTGATGGAGTTGCAATCACCGGCACTTCTGCTCTGATTGGTAACTTCAAGATTGATTTGTATGGCGACGTGTGGCTGCTTTACACAGGTGACGGATATCCGCTCATCAATGAAAAGAGCTATCAAAGAATCAAGGATTCTGTAGCCTGGTACCTGGAAGACGTTTCCGCCCAGTAATCCAAAAAATCATCAAAAGCGAGTACTTACACTAAGTACTCGCTTTCATCTTACTCAAATATTTTTCTATTCCACTTTTTATTCCTTCAGCAAGTTTCTCTTGATATTCATCATTTTGCAATAATGCACACTCTTCTGGATTTGATAAAAAACCACATTCCACTATCACCGCCGGAATAGTTGATTTGTCTATTATTTTTATTCCATCAATCTTCAACGCTGTTCTATTATTTTCTATTTCTACGCTTTCTTTTATCGATTCTTGAATACTCTCAGCTAATAACTTCCCCTTTTCAGAATTTTGAGAATAAAAAGTTTGCCATCCCCTATACTTAGAATCCTGAAATTTGTTCATATGTATAGACACAAGTAAAAGAGCATCACTCCCATTTGCAATTTTCACTCTATTATTTAAATCCGCAGTTTTAATCTCTCTGATGCTACTATTTTGCATCGTCGAATCTGCTACATTATTCTCATTTTCTCTAGTCATTACAACATTAAAATTCTCTTCTTTCAACTTATCTCTTAACTTTTTAGCAATCATAAGATTCAAATCGCTCTCTTTTACTCCATTTGCCGAAACAGCCCCTCCATCAGGTTCACCATGCCCAGCATCCACCACTATTGTCACTTGCTCCAGATTCGCAGTTGCATCAATCACGGTATCATGAAATCCATCTACTGTTATCGGCATAACTATTGAAATCACCAAAATCACAAACATAAAAGAATAAAACATCAAATCCTTTTTCGTAAAAACAATCATAGCCCCCTCCTCAAATCCAATTATATGAATTTGTAAAAGAATTTATGCAATAAAAAAAAGGACAAAGGGACGGGGCTTTTGTCCTTTTTTGGAAAACGGAACCGTCCTAATTTCCAAATTGGAATTTGGGACGGTTCTCTTTTCCAAATTTTATTTTGCTGCTTTAATTTTAGTTTTTCCTTTTGCTTTTTTCTTGTTTGAAGCTGTTTCCTCCATTTGATCCCTGGCTACTGACATAAGCAGTTTTATACGATTTGTTTGGTTTGCTTCACTTGCACCTGGATCATAGTCAACCGCAACAATGTTTGCTTTTGGATAATGCTCTCTTATTGATTTTATAACACCTTTACCAACAACATGGTTTGGAAGGCACGCGAATGGTTGAACACAAACAATGTTTGGAACATCATCTTTTATAAGTTCTAGCATTTCTGCTGTCAAGAACCAACCTTCACCTGTTTGGTTACCTATCGATAAAATTTCCCCAACTCTATCTCTAAGTTTCCAAATGTCACATGGCTCTCTATATGATTTTTTAGCTTTTTCCAAAACTTCTCTTACATATACTTCTTGCGCATCAAGTAAGTCAATTACTTTTCTTGAAATATATCCTTTGAATTTTCCTATTTTCATAAGGTCACTAATGTTAATTTTACTTGTAGCAACGAATTTAATGAATCCCATAAAATCAGGAAGTACAACTTCTGCACCTTCTGCTTCAAGTTGTTCCACAACTTTGTGATTTCCAAAAGGATGATATTTAATCAATATTTCTCCAACAACACCAACTTTAGGTTTAACGTCATTTGTAATCTTTATCTTATCAAAGTCATTAACCATCTCTTGGATTGCTGTTTTATATTCTTCACCATGACCACTTCTAATTACATCTCTTCCGCGTTTTACCCACTTCTCATATAACGCGTTAGATTCGCCTTTATTCATTTCATATGGACGATTGCGTAATAATAGTCTGCTTAATAAATCTCCGAAAATAACGGCTCTTATAAGCTTTGAGGCCATACTTAACGTAATCTTGAAGCCTGGCATCTTTTCAAGTCCTGCAAAGTTAAATGATATTACAGGAACATTTGGGAATCCTGCATCAGCAAGTGCTTTTCTTAAGAATCCTATGTAGTTTGTAGCTCTACATCCGCCGCCAGTTTGTGAAATAATTACAGCAGTAGTATCCAAATCATACTCGCCTGATTGCAATGCTTCGATTAATTGTCCAATTACAAGAAGCGATGGATAACATGCATCGTTATTAACATATTTCAATCCAACTTCAACAGTTTTTTCTGTGCATTCGCGAAGTAATTTTAATTTATATCCTGAGCTATCCATAGCTGCTTCCAAAAATTCAAAATGAACTGGTGAAAGCTGTGGACAAAGAATCGTATGAGTTTCTTTCATTTTCTTGGTGAAAGGAACTTTATTAACTGTATATGTAGGCGCCTTAGAAATTGGACAAGTTCCTTCTTCTTCACGCTTTTTCATAGCAGCAAGAAGCGATCTTATTCTAATTCTAATTGCACCAAGATTATTTACCTCATCAATTTTTATAAGTGTATACATCTTGCCAAAGCTTGTTAAAATTTCTTCAACTTGATCTGTTGTAACAGCATCAATTCCACATCCAAATGAATTAAGTTGAACAAGCTCTAAATTATCTTTTCTTCCAACTAAATCAGCTGCAGCATATAGTCTTGAATGATACATCCATTGATCAACAACTCTAAGCGGTCTTTCAAGTTCACTCAAATGTGCAACTGAATCTTCAGTAAGTACTGCCATTCCAAGTCCCGTAATCATCGTATCAATACCATGATTAATTTCTCCGTCAATGTGATATGGTCTTCCAGATAAAACAATGCCTTTAATATTGTTTTCTTCCAAATATTTTAAGGTTTCTTCACCCTTCTTCTGAATATCATTTCTATATCTATTATATTCCTCTTGCGCTTTTTTCGCCGCTCTAGCAATCTCCGATTTCTTCAAATTATATTCTTTAAACTCTTCAAGTCCGTATATTACCTCAACTAACGCTTTAGTTTCAAAAGGCAAGAATGGATTCATAAATTTAATTTTCTTCTCAGACAAGTCTTCAACATTATTTTTAATAACTTCAGAATACGAAATTACAATCGGACAATTATAGTGATTCTCCGCATTCTTTTGCTCTATTCTTTCAAAAGGAATACATGGATAGAAAATTGTATCTACACCTTGATCAATTAAACTCATTATATGTCCATGCGTAATCTTTGCAGGATAACATACTGACTCTGAAGGTATCGATTCCATGCCTTTTTCATAAGTTTTTCTACTTGTCTTTTCAGAAAGAACAACACTAAATTTAAGCTCTGTAAAAAACGTATGCCAGAATGGATAATTCTCATACATATTAAGAACCCTTGGGATACCAATCTTTCCTCTTTTAGCATCCTCTTCCTTTAACGGAACATAGTCGAAAGTTCTTTCATATTTGTATTTATATAAGTTAGGTAACGAATTGTTGTTCTTAGATGTAGTATTACCTGCACCCTTTTCACATCTGTTACCAGTAACTAAACTCTTACCATTGCTAAATTTGTTAATTGAAAGTAAACAATGATTCTCGCAATTTTGACATCTAACATGCGAAGTTTTGAAAGTTAAATTCTTAAGTTCATCATAAGAAAGCATACTAGATTTTTCGTCAGCAATTCTCTTTGAAGATTTATATTTATCTTTACAAAGAAGCGCCATTCCATATGCACCCATAAGTCCAGATATATCTGGTCTTATAACATTTTTCCCTACTATCAATTCAAAAGCTCTTAAAACTGCATCATTCGAAAATGTTCCACCTTGAACAATTATATGGTCACCAAGCTTGCTTGTATCACGAATCTTCATAACTTTTTGAAGTGCATTTTTTACAACTGAATAAGAAAGTCCCGCAGAAATATCGCCTACATTCGCACCTTCTTTTTGAGCCTGTTTAATCTTTGAATTCATGAAAACTGTACATCTTGAACCCAAATCAACAGGGGTCTTCGCAAGAATTGCCTCTCTAACAAAATCATCTAATGAAATGTTTAAATTACTAGCAAAAGTTTGTAAGAAAGATCCACATCCTGATGAACAAGCTTCATTAAGCATAATGTTATCAATTGTACTTTCTTTAAGTCTTATATACTTCATGTCTTGACCGCCTATGTCTACGATAGACTCAACATTTGGCATAAAATGATTTGCAGCTCTCGTATGAGCAATTGTTTCAATTTCGCTTATATCTGCATTAATAGCTGTCTTTATTAGATTTTCTCCATAACCAGTTGTACCAACAAGTTTAATTTTAGCCTTCTTTGGTAATGATTGATAAACATCCTTAATCATCTCTGAAACTGTATTCAAAGGACTACCCTCATTACTTCTGTATGCAGAGTACAAAATGCATCCCCTATCATCAATCAAAACAAGTTTTGACGTTGTAGAACCCGCATCAATTCCAAGAAATACATTTCCAGAATACCCTTCTAACTTTGCTCTTGGAGCTTTAAACTTAGCATGTCTCTTTTTAAATTCAGATAGTTCCGCAATTGTATTAAACAATGGTGGTAACGCTGGGTTTTCATCACCTTTATACTCTTTTAAAATTTCAAGATATTCAGAAAACTTTGCTGAAGAAATTTCCGCTTCAGAAACAGCATCAAGCGCAGCTCCTTTAGCTACAAGCAAATGTCCTTCTTCTGGAACAATTACATCTTCATCTTTCATATTTAAAGTAGCAATAAATCTATTTCTAAGTTCAGGCAAATATGTAAGTGGTCCGCCAAGGAAAGCAACCTTCCCTCTAATAGGTCTACCGCAAGCAAGTCCACTAATAGTTTGATTTACAACGGCTTGTAAAATAGAAACTGCAAGATCTGCACGACTTGCACCTTCATTTATAAGTGGTTGTACATCCGTTTTAGCAAAAACACCACATCTAGATGCAATCGGATAAATAATCTTAAAATCCTTTGCAAGTTCATTTAAACCAGATGGATCCGTATTTAAAAGCGTAGCCATTTGATCCAAGAAAGCACCTGTACCACCAGCACAACTACCATTCATTCTTTGTTCAATAAACTTATCAAAATAAATTATTTTCGCATCTTCTCCACCAAGCTCTATTGCAACATCCGTCTCCGGAATATACTTTTTAACCGCATTTTTACATGCAATAACTTCTTGAATAAACTTACAATTTAAAACTTTAGCAATAGACATACTTCCTGAACCAGTAAAACAAACCTTGTACGAATAATCCTTATATTTCTGAACAACCTCAACTAAAAGATTATACACCGCAGTTTTAGTATCAGAAAAATGTCTTCTATATGATGAATACAAAACTTTTTCATTTTCATCTAAAACAACAACCTTAACCGTTGTTGAACCAATGTCTAAACCAACATTTAACACTTTTTTCATAATCTTAATTTCCTCCAAACTAATATCCATCAACTAAATCAATCTTTAAGTCGACAATATCCATCATTATTCTACAATTAACCAAGCTCATTTGCAAGTTTTTCACCCAATATACATATTTCAAAAGCATACAAATATACCATTTTTTACAAAAAATTATCAAGAGGGACGCCCCTTTTTGAGAAAAAATTCATCAAAAGGGACAGCCCTTTTTGAGAAAAAATATTTATCAGTAAAAGTCACTTTTTTAGCTTACTTCAACTAATTTTATTCAATACAAAAAGTATTGTTTTTGTTGCTAATTTCTCATTTGTATTAAATCATATATGTAATATAAATATTCTGTTTAAAGCTTGAAAGGAATACTTTCTTCTTATACTAATCAATTTAATCAAGGAGTGTCCCTCTTGATGAATTTTTTTTCAAAAAGGGGCGTCCCTCTTGATAACTCTTGCTAAAAAAGACAAAGGTTTTTTCCCTTTGTCTTTTTCTAATTTTATTTAATTAAAAATGTGTATATTACGTCCACACCTATTATTACTGCTAATATATTAGTTACAATATTTAACACTTTAGAACTCATGTTTTTTGTAAGCTTCTCAAATAATGGTTGTAATACGTATAAAAAGAATGTTCCTCCAAGTCCAAATCTAATACTTGGACTAAGCGCTATTCTACCCTGAAAATGATACACATAGTCTCTGGCATATGTTTGCCAAGGCCATGAGCCCATGAATAGTTCACATATATATGACGTTACAAGTTCAATAGCAGTTGCAACAAGCATACAACCTAAAAATACTACCGGAATATAAAGCAATTTTTTCTTCCAAGATTTATCCTTTATAAGAGGATATATCGTAAAGAAAAACGCTAATACCCCAAATCCATACACTGGACAATAAGGGCCAAACAGCACTCCTCTATTTGAAAATCCCCATTTATAAATGAATACTTCCAAAACGACCTCGTATATCCATCCTATCATAGAATATAAAATGAAATACAAAAAAAGTTCTCTTATTTTTTTCATCAAAGACGTATCATTCAAATTCATACACCGTCCCTATCTCGTAACAATTACAGATCTATAATGGTTTAGCTCTGATGTACTTGCTACATCAAAATTAAAATATCCTGATTCTAATAATCTTACAACAATATTAGATTGACTTACTGGGAAAATACCCGTGTATCTATCCCAATTCGTTTCTGTCATTGCATCTCCGTTTTTGTCAACAATTCCTGTATCCGAATCAGCATCTTTAGCATACAAATCTGCAAACTCCAAACTCTTTAAAGTCGAATTATTTGCCGAACCTGCAGCAACATATTCGTCATATTTTGTAAAATCAATTTCATCCAAGCAATTGAAAGCATACATCAAATAAAGCGCCGCTGAAAATTCAGAATTTGTCATAAGATGACTTGAAAGATCAGCATTCGTACCAACAATATTACTGCAGATGCTAACAGCACTAGAAAATGTAGTCTCATTAATAGAAGAATCTATTGCAACCCAAATGCCTGGCTTTTCAGTATCTGCACTTCTAAAAGCAGGATGAATTATATACCCTGAAGGTAATGTTTCGTTATTAATCATATAATTTGAATTTTCACGCAAAAATACAATTTTAATAGCAGTACTTGGAACTTTCGTAAATGGTCTAAGTGGATTATTTAGACCATCATAATACTCTTGAATTGAATATGCAAAGCGTGGAATCCATGCATAAGTAATGGTTTCATCCTCTATACTTCCATCTCCGTTTGTATCATACTTCATTTTTGCAAACGAAGGAGCTGAAGGATTATAATTATACCATGTATCCTCATACACATCCTCAACTAAAGCACTCATGTCGGTTGTAAGCGCATGCATATTATCAAACAAAATAGGTCTGTTAACACCACGCAGCTCATCAAAAGTTGCTTCATAAACATTTTTCTCAAGCGACTTTTCAATTGAAAATTCTTGAGAAGTATACACATCCGTCATCTCAGAACTATCGTACATATCCAAACGATATGTTGTTACTTTACTTGTTTTAGTATCAGAAAAATTCTTTGTTAAAAGAACCGGATAGTCTTCATCATAAAATTCTCTCAAATCCAACGCCATATAATCTTGTTCTGTTAAAATAGTTTCCCCACTTACAAAAGCCAAAAAGCTATCATCTTTTCTAAGCGAACTACAAATAGTTGAAAGCTTATCCGTCGCATCCTTCTTTCTCGCATCAGCAATTACCGTAACACCATTATACACAGTAATCGAAGTAATAATAATCATTACAATTACCGTTATAACAAGCGCCAAAACAGATATACCTCTAGAGTTTTTCATTTGCACTCCTCCACCCTTTAGTATTAATTATATTTTATCATTGCATCCTAACACATCAACAATCTTATGTCTAACCATATCTCTAATAGCATCTCTTCCTGCGCCTAAATACTTTCTTGGATCAAATTCTCCTGGCTCATTTACAAAAACTTCTCTTATAGCACTTGTCAACGCAAGTCTTAAATCAGTATCAATATTAATTTTGCAAACACCATGTCTAGCAGCTTCTCTAAGCATATCCTCTGGAACACCTTTAGCACCAGGAATATTACCACCATATTTGTTACATTTTTCAACAAATTCAGGAATAACAGTAGAAGCACCATGTAATACTATAGGATAACCAGGCATAGCAGCAGTTATTTTATCTAAAATATCAAATCTAAGTTTTGGTTCACCTTTAAATTTGTAAGCACCATGACTTGTACCAATAGCAATCGCTAAAGAATCACAACCTGTTCTTTGAACAAACTCAACAGCTTGATCAGGATCAGTATAAGAACTATCTTCAGCACTTACATTAACATCATCTTCAACACCAGCAAGTTTTCCAAGTTCAGCTTCAACAACAACGCCATGCTCATGAGCATAATCAACAACTCTTCTAGTAAGCTCAATATTTTCTTCAAAATCATATTTAGAACCATCTATCATAACTGATGTAAAACCACCATCAATACATTTTTTACAAATATCAAAATCAGCACCATGATCCAAATGAATAGCAATTGGAAGATCAGTATCTTCAACAGCAGCTTGAATCAAATGTACTAAATAATTATGTTTTGCATACTTTCTCGCACCAGCAGAAACTTGTAAAATAAGCGGACTATTAACTTCTTTAGCAGCCTCCGTAATACCTTGAATAATTTCCATATTATTTACATTAAACGCACCGATTGCGTATCCACCTTTGCTAGCTTTTTCAAACATTTCTTTTGTCGTAACAATACCCATAAATAAAACACTCCTTCTATGAAATAATTTCCTAGAACAACTTTATCATATTTAATAATTTTGGACAACGGGGACGGAAAATTTTGTCCATAAATTTAAATTGTTATGAATATTCTTCACTATTTTGAAAATAATATTTATTGAGGCCTCAAAAACAAACTTTTATTTTGGAGTGATTGATTTGGCTAAAATAAAATGCAGTGTTTGTTCATGTGCTCACAATTTAACAGAAAAAAACGAGTGTACATTAAATGCTATACAAGTGTGTCCTTGTAAGAATCAAAAAAATGGAACACCCGAAGACGAAACATGCTGTAGTTCATACGCTGAAAATCGCAAATATTAGTGAGCAATATATTTTGCAAACAAAAAGAGTGCTAAATAGCACTCTTTTTTATCATAATTTCTTAATCTTCTTTTTTATAAAATTCCTTATATAATTTTATCGCACTTTCTGGAGTTTCTTCGCCCTCTTTATTCTTTATTGGAGCAAACTCATCATTTCTATTAACACGAAAAACAATTATATCCTCAGCCATACTAAAACCATCAAAAATAAAAGCTTCAAATTTGTATGTTTCCATCTCTTCTATCTCACCATCTGAATTTAAGCCTTTATTTTTTTTCAGTGCTGCATGCATCGGCAATTTTTCTGTAACTATTTTTTCTAATAACTCTACATCAAAATAATTGCAACCAAAATGTGCATCGCCGTATATTAATTCACCCTCTTCATTGCGAGCCTCTAAAAGTTCTCTAGGAGTTTCAATATACTCAATTACTCTTGGCTTACCATTTACTTTACAAAACACTCCCCATTTACCTTCTGGAGTAGGCTTCATAAACGACTTTGATAATAGTTCCATATTATTTTCTTTCATAAGTCCAACCGCAATCGGATCAACCATATGAATTAAAATATTATCAACATTTCCTATAGCTAAATATTTTATTCCATGCTCTTTCATATGAGCAATAATTCCTCTATTTCCAAGAGCTCTAAAAATTCCACCATTTCCATCAGCAGCCATAAATACATCTGCTTTGTCTTTTAAAACAACTTTACCATTGGTATCAAGTAAAGGTAATTCACCTTGTTTAAAGAAAACAATATGTTCCTTATCATAACCAAAAAAATTGTTATTTTCAAAAAATTTCTGAGTCTCTTTATCATTTTGTTCACTCGTCATGACATACCAATATGTAAGCACTCCATACTTTTCATATGCTTCTTTAAGCTTAATAACTATTGTCTCAAAAATTGATGTAGGCTTATCAAGTTCAAGCATATATGTACCTTTTGGACCATTAAACCCAAGTCTTGTACCTTGCCCACCTGCCATTGAGCATACAGCAAGCCTGCCAGCTTTAATTTCTTCTATACCACTTTTCTCATACGTATCGTCATTCAACTTATT
The DNA here is from genome assembly GCA_017462965.1 of Clostridia bacterium. Classification (GTDB taxonomy): domain Bacteria; phylum Bacillota; class Clostridia; order TANB77; family UBA1234; genus UBA1234. The sequence continues at coordinate 165,638 of JAFTQC010000032.1, read as the reverse complement.
TTTATCAATCGCTGGTATACTAGTTATCTTGTTTTCTTCCATGTTGAACATAGCTTTCGTATTATAAAGCTCTTTCATATACTTAAAATCAATTTGCTTTATTTGATTTATTAAACCTTCTTTTTCCGAATCATTTAATTCATCATAAAAATTCAATAAATACTCTGCATCATACTTCTTTAAATATTCTCTCATCTCGTCAATATTCTTCATAGCTCATCCTCCGCTATATTAATATTTTAAAATTACATTTTTTCAGGTGTTTGAATTCCAAGTAAACTTAAACCATTCTTAATTGTTGTTCCAACACATTTTGAAAGTGCAACCCTTGCTTTCTTCGTATCTTCATTATCACAAATAATTTGATGTTCATTATAAAATCTGCTGAAGCATTGAGCAAGATCAATCAAATGTCTAGAAATAAGCGATGGCTCATTTTTATTTACAGCACTTAAAACAACATCTGGATACTCAGACAATTTTCTAATTACTTCAATAGCCTCTTTATCTAATAATTCATCTGTATTTATATCAGATAAATCAACGTTTGCATTTCTCAAAATACTATTCGTTCTAACGTATGTATATTGAAGATAAGGACCAGTTTCACCCGTGAAATTAAGCAATTGATTCCAATCAAAAATTTCATCCTTGATTCTATTATTTGACAAATCATTAAATATAATTGCACCAACACCAACCATCTTAGCAACTTCTTCTTTATTCTCAAGTGAAGGGTTTTTCTCTTCAATTATTTGTAATGACTTTTCAATAGACTCATTTAAAATTTCTTCAAGAGTTGGAAGCTTTCCACCTTTACGAGAACCAATCTTTTCACCATTTTCATCTAAAATCAATCCGAAAGGAATATGCTCACAAGATTTTGCATACTTTTCATATCCCATAAGTTCCAACGTTTTGAAAACTTGCTTAAAATGTAAAGATTGCTCGCTACCAACAACATATAAAGCTTTCTCAAAATCATAATTTTCAATTCTATAAAGAAGCGCAGCTAAATCACGTGTAGCATAAATGGTTGTCCCTGCTGATGTAATAATTATGCAAGGAGGCATGTTTTCTTCAGGCATTTCAACAACTTTAGCGCCTTCACTTTCTTTAAGAAGTCCTTTTTCTTCTAGCATGCTAACAACTCTATCCATTTTGTCATTATAAAAAGCTTCTCCATTATATGAATCAAATTTGCTGCCCAACAATTCATAAATCTTTGCATAATTCTTTAAGCTTATATCAATAATCCATTTCCAAATTTTCGTTGTTTCCTCATCTTTATTCTCAAGTCTAATCAAAACATCACGAGCTTTATCAGTCATTGAAGGATCTTCTTTTTCCAACTTGTTAAATCTTACATAAATAGCAAGAATTGAGTATATTGCATTTTCATCAAATGTATACTCATCCTTCCACATCTCATAACCTGCTATTGACTTAGAAATTCCCATTCCCCAATCACCTAAATGATTGATTCCAATAACATTATATCCTGCAGCTTTATACATGTTATAAAGCGCTCCACCTATAACAGTTGTACGAAGATGACCTATATGAAAAGGCTTTGCAATGTTAGGAGACGAATAGTCAATAACAATATTCTTTCCAGCACCTATATCACTTTTACCAAAATCATCACCTTTAGCAAGAACTTCTGTTACAACATTTTTAGCAAAAGCTGATTTATTTATAAAGAAATTCAAATATCCCCCAACAACATCAATTTTAGAAATAACTTCATCCTCAGCTAATTTTTCTTTTAATTCAGCAGCAATTGCAGGAGGCGCTTTTCTCATCTCCTTAGCAAGTTTAAAGCAAGGAAATGCAAAATCTCCAAGTTCAGTATTTGGTGGAATTTCAATGTATTCTTCAAGCGAAGAAACTTCTACATTCGTTATAGCATTAATCCTTTTAGCTATTTCATTTTTGTAATTCATTTATACTCTCTCCTTTAACCAATCTATTCTATCTCTTCTTAATTTTTCTTTAATTATATTATAATCCATTTCTTTTGGATATTCCTTTGCATTAACTTTCTCTAGCATTTCTTTACCGATTTCCGCAAATTTAATTTCGGTATTCTTCGTATTATCAGCATTCGAAAGAATTTCAATATTTTTCAAGCCTAAAGCCGATTTACTTAACCTTTCAATAAAATCAACTTTTTTAGCAGTTCTCATCTCATAAAAAATACCAGCTTTCATGTGTTCTTTACATGCGGTGATTCCAGCTTTCAAATACTTTGTTGGAAGTTTTAATCTGTTGCATAAGTTTTTAGTTAATTCAATTCCTCTTTCTTCATGTCCAATATGCCTTGGAAGTATCTCCTTTGGTGTCAACGCTTTACCTAAATCATGAACTAAACCAGCAAAAATTATATGCGATTCGTTAGTTTTAATCGCCATTTTATCAATAACTTGCATTGTATGATTATATGCATCACCTTCAGGATGATATTTTTCGGGTTGAGTAACGCCAATCAAATTATGAACCTCTTTAAAATGAACATCTAACACATCCGCTTTATTCAAAGCTTCAAAAAACAAACTTGGCTTACTTGATTTAAGTGCTTTATCAAATTCAACAAAAATCCTTTCAGATGATAATGTATTAAGCTCATCTCGAGTTTTTCTCATAAGCTTAATTGTATTTTCATCTACATTAAATCCCAACTCACTCACAAATCTCGCAACACGATATGTCCTAAGCGGATCTTCGACGAAAGCCTCGCTAGTAGCACGAATAATCTTATTTTCAATATCCTTTTTACCATTATATGGATCAATAATTTCACCAGTAAGCACATCCATCGCAATACTATTAATCGTAATATCCCTTCGTCGCAGATCATCTTCTATAGAAATATCCTTATTTGATATCATTTCAAAAGCTTTATGACCAATCCCTGCTTTTACTTCCTTTCTTGCTAGCGCATACTCACATCCTTCAAAGTCAAAAACTGGAAAAAACTTTCCTCTCATTACCGCTCCAGGAACAATTTCTTGAAACGCTTCAATATCAAGCCCTGTAACGCAATAATCATAATCATGAGCCTCTTTGTTCATGATTAAATCACGAACCGCACCACCAACTAAATATAATCTGCCACCAATTGCAGATATTTTTTCAGCTAAATCATTAACAATCATGACATCACCTCGCAGATTATACCATAAATAGCTATTAATGTAAATAATCGTCCATGAGGGACGTCCGGCAAATGGACGATTGTCTGGACAAAGGGACGGGGCTTTTGTCCTTTTTTGGAAATTGGGACGGGGCTTTTGTCCAATTTTAACGTAAGACAACGAAAAAAGTATTGTTTTTAAGCCTCAGACAACTCATTGTTCATTGCAAACATGATGCAATGAAAATGAGAACTCGGCGACAAAAAACAATACTTTTTTTGTTGTTTTAAAAAGTTTGTATTTTGGAAAAAAGAACCGTCCCAATTTCCAAGTTTAACAGACGTCCTCAATGTTTATAGCTTTTAATCAAGCCATACAATATCTTTAAACTCCATTCCACAGCTTTCATATATGCTATGAACCTCATCAAATGACACGTTTTGGACATACCATTCAAAATAACGCGGATAGTGCTCGCTCTTTTTGAAAAGCAAGATTCTGCCTCCAACAGAAAAAAGATCCAGAATTTTGTTTTCGTCTTTTTCGTCGACCCTAGTAAAGTCAAAACGCTCAAGATTCAAAACTGAATCAAGGGTCCGAACAGATTTCCAAGAGCAAGGATCTATATCAGGCCTTTTTTCAATGAAATCTGTCAGATAGGACAAAACCTTGAATCCTTCATCACGAGTCATGCCAGCCGGCATTTTGAAAGGCCTGCACCACCAGTTTATAACACCGACGTTATTATCGGTGCATCCGTCATACTCCTGAATCCTATGGTAATGAACATAGTGTAATCTGTAGATGTCCTGATTGCCAACGGGATGGTCTTCTAATTTCGCATCGAATTCATAATTTCTATTAGATGGCCGTTTGAACAAACACATAAAGCTTCCCTCCTCAAACAAATGAGATGTTTTAGAAAAAGAGTGACAATTCACCAACATTATAGCCATATTGATATAATATAACAAGCACATACAATAAGGATAACAATAAACACCCCTTACAGCATGTGCCATAAGAGGTGTTCATTGTTATTCTTTCTCGCGCTTATCAATAATTGACCTTGCGCACATTGGGATTGGGATGATTGGTGTTGATCCAGTTGTTCATCAGAGCCACACCCTCAGGAGTCGTACCAAACTTTTTCTGCATGATCAATGCCTTGAGATTGAAACCCATATCATCAAAAAAAGTCGTGGGAGTCTCGATTGCCCAGTTGCTACGAATTGCATCCAGAAGAGATTTCACTCCATTATAAAACTCCTCTTCCGAAGAAGCATTCAAGCTCCATGCGACAAGCGGAACGTCTTCTCTTTCTTCACGAACCAGACCCAAAGAACCGAAAAGTTCATCAAGATATTCCCAGTTCCGCTGATTCATGTAAGATTCGACAATAAACCTATATTCGGAATGATTACGAACAGTCACCCGAAAATAAAGTCCGGTCATCTTATCTTCGAAAAAATCTGCGAATTCAGCCATCAGTCCAAAACAGCGTGCCTCAACATGTGTTTCGCCTTCCAATTCCCTATTAATGCTGGCATAAAAAGAGCCAACATCGTCAGGAATATACGACGAAATGCTAATATTCGTCTTGTACCACGACGGACCACTAATCGGATTACCGCCGAAAGTAAGAAACGCTTCACTATTGCCATACGATTCAGTAGCATTGAGAACACGCGCAGACTGTTCTTTGCTCTCAGAAGCAACATAATACTGCAAGTAATTGTTGTACTTGCCAACGTGGCATCCAGCAGTCTTCAAACCATTGTTGTAACAAGACCACAACAGTTTTTCAAGTTCGTCGCACCCTTCTGCCCATTCATGAATAGCCTCCTTCAACTCCTCAAGAGTTAAGGATTCGGTAGGAATCGCTACACTCCGATTCCAGCGAGATTTGCCCATGCAAACTCCTCCTTCTCAAAATTTGAGATTCTTTATTCGAAAATGCATTTCATTTTCACAGATATTATATATCACTTTACATAATGTGTCAATAGTGCTATAAATTCTTCATAAAATGGACAAAAGCCCCGTCCCCCTTGTCCATTTCATCAAGTTGACATTTCTCCCCCCTTGTTGTAATATTTATTATTGAGTCTGTAGCACTTTAGACTCATATTTACTTTAAAGAAAAAGGAGTTTTGATAAATGTCACTATGCTCAGTATGTAAGAAAAATACGGCAGTAGTTTTTGTTAATAGAATTATAGATGGCTCACCTAAGCTTGAAGGGCTTTGCCTTACTTGCGCAAAAGAAAGAGGCATCAATCCACTAGCTTCAATGATGAAACAATACGGTGCTTCTGAGGAGGATATTGCTAGTTTGAATGAACAGTTTGAAGAAATTGTATCATCTCTTTCATCTGGAGATATGGAAATCCCTGAAGAATTGACTAAGGAAATGGAAAATTTAGATAATCCAGAAGCTTTTTCTTCTATGTTATCTAATTTATTCCCAAATTCTACAAACCACAATAAGGAAGACACTCCAAAAACTGAAAAATCAAAAACTACTTCTAAGAATGTTAAAGACAAGAAAAAAGATAAAAAAAGAAAAACGCTTGACGCTTTCGGTATTAATTTAACTGCCAAAGCTCGTGAAGGTAAAATTGATAAATTAATTGGCAGAGACACTGAAATTGAAAGAGTTACGCAAATTTTGAATCGTCGTAGCAAAAATAATCCGGTTCTTATTGGTGAACCCGGTGTTGGTAAAACAGCTATCGCTCAAGGATTAGCTCTTAGAATTGCAAACAAAGAAGTTCCTGCTAAACTTTTATCTTGCGAGATTTATCAAATTGATATGACTTCAATGGTTGCTGGAACTCAATTCAGAGGTCAATTTGAAGCTAGAATGAAATCTTTGATTGAAGAATGTCGCGACCTTGGAAATATAATTCTAGTTATCGATGAAATTCATAATATTGTTGGTGCAGGTGGCGATGTTGATCATACGATGAATGCTGCTAATATTTTAAAACCTGCTCTATCTAACGGAGACATTCAAGTCATTGGTACTACTACACTTAAAGAATATAGAAAGCATATCGAAAAAGATGCTGCTCTAGAGAGAAGATTTCAACCAGTTATCGTTGAGGAACCTTCTATCTCAGACACTATCGAGGTTATGCTTGGAATTAAAGATTATTATGAAGAATACCACCATGTAAAAGTTTCAGACACTTTGATAAAACAAATTGTATTAATGTCCGAAAAATACATTCACGATAGATTTTTGCCTGATAAAGCAATTGATATTTTGGATGAAGCATGTTCTAAGGTTAATTTGACAAACAAAGTTCTTGCTCAACTTCAAATATTAAAAGAAGAACTTGAACAAGTTCAAGAAGAAAAAGCTTCTCTTGAAGATATTGAAATTACAGATACAAACACTGAACCTGATTACGAGAAAATTGCAAACTTAAAATCACATGAAACGGCCTTGCTTAACCAAATTGCAGATATGTCTCAAGGAAACAATTTAGAGCTTGAATTAAATATTGATGATATTGCTTCTGTTATTGAAAACTGGACAAAAATACCTGCTTCAAAGATTTCTGAGACAGAAGCCGAAAAGTTACTAAATTTAGAAGCTAACATTCATAAAAAATTGATTGGACAAGATAAAGCTGTTACTGCTGTATGTAATGCAATCAGAAGAAATCGTGCAGGGCTTAGAAATAAAAAACGCCCACCTTCATTCATATTTGTAGGACCTACAGGCGTTGGTAAAACAGAACTTGCAAAATGCATAGCAAACGAACTTTATGGCAATGAAGAATCAATAATTAGACTTGATATGTCCGAATATATGGAAAGCCACTCTGTTTCTAAATTCATTGGTTCTCCTCCAGGATACGTTGGATACGATGATGCTGGTCAATTAACAGAAAAAGTTAGAAGAAATCCATACTCACTAATTCTATTTGACGAAATCGAAAAAGCTCATGCAGATGTATTTAACCTACTTCTTCAAATACTTGATGATGGAAGACTTACAGATGCGCAAGGAAGAACAGTTAACTTTGATAATACAATCATAATAATGACATCAAACGCCGGTTCAAACCTAAATACAAATGGAATTGGTTTTAATAGAGACGAAGCTCCTCTTGTAGAAGCTAGAGTCATGGATGCATTAAAATCTTCATTTAGACCAGAATTCTTAAATAGAGTTGATGAAATAATTGTCTTCAATACACTATCAAAAGAAGAATTATTACAAATTATTGATTTAATGCTTAAAGAAATATCTGATGAATTAGCAGAAAAAAATATTCAAATCACATTCACCGACGAAGTTAAGAACTATATTCTTGAAAAGGGATACGAAGCAAAATACGGCGCTCGCCCACTTCGTAGAGCAATTCAAAAATATGTTGAAAACGAACTAGCTGAATGCTTGCTAAGAAACGAACTACTACCAAACGACACAGTCGTATTAAATTTAATAGAAAATAAAGTTGTATTATCAAGATAAATATTTTTTGGAAATTGGGACGGTTCCTTTTTCCATAAACAGAAACTATTTAAGACAACAAAAAGTATTGTTTTTTGTCGCCGAGTTCTCATTTTCATTGCATAATGGTTGCAATGAACAATGAGTTGTCTGAGGCTTAAAAACAATACTTTTTTGTTGTCTTTCGATAAAATTGGAAAAAGGAACCGTCCCAATTTCCAAAAATTACTCTAGCTATGAATTATAATCCTCTATTAGACTGCTCACTTCTTCTTTTCCATACACTCGTATTCCATCAACAAATTTTTCCTTTTCCGCATCCGAAAGAAGTGTAAGATCAATATCTATATGTTCAACAAAATTCATCTTATCTTCTGCAATTTCATTATATACAGCCACCTTACCATTGGTTTCTTTTATAACATAATGGTCTGTACAGTTGGCATCTATGTCCTTGCTTAAAACTATTTCATCCGCACTGAACTTCTCGATTGTCCAACCTGAGTATTTTTCTTCAACTTCATCCTCTGTATAATTCACTATCTCTGCAGGTATTTTCATTCTATTCACTTCACTGTGATTACAACGTGAAAAATTCTTTTTTACCACCATTTCAGCAGAAGTAGAAAGCTTTGTCTCAGAAACCGAAACTTCAATTATATCTTCATTAGCTTTTATACGATTTTCAATATTTGCAATTTCCGAATTAAAAATTTCTAAAGAATCTTTTGCATCAATTTTTCTCAAGTCATATTCTTCTTGAATCTTCGCAATTACGGCGTCTTGAACACTGCGTGTAATTCTACTTTCAGCAATTTCATTTATATTTTGAGTGAAATTAGTTCCTGAATATAATCCAATCGTAGTTCCAACAACAAACGTAAGCAAAAGAAAAACATATTCAAAATACTTAGGCATCCTCATCTCTCCCTTATTTTAATATAAAGGTAGTATTCTCCAAAAAAGTAAAAATATGCATCATTGAATTCTTATATATCCTAATATTTATTTCACCAAAATCTTTCGTCATAAACACCTTACCAACTTTTTGTAAGCGTTCTAAAACATCCTTATTAGGATGACCATATGTATTATTCTCAGAAACACTTATTAAACTAATTTTAGGCAACACCTTTTTTACAAATTCTTCAGATGACGATGTTCTTGAACCATGATGTCCAACTTTTAGAATGTCGGCCTCGATGTCAGCAACCAAACTTTCCTCAACTTTTTCCTCTGCATCCCCTGTAAACAAAATCTTTCTACCGTTACAGGTAAACTTCATTATCAAAGATAAATTATTTACATTCGTATCAATATCCGCCCTTCCAGGATACAAAATTTCGATTTTTATCTCATCAATAGTCAACATATCTTTAGCTTTAATCTGTTCAATTTTTAACCTCTTTTTGTTTGCAAGAGAATATAATTCTTCTATCATTGCATCGTTTTCTAATTGTGGGCCAATATATATTTTCCCAACATTCAAACTTTTTAATACAGAATAAATACCATCAATATGATCAGCATGAGCATGCGACACGAATACATAATCAAGCTTCATAATACCTCTATCAAGCAAATATGGAACCAGAATGTTAGCCCCTACATCATAATCACTTGTCTCGCTCCCACCACCATCAACAAGAATCGTTTTTTGATTTTCTGTAATTATTAAAAAAGCATCGCCTTGACCTACATCAATAGCTGTAAGCTCTACATAGTTTTTAGGTATAAACTTATTAATTACAAGCAGACTAATAAATACCACAATTATCGTGTAAGTATATTTCTTCATTCTATCTACAAAAGAAGCTTCTCTTTCAAAACTCACTTTTTCTAAATAATTATCATTCCTGTGATTAAATTTATAAACTTCAAAACACAAAAGCACATAAAACGCCACAATCATCCATATTTTAGGAGTTGGCAGCAATAAATTTAAAAAATCAAATTTAGAGCAAACTTTAGTTATAACCAATATATAATTAAGCATCGGAACAATTAGTATACTAACTAATTTAGCTAGTGGCATAAATATTATTGAAATAACAAATATAATAATTCCTAAAATTGTAACTAAACTTGTAATTGGAATTATTAAGAGATTAGAAAAAATTGAAATTAAAGATAATGAATTAAAATAGTATAACATTATTGGTATCAACGCAACTTGCGCAGCCATCGTTATAGAAACCGTTTCAAGAAGTATTTTATTTTTAATATATTTCTTTAGAAAATCAGTTATAAAATTAGATAACGTAATAATTCCTATCGTTCCTACAAACGAAAGCACAAATCCAACATTCAAAATTGAAAGCGGATTCATGAGCAAAATTAAAAACGCTGATGAAAAAACATTAGTTATACTGGATGATTTCCTTATAAGTATGTTTGCAATCACGCTCAAAATAGCCATTATTCCTGCACGAACTACTGAAGGTGAAGCACCAGCTAACATTACAAAAAATACCACGAATACTATCGAGACATAATCACTATACCTTTTTCCAAATATTTTAGAAAATATATAACTTGAAAAAGTGATTACTAATGCAACATTAGAACCCGAAACAGCCAAAAGATGCGTAACTCCCGCCTTTTGAAAATTATCTTTCGTAACATCTGATATATTGCTAGTTTCGCCAATAATCATCCCACTTAAAATTCCTGCATGCTCCTTAGAAAATATTTTTTCAAAATTATCATAAATCAGATTCTGCATTGTATATACCAAATTTTTATTAGGCTTCAAAACTACAAAATTATTTTCTACTTTTATATTTCCATATATCCCGTTCGAATTAAGAAATCTTCTATAATTAAAGCCACCTTTGTTCCTTGCCAAATCCGGAATTGTAAATTCCCCATTTATGCTTAATTTATCACCTATACGAAACACATTCGTAGCATTTTTTCTAAAAAATAAAATGAATTTATCTTTATTCTCTGCTCTACAAGTATATTTATAGTAAAACTCAGATTCTTCCTTATGCGTTAATATTGTAACTTCTAAATTCAAATTCGTTCCAGTAGCATACTTATTATCAAACTCATTTAATTGAGTTTTTGTGTATGTGGCAGCAAAAAGGCACAAAAATAGCAATATAAAAATCTGTTTGTAAAATTTTTTAACAAACACTAGCGTAAAAAAAGACAAAAAAATGAGAGACATACTTAGAATTTTAATTTCTAAGCATATCCCCCATATAATGCCTATTAGAAACGCTATCGTTATCGCAAACATTGATAACAAATTAGCCTCCTTATTTTATTATTTTATATATGCACTTGAAACCCATCCTGTACGACCATTTACAGTAATTTTGTGCCATCCGTTTGTACTTTCCTCAATTGTAACTGTCTTTCCTTTGTCAACTGTAGCAATAATTTCTGCATCAGTTGAAGGATTTAATCTAACATTTAAATATGGCTCTGCTGTAACAACACCTGTACCGTTAGAAGGTGTAACATTTAAATCACCATTTACATCTGATGGGAACGAAATATTATCCGTCTTCATCCAGCCAGAAATGCTCATTCCTTTTGAATCTATACCAGCGACTTGAGACCATCCGCCAGAAAACTTTTGTGCTGTAACTTTAGTATATTTCTCCATAGTTCCAATTCTTTCAGATGTAACATCTGTAGCAGAATATACATCAGCTAAAACAGCATCTATCACAGCATCTGTATATAATTTACTTATTTGTTCAGGTTTTGTACCTTCTCCACTTTGACTTCCAGAAGAATTGCCATTATCAGAACCACTAGAAATATCTTCACCTGAAATAATTTCATCACCACTTTGATATACTGTATCTTCCCCTATAGACACAATTACGTCGTTCTTCTTTGATTCATTAACATTTGTATCGTCACTCCAAATACTTTTCAATATTATAGAGCAGATAACAATCGGAACAACAAACACCGCAATTAAAATGAATTTCTCTAAACCTCTCATATATAAACCTCCATCCTTATATTACATATAATCTTTCAATTTTTTACTTCTACTTGGATGTCTTAATTTTCTTAAAGCCTTAGCCTCAATTTGTCTAATTCTTTCTCTAGTAACTTGGAACTCTTTTCCTACTTCTTCAAGTGTTCTAGCTTTACCATCATCCAAACCAAATCTAAGTCTTAATACTTTTGCCTCTCTTGGTGTCAAGGTTTCTATAATTTCATCTAATTGCTCTCTTAAAAGTGTATAAGCTGCAAGCTCTGAAGGTGATGGCGCATCATCATCAGGAATGAAATCACCCAAGTGACTGTCTTCTTCCTCACCAATTGGAGTTTCAAGAGAAACAGGTTCTTGAGCAACTTTCTTAATTTCTTTTACTCTTTCAACTGGCATCTCCATCTCAGCAGCAATCTCTTCTATTGTTGGTTCACGACCTAATTGTTGTAATAAATGTCTAGAAGTTCTAATCAATTTATTAATTGTTTCAACCATGTGAACTGGAATTCTTATTGTTCTAGCTTGGTCTGCAATAGCTCTTGTAATAGCTTGTCTAATCCACCATGTAGCATATGTTGAGAATTTGTAACCCTTTCTGTAATCGAATTTTTCAACAGCTTTTATAAGACCTAAGTTTCCTTCTTGAATCAAATCTAAGAAAAGCATTCCACGACCAACATATTTTTTTGCAATACTTACAACAAGTCTTAAGTTAGCTTCAGATAACTTTTTCTTTGCATCTTCGTCGCCTTCCATCATCTTGCTCGCATATTCAATCTCTTGTTCTGCTGTTAAAAGAGAGATTTTACCAATCTCTTTTAAGTATAATCTTACAGGATCATCAACACTAACCGAATCAGGAACATCCATTGTTTCAATATCTTCAAGTTTAATATCTTCCTCTTCGATATCCTCTAACTCTTCAAAATCTGGTTCCTCAGTATCTTCAATAATTTCAATATTAGCAGTCTCTAATACTTCATAAATTTTTTCAACTTGATTTGCATCCAATTGGTGTTTTTCTAAGATGTCGATTATTTCTTTATAAGTTATGCTACCACCTTTTTTATTTGCAGCATCAACCAATTGTTTGCTAATTTCTTTTAGGTCTTTGTTTTCTTCACTCATTTTACTACCATTCCTTCCTAACTTTTTAATAAGATTATTTGTAATTAGTTCAAGTCAACAAACAAGCTATTTCTTTGCAAGTTTAATAATTATTTCTTGAAGTTTATTTCCTAATAACCCTTTTTCATCTTCAGTAAGATCATCAGCTTGAAGTCTTTTTAAAACTTCTCTCTTCTCGTTTTGCAATTTCTCCACTTCGATATTTCGAATAATTTCTGCAGCAAATTTGTCAATATCATCACGAGTATTAGACTTCATCATCACTTCAGAAACTAAACTTTTTTCTTCATCTGTTTCACAAATTAGCATTATATCCTTATTTGCAGTATCATCACTTTCATACAAATTATAGAATCTTTTAATCAATCCTTTATTTGAAGAAAGTTCAATATCTGCTTCTGTATAAACATCTTTAAGCTTTTCAAAAATTTCTTTTTTCTGCAAAGTTAAAAGATATATTATCATCTTTTCTCTTTCACGCTTTGCTTTCTCGTCTGCTGTTTCATCAACATTTAAAACAACTGGTTTCGGTTGCTGCCATTTGTTATTTTTATAAGAACTTCGAATTGTTCTTTTCTCAATTTCAGCAATTATCGCTTCTCGCCCAACATTTAGCTCTGTTGAGTATTTATCAACATACACATCTCTTTCAATATTGTTGTCAACTTTTGAAAGCACTTCCGCCATTTTTGTTAAAAATGTAATCTTTTCAGCTGTATCACTAAGGTTATACTCCTGCTTCAATAAATCTATTTTATATTCTGCAGGGGAGATACTGTTGTCTACTAATTTTTCAAATCTTTCAGGACCATATTTTAAAACATATTCGTCTGGATCTTTCGCACCTTCCATTTTTAATATTCTGGTTGGTACCCCAAGTGATTGCATTATTTCAATTCCTCGTTGCATAGCCTTTTGTCCAGCAGCATCAGAGTCATACGAAAGTACAACTTCATTTGCATATTGTCTAATTAATCTTCCTTGCTGCTCTGTAAGCGCTGTACCAAGTGATGCAACAACATTCGTTATGCCAGCTTGATGTGGCGAAATCACATCCATGTAGCCCTCAACGACAAGTAAACGTTTCATTTTTTCGTTTGAACTTTTGGCTACATTTAAGCCATATAAATGGCGGCCTTTCGAATATATTAGGTTTTCTGGAGAATTGACATATTTAGGAATTCCATTTGCTTTCATCACTTCAGATGATTCTAAAGTTCTTCCTCCAAAGGCTATAAGTCGTTTTCTGACATCAAAAATTGGAAACATAAATCGATTTTTAAACTTATCATACATGTATCCTTTTTCTGTCTTACCTACAAGACCTGTTCCCAAAATGTTCTCTTCCTTAAAACCTTTTGATTGTAGCAATTTGGTAAGTCCATTATCATCTAATGCAAAGCCAAGTCCATATTTGGCAACCGTTTTCTTGTCTATTTTACGCTTTAAAATATATTCCTGCGCAACTTTGGATTTTTCTATATTGTCATAAAAAAACCTTCCTGCAATTTTATTGATTTCGTACATCTCAGCCTTATTTGCTTCTCGCTTCTTTAGTTCGTCTTGAGACATACCAATATCATAATTGCTTACAGGCAAGGTTATATTTGCTCTTTCTGCTAAAAACTCTATTGCTTCTTTGAAACTAATGTTTTCAACCTTCATAATGAAGTGAATAACATTTCCACCAAGCCCACACCCAAAACAATGATATATTTGTTTATCTGGCGTAGCTGAAAATGAAGGCGTTTTTTCTCTATGAAATGGACAAAGACCGAAGTAACTGTTGCCTTTGCGTTGCAAAGTAACATAGCGTGATATTACATCAATAATATCATTTGACGCTCTCACCTCTTCAATTACTTCATCAGAATAAAAAGCCATTACATACACACCTTTATTTTTTCTTTTTTTGTTTCTTGCTATTCATCTTTAAAGTGAAGTCTAGCAAAATTGTTTCAATATTTTAGCAATATTTTTTTTATTTATCAACCCATAATTATAATAATTCGACGGATTTTTTCAAAATCCTGCCTGGTTTACCATAAATAATAATTTTTTTTAGCAAGAGGGACGCCCCTTTTTGTGAAAATTTTTTCACAAAAAGGGGCGTCCCTCCTGCTACAAAGATATTTTTTCTTTAAATAATTCTTCTATTTTTCTAAGCAGCATCCCATTTTCTGGCAATTTAAGTTCAGGATCATCTTCATTTATTGTATTTGCAACACTTTGTGCTACTTTAAGTATAGGAACATCAACAAAAAGATTTGCAACCTTAAACTCTGGTATACCATGTTGCTTCGTACCAAAAAAGTCTCCAGGACCCCTTAATTCAAGATCCTTTTCAGATATTACAAATCCATCATTACTTTTTTGCATTATTTCCATTCTCTGCCTAACAACGTCCGACTTACTATCATATTTAAGTATACAATACGACTTAAACTTACCTCTTCCTACACGCCCTCTAAGCTGATGAAGCTGAGCTAGTCCAAATCTTTCTGCATTTTCGACAATCATAATAGTTGAATTAGGCACATCAACACCAACCTCTATGACCGTCGTTGATATAAGAACCTGTATTTCATTCGCCTTAAATCTAGCCATTATCTCATCCTTTTCTTTCGGACGCATCTTCCCATGAAGCATTTCTACATTAAAATCCCTAAAAACCTTCTTATAATATTCAAGTTGTTCAGTCACAGACTTTACCCCATCCATATTCTCAGACTCTTCTACTAGCGGACAAACTATATACGCTTGTCTACCATCAGTAATCTCTTTAATAACAAAATTATTTACTCTCTCTTCCATATTACGACGTACCGCAAAAGTATCTATCTTTTGTCTTCCTGGTGGCAATTCATCAATTATTGATATATCCAAGTCACCATACAAAATAATCGCAAGCGTTCTAGGAATTGGAGTTGCAGTCATTACTAACGTATCTACCTTTTCACCTTTGGAAGACAAAATTCCTCTTTGCCTAACACCAAATCTATGCTGTTCATCTGTTATTACAAGACCAATATTTTTAAATTCAACATTTTCTTCGATTAAAGCATGCGTTCCTATTATCATATCTATTTCGCCATTCTTTAATTCATCCAAAATGATTTGTTTATTCTTTTTCGTAACATCTCCCGTTAACAGTTGCACTTTCATTCCAAAGCTTGAAACCATTTTTGATATGCCTTCATAATGCTGTCTCGCCAGAATTGCTGTCGGAGCCATTAATGCTGCTTGATATCCATTTCGAACCGCTTTAAACATAGCCATAGTAGCAACAACCGTTTTACCAGATCCAACATCACCTTGAACAAGTCGATTCATCGACTTATCACTTTTCATGTCAGCGTCAATTTCTTTCCATACTTTTTGTTGAGCATTAGTAAGCGTATACGGCAAAGTAGCCAAAAGTTCATCCATTCTCTCATCTTTCTCAAACGAAATCCCCTTTATATCTTCTTTGCCCTTTTCCTTAAACCTCAAGAGTCCAAGTTGCATCGTAAGTAACTCTTCAAAAGCAAGTCTATATCTAGCCTTATCAAACTGAGCCAAATGTTCTGGGAAATGTATATTTTTTATTGCAGTTTCAATATCATCCAAATTATTCTGTGTTCTAATCCATTCAGGAAGCGAATCTTCCAAGCTTCCACTAGCAGTTTTCACAGCAGATTCAACAATTCCTCTAAAAACATTTTGTGTAATTCCATTTGTTAATGGATATATCGGTATAATTTTACCAGTATTTTTCGCCTTACTGCTTTCATCAAAAACCGGTGATTGCATTTCTATTTTTCCAAATGTATTCTTTATTTTGCCATAAAAAGAATATTCTTCCCCCATCTTTAGCTGTTTCTTTATATACGGCTGATTAAACCATGTGAGTATCATGCTTCCAGTTTCATCTCTAACAATAGCCTTATATATGGCCATATTTCTTCTAACTCTCGTTTCACTTACATTTGAAGCTATAATTGCTTTAACCGCAACGGTTTCTCCATCAACAACTTCTATTATCTTTTTATAATTTCCTCTATCCTCATATTCCCTCGGGAAATAATTAACTATATCTTTCAGCGTAAAAAGTCCCAATTTATTCAAGATTTCCACTCTTGCTGGACCAACACCCTTTATAAAACGCAAATCCATATCCAAATCTACCATTATATAATCCTCCATCCTTAATCAGATTATCACAAACTTTTGTTCTTAGCAACGGGAACAGCCCTTTTTCAGCAAGAGGGACGCTCCTTTTTGCTAATTCATTGCTTGAAGTTTACCATAAATCATGATAATATATATGCAGTTTTATAGGAAGGAGCATTGTGAAAAACATACTTTCACATACAATCATATGAATAATTATTGGTGGATTAGCATCAATCCAAAGATGCTTAAATTTAGAGAATTAGATATAGATGATTGCTTTTACTATTCCGCACTTAACGAAGACGGAACAAGTAGAACTCTTCATAAAAATTTTACAGAAATTAAATGTGGTGAAATCGTTGTTGCGTATGAAGTTGAGCCTAGTAATGAAGTACTTGGTCTTTGCATTTGTGTTCAAGAATTAGAAAATGAACGAATCATGTTAAAGAAAATCGAAGGACTTACAGATACGGTTTCACGCTACAATATGGAAACTCACATAGAGCTTGCAAACCTTGAAGTCTTTAGATACATGCAAGGTACTCTTTTCAAGCTTTCAAAACGCGAATTTGAAGTAATCTACAGCATGCTTCGCGAACTAAATCCCAAAAAAAGCTATCAAATATACGATGCATATTCAAAGGAACATTTTCTTAACGATGTATACTTTGACGAAGCTGAATATGATGAACTTCGTGAACTAATACTAGCCAGAAAAAATGTTGTATTACAGGGAGCTCCCGGGGTTGGTAAAACATATATTGCTAGACGTATGGCCTTCTCTATCATCGGTTCAAAAGATGATGAAAAGATGCTTAACGTTCAATTCCACGAAATGTACTCAAATGACGAATTCATCGAAGGGTATCGTCCAGATGATATCGGTATATATAAATACAAACGCGGATGTTTTAAACGTATTTGCAACAAAGCTCGAAATAATCCAAATCAAAAATTCTTTGTAATAATAGATGAAATTAACCGTGGAAACATCCCTAAAATATTTGGAGAAGCCTTTTCTCTTATCGAAATTGATAAAAGAGGTAAAGAAAATTACATTGAATTATCATGTTCGAGAGAAAGGTTTTACGTTCCTGAAAACCTTTATATTATAGGAACAATGAACACATTTGACGATAATTTAGCACTTTCTGATTACGCACTTAGAAGAAGATTTTGCTTTTATACTATTAACCCCGTTTTCAATAACGAAAAATTTAAAAACTTTTATAATCAAAATCCTCTATTAGCTGCAGTTATCGAGAAAATCAAAGAAATTAATCTAGAACTTGATGAAAGTATGCAAATAGGTCACTCATATTTCTGCAAGCCAATGCCAGATTCAGAAATAAAAATGCTTGTAAAATACAGTGTTATCCCACTTTTAAAAGAGTATTTCAAAAATAACCCTGAAAAATACAAGAAATTATCAGCCGAACTACTAGAAATAATATAAAAATGGACAAAGGGACGGGGCTTTTGTCCATTTTTAAATTATTATTGACAAATTGCTTTAAAAGTCATAAACTATCCGTGCAACAAAAGATATAACTTACAATTAATTCCATTTAATATACTTTGATTGCAATAAATTGTAAAAATTGTTGTCAAAGTTTATTATTTGTGCTAAAATATCAAAGAACGATTTTAGAAAAACCTGAGGGAGGTGCTAGAAATGGCAAAATGCGAAATTTGTGAAAAAGAAAAAGTGTTCTCAATGCAAGTGAGTCACTCACATAGAAGATCTTCAAGAACTTGGAAACCAAATTTAAGAACAGTTAGAGCTGTAGTTGATGGTACACCTAAAAAATTAACAGTTTGCTCTAGATGTTTAAGATCTGGATTAATTGAAAGAGCTTAATAAAAAAACACCAGTTTTAGCTGGTGCTTTTTTTTACTCAAAATCGTCCATTTGACGGACGTCCCTCGTGGACGATTTTGAATTGTCTCGTATATTATGTATTGTCTATTCCTCAGATTTCTTTATTTTGAACATAAATTGCAATACTTTTCTCATTATCTTAGATGGTCTGTAAACTAGAATTCTCATAATTCCACTCCCTCTCATTTTATCTACAAAGCCAAATTAATCCCATTAACAATGTAATCACTCCTATGCCGAAAATCCATCCGGATACTGGAAGTAATAAAACTAATAAAGTTCCAAAACCAAATCCTATTAAACAAACTCCAAAAGTTTTCTTAAACAAATTCATTTTCGGCATCTCTCCTTACCTTTGATTTACTATATTGTATGTGATAAAATCAGTATTGTGACAAAAACACGTCACATTCTAAATTACACGAGGTATGTTATGAAAAATATCGAAAAAATTATTATTGAATTATCTAAATGTTACGATGGTGAAAAAGGTTCTTTAGATTATACAACTCCTTTTGAGCTATTAGTCGCCGTAATGCTTTCGGCACAATGCACAGATGCTCGAGTAAATATAGTTACAAAAGAGCTTTTTAAAATTGCAAACACACCTGAAGCTTTTTCAAAAATGAAAGTTTCAGAAATTGAAAAGTTAATCTCATCAATCAGTTTCTTTCGCAATAAAGCTAAGCATATACGTGAAGCATCCGTGCAAATAATGAATAATTTTAATGGCGTTGTTCCAGAAACTATGGAAGAGCTTACCACTCTTTCTGGAATCGGTAGAAAATCTGCAAATGTAATAATGCTTGAAGCTTTTAATAACTGTCAAGGAATCGCAGTTGATACTCATGCACTTCGAATTTCAAACAAACTAGGTCTTTCCAAAAATACTGACGCATCAAAAGTAGAACAAGATTTATTAAGAAAAATACCAAAAAAGTATTGGCGTGTTATGAATCACCTATTTGTCTACTATGGCAGAGCCATTTGTGATGCAAGAAAACCTAAATGTAACGAATGCGTCATCAACACATATTGTAAAGAATACAAAAAAAGAACTAAAAATTAAATTGGAAATTGGGACGGTTCCTTTTTCCAAAAATGAAACTATTTAAGACAACAAAAAAGTATTGTTTTTTGTCGCCGAGTTCTCATTTTCATTGCATCTTGTTCGCAATGAATAATGAGTTGTCCGAGGCTTAAAAACAATACTTTTTTGTTGTCAATTATTAAAATCTGGAAAAAGGAACCGTCCCAATTTCCAAATTTTTATTTAAACTTATTCACACTTCTAATTGATATTGCCAATGCTTCTTCTCTTGTTGCATTTCCAAACACATCAAATGTATTATTTCCAACTCCCTTTATAATTCCAATGTTTGACATGAAGTAGACTCCATTAAGCGCCCACCCATCAATTTTATCATGATCAGAAAATCTTGACACATTTGACAAATTTACATTTGTATTTATTCCAGCTTTAGTTAGTGCCCTTACCATCATCGTTGCCATTTCTTGTCTTGTTATTAAGCTGTTTGGCTCAAATGTTGTTGAAGATGTTCCGTTTGTAATTCCCAATGCATATGCCTTTAGAATTTCCACATCATTTGTGTCTGTAAAAGGATTAGTACTTATCGGATTTGCTGTTTTGTATGCTAGTCTCTCATATAACTTAACCGCAACAGCAGCAAATTCTGCTCGTGTTATACTTTGAGTGTAATCTTTATTATGTAACACCTGAGGAATAAGCGCATGATTTAGTGCTGCTTCAAGCTCAGTTTTTGACCAATCGGATGAATTGGTCCAAACCATGTTAGGCTTTTTAACTTCATAATTCATTTCAACTGTAATCGTATTATAAGCTTGAGTAACAGTAGCAGCAAGGCCATTTATCTTCGCATTTGCCTTTTCATCAATAATACATTCGTTATTCACTGTAAGAGTAAACTTACATGTATACATTCCCTCTTCAAAGACATCAACATTAGACATAAATTTACCATCTTTATACCAATACACCATACTTGGTATATACATTCCCGGATATACAGATTCTATTTTATTATCTTGTATCCCTCCATACTCAGGAAGCTTCAATTCATTAAACTCAAAAGTTTTAATATATGGTTCTTTTATAGTAAAAGATCTTTCAGCAAAATACCTACCATTTATACTAGACACAGGTTTTGGGAGAAAAGAATCTCCCATATATACATCCAAAGTATTATCTGAATAGCCCCCATTGATAAACTTTAGATAAACTCTACATTTATATGTTCCTGAATAAAAATAATCTTCATACATTATTCCATTATCTTTATACCAAATAACTTCATCTATATCATAATATTTACTCTCGCCTTTTTTAGGCATAATACTTTCTTTTTTTAATCCAAAAGAAGGTGTCTTTTCAAAAATTATACTAGCTACGGAAACATATTTATCATCATTAAGTGGTTCAACAAAATATTCAGTTTCTATATATGTTTCTGTAGTCGTTGTAACAGCTGATGCATACTCACGCCCAATACGAATAAGAAGACCTTCATATAATGAAAAACCATTGATTGTCGTAATATAAACCCTGCATTTATATGTTCCTCCTCTAAAAACATCATTTTCATTCATTAAAGAATTATTTTTATACCACTCAACTTTATTAATTGTATAAAATTCAGGATAATCCGATGATAAAGCATAATCCGGTTTTTTACCAGCTTTAGGAATGTCAAAATCACCAACTCTTATCTGCTTTGGATATGAAATCGTAGGCTCTT
This sequence comes from Clostridia bacterium, assembly GCA_017462965.1. Lineage (GTDB taxonomy): Bacteria > Bacillota > Clostridia > TANB77 > UBA1234 > UBA1234. The sequence continues at coordinate 144,125 of JAFTQC010000032.1, read as the reverse complement.
TTACTGTAAAAGTGATACTTATCATTGGTTTACCAGCCATTACTGCATACGTAACTTTTCCCTCTTTAACCATAAATTCAGTAAGAGAAGAAAGTATGTATCCGTCTTTTACGTCTAAATAAATTCTGCATACATATACTCCAGGTACATCAAATGTATCCGAAAACATCGGCAATCCGTCTTTATACCAGACTATATTTGAAACAGTAACTGCATCAGTTCTTTTTATTGTAACATCTTTATCAATTGTTTCATTTAATTGTGGAATTTTTAGAGATGATATTTCAACTTTTTTCACTAAAATTGGTGCATTTGTTTCCGTTCCAAATACACACGAAGAAAAAACAGTAATAATAAATATCATCAATATAAGAAATCTATACACTTTTTTATTCATCAAATCACGTCCCATCTTTCGACAAGTTTTATATAATTATACCCTGAATTTACATTTTTTTCAAGTAAACTCAGGGTATTAATCATCTATATTTTATTCTATTTAAGTAAGCATGTTAAAGGCTCAACATGATATATATCAAGTGTATTCATTGCTCTAGTTGCACACACATAAAGAAGCTTTGTATCAACTTCTGAATCTGTATAATTATGCACATCTGCGTTTGTAACAATAACTGCATCAAACTCTAAGCCTTTTGACAAATACGAAGGAACAATGCTTATTCCACCATTATATTCTGAATCTTTATCACTTATAATGTGGATTTCATTTTCATTAAAATCACTCATCGCATTTGCTATCTCTTTGCAATCATCTACAGTTTTTCCTATCAATGCAATATTTTTCAGATTACGTGACTTAAGTTTTTTAATTCTTTCCTTTATTGTTTCATACATTTCTTGCTCTGTACCAAACTCTTTAATTGTAACTGGTTCACCATTTTTCATTACAGGCTCGCCCAAAGCACAATTTAATTTATCCGTTATATGTGAAATGATTTGGTTTGCAACATTCATTATTTCTTCAGTAGTTCTATACGTCTTTTTAAGCGTCAAATATTGCGGCTCGTTATCAACACCAAAAACAGTACTCATCGTCTTTTGCCAGTTTTGTGTACCACGATAATAATAAATTCCCTGCGACAAATCACCTAATATCGTAAGCGAATTACTCTTAACAATTTTCTTAAAAATATAAAATTGAAATTCGCTAAAATCTTGTGCCTCGTCAATTACAATATGTTTCAAATCAAATTTTGTTTTAACACCATGAATCATGTATTTTAAATACATAAGTGGCGCAATATCTTCCATTTCTATTTTTCCAGTACGTTGCGATTTATCAAACGAATTTTTTATATATGCAATTTGCTCTTTAGGAATTCTCTGGCTTGCAAATTCCTCTAAATAATAATCTATAAATTCACGATAATATTTTATAGGTTCTAACACTTTCTGATTTGAAAAGAACTTTTGAACATACTTTTGAACATCTTTTGTCACCGTTTTTTTCATTTGATCTGCTTCATCATAAACATCTCGTATCATTGCAAGTCTTATTTGCTCATTATCCTCTTCTTGCTTAATTTTCGCAACTTTATAATCTCTATCTTCTTCAATATCTTTTATTATTACTCCATTTCTCATAGTAACAGAATTTTTAAGATGTTTTGAAATTTCTTCTATTCTACGGCATATTGGCAGGTTTCCATATTCTCTATAATATAAATGCGCAATTTCTTGTTTTGTCATAAAAATATATTTGCCAATTCTAAAATCATCTTCTGGCAACATTCTTTTTTCTATTTCATAAATATAATCATCAATAACATTTTTATATCTTATTGAAGATTTAAATATTGAAGCTTCTTCAATTATCTTGCAAGCTTTCTCCTCTTTTTCAGATTTATTATTGTTTATTATTCTTGCAAGTTTTTCATTTGGTTCTTCTATTTCAAATTTGCTTCCGATTACTTCAAAAGCAATTTCTTCGTAAGTACTTTGGCCTACTCTATCAACACCTAAATCAGGTAATACGTTTGAAATATAATTTAAAAAGAATTTATTAGGAGCAATTATCAAAAACTCTTCAGGAAAAAAGTTTTTATCATAATTGTATATTAGATAAGCAATTCTATGAAGTGCAATTGTGGTTTTTCCACTACCAGCAACTCCTTGCACAACAAGAGGTTGCCACATATCTGAACGTATAATTCTATTTTGTTCCGCCTGAATTGTAGAGATAATATTCTTAAGTCTAGTATCAGAATTAGCTGACAAAAATGGTTGCAACATTTCATCATTTGTCGTGATATCAATATCCATCACATCTGCAAGTCCTTTATCATCAAAGAAATACTGTCTCTTTAATTTTATTTCTCCCTTGATTTCACCAGCAGGACATTTGTAAGTAGCTTCACCAAGTCGACCTTCATAATAAAGATCTGCAATCGGAGCTCTCCAGTCAATTACAATCTGTTCAAGCGTGTCATGGTCTGTAACCATAACTTTTCCCAAATAAAAAGCATCCCTTTTTTCCTCACCATCTTCAACAAAATCCACTCTTGCAAAGTATGGTTTTTGTCTAACCATTTTCAAATTTTTAATTCTTTGGTTAAACTTTTCTTTAAGGGCTGCTTTCATAAAGTCATCGGCATAGTCATCAAAATCGTAGTCTTCAAAACCTCTTTCAAGTCTTTCTTCACTTTCCTTGATTTCATTGTCTATAAACCTTTGCGTCTTATTTAATTTCTGTAATTCTTTAGTCTCATCTTCGTGTGTAATGTTCATTAAAATAACACCTCCACTTATATAAGATTATTTATTTTTCGCGTAAGCAACACGAATGGGTGAATTATATCACAACCATTTAACTTATTGCAATAAAATTCGTCAAATTAAAATAAAAAACCCCACCGAAATAAGTTCGATGGGGACACCCTTATAAGGTGTTTTGTTCATAAGTTTCTCAGATTGACATCGAATAAAATAAGCTGTAAAACCGTATCGCTTACAGTTTCAGCATCTTGCGAGTCTTTCCGAGATGGCCGACAGGATAATAACCCGATTCACCACAGCATTCGCAGGTGACTTCAAGTGCCTGAATAACCAGACTATCCGGCTCACCAAGATGGAACCGCACTTTGCACAGTGCATCATCTTGGCAGCTGGCCTTGATATTGTCGGATTGGCAAGGGATACATCCAGGGAAGTTGGTTCGAACTTGCTGCAGAGTTATCTTCATAAAACTCCCTCCAATACAGATAATATAAGGTTCAAAACCATGTGTATTCTACTACGAAATCCGTATTTTGTCAACTAGCAAGAGGGACGCCCCTCTTGCTAAAAAATTAAAATGTATCTTCTGCTGATGCATCAGTAGCTAATGTTGCTTCTGCAACTGTAGCTGTAACTACAGGTTCTGTCTCACTTACAGCTGGAGCAGTAGCTGTCACCGCTGCTTCTGATGCTGTTGTTTGTCCAAATACGAATGTTTTCTTCTCAGCTCTAGCTTTCTCCTCAAATTTTTTCTCAAATTCAGCTTTTACATTATTTAATGTTTCTTGCATTGCTGCAAACATTTCGTCTACATCTTGTCTTGTAAAATCATACGCAGCACTTCTAGACATTGGCTCTAGAATTTGCATATCATGCAAAACATTATTTACTCTTTTTCCTGCGTACTCCATAAATTTTTGTCTTTTTTCTTCGTTAATTACCATCTTTCTTACTCCTTTCAAATGTTAATAAAATTTTATAATAAACATTTTAAAAGTTCAAGTAAAATTAACAATGAATAACTCCATTTTTTTGCTCTCTTACTAATACATCAATTAATGTATTTGGCTTCTGTTCTTCTTTTGAATACACCTCAATATAATTAGTTGTATGACCATCATGTTCATTTTCAAAAAGAACCTTGACTTCTTTATTTAAATATTGTTTTGCAAATTCTATTTCATTTTTCAAGGATAATTCTATCAATTTTTCACTTCTTAAATCCTTGATTTTTCCATCCACTTGTTTTGGGAACGTTGCCGCTTTTGTTCCTTTTCTTGGTGAATATTTAAAAACATGCATTTTAGAAAATTTTATTTCTTCTAGAAATTTATATGTAACTTCAAACTCTTCGTCTGTCTCACCCGGAAATCCTACGATTACATCAGTTGTCAAAGCAACTTCTTCAATATTGTTCCTTAATATATTTACAATTTTTCTAAACTCATCAGTGGTATACCTTCTATTCATACGCTCAAGTGTTGAATCACAACCACTTTGAAGTGATAAATGAAAATGATTACATACTTTATGCAAATTTTTTAATCTTGTAACAAATTCCTCAGTAATAATAAGTGGTTCCAAAGATCCAAGTCTTATTCTTTCTATTCCTTCGATTTCGTTAATCGTTTCAAGCAAATCAATTAAAGTTGGTTTATTTTCCAAATCCTTGCCATACGAGGAAATATGAATTCCTGTTATAACAATTTCCTTTATGTCTGTTTCAGCAATTTTCTTAATTTCCTCACAAATATCCTTAATTTTTCTACTTCTAACAGGTCCTCGTGCATATGGAATTATGCAATATGTACAGTATCTGTCACATCCATCTTGTATTTTTATCTCAGCCCTTGCTTTATCCGTATACGCCGTGTATCCCCATTCTGTATATTTTCTTTCATCAAGCATATTTGAAACCTGAAACATCTTTTCCCTTGTTTTCAACATTTCTTCTACTTTCTCTATAATATGCTTTTTATCGTTATTTCCAAGAATCAAATCTATTTCTTCTATTTTTGCTAATTCATCCTTTGCAACTTGTGCATAACAGCCTACTGCGCAAAGTATAGCATCCGGATTTATTTCTTTAGCACGTCTCAATATTTGTCTTGATTTTCTATCGCTCATATTAGTAACTGTACATGTATTTACAACATAAACGTCTGCATACTCCTCATATTCAACAATTTCATATCCTGCATTTCTAAATCCTTCTGCCATCGCATTCGTTTCATATTGATTAACCTTGCAACCGCAATGTATAAAAAGCAACTTTCCTCTCTTTTATATTATTTATCATAACTATCTCTCTTTCTTTGATATTATCGCATTTTTCAAACATAATATCTTAACTTTCTTACTTTTTTCGCCTTTATCTATGCAGGTATTTTATAACAAATTTTCTTTATTTTCAACGTTTTATCCTATATGAATTAAACGTCACAACCATCAGCATTCTTCTTTTATTAGCCAAGCTCGACATTCCCCACAAAAAAAAGAGACAACTGATATAAAATCAGCTGCTCTCTTTTTGCTTATAAATTGGTGGTTGCCTTTCGACGCATTTCCAAGGCTTCTCCACACTCTGCATCTTTCCAGGATACTCTATGATATTTAGTTTCTTCCTCAATCACACGATATCCTTCATCTTGCAGAGCTTTGACAACTTCCGGAAGTAATCTGAAGTGAAAAACAACATCGATTTCTCCAAATCTCGCTTTTGAATTAATCCGTTTCTGAACCCCATTGAATGGAACTTCGATTGTTGCCTTCCACATCTCTTGCGCTTCTCCACGTTCCGCGTCTTCCCAGGAGACCTTAAGGGCGTCATTAGCTTTATCAACAAGACGATATCCAGCCTCTAATAAAGTTTCAGCTGCTCTCGGAAAGCATTTCACCCAGGCATACTCCCTACCGCACTCTACACCAAACCGAATATGATGCTCCCGTGCTTTATTGAAGTGATACTCAACCGCTGCCTTAAACGATTTATACGCATTTCCACTCTCGACATATTTCCAAGAGATGCTATGACCCCTGGGATTGCTTTCATCAATGCAATATCCCATATCTCGTAGTTTTCCAACAACTTCCGGAGACAATCTAACGGAAAAATTAGCACTGAATTCACCATTCTCCGCACATTGCTTAATCTCCTTCTGGACTTTCCTAATGCGAGGCGGAACAGTTGCCTTCCAGGTTTCAAATGCTTCTCCACATTCCGCATCTTTCCAAGAGATGACAAATACCTCGTCACGTTCCTCATTAACGCGATATCCCATCTCTCTCAAGATTTCAGCAACTTCAGGAAACAGCTTGTACCAAGTGACATCAACAGCATTGACCTCACCGCTCTTTGCACAGCACGAAATAGCTTTCTGTACCTGCTTAGGCTGAATTTCTAAGGCTGTCTTTTTCATTTGGGCAGCTTCTCCGAATTCTGCATCGACCCACGAAACGGTATAATACGCTCCCAATGCACGCACGAACAGATATTTTTCCATATCATCATCCATGGAAACGTGATATCCCAACTGTTGAAGATCTTCGACGACTTCTAGAAACATTCCAATACAACCTTCACATTCGGCATTGCCACCTTCCGCAGCATGCCGAATACGATTCAGCATCATATCGAGTTGAGATTCGCGCGCTGTTTCCCGCATTTCAGATGCTTCTCCAGACTCTGAATCTCTCCAGGAGATGATCGATATATCATCTACATCCCCTTCAAGTATCCCACCGAATCCAACAAGCATAGACACATCTGCATCCTTGAAAACGTGATATCCTAGCTCTCTCAAAGCTTCAGCAACTTCAGGAAAGAGTCTGTTAAAAAACTCATAGTGTCGACCGCTATACTCTGCTGCATCCAAAATCTTCGCCTTTACCTTCTCAAACTGTTCCTGTGCTTCTGTGGTTCTCATGTTGCTCATCCGTATTTCTCCTCTCCAAAAAAATGGACTGTTCTATGTTAACACTTTCAACCTACACTTATATAGTTTACCATAATTTTACACCATTTTCAAGTATTTTGTCCGTTTTATGTAAAGTAAAAAGGTGTCTAGTCGACACCTTTTTCTGTAGAATTCAATGTTATGACAACCAAATCCGGTCTGTTAAATAATCTGAAGCCTCTCGTTCCCTTGCCAAGACCTCTACTCACTACAATACTTTTTCCTGATTCTTCAGTGTATAATCCTGCATCATATTTAGGGAAAAAGCCTTCATCTGGCGAAAATATAGCTCCGATAAATGGAATTCTGACCATACCACCATGCACGTGCCCTGAAAGCGTAAGATCAGCACCCCAGTTAGCATAAGTAAGAAAATATCTGGGATTATGCGATAACAATATATTATATCTAGCAGTATCAGCAGCACCAATCCATTCAGAAATCAGTTCTGCGTCTAATACGTAAGTTTCGTTTTCAGAATAATACTTGTTGGAATACCATAATCCATAAAGATTAATCTCATCATTGCCATTTTTTAAGGAAACAACCTCATTGTTTAAGACATCCACACCATTTTGCTCAAGGTAAGTAACTATTTCATTTTTCTTTTCTGAATCAAGCGCTTGTTCATGATTTCCAGGGATAAAATAAATCTTATACCTTTGTGCAAGTTCACTTACAAGCGAAAAGAAAACCGAATAATCTGTTTCGTCTGCACTCACCATATCACCGGTAAGTACTATAATGTCTGGTTTTTCCTTATCCACCTTTTGAATCAACAAATTATTATTTTCACCAAAATCTTTACTATGCAAATCTGATATTTGCACTATTTTGTATCCGTCGAACGATTCAGGAATTTTTTCAGACTCAACCTTATAATGAGACACCTGTATTGAATTCGCATCGATATGCAGTCGTACTAAAAAAAGTCCAACTACTAGTAGCAGAAACGCAATAATAAATATTATCTTTTTCTTCATAAATATCATCCTTTACAATTTAATCTTTAAAATTATATTTCTTTTTATGTACAATATCAATATTATTTCCAAGAACATAAAAAAGATGACCCACAAGGAGTCATCTTTTTTGTTAATCGTCGTCTGTAGCATCGTCGTCTTCGCAGAATGCAAATTCTCGGTCATACTCGGAAAGAACGATTCTCCTGTCGATAACGCCATCGAAATCAAGGAGAATGCTGTCCTCATCGAGGATTACCGTAGGATCCGCAGAGAGTTCATACGCATCGTAGATCTCGGGCATCAGGATTTCACCATCGAAGAACTCTTGCAGTTTTTCGCCAACTGCAATCTTGTCTTCCGTTCGAGCGTGATTAAGGATAACCGTTTTCGCGTTCGGATAATCCTTAACCGCCGCTTCCATCTCCGGATAATATCCATGAGACGAGAATCCGTGGAGCCAGTAGGTCTTACAACGCTTGACATAGGTTCTGTCAGGCAGGTCAACCTTCTTACCATAGTCGCACTCGAGAATCAAGCGACTCGGCGTGTCAGGACCAACCCATCCACACACAACGAAGATATAATCATCACGCTGCAAACAATTGTCGAAGTAGTCAATTACTCGACCACCGTTACCGTTTGCAGATGCGGTGATTATGACTCGAGGTGCATCACCATGAAGGACCGATTCAACGTGTTCCCTATAGGATTTAATCACCTTGAAATCATCGGTTCCGAACGGATCATATCCCAAATCCTTGAACCAATGCTTGTCGGTTGCATACGTCGTCTGATAGATTCCCAATTCCGTCATAGTAAGAGGAGAATCAATGACCACGTCAATGCAAATTCCCTTCTTTCTGAGACAGTTCATGAGATAAATCAGCTGAGCGTTGCGATCAAGCGAAAATCCCATGAGCACAACATGCTTCTTCTGCCTCTTGGCCTTACGAATGATTTCATAAAGCCGCTTGATAGAGGTTTCCAGCGTTTCCACAGGATCATTGACTCCGTGCAAAGATTCAAGCACGAGACAGTCAATATCTTCATTCCTGTAGTCATACATCTGCTCATACAAGAGCGAATTGCTCGGACCAATATCGCCAGAAAAAGCAATACCATACTTCGAGCCGTTCGGGTCTTTCACGTGTACTTCAACACGTACCGCACCATTTTGATGCGTCGTCGGCAACATACGAATCTTGATGCCTTCAATGATTTCCACGTACTTAGCAGGTTTGACAGTTCTGAGCAGTTCTTTTACTGCCTCAACGTCTTCTTGCGTATAAAGCGGCTCATATTCCGCAGCTTCGAGCTGTGAAATCGCGGAATCAAGGCCCTTCATATCACTGTATTTTTTTGTAAGAAGTCGCTTTTGCGTGATACGATTCGTGGTTTCACGCATAATCTTCCGAGACCGTTTGGCAACATCACCAGGATGATGTTCCTGAATCGAAGCCGCATCCACAAGCATGGGATACGAAATCTTCTTTGCAACGTCTGTAACATAGATATTACCGGTAAAACCAGATTTGTGAAGCAGTGCCAAGTCACCGATGTGATCGTAATGCGCATGAGTAAGAACAATCGCATCGATTTCCGAACCAGTAATCGGATAGTCAAAATTCCTGAATTCGTCATCACCCTGGGCCGCTCCCGCATCTATCATGATTTGGGCAATACGTCCGTCACTTGTGCTGATTCTCAGAATCGCACTAGAAGCCGTAACCTCATCGCCAACCCCACCAACAAAAAAGGGCTCAACTATGGGGAAACTTCGCGAGGCATCACTCTGCATATATTTTCCTCCTTTAAATGTTAATACGAGGTATTTTGTTAACCAGTGTTCACCGAATACATTCTACAATAGAAACGGCAAAAAAGCAAGAAATTTAGCTTTTTACGACAATTTTAGACCTTATAAGACGTTTACAAGCGATATTCTTTCTCTATTCTTCATATCGTCCAAGTTTCTATTCAATTTTCTCGCATTTAATAGAAAATGCGTCTCATCCCCTTCTAAATAAAACGTATAACATTCTATTACAATATCTTCTATTTCATTAATATTTTGATGATATTGGAGAGCAATCCATGGCTTCTCATAACCTTCCCATTTATCAAGAAGTTCTTGTACAATTTTTTTCTTCTCATCTTTTGGAAGTTCCATGTTTTCTTCCATTTTATTTATAACATCCAATAAGTCTTTGGTCGATTTATCAAAGTAATTATTTTGAACATAATTTCCTCCAAAGACAACGCTTAAAATAACAAAAATTACTATAAAATCCCTCATATTACTCACTTTCTTTTTTCTGAAAATAGATTTTATTTGATTCATCAACAATCAAAACAAAAACATCATTAAGATTTACTTTTCTATCCTTAAGATTTTTATCAAGCCATTTTTGATCCAAACCCAAGTCTCTCATATTATTCTCATAAACAGTTCCCTCTCTAACAATGACTCTAGGATATCCCACTTTATCTTGAGTTATATTCAAATCACTAATAGTCACATTATTTTTTTCAGTTTTAGGAATAATACTTATTTGACCACTTGTTTCTAAGATAGCATATTCAATATCAGAAATATCCGGATAACCTGCAATTCTAAACTCCTGCATTAATCCTTCAATAGTGTACCTTTGCCTTTTCAAACTTTCTTCAACTATTTTTCCTTTATCAACAAGAACAGCAGATCTTCCAGATATTAATTTGTTGAAAAAAGTAAATTTGATATTTAGATACGAGACAACAATTTCACCAACTAATAATGCAAGAATAGGCACAATGCCTTGAAATAACGGTGTTCCAACGTCTTGCATAGGTACACTCGCCACATCTGCTATTATTAAAATAACAACAAGTTCAAAGGGCTGTAGTTGCCCCAACTCACGCTTTCCCATCAACCTTACCGCGATTAAAACAAATAAATATATAATAATTGTTTTTATAAAAGTCGTTGCCATATTTTTCTCCTCCTTCCATTTCGTCCACGAGGGACGTCCGTTAAATGGACGATTTTAGCAAAAAGGTACGTCCCTCTTGCTAAATTTTTTTCAATAACTATATTTTGGATTTTAAACAAAAGAATATTCAAATTTTGCATAATTTTATAATTTAATGACAATAATTATTGTGTATGAACTTCACTTTATAAAGGAGGTAAACAAAATGGATAATAAAGCAAAAAATTCTTCGAATCAAATGACAATGGGCGGAATGGTTACAAGATTTATTACATCTGCAATTATACTTGCTGTAACAGCTTTCCTTACTCCAGGTTTTGAAATTGCATCACTTTGGACTTTACTTCTTGCAGCAGTAGTTTTAGCTGTAATGGATTATTTATTCAACTTAATATTAGGCGTTGATGCAACACCATTTGGTAGAGGGATTGTTGGTTTTGTTGTTTCAGTAGTTGTGCTTTATGCAACACAATTCTTTGTTGCTGGATACAACATAAGCATGCTATCTGCAATCGTTGGCGCCGTTATATATGGAATAATTGCAGCCATGGTACCAGGTAAGCAATCGCTATAAAATTTATTGAAAATTGATACGGGGCTTAGGAAGGAGCTTTCATCAAGAGGGACGCCCCTTTTTGTGAAAAATTTTCACAAAAAGGGGCGTCCCTCTTGATGAATTTGGAAAAATGAACCTTCCTCTTGTCCAAAAAACTTTTATTTCAATATCTCTACAATCTGCATTTCTAAAGCTTTCAACTTCTCCATTATTTCTTTTACTTTTGAATCGTTTGTTTCTTCTTTTAAGTCTTCGCCAACTATCATCGTCATCTCTGCAAGCTCTTCGCGAAGTGTTTCCATCTTCTCTAGAACTTCTAATCTGATGTATTGGTTCTCGTTTGGAGATCTTAATTCGCCCGTCTTCTTAATTCTGTCAACATCTACATCATAGATATCTCCACGCATTGGAATTTCAACAGGTATCCCAAATCTGTTTCCAATTTCCTCTGCAAGTTCAAACTGTGCGTCTTCATCACCATGAACTAAATATACTTGTTTTGGCTTTACGCTAAATGTTTCGATGAAGTTTAACAATCCATTTTTATCAGCGTGTCCTGAGAATCCTTCAATATATCTAACATCAGCATTTACTGTAATTTCTTCTCCGAATAATTTTACATTCTTCGCACCGTCAACAATTTTTCTACCAAGTGTTCCAACAGCTTGATATCCAACGAATAAAATCGTGCTATCTTTTCTCCAAAGGTTATGTTTTAAGTGATGCTTAATTCTACCAACTTCACACATACCACTGGCTGAAATAATAATTGACTGATTAGCGTTCGCATTTAACTCTTTTGATTCATCAACTGATTGAGTAAAGCGAAGTCCATTAAAATCAAGAGGTTTCTTACCCTCTCTGATATCTTCTTGAACATATTCATCTAAGCAATCTAAGTTTTTCAAAAATACCTCTGTAGCAGATGTCGCAAGTGGACTATCTACATACACTTTAGCATTCATAACTTCATCAAATTCACGTCTAAAATTCTCGTCCTCATTTTGTTTACTCTTTTGAAGTTCATAAATAATTTCTTGTGTTCTTCCAACCGCAAACGAAGGAATAATTACATTTCCTCCTCTTTCCAAAGTTTTAGAAACAATACTCAAAAACTCTTCAGCCTTCGAAACTTTTTCTTCATGTAATCTATTACCATATGTTGACTCCATAATCAAAATATCAGTTTCTTCAACAATAGAATGTTCTCTTAGAAGCGGAATATCATTATTTCCTAAATCTCCAGTAAATACAATCTTTTGCTCTTTTCCATTTTCTTTTACCCAAACCTCAATTATGCTTGAACCAAGCATATGACCTGCATCAGTAAATCTAACTTTTATATTCGAATCTATTTGAAAAACTTCATCATATTGCACTCTCTCAAATAACGCAAGAGAATCAATCGCATCATTATATGTATATAATGGAGGTAACTCATGTTTACCTTCTCTTCTTCTTTTTCTATTTAGCCACTCAATTTCTGATTCTTGAATGTAACCGCTATCAGGAAGCATTATTTCGCAAAGATCACAAGTCGCTTTCGTAGCATAAATAGGACCTCTAAATCCATCCACATAAAGTTTCGGAATTCTTCCTGAATGGTCGATATGTGCATGAGAAAGAAGCACAAAATCAATTTCATTTGGATTGAAAAGAAATGAATCACTATTTAGCATTATCTCTTTTTGTTGTCCTTGATATAATCCACAATCCAAAATAAATTTTTTATTATTAGTTTCCACTAATACATTAGAACCTGTAACCGTTCTTGTGGCACCTAAAAAGGTAATTTTCATATGTATCCTCCCTTATTAATTTTTTTCTGTTGTTTAATATTATTCACCTGAAGCCTCATCATATTCATCTTCTGACTCAGTTTCTTCATCCTCACTGAAATACATTTCGCCTTGTTCATTCATTTCTTCCCATTCTTCTTTAGAAATCAAGACTTTTCTTGGCTTAGAACCTTGAGATTCAGAAACAATTCCACGTTCCTCCATTTGATCTACAATCCTACCAGCTCTAGCATATCCAACCCTGAATTTTCTTTGAATCATTGACGCAGATATTTGTCCAATATTAACAGCAAGTTCAATCGCATCAGTTAATAATTCATCGCAATCATCTTCAGCATCAGGTGTTGGCGCTGGCGCATCTACTTTTGCAAGCTTTTCTATTATATTTTCATTATACACTGCCGGAGTCGATGATTTTACCATCTCAACTACACTTTCAATCTCACCGTCGGAAACAAATGCACCTTGAAGTCTTATTGGTTTAGCTTCACCTACAGGAAGGAACAGCATGTCACCACGACCAAGCAATTTTTCAGCTCCACCCATATCAAGAATTGTTCTTGAGTCAATTTGAGATGAAACCGTAAACGCTATTCTTGAAGGGATGTTTGCTTTAATAATACCTGTGATAACGTCAACTGAAGGTCTTTGTGTTGCAATAATTAGATACATACCAGCAGCACGCGCCATCTGAGCAAGTCTACAAATAGCATCCTCAACATCATTTGGAGCAACCATCATTAAATCAGCAAGCTCATCTACTACAATTACGATTTGTGGAAGAACACCATCTTCTCCCTCACTCTTTAGTAATTCATTATATCCTTTAATATCTCTTACACCTTTTGATGCAAAAAGATTATATCTGTTAACCATTTCTTGTACAGCCCAATTAAGCGCACCAGCAGCTTTCTTAGGATCAGTAACAACAGGAATTAACAAATGTGGAATTCCATTATATACACCAAGTTCAACGACTTTAGGATCTATCAAAATTAATTTAACTTCATTTGGTGTAGCTTTATAAAGTATGCTCATTATGATTGAATTTATACATACTGACTTACCAGAACCTGTACTTCCTGAAATAAGCATATGTGGCATCTTTGAAATATCTGCTACATATGATTCACCATCAATTGTTTTACCAAGTGTAAATGAAACTTTTGATGATGCATTTTTGAAATTATCAGATTCAATAACTTCACGCATCGTAACCATTTCTGTTGTTTTATTTGGAACTTCTATACCAACAGCTGATTTACCTGGTATAGGAGCTTCAATTCTTATTGACTTAGCAGCAAGATTAAGCGCTATATCATCTGATAAATTTAAAATCTTACTAACTTTAACACCAACGTTTGGTTGAAGTTCATATCTTGTAACTGTTGGTCCTCTAGTAACATTTGTAACTTTGGCATCAACACCAAAACTCGCAAGTGTCTTTTGAAGTTTTATTGCAATCTCTTTTAATTCTTTTGTTGAATAATCTTTACCTGTATGTTTTGCTTGTTTTAACAAATCAACTGGTGGGAATTCATAATTTTCGTATTCTTCCATTTGATTATGTTCAAGATTAAGTTCTTCAGCTTCATTAGGTTCTTCAACCTCTTGTTTTTTCTTAGAAAATAATTGTTTAAGATTTTTCTTTGTGTTTTCTTTTTCTGCTTTTAATCTTTCAAGCTCTTCATCATCTTCTAAACTCTCAAGCACATCAGCATCTAATTCTTCAGGATCAGATTCTACGATTTCTTCAACTTCTTCCTCTTCGACTTCTTCATATTCTTCTTCATCTTCATAATCACCATCTAAATCGAAACTAAGTTGTCCTGCAGACTCAATCAAATCAGCTTGAGATGTGATACGTTTAAATTTTTCACTATTTTTATATTTTGATTTTGACTTTGAATTTTTAGTAACTGAAACATATTCCTTTCTTGTTGCTGAAATAACATCATCTAAAGATTCCTTAACAGCAATTATAATCGCTGAAAACGTTATTCCTGTTGTTATTGATGCGGTAACAACAAGTAAACTCCAAAGAATCACTCTTGTAGCAACAAGGCCAAAGCACAAATTAAGCATTGCGGCTATCGATTCACCTATCAATCCTCCACCCATGCCATTTATGCCCATTTTACACCATTCTTTCATGTAATCGAAAGCAGCAGTAAGCTCTCCAGCTTGTTTTAAAGAATCAATATGCGCAATCGGAGCATTAAATGTAGACATTATTGCAGCAGACAAAAATACCAGAATCAACACTAAAAATGATTTCAATTTAAATCTAGAAAAGTCTCTAAATATAACATATACGCCCAAAAAAATAAGTATAACCGGAACTGCATACATAACACTACCAATGCATCCAAGTAAGAGACTTTTAATAAGTCCTCCAACTATACCATTTGAACCACCACTATATACAAAAATAGATAACACAATACCAAGAATTATAAACACAATTGATGTTGCATCTATATTAATTTCACTACTCTTCTTTTTTCTCTTCTTAGCCATTTTGACACATCACCTCACACAAATATCTTATCTCAAACAACTTGTAAATGCAATAAAAAAACGGTCTATTTTTAGACCGTCATAATCAACTATTTTAATTCTTTTCTATTATCTTTTATAATATCAAGCTTGTCTTGTAAGTTTGCTTCAAGCTCTGCTAATATATCATCCGCATATTTCTTTGTTCCATTAATTAAATCTTTTGAAAACGCATTCGCACTATCTATGATTTCTGTTTTTTGTTCATATGCTTTCTTCGTAATTTCATGTTCATCAATCATAGCAATGATTCTATTTTCAGCTTCTTTAATTAACTGATTAGCTTCTTTTTGAGCATCAACAAGAATCTTTTGTCTTTCTTCTTTTACCCACTTAGCTTGTTTTAATTCGTCTGGTAATTTCAGTTTTATTTCATTTACAACAGATAATATTTCTTCTTTATCAATAAGTGTCCTTTTAGTCAAAGGTATATTGGCACTTCTACCAAGCATTTCTTCAATTGTCTCAAGCAACGTTAATACTTCCATGATACGTTACCCCTTTCGTTTAAATAGATTCAATATATTTCTTCCGTATTTTTTACTATTGTACTTCTCATATATACCTATTTCTTCAGGCACTTCTTCATTTGTATCTGTTTCAAGAATAATTACACCATCATCTGAAAGTAAGTCATATTCCGAGATTTTATTAATTGCATCTACTCCAAACCCTTTGTTATACGGTGGATCAATAAAAATAATATCGAACTTCTCATCCTTTATTTTTTTAAGCAAAATTTTATAATCCAGATTAAAAATTCGAGATTCATTCTCGAAATTGGCTTTACTAATGTTTTCTTTTATAATTTTTATGCACTGAGGATTTATATCTGCAAAACATGCTTCTGAAGCACCCCTGCTTATTGCTTCAATTCCAATTGCACCACTTCCCGCAAACAAATCAAGAAATTTAGCATCAGGAACTTTAGAAGTCAATATACTAAAAAGTGCTTCTCTAACCATATCTCTAGTAGGTCTTGTAGACTCACCTTCAATAGTTTTTATATTAAGACCTTTTTTTTTTCCCGCAATAATACGCATAAAAACCCTCTTTCATAGCTATATTTTAATGACAAAACTATCATATGTCAACCATTGTAACAGAAATGTAACATTAAACAATTTTGACATTATTTTGCAAACTTCTCAGAAAATGTTTTTCTATGAATCATACATAGCCCATTTTTCTTAATTGCCTCTATATGAGCCTTCGTACCATATCCTTTATGTTTTTCAAAACCATACATTGGAAACATTTCATCATACTGTTTCATCATTCTATCCCTTGTAACCTTTGCAATAATTGAAGCCGACGCAATCGAAATACTAAGAGCATCTCCTTTTATAATCGGTAAAAATGGAATTCCATTCGTATCAACATTTTTTTCAGCATCAATTAAAACATATTCTGGTTTTTCCTCTAAATCAAGCAAAGCCATATGCATAGCTCTTCTTGTCGCATTTAATATATTAATCTCATCAATAACATTATTGTCAACAATTCCAACGCCCCAAGCAACAGCCTTTTTTGTTATTTCGTCATATAACTTTTCTCTTTTTTTCTCAGAAATCTTCTTTGAATCATTTACACCTTCAATTAAACACCCTTCTGGCAAAATAACTGCTGCTGCAACAACTGGTCCTGCTAGCGGACCTCTTCCAGCCTCATCAATACCAGCAATAAATTTATATCCTTTTCCATTTAATTCTCTTTCATACTCACTAAGTTTAGTTAATCTCTCAATTTCTTCTTCCTTCATTAGTGCATCTCCTTCATCCAAATTTAAACATTTCTATTTTATCATACATAATAAAATAAACACAAGTCACTTTCGTCTACGAGGGACGTCCATCAAATGGACGAACATGCAAAAAAGCCAGGTAAGAAGCTCTTCATTCTTACCTGACTCTTCATAGAGGATGATTATTATGAATACTATGCATTTTGCTCTAGCGGATTACTTTCACTAACGGCTTCATCTTGAAGTGTATCTTTTTGAATTTCCATTTTTGATACTGATACTTCATAAGCCCTTCTCATTTCAGAAGTTCCATCTTCAAACTTCTTTTCATAAGCTCTACTTTGGATTCTTCCCCAAAGTTTAACTTTTTCACCAACTTCAATATTTTGGCAGAATCTTGCATTTCTTCCCCATGCTATACATGGAATATAGTCTGATTTGTTGTATGCTCTATTTACTGCAAGTAGGATATCTGCAATTTCTCTACCAAATGGTGTTGTTCTATATATTGGTTTTTTACAAATGAAGCCTGTTAAACAGATTTCATTTGGATTAGTCATATCTGTTTCTTCAGTTTGTAATCTAATATCCTTTACAAAAACTGTTAAAACCAATTTGTTTTTTTCATTTTCATAGTTGTTATATGATCTAAATTGCCCTTCAATAACAACCTTTTGACCAATTGTAAATTCATCTGTTAATATTCTTTCAGATACAGTAACTGGAATTATGTCACTGTTTTCACTTAATCTTGGTACATCGATATTAAAACTGTAAAATCCTTCTCCATATACTTCATGACTAAATGTTCTCTCTGAAACAATAGTACCTATAAGTGTAATTACGTTGTTTTCACTATAATTTATCACTTTTTTATCCCCCTCATTTGCTAATTAAAATTTCTTTCTTTATGTATCTTTATTCTCAAAATGGGAATTTTATTCCCAAGCACATGTCCTATTGTAACATAAACTTCCAGCTTTGTCTACATAATTTTCCAAAAATGTATACTATTTTTACATATTTTTACTAAAAATACATGTTTTAGTGGTTGTTTTACCATTTTTTACCTTTTATTCTTCACTAATAATTTTCCCAAGTAAAAACTCTTTAGAATTATAAAATTCATATAAAGATGTCTTCTTTTGTTTATTATTAAAGAAACACCTCAATAAAATTAATTCATTTATCCTTATTCCAATCGACATTTTCCATAGATATGGACATGTAAAAAGTTTACATGGAAGACATTTTACTTTGCATGTTCCATCTTTGTTGTTATGTTCACATTTTCTGACAACCTTAAAGCAGCATCCATCTGTTTTAGGCACTGGATATCTATTAAACAAACTCTTATGACGCTGTGAAATACATTTATTTTCTTTGAAATTGCAAAAACCATATATCAAAAACATATCGTCTATATCTTTGCAAACAGTATCATATATATAATCGTATCTTTTCGCTTTGTCAAGAGCCAATGCATGACTAAATTTCTTCAACGCATTAACCAAATATATGCTCTCTGAAGACTTAACTTTATCTATAAAGTACATTTCTATTGGAACTTTATCGCTCATTTCATTCATTATATTTATTAAAATGTCTATATCATACTTCTCTTCTTTAGTATATTTTATAGGTTCTGAAGTCTTTATTATCTTATGAAGTCTATCTGGCGATAAATCCTCAAGCAGTGTAGTCTCTATATTTTTTTCAATACTTAACAATTTTCTGCGCATTGCTGTATTCCAAAGAGGAAATGAAGATATCGACGCTATATCAATTATAAAAATTACCTTTTCTTTTGCCTCAATAAACTTATTATATTTGTCAGCAATTTCATTGTACTTTTTTAATTTTAGTTCATATCTTTTTCCGGCATAGTATGAATCTATTGTTGATAAATCAACAATACTCTCAAATTCAGTTTTACTTATCTTATTAATTTTTTCACCAAAAATACTTTCATCATTCGAAAACAAAAAGAAAGCTATCTTATCGTTATTAGTCATATTTTCTAAATAATTTTTAAGTTCATCCGCACTTTCATAAATATTTTCGTTACTATCATAAAAATATTCTTGATTTAAATATTTTTCAATTTTGCATATCAAATCAGAATCATCATTTTTAAATTCTTTAATCTTTTCCATTTTATCTTTAGAAATCATACATTATCACCTTTTATTCATCAAATTACCTATGATTATATCAAATATTTATTTAAATAAAAAGCATCCCAATCTTTTCAGATTAGGATGCCTCTTTCTTTGCGAAATCAAATCGGCATGTTTATTACGCCAATTTCAGGTGTGTCATACGTCAGATATACGCTATAGACGTTTCCTGTCCTCGCATTATAGTAGGTTTCCTTATCAAGTAACACTGTTCCAAGTTCTGCCATGATCTGTTCAACAATCGCAGGATCACACTTATACACAGGTACCTCAAAGCCGACAACCCCAAAAATGCTTTTTCCGCTTAGGAAATGAGCTCTTTTCGTAATAAACTCATTCCTTAGCCAGTAATACGCTCGCCATTCTTCTTCCGAAGCAATTCCAAGTTGCAATTTTCTTACAATCGGAATCCTGGGCCGACGACGGCGTCTCACTGTAAGCTCATTCGTGGGATAATCTTGGGTTGTTCTACGTGACCAGTCGCTCAACATAACCACTCCTTATCATTTTGTTGCCACATTTATGTTAACACCATATTCGCATTATGTCAAGTTTCAACAAGAGGGGCGTCCCTCTTGCTACATCGCTCCCAATAGCAAGATTTCAATATTGTCTTCGTATATTGTATTAAATTGAGATATTGGTAGTGGATTTACTCCCAAACCAGTTTCTACAGTATATCCAGGTCTCCTATATGCGCTTATAAACCAATCCCTATAGCCAGCATAACTATTCGTTTCTACTTCATTAATCAGCTGATATCCGCTCACATTTGCAAATTGTTGTCCTATTCTTTCAGCCTCTTCAGGTTCATAATTTAAATATCTCCAAAATATTACTTCTCCTTGAGTATGATAAGTTAATATAAGTCTAAAATTATTTTCAAGTGTAAAATTATAAGCACTCAATGCTTCTGGCTCCGTCAAAGGACCAAATCCCACAAAATCTCGTGGAGCAGGAATTGTAAAGCCTTGGGCAAATTTAACTCTTCGTGCTTCTTCCCATTCTGCAGGAAATTGAAGGTTTAAATCCACTCCTCTTATATTGGCTTTCCAGCCGCCCGGAAAAGGAATTCTTGGATAATTTCTCGATATTTCCACAGCATCCCTATATGCAGGTATCGATTGCGATATCACACCTGTAACCAAATCAACTCCATCCGGATTTAGCATTGGTGCAAGATAAATAGTACTATTTTCAAAAATTTCTCTTACATTGTATCCCCTTAAATTTCGATTATTTGCATATGCATCACAAAAATCTTCTATAAATTTCATGAACACAACAGAATTAATCCATTCATTTGCATGAATAGTAGCACTATAAAATACGGTATTAGAACCATTTCCTAATTTAATGTATGGAAGTCTCTTACCTAAAACGCTTTCGCCATAATAGAAAGTCTCTAAAAATGGATATTTTCGCTGTAAAGCTTCAAGATTCATAATTAAAATTCTATATGGATAAGTCATGTCTGTAGGAACAATACTTCCCACAATTCCATTAATATATGGCATTAGTTTTTCCCAAGTCCTAGGACCCACAATTCCATCAACAACTAATCCAAATTCTCTTTGGAATCTATAAACCGCGTCTCGAGTTTGTGAGCCAAAAATTCCGTCAACTTCTCCAAAATAAAAACCAAGTTTTTTCAAAGTGCTCTGCAAAAGTTCAACATATATTCCACGTGAGCCAAATCGTAAAGTTGGCATAAAAATCACCTCTAAATATCTTATGAATATTTAGAGGTGATGTTACTTTTATATATTCTTTATATTTTCTTCCGTTAAATTCATATAAGGAACTATAATTTCAAAAATTTCATCAATTATATACTGTTCTTTCCATTCGTTATATTCCTTTGAATCTACTATTTGGGCACGTTCATAATTTCCTCCAGGTATTATATAATACAAAACTCCATCATTATCTTTATCAACTTCTGTTGGAAAAGTTTCTGCAATATAACTTTTTTCACTAAAAGATTTGTCCCAAGCATCAACCTCAGCTATCGCATCATAAGAATCTAATTCTTTATTGTACTTATACAAAGTATAAGGCCATAAAGAATCTCCTGCACTTCCTTGATTATGCGACCACATTACTTCTAAACTTCCATTATTATAGAAATTCATCCAATTAAATCCTGTAAATTGTTCTCTAAATTTATTTGTGTTTGAATCATAATCATATATTATTGTTCTCATTGCAGCCATTGGATAATGTGTAAGTGCTATTAATAATTCTTCTTTTCCATCCATATCAACATCACAAATAGCAAACTGATTTTCAGACATATTATAATCATCTACATATTTAGGATCTTCTAATTCTGTACCATCTGGTAATTTGCAATTATAATACAAGCTTTTTATCGCATCTATATATACCGTACTAGTTATGCTATTGTTTTCAAATCCTTTGGTTTTAGAAGTAATGCTATTAAATTCTTCAAAAGTAAATATATTCATAGCATCATTCAAATCTAAATAAACAGTTGAATATTCATTCTTTATTTCATTTCCTTTGCTATAATTAATCCAAAATCTATTAGTAGCTTTATCATATCCTGTAAGAATAGCATTTACACCCCAATCGTGTAATTCTGGTAATTTAACTTTTTTAGAATCAATCTTACCAATAAGTATTGATGGAATTTCCATATTAGTATTCATATTTCTTTTAAAAATATATACTTCTTGATGTCCATCTCCACCATAAGTACAATTACATATAAGTTCTTCTATACCATCTCCATCAAAATCTAATGATATATCATCTCTTTCTTTTCCAAAGCCAAAACTCTCAGCAATGCAATATTCTACATTATTAATTTTAGTATAGTAATTTCTAGTAATAAAAGTTGGCTCTATTGTATCTTTGTAATAAGCATTATATCCCATTATTTTATTATAAAGTGTTGAACGGATCGGCTCACCATTCACATATGCATTTATTTTATCAAAATACTTATAAAAACCTGCTTCATCCGAATCATCTTCGCCTTTATCTTCTGTATATTCATAATATTGTTCGCCAATTTTAAATACCGTACAACTATCTGTTGCTAATTGTATTTCTATTTCTTTACCTTTTTCCGTTCTTAATATTAATGTTGCAGTAAAAGGACAAGCAGTTCCTCCTTTTATAGCTTTTGTATATATAAATAGATAATCATTTAATTCTTGTAATTTACTTTGTTCCGTTAATATATCGGTATAAGTTATATTCGAGTTAAATTCATTGTAAATTAACTCACCATAGATTACTTTTTCTTGTATATTACTCCATTCTTCTAAATCTACTTTTTCATTTCTAGTATTTAAAGTATTTTCTTTATTCTCTATAAAATTTTTAAATGTTTCATAACTTTCAGTATAAACACCTAAATCTTCATTAAAATACATTCTAGGTATTTGTAATGATGAATTCTTTTCATTTGAAATATAATTATATTGTATAAAGTCAGCATTCTTTACAAGTGATAAAAATATTTTTGAATGTTTTATAACATCATTCATTTCAGTAATTTCTTCACTTGTTAAGTTGTCTATATTAACAATTATACCCATCTCTTTGGTTGTAGAAGTTTCAGTATCTAATTCAATAGTAGAAATATATATGTCTTTATTATAAAAAGGAATTAAAGAAACCAAACTTCTCATTTTAGGAGCATCACCTAGCAAAGCATTATTATAAGTATATATATCTTCTGCAAGATTTGTTATTTCATGTTTATTTTTATTTGTTAAACAAATTGCAGCAATAATTATACAAACAATAAGCGCAACGACTGAAATTATAATTCCACTATTTTTATATTTAATCATATTTTTAACTCTCTTTTCCGTATTGTTTTCACTAAAAGCTATTGGGCAAGGAAGTATATTGTTTCTATTTTTTGAAGCCAAATTAACTAAACTTTCCATATATCCCACTTTGTTTTTTTCGCCAAGCTTCTTTAATGATTCTTCATCGCAAAGCATTTCCAAATCATTAACAAACATCTTAAACAAAACCCAAGAAATAGGATTTACCCAATGTATTGCCAAAATCGTATATGCTATTAGCTTTGTAAAATAATCTTTTCTTTTGATATGTGTATTTTCGTGTGTAAGTATATATTTCTTCTCATTTTCTGTTAAATTCAAAGTTAGGTAAATCTTTGGTTTTATGATTCCTAAAACACATGGTGTTGAAATCATATCAGTTTCGTAATAATTTCCATCGCCTTTTACAGCAAACCTTACTGTTTTCTTTAATTTAAAATATGAAAGTAAAGCATATAAAATCATACCTGAACTTCCTGCTATCCAAACCAGCATCAAAATCTCTGTTATTTCAAGCTTATTAGATTGTTCTTTTACTATTGATTCACTTGGTATTATTGTTTGAATTTCATTTATTTTAGTATTTACAACCGAATTATCTATAATTGCATTATCAGTATTAAAATCGATATCATTAGGTATAAAGTTATTTGTCTGATTATTAATTGCAATTTGATTTTCCTCGATAATCGGATTATCAAAAACATTAAACAAACTAAAATTACTTTCTATAAAATTAGGACATACGAATCTTAAAGCAATAATAATCCATAAAGAAAATAATAGCTTTCTCGAAGCACCACATTTTTTTAATATATATTTTAGTGTTAAAACAATTACTGCAACTATTGTTGCCATTACATTTATTCTTAATAACGTAACAAACAAATTTGAAAGCATATTATTCCTCCTTTATTATAATTACTTCTTGGAGTCTCTAATTAATTTTTGAATTTTCTTTATTTCTTCATCACTTAAATTATTATCACTTGTGAATGCAGCAATAAAAGAATATAAAGACCCCTCAAAGTTTTTCTCTACAAAATCTTTACTTTCTCTTTTTTGTACTTCTTCTTTACTTATTAAACTAGTAACCATTGTATTTTCATTTTTAGCATATCCCTTATCAATTAATCTTTTAAGCATTGTATATGTAGTTGTTCTTTTCCAATCTAGCTCTTTCGCGCATATTTCAGCAAGTTCTCGTGATGAAAACGGTTCATTCTCCCATATAATTTGCATAACTCTATACTCTGCATCAAATAATTTTACATATTCCATAATTTATCCCCCTAATTTGTCTATTCGATTCGACAACATCATTCTAACGCGTTAGACAGTAATTGTCAAGAAAAAATAAAAGAAGATTGAATTTTATTTTTCAATCTCCTTATACCTTGTCTATTCTTAACTTTTATGATATTAAATTTTAAATTTCTTCACAAACACTATTCCACCAATTAAAATAACAAAAGAAACTACTATTAAAATTATATTTTCTGATGTATTTGTGGCTGTTCCTTGTTGCATCTGTCCCATGTTACGTGGATTTTCTCTGTTATTCATATTACCAAAGTCAAAATTTTGTCTGCCATCACCAGATTCCTTAAAATTATTCATATCAAAACTGTTAGCTGGCAATTTTGCATCTACTGGGATAATTTCTTCTTTATCACCTGATTCACTTGTTTCCTCATCTTTAGTTGGAATATTATCTGTTTTTGTGTTATCTCTAAAATTTCCTTTATCGCCAAAGCCTCCCATACCTTTACCCATACTTCCTAAATTTGAAAGTTCAAGAGAGGAGGTATCAATCAATTCATTTTGTATTTCTTTTTGTTCTTCAGTTGTAGCTCCAATAGTTCCTTTTAGTTGTCCTTCAACACTTTGGCTTCTTAACAAACAAAATTCTTTTAAAGTTTTTACACCTTCTTCAAATTCTTCATAGGTACAGAATTTTGTTGGATCTTTTTCTACATAAGAATCTATAAGTTCATAGGCATTATCAATAATTTGTGTCATTCTACCATTTGTATAAAATTCTTCTATAAATTTCTCGAAATACTCATGATATAGTTTTGTATATTCTTTATTTTCAAATATCCAATTAATCATTGGTCTATCTGATGAAAAACTATCAATAGGTTCATTTATTGTACTACTTGCATTTGAAGAACCTCCAAAACTACCAAAAGCTAAATTGTAATCCCACGGTATCATTGACATCTTGCCATCTTTTTCGTAAAGATAATAGTTGTGTACCATGTTTCCTGTATAACTATCACCATTACAAACAAAATTATGAACTACAAAATATTTTATTACTTCTTCTACATCTACAACATTTTCAATATCTTTATTTTCACTTAAATTCTTTAAGCTTTCAATTAATCTGTTTTGATCTGCTGTAGTTACATCTGTTTTAGCACTATCAAATATATTAGAATAACTTTCTGGATTATCATCGATATATTGTAATTTTACATCACTACTACCCATACCACCACGCATATTACCAAAATCGAATTCGCCTATGTTTGGTATATCTCCACTCGACATATCTGGTATTTCAAAATTTTTATTTATATTTTCTCTTGTCATACCTTTATTAAAGCTTTCGCCACTTTCTGTTTGATTAAAAATGTTACTATCCATTTGGCTAAAGTCAAAATCTCCAAAGTTTGGCATAGCATTCTTATCAAAGTTTCCGCCGTCACCAATATCTGGCATTTGAGGCATACCACCTTCTAGTCTATCTCCAGTATTTCCATCGTCCTTTTTACCCATATTCATACCATCTGGTTTATAAAGCTCACCATAGTTACTACCATAATTACGTGTTAAGAAACTTTCTTCAACAGCTTCAACAGCTAAATAAAGTCCAAAATCTTCACCATTAACTGTTATATATGCATAACTAGAAAGAGGACTTGCAACCCCAAATTCATTCATCATTTGATACACAAGATAATCTTTCATATAAGTATTATCTTGAATAACATTATTTAAACAAAGTTTATCTAACCCATGATATGTATTACCATCTTGATATTGGTCAAATTCAATTTTAAAACTATATCTTTCTCCGCCTGTTTTTGAAACACTACTAAGTGAAGTATTACCTTTTGCTCTTATCCCAACATTTTTATATGCTTCATTATCAATAACTACTGCACAATTTACATATTCTTCATTTTCACAATTTTCTATAAATGTGTCCCAATCATCTATTACAATATCAATAGTATGAACTCTACTTGTATCAAACAGTCTATTTTCATATCCCATTTTTATTGTTTTTTCAGTATCATCAGTATTAGTACATCCAATTAAAGCAGTTAGAATTAAAGCAAATATAATAATTATTATACATATCATATCTATTTTTTTGTGAGTCGCCATTTAAGCTACCTCCTAACCCATATAATCTCCATTATAACTTACTAAAACAGCACTTTTTACTCCTTGCATATCTGCTAAAGTATTAACAAAATCTGTATTATCTTCTTTCATTCTTATATCTATATTTAATTCAATCAAATCTTTTTGAACTGTTTTACTTTTTATTACACTTCTTTCAACTTGCTTTTCTAAATACTCTATTGCTTTCTTCTCACTATTTTGATTATCGCATTGTAAAACTATAATATATGGATTGTTATGTGATTTTTTATTCGCAAATATAACTAAAATTACACCTATTGCAACACTACCAATTACAGCAAGTGGAATCATTCCAGCAGCAAGTACAATACCAACGGCTATCGACCAAAATAAAAATGCTATATCTAAAGGTTCTTTTATTGCTGTTCTAAAACGAACAATAGACAAAGCACCAACCATACCTAAAGAAAGTACAACATTAGATGTTACTGCCATAATTACTAATGTAGAAATCATTGTTAATGCTACTAAAGTAACACCAAAATTTGATGAATACATTACTCCTGAATATGTCTTTTTATATGTGTAAAAAATAAACATTCCTAAGCAAAATGCTAGTATAAGTGCAATAGACATATCTATAATACCTACACTTGTTACATTTTCTAAATAACTTGATTTAAAAATATCATTAAAACTCATTTTCATTCTCCTTTTTATCCATAAATTCTACTTACTGCATATTTTGAAAAAGCAGCACCTCTTCTACCTTCTAGCTGAACTATATCCTTTATGATTTCTGGTAGATAATTATCCCATTTTACTTCGAGGATTATTGTGTTTGTGTCACCTGCTGGAATTGTAATACAATTACCATTAAGAAAATCCGTACACTTTAAGCCAGTTCTTATATTGTAATCTAAAGTTACACGCACATTTCCCGCATCAAATGTAAATGGTTCTCTTGTATAATCCACAATGGTTTTTGGTCTCAATCCTTGTAATACCATTTTGATATATAGTTCCAAAATAAGAGGTCTGTCTTTACAAGATTTCATCCATTCGTAATCTCCATCTATAATTTTTTGTGCTTCTTCTAAAGTTAAAAGTGCCATTTGCTTATTTCCAAGACCAGACTTTTTACTTTTCTTTTCTAATCTAATAAAACTTGTATCATCGTTATAATATCTTATACGAAACTTTTCTCTATGATTTACGCCATCTATTTTTTCACGTAACGCTTTATCTGATATATTATCAAAATATAAACTTCTTATTTTGTATATACCATCTTTCGCATAACTATCTCTTTTCATTACTGTCTGTAAACGTTTTCTCAGAATAATCATATCGTGATAAGTTATTTCATGCTTTATTTCATGACGCATTTTCATTAGCATCACCTCCCTCTGACACAAAACAATAGTAACAAGCTTTACTGAAACCAAACTGAAAAAAGCTTGTATTTTTTTTACTTCATCAAATAAACATGTTTAATTCATATTTTATTCATATAAAAACAGATTTTCAGCTTTATTTAAGGAAAGAATAATAATATAATCTTGATGGAGGTTTGGAATATGAAAATATTAATTATAGAAGATGAAGTTCTTCTTGCAGAATCCCTAAAAACAATGCTTGAATCTAAAGGCTTTGAAGTAGAAACTATATATGATGGTAAAGAAGGTGAAGAATATGCATTACTTGGTATCTATGACCTATTAATTCTTGACATAATGCTACCATCTATTAACGGATATAAATTAGCACAAAATGTTAGAAGTAAAAGAATTGGTACACCAATACTAATGCTAACTGCTAAATCAGCTCTTGAAGACAGAATTGAAGGTTTAAATGCAGGTGCAGATTATTACTTAACTAAACCTTTTGATAAAAGAGAACTTTTAGCCTGTATCAATGCTCTACTTCGTAGACAAGGAAATCAAATTAATGAACTATCTTTCGGTAATACTATTCTTGATTTAGATACAAGTATGCTTATTTGTGGAAAAGAAAATGTAAGACTTTCAGCAAAGGAATTCGATGTAATGCGCTTATTGTTACAATCACCTATGCATAATATTTCAAAAGAAAGTATTTTAGCTTATGTTTGGGGATATGACTCCAATGCTGTTGAAAATCATGTTGAAGTCTATGTAGGATTTTTAAGAAAAAAATTAAATAGCATAAATTCAAATATTAATATCGTTGCACTTAGAAATTTAGGTTATCATTTAGAGGTGGCAAATGATTAAGAAGTTAAAAATAAAATTTATATGTATAACTATGAGTTTCATCACTATAATGCTTGTAGTTATATTAGGTTTGGTAACATTTTTTACTAGTAAAAATCTTGAAATAGAAAATATCCAAATGATGAAAGGAATTGCATCTAATCCAATGCTATTAAATAGTCCATCGGCTCCTCCAAATCATGTGAGACTTCCTTACTTTTGCCTACACTTTGACCATAAAGGAAATTTAAAAAATACCTCTGGTGGATATTATGATTTATCTGATGAAAATTTTATTGAAGATTTATTGAAAAAGACTTCGAGTACATCAGAAATAGGAGTAATAAAAGACTATAGCCTACGTTATTATCATTTTCCTACTCCTAAATCAAATGTCATAATTTATTCGGATATATCAAGTGAAATTTCAACAATTAATAATCTTTATAAAAGCTGTGCTTTCATTGGTATTATTAGTTTCATTTCATTTCTAGCAATTAGCATTATACTTGCTAAATGGGCTATTAACCCTGTAGATATTGCTTGGAAGAAACAAAAACAATTTATACAAGATGCATCTCACGAATTAAAAACGCCACTTACCGTTATACACACTAATGCTGAATTGCTTCAAGATACAAATTACAATCAAGATTCTAAAAAGCAATTTGCAGATAATATCTTGACTATGACACATAAGATGAAAAATCTTGTATCAGGATTACTCGAACTTACAAAAATAGAAAATGGTTTTATTAAATCTACAATGACGGAAGTTGATTTTAGTTCTTTAGTTAAAAAATGTACTTATCCTTTTGAACCTATACTATTTGAAAACAACAAACCTCTAGTTACAAATATTGAAGATAATATACATGTAACCGGCAATTCCGAATATTTGCAACAAGTTATTGATATATTGTTAGATAATGCTTCTAAATATTCACTTGCTGGTAATGATATACCGCTAACTTTAAAGAAAAATGGCAAACAATGTTTATTTTCAATAACCAGTACAGGAACACCTCTTACAAAAGAAGAATGTACTAATATATTTGAACGTTTTTATCAAACAAACGAAGCTAGAAATAAGGATAATAGTTATGGTTTAGGACTTGCTATCGCTAAAGATATTATAAAAGAACATAACGGAAAAATTTGGTGTGAAAGTTTCGATAATAAAAATGTTTTTTATATACTTTTAAATATGTGATAAAAAATAAGAAACTACTTCTTTTATGATGTAGTTTCTTGTTTTTTCAAAATTAATCAACTATATTTTCATAAGATATACTCACTATTTTATTTTTAACGTATTTATCATTTGATTTAATCTTGCTCCCCATCCTTCTGTTGATTCAAAGAAATAATGTTCTTCAATAAAATAAGTGCCATCATTTGCATCTATATACCAAAGTGTTTTTACATCTGAATCCCATTTCCAAGTAGATAAATATCTTTTTCATTCTCTCTAGTCAAATATAAAGCTTCCTCATCTTCGTGATTAAGTTCTTTTTCACTAAACATTACTGTTATTGCATATACATATTCATAGTCAAATTTAGCATATTCTTCTGGTTTTTCAAAATATTCAACTATATATGAGCTTACTTCATTTTTAGAAGTTATAATTTGAATCGCTAATGGTATTTCTTTCTCATATACAACTTCAGTTTTATTAGCAAGTAACGATGTAGATACTCCCATTCCTTTATATTTATCTTTTTCTACATCTGATGTATTAGAAAAAGAACCATTTGAATTCCCACTTTGAATTGCAATTCTCAGATTATCAAATCCATTTTCAAAGTCAACAGCCAAGCGACCTTTAATGTCCGAAAAAGCCATACTACTACGATTGTTTATTGGTTTCCATTCTCCATTAACTAACTGATATGTATTTATATACATACTTTTAACATTTTCATCTAAAGAGAAGTCAAAAATATGCCCTGCATTTTTTCCACCAGTTAACTCAATAATATCTTTTTCTTCTTCAGTAAGTTTTGCTACATCTATATACATATTAGTTATATTCTCTTTGTTTTTTTCATTATCACAACCACAAAGTGTTAGTAGTAACACTGATATTAATAATAAGAACATAGTTTTTTTCATATCTACTTCAACTCCTATTCACTTCATTCAATCAACATAAGGATTTTTATTTAAATCATTTAGTGTTGTCCCTGCTTTACATATATACATATCTCGATTACCATCAAGTTTATGACATTTTATTATTACAAATGTTTCATATTGATATTCTCTTGAACCACCATCATCATAAGAAACAACGTTATCTCCTCTATCTTTATTTGCTTTTGATAATATGCCACTTAAAGTTAAGTATCCATCTTTTAAAGCATTTTCCAATGTCATCACTTTATTATTTACCTTTACATTAACTTCTTCTAAACCATAGTAATATAAGTCATAATCACTATTTAAACTATCTAAATCTTTGTTGCTTAAAATTTTTCTTTTCTCTAATTTTTCTGATTCTAAAACTTCTAATTCAAATTTATTATACCCATCCACATCTATTGTTGCACCAATAATTGTATTGGTATCAGATTGAATTATGTTATCGTATGTTATTATAACTTTTCTACCAACACCATAAAAATAATCTCTATTTTCGCCATTTTCAATAAGAATCTTTCTAGTATCTGATTGTAATTTTTCTAACTCTCCATCATTTGGTTCAACTATTAAATATGTAGGTTCCTCTTCAATAATTGTTGCAATGAAACTTCTTTCTTCAATCATATAATATACTGGACATATACTTACTAGTTCAAGTGGTTTATTTGCTTCTGCCAATCCAACCAAACAAACCTCGCTAAATTCGTTATTATTTGTAGCCTCTATTGTATATAAACTAGCATCATATTTTCTAGTTATTACTTGTGGTATTCCAAATTTATCCCTAGTATTATCTGTTGTTATCTCATAATAAGATTCTTCATCATTCATAACAAATTTTATATCTTTTGTTATTGGATCGCCCTCAATAGTGTGTGTAATTACTCTAATTTCATCTTCTATACGATTCAAACTATCTACTTTCGTATTTTCAACAAATTCAAATAATCTATTGATATTATCTGATGATTTATATTTTATTGTAATAGTATTATTCTTCTCTAAATTCTCAGTTACAGTTCTATCTGTAATTTTAACTATTTCTCCAATTACTTCTGGTGGGGCGTATTGATATCCCCAAGTACTAAATATAACTGGTTTATTATTATTCATACGGTTTTTATCTATAAGGTATGCTCCTCCAACTGCTAATGTTAAAACTACTATTATTGACACAATTATTATAATTTTCTTTTTCATATTTATCGCCTCCATACATCTATTAGACAGTCTATATGCAAAAAAGTTTCAGTTAAATTTAATTAACATAACTAAAAACACCATTAGAAACCGCTTTTAAATATATATATACCAAATAGTCATAATCGCAAAATCCGCAAACATATGAACAATCCATGAATTATAAATATTACTATTCTTTTCATCAACAAAGTTAAATATACATCCACCAATTATTAATCCAATAATCGATAAAATAGTTAATAAAGGTGGAAAAGCCTCACCAATCATCGCAATATGATATATAGCAAATACCATTGAGCTAAATAAATATGCAACAATTCTTTTTGTATATTTTGATAATTTCACAAAAGAAATCAATCTAAATAAAAATTCTTCTAAAAACGAATTTATAAAAGAGATGTACAAAGCAATCCATATAAAACTATTACTCGTTACATGTTGATCACTTGCAAGAGATTCTATTAGTTTAGGATAATCAAAGATATTCTTTGTGATAAAATATGCAACCATTATCACTCCATATATGACAAAACCTAGTAATAATAGTTTTTTAGTACTTTTTTTATCTAATTTAAAATTGTTAAATACAATTCCATTTAATTTTTTCATAATTATAAATGGAATTATAAAGAATAAAATGAACTTTATTGCAGATTTTAAAAAATATACTGGTTCAATAAATATTTCAACTATTGCCATTAAAACACAACATGCAATAACCATAAAAATCAAATATAAAGAATTCCTCTTCTCATTCATATTTATTGCCTCCTTAACATGAAGTTATCCATCTATTCCATTTTCAATAGTTATCTTTGTTATAATATCATTTTCTAATTCAAAAAATATTCTATAAAAACCAGGTTCATCTTCATTGTCAAAAATATACAAGCTTTTTTTCGAATTATTTGAACTTTTTTCTAAATGTTCCGAATATACTTCTTGTAATTTTAATAAAGAATCTCCTACTTTTATATTTCTTGGTGTTTTGTAATTTGGAGATGTTGTTATAATCTTATTAACATATTGATCAATATCTCTCTCGTCAAACATTGCTCTCACTTCTATATCATCATAAGTATAATCTATCCAATGAAAGCCATCGCTTCTATTTTCTTGTTCGGAAATTGGTTCTTTATTAAACAATTTTATATTTTCCATTAAAATTACCTTTTTATCATCATCTGTTATTAAAGCATATTCCGTATTAATTCCCTCTTTCTTTTGGTCTGGAACATATCCAGCATCTTCAATTATCTTACTTCCTCTTTCAGATAATACAGCATCCACCCATTTATCTACATTTTCGTTTTCTTCATTTGCTCTTGTTACTATAAAAGCATTTGTATAAATTGGATATGTACCATTTTTTATTGTTTCTATTGTTGGCATTACTCCATCTACTGAAATCATTTTTATTGTATCTTTTTTATACATTGTATTTACATAGTAAAAATAAGAATAACCTAAAGCATATTTTGAATTATCATATTCTGCTATTGCATCTATCAAACCACCCATTTCTTGCTCTATTTGTGTTAGTGGTGGTGTCATTATTTCTTTATCTTTCATTACTAAAGATAACATTGCTGTTTGACTTCCAGATCCTGTTGGTCTTTGATATGCAATTATATCTCCACTTTTTCCACCAACATCTTTCCAATTTGTTATTTCTCCAGTATATATTTTCTGTATTTGTTCAAAAGTTAAATTTTCTACTGGATTTTCTGTATTTACTATAAACACAAAGGCACTACTTGTTGCAGGTATTATTTTTAGTTCTACACCTTTTTGTCTTGCATATTCTTCATCTTCTTTTGATATTTCTGCTGCAAATATTACATCAACTTTTCCATCTATCAAATTTCTATAAACTTCACTTGTTCTTGTTTTTGTATATTCAAAATCAAGTTCACTTTCATTAACTCCTAAAAAGTCTGCTGCAATACTATCTACTAATGGATGAATTGCAAGTGAAGCATCTACTTTCGGATAATTTTCTAATGTAAATAAAGCTTCTTCTTTTTTATTTTCCTCTCCACTATTTATTTCAATATCTCCAGAATTTATATCATTATTAGGATTTTCTATTACATTATTTACTGATGAGTTATACCAATGTATACATCCTATAACTACAACTATCATTACAACTATTGCGACTACCCATACTATAACTTTTTTCATACCTATTCCTCCTTATCAAATATATTTAACATTGACTTATCGAATGTACTTAAATGCATTGTATAACGGAAATTCTCTAGTTGTGGTATATCTACTTTTATATCCCAACCATTAAAATCATATTTTGCTGATTTTATTAATTCTTCTACTTCATTTTCAGCACGTTCATAATATTGTATTAACTCTCTTTTTACCATTTTTTCTAATACTTCTATATAATTAATATCTTCGTTAAATATTTCAGATAAACTTGTTATTTCTTTATTGGTCATATAATTATATTTTCTTTGTTCTTCTACTTTTTCATACGTTACACTATCTCCAGATTCAGGTTCTTCTATTACATAATACATACCTCCACGCATTACAAAATAGTTATTTCTATATCCATCGATTATTTTATCTTTATATTCGCTTATATACATTTCTATCGGCATTTCATATACTTTAGTGTTTAAATTGGAAATCGCCATATTTGAATATGTATAAAACCATTCGCCACTTTCATATTTTCCATCATTATACATTGATACGTTTGGTGTACAAATTAGAATATAAAATTTATCTGGATTGTCTTTTGCTTTTTCTCTATACTCATTTACTTTTTCATAAGCTTCATTTGTCAAAGTTTTAGCATAAGCATTAAACTTCTCCATTTTTTCATTAGGAACTTGTCCATCCGGGAAATACATTTTATTAACTGTTACGTCATACCAAAAATTATCTTCTAAGTATCCATAGTCAATAATATCAAATAAATCATAATTGGTTTCTACCAAAGTAAAAATATTTTTTCTTCCTATGTCATTACGCTCATAAATACTTTCATCTGTTAAATATTTTGTATATATTGAAATTTCATCAGCAATTTCTATTAGTTTTACACTCGCACCAGAATTATTAAAGTAAAAATAAATTTCTGATGGAGAAAGCATAAAGTCTTTTTCAGAAGTATTCATATATCCTTTTACAATTTTATATAATTCATTTTCGTCAAATATTGCAACACCATCATCATCTATAAATTCAAAAGAATAGCTATAATTTGATAATCTTTCTCTATATGCATCCCTTACAATTTCAAGTATATCTGCATCTTTTACAAAAATATCTTCTAATTTTAGTCTTTCTCCCGTAAGCAGGTTATAATTTAAGTGAAGATGTGTATTTATGTTCATATAATAATTTATAGAAATAATGTTTGAAAAATTAGACATTACATTGTAAGAGGTATACATTTGAGTAAATTCAGCGATATTTTTAACATTTCCTTCTATATAATCAAAACACCTATTGTAAATATCTTTATTTATTTTTTCCTCTATTTGTTTATTTTTAAGACCTTCTATTTGAGGAATCTTTATTTCTTCGCCACTAAAAGTTTCGAGTAAGTCTTTTATCAGTAAATCATTTTCATTATATGTATCATATAAATCAATACCTCTTTCTACGTTTATTTCTTGATTATTGGTATTTTCTTTATAAACATTTGATGTACTATTTTTAATTAGTGTGTATGTAAAACCGACTGACACTAACGTAAATATTATTAAAACTATCAATACTATTTTTATTTGTTTACTCAATAAAATCCCCCCTGATTATCTTTATATTAGACATATAATTTTGTTGGATTGATTATTATATTTTAACATTCTAGTTATAGTTTTTCAAATTATATTCCACATGAGCAAAATCGTAAAATTGGCATAAAAAATCACCTCTAAATATCTTATGAATATTTAGAGGTGATTTTACCTTTTATGTATTATTATTCTACTTTATCATCTTTAACTTCTGGTTTTTTTAATTCTTTTTCATGTGGAGGAACTGGTGGTAATGGCTTTCCATTGTCACTTAATTTTCCGCCCATAAATCCGCTTATTAAGGCTTGAAGATCTATACCTGTTGATGCTTCAATACCAGACATTACTTGTCTTGTAGAATTTACTATGTCGCCAACCATTTTTGCAGAATTTCCTTCACCAAACATCATGATTTGGTCAACATTCTCAAGTGGTTTAGCAGCAGCAGCCATAATTGATGGATAAGCATTGAAGAACATTTCAAGAACTGATGCTTCTCCCATTTTCTTCATGGCTTCGGCTTTTTTATCAATACCTTCAGCTTCAGCAAGACCTTTAGCTTTTATAGCTTCAGCCTCAGCTTCACCGACAAGTTTTATTCCTTCAGCTTTTTGTTCAGCAGCAAATTTTTCAGCTTCAGCTTTCTTCTTTAATGCTTCAGCTTCTTGCTCTTCTAAATAACGTTTAGCTTCAGCTTCTTTCTTTTGCTTATATAATTCAACTTCAGCAGCTTGCTCCATAGCATATCTCTTAGCTTCGGCTTGTTTCTTAATCTCAGCATTAAGTGATTGCTCAGCAACTTCTGCTTCTCTCTTTTTAAGTTCGATTATTCTTTCTTGTTCAGCAATGTCGGCATTAACTTTGTTAACTTCAACATCTTTACGTCTTAATTCTGCTTCAATCTTATATGCAACGTCAGCTTCAGCTTGCTTTTGGTCAGATATAATTTGAAGTTCAGCTTGTTTGATTGCAAGCTCGTTATTTCTCTTTGCAATTTCTGTTTGTGCTACAACTCTTGCGTCGTTAGCATCTTTATCTGCTTCTGCTTGGGCAATAGCGATATCTCTTTCAGCTTGTGCTTTAGCAATAGCAGCTTCTTTCTTAATCTTAGAGGTATTATCCATACCCATGTCTTCGATAAGACCACTTCTATCTCGAATATTTTGGATATTACAAGATATAATTGTCATACCTAATTTTCTCATATCTTCATCAGCTTTTGATTGAACTTGTTTACCAAATTCATCACGGTTATTACAAATATCTTTAAGTGTAAGTGTACCAATAATCTCACGCATGTTACCTTGTAAGCTGTCTTGAAGTTCTCTCATAATTTCAGGTTGTCTCTTATTTAAGAAGTTTCTCATAGCTAATTGGATTGCTCCAGGATCTACAGTATTTACTTGAACTTTCGCAACAGCATCAACTTTTACGTTAATGAAGTCTAATGTTGGAATGTGTTCATCTGTATTTACGTCGATTGTAATTGGAGCAAGTGTAAGTACGTCTTTTCTTTCGAAGAATGGTAACTTAACACCAGCCTTACCTATTAATACTCTTGGTTTTCTACGTATACCTGAAATAATAATCGCTGTATCAGGTGGAGCCTTAACATACCCCATGCACAAGAATATAATAAATGCTATTGCAATAGATATACCTATTCCCATAAAAATCCACTCCTTCTCATTGGTTTTTTTTCTCATTTCTATTTCACAAGTATTATTTTAACACCGATTATGTTTAATGTCAATTATTGTAATTTCGTGTAACGCCGTATTCGTACGCGTTTGCAAGAAATTTCATGTTTTATGTAGAGTAATTATTTGTAAACTTCAATTTTGTTTCATATTCAAATCAAAAATTATGTTAAACTTCAATTCTTTATTTCCCTAAGCGTTTCTTTGAACAATTTTTCCATAAAATTCTATTTTTTATAATTAATAAAATTAATTTCCATCAATTTATATAAATAAGTATTTTTAATTTTTTATCACCTTTTCATTTAAAATATTAATATCAAAAATGGAAATGGGGACGGTTCCTTTTTCCAAAAAAGAATCGTCCCCACCTCTTCTTGCATTCCATTTATAACAAATGTGGTGCTTTTTTCTTTAACAAACTGTATATATCCCGAATCGCATCTTGTAAATCACTCAAATTCGTGCGCAGAGCATCAACATCCCAGTAATATTTTCTTAAACGCTCATCCTCGGCAACCAATTTCTGATATTCCTCACTTGCATCTATATCCTCGTTCTTATGCTCAAGTTTAAAAATATCAATTTGTAGGTCAACCACTCTACGTGCTTTGCTGATTTCGTCATTGAAGTACTGTACTCTCGAATCAAGCTTTGAGAAGTCATGCTCGCTACGTTCTCCAAAATACTCGTCTATCTTGCTTAATAGTTGGTCCTTTACTTCGTCAACATCATTTGAAAGTAGCCTATATATGAGAGCATATTGCCGCTCAAATAGCCAAATCTTATACACTCAAAAGCGCCTCCTTTAATACATCACCGCATCCCAAAATCTTGCTTCTGCTTCAGGGTCAGGTTCATCCGGCTCATACTCTTCAGTGTAAAAATGAGTGTGCGCTGCCGCATTTTTAGCGATGCGCTCTAAATCTCCGTTTTCCCACAAAGGTCGATGTACTTCTCCGTAAGCGTTTTCAAGTCCCTTAATTGCATCAAGGAACTTAATAGAATTCTCGTCATCTGTTTTAATTCCGCGTTCAAGCATGTAAAGTTCACGCTTTTTTTGATTGAGTTTCTTCATGTCATCGACATGCGTTTCGAAACGTTGATAGAGCTTATTGAAGTTCTCATCAGAAAATTCCATTTCCACGCCAAAGAATTCACTCAGCAGTCGAAAACACTTTTGCTTATTGGCTCTAATCCGATCCTGCATGACATCCTTAATGAGATCCATGTCACTCTCAAGCATCCTTATTTTACGTACTTTCATACTTCGACCTCCCATTTTCTAGTCATCATACCAAGTGTACCATCAAACAACCTGATTATACCACCATCTCTTTTTTTCATCAATATGCATCTTCGTCCATTTGACGGACATCCCCAATGGACGATAATGCATATCTAAAAATGCCCCACATATAATTATCTATATAGGAGGATTTTTTTATGCGCTCAAGGTTTGTTGTGTTTAGTGTTAAAAATTTATTAGATAATATGTTAATAATTTTCATGTTACTAATCGCATGCATTGTTAGTCTAAATATAGCTAATAATCTAGTTGAAACTGCTAGCGGAAATAGATTACTTCCAATATATAGCGTAGAAACCACTGAAAATAAAGTAGCTCTTACTTTTGATTGTGCTTGGGGGGCTGACGATATTTCTGATATTGTTAATACTTTAAATGCTAACAATGTAAAAGCTACATTTTTTGCTGTTGGCGACTGGATTCAAAAACATCCTGGTGCAGTGAAAATTTTAAATGATGCAGGAATGGAAATAGGCAATCATTCTGATTCTCATGCGCATGTAAATATGCTTTCTCATGAAGCAAACCTCAAAGATATGACTAAATGTAATGATAAAATAGCAGCAATAACAGGAAAAAACGTAAAGTTTTATAGAGGTCCTTATGGTGAGTATAATAATACTGTCATTAATGTTGCTGAAGAGCTTGGTATGAAAGTAATTCAATGGGATGTTGATACACTTGATTACGAAGGAAAAACAGCAGGTGAAATGTGTGAACGAATAAAAAAGAAAATTAGAAATGGTTCTATTATTTTGATGCATAATGACACTAAGCATACGGCCGATGGATTGCAACAAATTATTGATACTATAACTAATTTAGGATATCAAATTGTTCCTTTAGATGAACTTATATACTGGGAAAATTATGAAATTAATCATGAAGGTAGACAAATATTGACGAAATAAAAAAAGATGTTATAATCGTTATGTCAACAAAGTAGCTTGTAAAGGAGTGAATATAAACAGTTTTATCCACCAACCTCGCCACAACTTTTGTATCCAACATCTATTCAAGGAGGAAAAAAACGATGTCAAGCAAAAGTCTCTACCCACCGCTTAAGCTTATTCGGAGCATGGAACTGAACTATCCCAAAGGATTCGAAATCTATGAAGAACGGCTCTCTCACAAGGCTGAAGATGAATTGCCTTTCGACATTGCCTCTGCTGTGAGTCTGCATTTCTTCCCAGACAGTAAGTATCAAGAAGCAGCCGAAGTCTGCGCATTGCTCCTTACTGTTGTTGGAGAATGGAGAAAATCCAAGCAAGTCTACTCCTTCTCCAAGGAACTGACCGATATGATTTGCGACAGTGAAGAAGCATTGCTTGACAGCAATATCTTCGAATACCTGCCCTATCCTTGCTTCTACCTGGAAGTTAAGGATGTTGCAGACATCCATGGAGTGTTTGTCAAGTATATAAGCGACGCAGCCAATCACCACATTATCTTTGTGGTAATATGTAACGATGGCACGTTCTGTTACAACATCTTCGATCTCGAAGGCTCTTCTACCTTCTACACTATGACCAAGAAGTATGCTGACGAATTCGAAGAAGCAAAGTATCGAGACGGCCTAAGGAAATGCATTCTTTTTGCATTTCAGGCATCGGTATACCTATGCGCCAAGAATTGCGATGTTGCAGAAAATCCCAACCAGCAGAAAGTCTATAAGCCGAGTAAGAGCATCAAAGACAAATTCTCTGAGATTAGGAAATGGGATGTCGGCTATCGCATAGCTAAAGAAGTCAAAATGACTTCGACCACTCCGCCTATTTCTGCAGGCAAGTCCCAGTCTGGACACAATCGCCCCAGGGAACATTGGCGGAAAGCACACTGGCACACTTATTGGGTCGGCCCTAGAGGCCAACAGCGAAAAGAATTGCGGTTCATTGCCCCGATTCACGTCAACGACATTGGTGATCAACTTCCGATTGTCAATCACAAAAATAGCGAAAAGTAATTTCGCATAAAAAAGCGAGTGCCTAACAAGCACTCGCTTTTTTGGGACAAAGGGACGGGGCTTTTGTCCCAAAAAGCTTTCGTCCTAATTTCCAAATTAATATAAATTTTTCTTAAATACTATTAATTTGCTTGCTATATAATTCAATATAATAACTATTACATTAGAAATTATTTTTATTAGCATATCATTAAACAATAACACGTCTACAAAAACTGTCATAATTATAACATCAAGTAATCCTGTAAGTATTCGACATGCAAAAAATGATGTTGCTTCTTTTATCAATACTTCCAGCTTCCACGATTTACATTCAAAAACCCAAATTTTGTTTGTTATATAAGCAAAAATAACTGCAACAATCCAAGCAATCACTGTACTTACTATTGTTGATAATTCAAGAATGTGTGCTGCTAAATAATATGTGATAATATTTATCAAGGTCGAACAAACACCGAAAAATAAGTAAGATATTATTCCTCTATATTTTTTTATTAATTCCTTCATTTTTCTCCCCTTTAAACAAAATTTTAACACTCGTGATGATGATGATGCTCATGACACTCACAAGCATGACTATGTGATTCATGCTTTTTCTTAAATTTATTTTTTAATCTTAAGGTATTAAATATTGTAAGCACTGTAACTCCTGTATCTGCAAAAACAGCCATCCACATTGATGCTTTTCCTAATATACTTAGCGTTAAAAACAAAATTTTAACTGTAAATGCAAATATTAAATTTTGTTTTATTATTCTATTAGTAGTTTTCGATATTTTTATGGCTTCAGGAATTTTTAGCAGATCATCTTTCATAAGCACAACATCTGAAGCTTCAATTGCTGCTGCCGAGCCAATTTCACCCATCGACATTCCTATAAACGCTCTTCTAAGTACAGGAGCATCATTGATTCCGTCTCCAACAAACGCTATACGAGGATCTGATTTTGATAACTCTTCATATCCAGCAAACTTATCAGCTGGCAACATTTCATATCTAATTTCATTAATTCCAAGCTCATTTCCTATTTCCAACGCAACTTCTTTTTGGTCACCAGTAAACATATATGTTTTCACACCAGATTTATGTAATTGTTCTATAGCTTCTTTTGCGTTACGTTTAATTCCATCATCAATAATTACTGACGCAACATGCTTACCATCAATGTTCAAATGAACATTAGCTTCTAACACACAATCTCCACAAAGTTCGTCTGTACCAATCTTGACTTTCTTATCTTGTAACTCAAATGAAATTCCTCTTCCAGCTATTTCCTTGTATTCTTCTACATCTTCATTGTTTACATCACCCTTTGCAAGCTTCATAATAGACTTCGCAATTGGATGATTGGACAAAGATTCGCCTTTAGTTAAAACATCAATAACCTCTTCTTTTGAATATGCGTCATCAAAAATTTCAATATTAGTAACTTGAAACGCACCCGTTGTTAACGTTCCAGTTTTATCAAAAATAATTTTCTTTATATGCATCAAATTGTCTAGATAATTACTGCCTTTTACAAGAATATTATTTTTTGAAGCAATTCCAATACCTACAAAATATGATAGAGGAACTGATATTGCTATAGCACACGGGCATGAAATTACTAAAAACGTAAGGCCTCTGTACAAACTTTCTGCATACGTTACATCAAATAATTTAGGCATAAAAACTGCAACCAACGTTGCAAGAATCAACACTACCGGTGTATATACCTTGCTTATTTTAGATACCGTAGTTTCAGTTTTAGATTTCTTATCAGTTGCTTCTTCCATCAAAGTCAAAATTCTTGAAACCGTAGAATTTTCATAAACTTCTGTTGCCTTAATCTCAATAACATCTCCAACATTTATACTGCCAGACAAAATTTTCGAATTTAGTTTAACATCTACAAGTTCAGACTCGCCCGTTAATGCTGATGTATCAAGCTTTGTAATTCCTTCTATGATAACTCCATCAACAGGAATTCTTTCACCCTTTTTTACTACTAAAATATCACCTATTTTTATATCGTTTACATCAATTTCTTTTACATCATTATCTAACTTAAGATTTGCATAGTTTTGTCTTATATCAAGTAACTCTTTAACCGAACTTCTAGTTCTATTTATTGCTTTTTCCTCAAGGAATTTACCAAAAGTATACAGTGCCACAACCATTATACCTTCAAAAACTTCACCAATTACAAAAGCTCCTAAAGAGGAAATTACAATAAGCAAATTTTCATTTATAGTTTTATTTTTAATCAAGACTTTCAAAGAATTTATTAAATGTTTATATATTAATAAAACATAAGAAATTACTAATAAAGCCAGATTTATGATATCATTAGGAAATTTAACTTTAATCGCTATAATTCCACAAATAACAGCTATTACAAGAGAACCTAATGAATATTCTTTTGAGTGCAACTTTTCATCAGTTGCACTCGTTTTTATTTCTAAAATATCAACCTCTGGTTCAACTTTTTTTGCAATTTCATTTAACACAGACACATCGACAGTATCACTGGCCTCAAGGGAAATCTTTGAAGTATTGAAATTAACCACAACATTTTCGAATCTAGAATCTTTATTCAAAGCCTCTTCTATTTTCCTAGCACAATTCGCACAATCCAAATTATTAATAATATATCTAAACTTTTTCATAACCCCCATCCATTCCCTCGTTTATTTTATCAACATATTATTTTCATCAAAGAATTTTATACTTCCTGAATTCAATACATCTATAGAATTTAATATTAGTACATCTTGATTTTTATTAAAATCAACCATTTCTTTAGTTATAAAAGTATTAGCAATATATCTTAAATCAATTAATGTTATTTTGGCATAGCTTTCTACTAATAGCGGAGCTAAACTGCTTGTAAATGAATCTCTAAAGATTACTAATTCTCTATTACTACTTGCATTCTTATTTTCTATAACAATCAATTGTTTTGGACCATGTAAATATACATCATAAGGATCTGCTCCTGTATATTTTTGAAGATTATACATATCCGCTTTATCAAATTTTGCAACACCTTGAGCACTAACTGTTTCATCTAGAACTTTTACAGTTACACCATCAAATTCTTCAGCTGTATAATAAATCAAATCTTCTGAGTCAAGAGGCAATGCACTTTGACCATAATATACTCCATAAAATCCTTCTAAAACGTTTTCCGTATAATTAATGTTTCCTGTATCAAAATTCATCTCTTCGGCTAGTTTCTTTACAACATCATTAATCTTCTCTTGTCTCCAGTGAATA
This sequence comes from Clostridia bacterium, assembly GCA_017462965.1. GTDB lineage: Bacteria > Bacillota > Clostridia > TANB77 > UBA1234 > UBA1234. The sequence continues at coordinate 99,856 of JAFTQC010000032.1, read as the reverse complement.
TCGGTAGTATAGTAATCGTCAATTGATAATGAATCAAATAAATCTATATACTTAATCTCAGAATTTAAATTTTTATTAAACTCCTTAACTAACTCCTCGTAATTAATTGATGGATATCCATTTTCTTCAGCAATAAAATAATTCTTATCAGGAATTATTGAAAAATAAACATTATCATTATTTTTAAGCAACGTATCATAAACATGATTATAGCCTTTGATTACAGTATTAACTGCATTTTCGTTTGTTTTGCCAACATACTTAGATGCATGTCCATCAGCTATATAAATATCATTATTATCGCTATGTCTAAATATATTGAAAACGACGAAAGCCTTTAACTTTCTATATGCATCTCTTCCTACAAACTGATCAGATGTATACGTCTCAAATTTTGTCATAAATGATTTATCTTTTATTGTCTTCGCAGATATTTCTGGGAACTGTTGCAACGCCTTTCTTTCTGATTTTGACACTGCCGAATCTTCTACCACAATATTCATTAGAAAAGTTCCAAATATTATGATAGCAAAAATTATTATCAAACTATAATCTTTTATTTTATCACTCATAATTCTTCCCCCTTCTAAAATCTAAAGTATAAAAATGGATTAAAAGAACCATCTACTAAATATGCCGTTGAAACCACTACAAGAAGTGGTAAAGCTATTACTTCAGCAACATTTACTAACTTATGCAAAGACTCTTTATCACTTAGCTTTTTAGCAAGCATAGATGGAAGTGGTGTTGCACCAATAATTCCAATTATAAATATAATTAGATAACTTTTTAAATAATACAACGTCTCTGCTGTAACTAAAGGAACGCCTCCAAAGCCAAACATAACAGCAAGTCTATTAGTTATATCCGCAAAACTTGTTGCATCAAACACAACCCAGCTTATTGCAATTATAACTAAAGTATATATTCTACGTATTATTTGTGGCATCTTTTCAAGAAGCTTTCCAAGGAACAATTTTTCAAGTACAAGTATTGCTGCAAACATTAATCCCCAAATAACAAAGTTCCAACTTGCACCATGCCATAAACCTGTAAATGCCCATACAACAAGAATATTTCTATACCATTTAATTTTCGAAACTCTATTACCACCAAGTGGAATATAAATATAATCCCTAAACCATGTACTAAGCGTTAAATGCCATCTTCTCCAAAATTCCGTTATACTCTTTGATATATATGGGTAATTAAAGTTTTCTGGGAAAGCGAATCCAAACGCTTTTCCAAGACCAATCGCCATATCACTATAACCAGAAAAGTCAAAATAGATATGAAGTGCATATGCAATTACATAAAGCCACATATATAAAACAGACATTTCATTTGAAGTTTTTGCAATATCTACAAACTCACCAAGAACATTAGCTAAAAGAATTTTTTTAGATAATCCTAAAGTAAATCTACGAATACCATGTGCAACATCTTCTCTTCTTATTGTTCTTTCATCAATTTCTTTCTCAATGTCAGAATATCTAACAATAGGTCCAGCAATAAGTTGTGGAAACATTGAAACATACGTCATAAACTTAATAAAACTTTTTTGAACCTTAATATTTTCCCAATATAAATCAATCGTATAGCTTGCAATTTGGAAAGTATAAAAACTTATACCTATAGGAAGAGCAAGTTTTAATAATTTCAAATTCGAATTAAAAATCGCATTAACATTTTCTATAAAAAAGTCTGCATATTTAAATACAGCCAAAATCGAAAAAGAACTAAGAAGTGATATCAGCATAAAAGTTTTAGATAATTTCTTATTGTCACGATACTTATCAATTAATAATCCAAAAATATATCCACATAATGTAACACCTATCATAAGAAGTACATATGTCGACTCTCCCCAAAAATAAAAGAATAAACTTACAAACATCAATATAAAGTTTTTATATTTAAACGGAACCACAAAGTAAAGAAGAATTACAATTGGTAAAAAATAATATAAAAATGGAATACTAGAAAAAAGCATTTTCTCACTCCTATACAAATATTCTATAAATATTAACAAAGTCGCATGTTGTTATAACATACGACTTCGTGAAAATCATTTCTATAATTAAACTTAAGCAGCTGGAACTTCTTCAACTTCTCCTGAAACTTCACCAGAAACTTCTTCGTTTTCTGTTTCGTCTCCAGATAAAACTTCATCTAAAACTTCATCTTCATTTTCTGGATCTACTAGAAGTGGATCTTCATCTTCTTCGAAGAAATAATTGTCATCCATACCTGGAAGTGCACCTTCTGGAAGCTCTTCACCAGCATTTACAGTTTTGTCTAAAGCTTCTGTAACATCTCCACCAGCAAGTGTTGTAAATTCAGTTTTTAAAGTATCTAATGTTGCAACAGGTCCCATTGCTAACATAACATATTCACTATCAGCCATAACTAAAACTCTATCAGCTGACATACAAATCCATTTTCTTGGGTTTGCATTATCAAATACTTTTTGTTTTAAAGCTGCAACATCAGCGCCTTCTTTAACTTTAAGTAGGCAATATGATTGGTTAGCTGGTGACATCATTGATTCATAGAATACACCTTCTTCAACGTTAGCTGTAAACTCTTCTTCTGTTAAACCAACAAAATTATAAGCCATTTCAGCTGTGATATAATCTTGGTATGGTGCATTAACTTCAAGTTTAGCTGTTGATACTAAAGATATCATATCTCCACTAACATCACCTGTTGCTGTTCCTTGTGCAACTTCATTATCTTTGCATCCTACTAGGCAAACCGCTAAAACAGCTGCCGCTACTAAAACAATTGATAAAAATTTTTTCATTTTTTTTCTCTCCTTGTAAATAATTATAGTTCCGAAAAAACCTAAATTTTTCATATAACATTTTATATAACATCTATTCATTAGTCAACCATTTTCCTAAAAGTATCTTCGTCAATTACATTAACATTAAGAGAAAGTGCCTTATCAAGCTTACTTCCCGCATCTTCACCTGCTAAAACATATGTTGTTTTTTTCGAAACACTAGACGAAACTTTTCCACCAAAACTTTCAATTATTTCTGAGGCCTCATTTCTAGAAAGTGTAGGTAAAGTTCCTGTAAGTACAAACGTCATTCCTTCGAATCTATTATCCTCAATAGTTTGTGCATTACTTTCAAAATTTAAACCTAAATTTCTCAATTTATTAATTAAATCTTTTGTTTGTTCATTTTCAAAAAACTTCGTGAGACTTTCGGCCATAATTGCCCCAATCTCATTTATAGTACATAATTCTTCGTATGGTGCATTCATTAGATCATCTAAAGTTTTATAATTTTTAGCTAATATCTTTGCTGATTTTAGTCCAATATGCCTTATACCAAATGCATTTATCAAATTCTCCAAAGGATTGTCTTTACTTTTCTCAATCGCATTTAATAAATTATTTGCTGATTTCTCACCCATTCTCTCAAGAACAACTATATCATCAAATTTAAGCTCATATATATCTGCAATATTATTCACTAACCTATTATTAAGCAACATCTCAACCATTGCAGGACCTAATCCTTCAATATTCATAGCATCTCTTGATGCAAAATGAACTATATTTCTAAACAACATCGCTGGACATTCAATTCCAGTACACCTTATAACTGCTTCTCCTTCTTCACGAACAGCTTCACTACCACATACAGGGCAAATTCTTGGCATTTCGAAATCCTTTTCAGATCCATCACGTTTATCAACCAAAACATCACAAACTTCAGGAATAACATCTCCTGCTTTTTGAATCAAAACATGATCCCCAATCTTTAAACCCTTTTCTTTAATAAAATCTTCATTATGAAGGGTCGTTTTAGAAATAATAGATCCAGCAACTCTTACCGGCTCTAATATTGCAACAGGAGTTATTGCACCTGTTCTTCCAACTTGAACAACAATATCTTTAAGAATTGTTTCTTTTTTCTCTGGCGGATATTTATAAGCAACAGCCCACTTAGGTACTTTTGTTGTAGTTCCAATCTCTTCTCTTTGAGACAAACTGTCAACTTTAACAACAGCACCATCAATATCAAATTCTAATTCACCACGAATCTCTGAAATTTCATTAATTGAATCTAGAACTTCTTCTACACTACTGCATCTCTTCAAAAAGGGCGAAATTTTAAAACCTTGCTCCTCGGCATATTTTAATGACTCATAATGCGATGCAAATTTAACACTATCTGATTTTTGAACATTAAAAACAAAAATATCTAAATTTCTTTGAGCAGTAATTTCTGGATTCAATTGTCTCAAAGATCCAGCAGCAGCATTTCTAGGATTAGCAAAAAGTTTCTCACCCATAACCTCGCGTTCTTCATTAATCTTCTCAAAAAATGCACGAGGTAAATATACTTCACCTCTAACAATAATATCAATTTCATCTTTCAGTTTCTGCGGAATAGACTTAATCGTATTCAAATTTAATGTAACATCTTCACCCACAAGGCCGTCACCTCTTGTAGACCCTCTAACAAATTTTCCTTTTACATATTCAAGCGTCACTGATAAACCATCAATCTTTGCCTCTACCACATAAGACGGATTTTGAACTTCTTTCTCTATTCTTTCAACAAAACTTACAACATCTGCAGTGTTAAACACATCCTGTAAACTTTGCATTGGAATCTCATGTTTCACTTCTGAAAAATGATTATTCACTGCTCCAGAAGCAACAATAACTTGCGTAGGCGAATCACTCGTAATAAATTCCGGATTTTTAAGTTCTATATTTCTTAATTCAAGCATCAACATATCATACTCAAAATCCGAAATCTCCGGCGCATCCTCGTTATAATACTTATTTGCATGATACGCAATCTGTTTTTTTAATTCATCGTATCTCTCTTTAATTTTTTTATTACTCATTTGTTCCTCCAATAAAAAAGGACAAAGGGACGGGGCTTTTGTCCTTTTTTTATTTTATTTGCTCTTCAAAATTACATTTTTTGACTTTACTAAGTAGTCTGTACCAGACCAAATTGTTGCTATCACTGAAACAACCATTGCAATAGACATAAGTATATTAATAATTAAATGAAGTCCTTGCAATTCTCCGCCAATAAAGTCCATAAAAGGATTAATTGAAACGAAAGCAAGTGAAATAGCAACCATCTGTGATACTGTTTTTATTTTTCCAAGCATGCTAGCTGCAATAACAGTTCCTTCTCCAGCAGCAAGCATTCTAACACCTGAAACTAAAAATTCTCTTGCTACAGTTATTATTGGAATCCAAGCTGGAATTATACCAGATTCCACTAACATCATTAAAGCAGTAATTACTAAAAGTTTATCTGCAATCGGATCTAAAAATTTTCCGAATGTTGTAACCATATTATTCTTTCTAGCTAAGTGTCCATCTAAAAAATCTGTAATCGACGCAATTAAAAATATTGCAAGAATTATTATATTTTCAACAGTAATACCACCTAAAATTGTTGATGTTATACCAAATAGAGGCACTATCAACATAAAAGGAACTAAAATCATTCTTGCCAATGTAATTTTGTTTGGTAAATTCATACACCCATCTCCTCATATAAATTTTATTAAAGTTCTGTTCCAATCAAATCATATTCTGCAGCTTCATTTACAACAACATCAATAAATTCGCCAACTTTATGCTCTGAAGTTCTCTTAACAAATACCAATCCATCAATATCTGGCACATCCATATAAGAACGTGTGACATAGTATTCACCATCATCTGTAACTTCGTCAATTATACAAGTCAGTTTCTTGTTTATTAATGTGTTGTTAAAATCCTCTGATATTTCTTGTTGTATCTCCATTATTGCTTCATATCTTTCTTGTTTTATAGCTTCATCCATATGACCATCAAGCTTTACAGCCGGAGTCCCATCTTCCATCGAATATCTAAACACTCCTAATCTGTTAAACTTCGTTTCTCGAACAAATTCTTTCAAGGCATTAAAATCATCTTCAGACTCTCCAGGGAATCCAACAATCAAAGAAGTTCTAAGAATAGCATCAGGCATTGCCGCCTTAATCTTAGCAATGACACTTCTTATAGACTCTGAATTGCCTTTTCTTCCCATTCTCTTTAAAACAGGATCTGAAATATGTTGTATAGGCATATCAAAATATCTACAAACTTTTTTGTTTTCTTTTACAAAATCAATAAGTTCATCAGAAATCATCTCAGGATATGTATACAAGAATCTAATCCATTTAAAATCGAGTTTACAAAGCTCTGTTAAAAGTTCAACAAGCCTAGGTTCACCATATAAATCCAAACCATAACGACTTGTATCTTGCGCAATCAAAATTAATTCTTTATACCCTTGTGTCTCAAGCTCTTTAGCCTCTTTTACAATATCATCAAGTTCTCTACTTAAAAGTGGACCTCTTATTTTGGGAATTGCGCAATATGTACAATTATTACTACATCCATCAGCAATTCTCAAATAAGCAAAATTATTTCCAGTTGAAATAACTCTATTGTGATAATCTAAAACATCAAAAATTTTATCGTAATCACGAATAGGAATAAACAAATCAACTTCAGGAAGTTCTGCCTTAAGTTCTTCCAAATATCTTTCAACCAAACAACCTGTAACAATCAATTTTTCACAATTATGGTTCTTATAATCCGCCATTTCTAAAATAGTATCAATAGCTTCCTGCTTAGCAGACTCAATAAATCCGCATGTGTTTATAACTATTACTTCAGCATCCGCAGGATCACTAACTATTTCATAATTTCTCGATTTATAATAACCAATCATCATCTCAGTATCAACTAAATTCTTACTACATCCAAGTGACACAAAACCGATTTTCATCATTACACCTCTATCTACTCTTCAATCTCTTCTTTTTCCTCATCATCTTCAGTAGTTTCAAGTAAAGCTTTTGCAAAATCTGCAGAATTAAACACTTGTAAATCTTCAATCTTCTCGCCAACACCAATAAATTTAACTGGAATATTTAATTCTGAACAAATACTAATTACGACACCACCTTTAGCAGTACCATCAAGTTTTGTCAAAATAATTCCCGTCATCTCAGTAACTTCAGAAAATTCTTTAGCTTGAATTACAGCATTTTGACCAGATGTACCATCAAGAACAATTAAAACCTCTTGAGAAGCATCAGGTAATTCTTTTCTAATAGTACGTTGAATCTTACCAAGTTCATCCATTAAATTCTTTTTTGTATGTAATCTTCCCGCAGTATCAATAATAACTATATCATAACCTTCTACTTTTGCTTTTCTAGAAGCATCAAATGCAACCGATGCAGGATCTGCACCTTCCGGTCTTTTCAAAATATCAACACCAGCTCTATTAGTCCATTCCTCTAATTGTTCAATAGCAGCAGCTCTAAAAGTATCTGCAGCAGCAACTAAAACTTTTTTTCCATCAGCTTTAAAATTAGCAGCAAGCTTTCCAATAGAAGTAGTCTTGCCAGCACCATTAACACCAACAACTAGAATAACCGAAGGATTAGTCTCAAGCTTTAATGAACTATCATTTTCATTTAAAATCCCTGAAATAATCTCACACAATGCATCTTTAACCAAATCTGCATCCTCAATTTTATTAGTTTTAATCTTATCTCTCAATTGCTCTATTATCTTATTGGTAGTTTCAAATCCAACATCAGAAAGAATCAATGCTTCTTCTAATTCTTCTAAAAGCTCTTCATCAACCTTTCTAAAGTGCTTAAAAACATTATTTATTTTTTCATCAAACGATGCTTTTGTCTTAGACAAACCTTTCTTTAACTTTTCAAAAAATGACATCTTACTTCTCTCCTTTAAATCATAAATCCAACTAATATTATATCTGTAAAAGCATGCCAAAACAACCTTTTTTTATGATTTGAAGATTGACTTTTTAAAAAAATTCTCATCAGGAGGGACGCCCCTCTTGATGAAAATGGATAAAAAAACTGACTAATTACAAATTAGTCAGTTTTATATTTTATTAACTGTTTCTAGGATTTCTTTCATTTTTACAATAACTGTATTTTGTTTCTCAATAAGCAAATCATACTGTTCAAGCTGCATACCCTTTGTAGAAATTAAATCGAGAATTTCTTCAATTTCATTTGAGATTTTTTCTGCATCGATTTCTAAGGTTGTTTTTGCATCTTGTAAGAACTCCAACAATTCTTTAAGCTCGAGTATAGTTTCATCATCAATTTCAATTTTATCTGCTGAAATATCTATTCTAAGATTATTAACTTTTTTGGCAGCCTCTAAAATCTCAATTTTTAACGACTCTTTTAGCTCTGTTATTTCTATATTATTTTTCTTAATTATATCAACTTTTCCTTGTTTTGCCTGCATCATCATCGCAAATTCCTCAATACTCATTATAGGAATATTAGTCGAATCTCCGCTATTTTCTATTTCAGTAGCATAAACGGGAAAAGAAGTCATACCTATTATCATTAACGTAAATACTAAAAATTTCTTCATTGTTGCACCTCACTCTCAGAAGTCTCCAAGCGAGATTCATCAATAATTTGAACACTATCTATTACATCTAAAAGATCCATTAATGTTTCATCTAATTCCTTTAGAACTTCCTTTTTTTCTTTATCAGAAATATTATCATTTGATGTAATAATAAGCGCTGTAGAATCTTTTGGCGTAACATCATTTTGAGCCGGTTCATTCATAGACTCATTGTCTTTTTCAACAGTTTTGTCTATATAAACCGTATCTATAACACCATCACCAGAAAGATTACTTACATCTCCAGAATTCACATTCTCATCAATAATCGAAGTTTGATTTGAACTATCTCCAGATAATTCAAAAACATTGTTTTTTAAAACCGTATTAGAACCACTTACATTTTGAAGTCCTTCAACAGCATCAATCATATGAAGATTCGAATTAGTAACAGTATCAAGGCTATTTGAATGAGTAAAATAATTAAAAACAACAAAAAACAATAATACGATTAACGCAATCATTAATATAATAGTAACAATATCAAATTTTTTACTCATACCAATTCACCTCTCTTCCTTTACTTATAAAATAATTGTAACAGTTGTACCTTTACCTATTTCACTATCAATTTCAACTTTTCCTTCATGCATATCAACTATTGTCTTAACAATATTTAATCCTAAACCAGCTCCTGTTGTAGCATCGCCATAGTCATTTGCTGTAAAAAATTTATTAAATAAATATTGTATCTTATCTTTTTGAATACCAGCTCCAGTATCCACAATTTTCATTTTCGCTTTTCCTTGAAATTGCTCAACATAAATAGATATTGAACCTTTATCTGTATATTTCAAAGAATTATTTAATATATTTATTAGAACTTGTCTTATTTTAGCTTTATCTGCATTTACTACTATTTTTTTACTTTTTTCATTTAAAATAAAATCAAGATTTTTTTCTTTAACCATTTCTTCTAGCTCAATATATACATCTTGAACTAGCTCATTTAACACAAATTTTTCTTTATTTAATGTAACACTACCTGACTCAAGTTTAGCAACATCTACTATATCTTTAGTCAAATCTTTTAATCTATTAGCCTCATCATACGCTATTTTCAAATACTTACTCTCATCTTCTTTAGATATGACACCATCAAGAATTCCTTTAATAAAGCCAATTATTGAAGTAAGCGGTGTTCTAAGCTCATGAGAAACATTTGCAACAATTTCTTTTCTCATTTGCTCTGTTGCAAGAATTTCTTTTTTCATCTCGTTAAAAGAATTTCCAAGCATTGCAATTTCATCATCAGTATCAATCACAACATCTGGAACATTAATTCCTTTACCAATACTCTTCGCATATTCACTAATCTGTTTAATAGGATTTGATATATTTATCGAAACCCTTAAAATAGCAATTGTACCAATCAATATAACAATTATTACAACTGTAATTATTGTTATTATAGCTTCTCTTATTAACTGATTTACTTCTGTAAATGGTGTAAATATCATTATTACACCACTAATATTTTTGTTATATTCAAGAGGCATTGCAATATACACAACCTCTTCTGAATCAGGTTCTAACGACACAGAGGTCATTCTTATAACCTTTTCTCCATTCATAGCACTTCTTATGTCTGTCTTTAACTGATCATTAACACTAAGCGTATCATTCGCCGAAATTTGTTGAAGTATTGATGCATCTGGATTCAATATATATATTCTAATATTAGAAATATAACCCATAGCATCTATCCATGCAGTAAGCTCTGTTTTAGTTATGTCATTATTATAATATCTTTCCATAAGGCTATTAGTTTTAATACCTGCATTAAGCAAATTATCTTCAATTTGATTAGTAAATTCTTTATAAAATAACGTTGTACTAAAAAATGAAATTACTACGACAATTACTAAAAACAAAGTTAGATAAGTTGCAACTAATCTAAAATAAATACTTTTAAACATATATACTCCTACGATTCAACGCTTCTATTATTTAATTTTCTTTTGTTTCAAATTTATAACCAACATTCCAAATCGTCTTAATTTCCCACTTGTTATTAGAACTACTTAATTTTTCTCTAACACTTTTTATATGAACATCAACAGTTCTTGTCCCACCAAAATATTCATAGCCCCAAACTTTATCTAACAGCTGTTCACGAGTAAAAACTTGATTTTTATTCGTCAAAAAGAAATACAATAATTGAATCTCTTTTGGTTTTAAATCCTCAACAATATTTCCATCTAATTTTACTTCATATTTTTCAAGATTTATTGAAATATTATCTACAGTTATTTCAGAAGAATTTTGTACATTTTCTGTCGTCTCTTTATTTTCTTCTCTTCTTAAATGTGCATTAATTCTAGCAATTACCTCGACTGGTTCAAATGGTTTAACAATATAATCATCTGCACCAATGTTTAGCCCTTGCACTTTATTTTCAGTAGTATCAAGAGCTGTAAGCATAATTATAGGAACCTGTGTAAATTGTCTAATTAATTTACAAGCTTCCCACCCATTTATAACTGGCATCATTACATCTAATACTATTAAATTAGGATTTTCATTTTTTGCCTTAGTAACAGCTTCGCTTCCATCATAAGCAAAAACAACTTCAAATCCTTCCTTCTTTAAATATAAGTTCAACAACTCACATATATTTTTGTCATCATCTACAACTAATATCTTTTTTATTGTTCTCACATCCTTCTATAAACGAAAAAAATGCCAGATATAAATGCATCGCGCAAGGGGTGTTTAGCACCCCTAGGCACCGCATTATACTTTCGAATCCCCCATCAAAAAATCCGAAACAGATAATAGTATAAATACATTATCGTCTCTGACACAAATAACGTGCGAAATTATTTAGTCAACACATACAAATCATTTTTGACCTTTTTAGAGCAGTAAAAAAAGTCAAATTATGAACAACGTATTATCAACAATAATGTACCATTACTATACCGCCTACATAATATTACGAATCTGTTAATTACCTTTTAATAAATTGTAAATTATATGTAAAATTGTGCACTACTCATTATCTTCACCTGGGATATGCAAACCTTTTGCTGTTATTTGTATATCTAGCACGTTCATCGCCGTTAATTTATCAATTTCTTTCTTAGCTTTTTCCTTTAATTCTTTCATTATCACACGTAGATTATGTCCATATTCCAACATTACCTCTATATAAGCCACCATTCCGTCTGGATAATTCTCTATTTTTATTTTTTGAATTTTATAAATTCCTTCTATATCCTTACTAATATATTCAATTATCGTTCTCAAAACATTATCTGAAATTGTATAATTTCCTAAATAACTAAATGTTGGTCTAATTATTGATTTTTCAGTCATAAACGGAGTTGTTCCTTTCCCTCTCCATCTAAATATCTGCAATGGATCTAATAAATACCCTGAAAAATCCTTTTTTATTTCAAATGTCGGAACAGGTATTACATGCTTTCCCTCTGACATTCTAACACTTCTCGCAAGTTCTATTTCTTGTGGAGAAGATACATCTTGAATATAAATAGTCTCAGAAATTGGCGGTAATGCTAAATTCGTAACAATTTTCTGAACCATTTCATCTGATGTTCCAAGTATCAATATCGATTTCGGTTTTTTAGACTTTATCGCTGCTTTCATTTCATCAGCTTGCCCTTCTACAGAAAACAAAGCTCTTTTTACTGATTCAATCTTTGTACTTGCACGTTTTGCCGATGTTCCAGCAACAAGTTTGTTATTATGAATTAAAATAGCATCATCTATTATGTATTCAATGCCCTTATTTTTAGCAACCATATGAGCACGATGACTTTTACCAGTACCACTAGGGCCAACAAACGCAACTACATGTATTTCCTTATCTTTTGCCAAATCACACACCTCTTTTTCATATAATAAAGAGATAATAGATAAAAGATATTTCACATTGGTATCATTTATCCATTATCTCTTGTTATATTTTGTATTTCTTTATCTAGTTCATTTTACACGATTCTCATCATGTTAACTCTTCCTTGGTCATCAATTTCAATTACTTTAACAGCAACTGTATCACCAATTTGAACAACGTCTTCAACTTTTTCTACTCTTTCTTTAGCAAGTTTTGAAATGTGTATCATTCCTTCTTTTCCTGGAACGATTTCTACAAACGCACCGAAATTCATTATTCTAACAACTGTACCTGTATATATTTTTCCAACTTCAAGATCCATTGTTATTGTTTCAATGATTTCTTTTGCTCTGTTTGCCATTTCTGCATCTTCACCTGCTATAAACACTCTACCATCATCTTCGATATCAATCTTAACGCCTGTATCTGCAATAATTTTGTTAATTACCTTTCCGCCCGAACCGATTACATCTTTGATTTTATCAGGATTTATTGTCATTGTGATAATCTTTGGAGCATATTTTGAAATTTCTGTTCTTGGAGCAGGAATTGCTTTAAGCATTACTTCGTTTAAAATATACATTCTAGCAACTCTTGTTCTTTCGAACGCTTCTTTAATAATATCATATGTTAGTCCATCAATTTTTATATCTACTTGAATTGCTGTTATTCCGTTTTTTGTTCCAGCAACTTTAAAGTCCATATCTCCGAAGAAATCTTCTAATCCTTGGATATCAGTAATCATAACATATCTGCTTCTATCATTGTCATCTGTAACAAGACCTGTTGAGATACCAGCTACTGGCTCTTTAATTGGAACACCAGCTGCCATAAGCGCTAATGTACTTCCACAAATACTTCCTTGTGATGTAGAACCATTTGAAGATAAAACTTCTGATACAACTCTTATTGTGTATGGGAATACATCTTGTGAAGGTATTACAGGAACTAAAGCTCTTTCAGCAAGTGCACCATGTCCAACTTCTCTTCTTCCAGGACCTCTTGAAGGTCTAGCTTCACCAACACTATATGGTGGGAAGTTATAGTGATGAATATATCTCTTTGATTTTTCTTCATCTAATCCATCAAGTTCTTGTTCGTCACCAATTGTACCAAGTGTAGCAACTGATAGAACTTGAGTTTGACCTCTTGTAAATAAAGCACTTCCATGTGTTCTTGGAAGAATATCAACTTCACTGCTTAATGGTCTAATTTCATCAATTGATCTTCCATCAACTCTCTTCTTCTCTTCAAGAATCATGTGTCTAACTGTTTTCTTTTGAAGTTTGTATACAGCTTCACCTATTTGTGGTTTGATTTCTTCAAATTCTTCTTCGCTATATTTCCCTTTTAAATATTCTTCTATTTCAGCTGTAACAGCATCTATATTAGCATCTCTAGTATCTTTATCAACTTCTGTTAATGCTGTTCTAATCTTTTCACTAGCAAAGTCATAAATAACATCAAATAAGTTTTCATCAACTACGCAATGTGTGTAGTCAAATTTTGGTTTACCAATTTCACTTTGAATATTTTCGATAAATTCAGCAATTCTTCTAATTTCTTCATGTCCTTTGATTATTGCTTCTAACATAATATCTTCTGGTATTTCATCAGCACCAGCTTCAATCATTGACACCTTATCTTTTGTTCCTGCAACTGTAAGGTTTAATCTATTTTTTTCTCTTTGTGCAAGTGTTGGGTTAATTACGATTTCTCCATCTACATATCCAACACTAACTGCAGCTGTTGGTCCGTTAAATGGTATATCTGATATTGATAATGCAGCAGATGTACCAATTTGTGCAGCAACTTCTGGAGAACAATCTAAATCAACACTTAAAACTAAAGCATTAACACAAACATCATTTCTTAAATCTTTTGGAAATAATGGTCTAATTGGTCTGTCAATTGCTCTTGAAACTAATATTGCTTTGTCAGAAGGCTTTCCTTCTCTTTTCATAAAGCTTCCTGGTATTCTTCCTGCAGCGTATAATCTTTCTTCATAATCAACTGATAATGGGAAGAAATCGATTCCCTCTCTTGGTGCCTTAGAAGCTGTAACGTTAACTATTACAACCGTATCACCATACTTAACTAAAACACTACCATTTGCAAGGCCGGCCATTTTACCTGTTTCAAGTGTTAATGTTCTACCAGCAAGTTCCATTGAATAACTTTTAAACATAATAAACTCCTTTTCTGTGGATATTTTTAGCATGTCCACTTTAAATATATTTTAATCCAGGAATTTACCATGTAGCTGTAGTGTCTATGCATTTGTTCAAAATACACACACATTACACCTACATCTTTAGCAAAATTCCTGAATTAATTTCTTAGTGATTTTAAAAAGAGGGGTAACATCATTACCCCTCAATTTAATTATTTTCTCAAACCTAATCTCTCGATTAAAGAACGATATCTTTCAACATCTGTCTTCTCAAGATATTTAAGTAAGCCTCTTCTTTGTCCAACCATTTTGAAAAGACCTCTTCTTGAATGATTGTCTTTTTTATGAACTTTCAAATGCTCTGTTAATTCAGAAATTCTGTTTGTTAATAAAGCGATTTGAACTTCTGGTGAACCAGTGTCGCCTTCATGAGTTTGATATTCTTTTATGATTTGACTCTTATCCATGATTTTAACCTCCTATCTTTCAATAATCGCCATTAGCTTAGGTCGCAAGAGGAGATAATTGTTTCTCGCGTCCAAGTTAAGGTTCGGCTATATTATATTACAAAAAAAAGGATATAGCAACACAAAAATCATAATATTTTCGGTTGTTATATCCATATTTTTACAAATTATAAATCAAAGGTATATATTCTCTGTTTTTCGCCATCTTGCCTTGTTAATTTAAAACCAGCCGGGAAATCAAGATAAGTTTCAACTTCTATAGAAACATTTTTTGTCTCCTTCGCCGGAATCACAAATTCACTATTTACAGCTTTTGAAGATCCACCCGTCTCATACAACATTTGTGCATCAACAATTTTAACTTCATCATTCGATTCATTTGTTATCGTAAAATCAAATACGCATCTTTCCAAATCAATCTCATAACCATTCAAATGATATGTGATACCATCCTTCTTTATTCCATCATCAACTACCCTATATTCTAGGAATGGTTCAGGTACAATATAATAGTTTTTATCATCTAATATAAGCAAAATTTTTTGTTTTAAGCCATTTGCTAGATCAAATTGTACAATAAACATATTAGTTGTTGCTTGCCTAATTTCCAATAAACCAGAAGTTTTAAAGTTTTCTAAACCTATTTCATTCATTTTTTGAATATAAACATCTTTAGGAACAATTTCTTTGTATTGAGCAGAAATATATCCATAAGCCTTATCAAAATCACCACTTCTTAAACTTTGCAAATACAGTTCAACAGCATTTGTCAAAATAACGTTTTCTCTAACAGATAACGATGTAACTCCACCAAACTCTTCTCCTATCATACTGCGTATTCCGCTGCTCTTTTCTTCATTAAAATCCTTCAGCGTGTATATCAAAAATAGCACAACACAAAGGGCGGTAAAGCATACTGCCAAAAACTTTTTTGCCATGTTTTTCATAATGTTGCACCTCCTATTCCCAATATTCCCATTGTAATATCATGTTGTCACTTCTTCTAGTTCCATCCGCAAAATCAAAATTCAAATATAACATATCATCTGGGAATGTATATGAATTCACGCTACCATTACTTATTGTAAAATATACTCTCACTGTTCCACCGGCAGGAATAGTTATATTTTCAAGTTCTTCTTTATTTTGTGGTTCATACGTTTTTCTATCAGTTTTCATCAAATATGTGTTTTTATATGAGCCAACCATGTCTTTATTAGTATAATTTGTAACATCCATTACATATGTGTTTGTCGAGCCTCTATTTACCCTATAAACCAAATTGTAATCAATCGTATCATCAAAAACTCTGAATCTTCCATTAAATTTTTCTATATTGTATATATCATCTAAAATAATGTAAAACTCTTCATTTTCAAGCTGTTTTACTAGCAATCTCTTACTAAAAACATTGTCTCCTGATGTAAAAATAACATCGCAAAGGTATCTATCATTTTGTTTTCCATAATCTAATAATTTTACCGAATCAGCACCATTCATATATGTAGCCAAAACTTCCTTAAATTTATCAACAGAATCTATTTGCATATACTCTTTATAATCAGGATCTATAACATTATATAAAGCTTCATAATCACCTGAACTCAAGTATTCGATTGCCGTTTTAACACATGCCTCTATCTTTTGTTCTTCTGCGTATTCAGGAGTCGACATATATATTTCTTGTTCTTTTTTTATTTCATGTTTAGTCTTAATTTCTTCCGTTACATTAAAAAACAAATTTATAACATTTTCAATTACAATCGCACCAAGTATTATAAGTATAATTATCAGCAATATCTTTACTTGAGGTTTTAACTCTCTACCTTCCATAAGCGCTTCTCCCTTCATTCGCATACTTTCAAATATAAACTATTGGTATAAAACTTGGAAAAAGGGACCGCCCCAATTTCCAAGTTTTATCCACTAATTTTATTATTTATCCATTTTTGGACCATTTCTAACCATAAATGTTATAACCTTATGTGAATATCCGTGTTCCTCATCTTTAGCACCAGGAGCTAGACCTGGATAATACGCTTGCTTCTCTACAGGATCATACATGATAGTCCCCATTGCTTCTATAATTCTTTCTGTATTTCCATTACCCGGACCTTTATTATACATGTATGCCGAACATCCTGAAAGTGCAAGTTCCATGCCTGAAATTCCACAATCTGCTGTCATTGCAGCAAACGCTGGATTTGAATTAACTAGTTCCTTTAAACGATTAAAATGTGTTTCATTTCCTATCAAAGATACTATGTTTTCTGATAAATACTCAGCACCTAGTATTGCATTAGTAGCCGGAGTTCTTACTTGTGAAACGATTTGATCGATATCGTCGCCAACTTTTGCTCTAGCTCTTGGGAAGCCTACTCCTGGTGCAAGTTGCATTAACCCTTGTGCTCTTCTGATTGTTCTCTTCACACCTCTATAAACAATTGTAATATTTCCCGTATCTGCAGTTGATGTTTCATCAGGGAATACTGGTTGAGTAAGCCATGACACCGCATCTGCACCACCGCAAAATTGATTTGATTCATTTGTTGGTATAAAGCTTGATTCACAAGATGCAACACCTGCCACAAACGACGAAGTAACATTAGGTACCATCATTCCTGCTTGCATTGTTGCCTCGCGACCAACTTTTATCGACTCATCAACACTTCCCCATGTAACAGTAGCATTCCAACGAACCATACCTTCTATGCTATGACCAGGATATTCTCCGACAGCACCATTATTGATAGATGTACTTGAAACCATAGAAGTAACATTTTGTTTTATAATATTTTTTGTATTTTCATCAAACACACCATTCGGAGTTATTGTTCTATCTGGATCTAAACCATTTGAGATAAGCGCTTGTTGGAATTTTAATAAATCTCCACTTATCGAACCAGAATATCCAAGTACTATACCTGAATTTTGATGTTCTACTGATACTGGTCCTTCATAAAACGGAATTGAATATTCTGACTCTAAGTCTGACATATGTATTAAATACAAAGCAGGTACTTTAAGTCTATCTTCAACCTTACCAGCATCAAAGAAATCTTTTGTAGCCTTTACATCATCATATCCTTCCTCTTTTTTAGGAGGATCATTAGGTTTTCCATCATATTCACTTTTATGTTCCGAAGCCTTGAAGCTTTTTTCTACATTCAGAGACGTTATATCAATAGCATCCTCCATATCAGCCACAATCGGAGAAAATGGAACATTATTTCCCCATATAACCCTTGTAGAACTTGTTATATCCACGTCAGTCTCAACTTGTATTGAATTAGCCAATACTTCTTCAGAAAAATCATCTATTTTTTCTTTTGAAATTACTCTTAAAAGCGTAACTCCATTTGATGAAGCGAAATCATCTCCAGATAAAGAATCGTCACTTGCTGTAGCATTTCTTATAACTTCTGTTTTATATCCACACAGATAATATTCAGGAGAAGTAATTCCTACTTTAACAATTATCTTATCACCACTTACTACTCCAGTTGCTCCGCCAACAGGATTTCCTAATTCATCAAACGTTGTGCTTGCACCGTAAAAATCTATATATTCATGAGTTTCCCCATCATTTCCTTCAAGCATTACAAATGATGCTGATTTTAAATACGTCGCTTGTCCTTCCGGAGCAATTTCTGCTGAATATTTTGCTTTTCCATTTTCAAACTCCTGCATCAAAACTGTTCTTATAAGCGTATAATAATCTGTTCCTAATATCAATTCTTCATTATCTGAATACTTCGATAATTCTTGCGAAATTTCAAATACCTTTTCTTGATTATAGAAAGGTGCAAATATCGGTCCCATATATTCCGCTGGACTATCTTTTGCATTACCAACCCATACGTTTTGGTGTAAATGATTTCCACCACTATTACCTGTTGTTCCTTCATATCCAAGTATCGTACCTGGTCCAACAATATCACCTGTTTGAACCACTGGCCATCTTCTCATATGAACATATGATGTTCTTGCTGGAGTTGAAGCATCATCTTTCGTGTGATCAACACCTACCGCAAAACCACTATAACAATTGTAGTCCGCTTTATATACTACACCACCTGCAACAGCAACTTCAGGCGATCTTATTTCATATTCACGAAGTTCAGCTCTAAGTTCACTTTCCGCCTTTGTATATGCAGTTCCACCAGTTCCTCCTTCGATGAAATCTAATGCTTTCTCAATTTTGTCCTCATATTTTTCAGTGCCGTTCATTATATTTCTCAAAGTTCTTGAACGAAGTTCATAATCATAAATTCTCTTTGCTAGCTCATCTTTACCAGATAACATCGCCGACATTTTAGCTCTTGACGTCCAGTCTGCGCCACCATGTCCATCTGTATAGTTTCCATCATAGAATACACCTTTTTCAAGTGCATCTTCCATAAACCACGTTCTTGTATAAGGCGCTCCAAATGGGAACAATGCATAAATCTTAGTCTTCGCCTCTCCATCTTCTTCATACTGGCACTCTTCATACTCATCATAATCTAAAATTTGCCATGCTATTTCTTCTTTCTTTACAAGCACCTTCTTTAATTCTTCTTTAGACATTGCGTCATCTCCATACATTTCTGCTGCCAGTCGCTCTGTCCAGAAAGCTTCTTGCGATATACCTTCTCTAAATTCCCAAATTGTATCCGGTACATATAAATAACTATATGCTGTAGACAAGATATAATCATCTATATTATCTTCATCAATACCTTTTTGGCGTATATACATTATAAGTTTATACAAATCTCTCATAAACGCATACGCAGTATCGTTTCCACTCTTCGCAAACTCTTCCCATTTCATCATCATGCTCAATACATCAGCTTCTTTTATTCCCGGTTCACTATTCTCATATTTCGAGAAATAATCTTTATAATATTCAACTCTATATAAAGGTTTTTCATCTATTTTGAACACTCTAACACCGAAGCTGAAGTATGAATGTGGAACTACGTATCTATAATTTGTGTAATCAAATGAGTTTTGAATTATTTCTATATCATATGTAGCACTCTTTGCCCAAGTTTCAACGTCCATAACAATCATTGTTGAAATTCTCTTTTGCTTTATATCTAACATAAGCGCTAATTGGTATTCGTCTATAGCATAAATCGCATTGAATGGCGATGATTGTGAACTAACTGATGTAAATTTTGGAACGTTATATTTAGGATCTTGTTTATTATCTGCAAAACCTTTAACATCCAAACTATCTATACTATCTATACCTAAAAATTCATACTCCACTACACCACTAGGTTCGTCTGGTTTAGGATCAGGATTTTCACTATTACTATTAACAAAATCCGAAAATAATCCGAAAAACTCTGTATCTCCCGTTGTACTTGTGCCACTTAATCCCTTAGATTCATCAGATATTTCTCCACTAAATAACTCTAAAACCTTTTCCGGAGTCAACGATGGATCTCCTGATTGTGCTCCTGCATCATAAAAAGGTAACTCATGTTTATAATCAAATATATTTCCTTGTAATACTGAAGCTGCAACCGCATCTGCAGGTCCACCTTCAGGCGTTTCTGTAAGTTCTGGATACAAATGCATATAATTTACAAATTTTTTATCTTGATGTTCTATAGTATACTCCCCTGCATCTTTTATTGCTTTAGTATTTTCAACGAAATCTACTTCTGCTTTTTTCACAACTTTTTCGTTTATATATTTTGAAATCTTGTCATTCTCATCTATACCAATTTTGCCTCTAGGCTCTATATCTTTAGTAGCTTCATAAGGTATAACTATATCATCACTATCTTGAGCAGTGTCATATATCCAATCACTCACACCTTTTTCTGTTATATACAGACTTGCACTAACTTCTGTAAGTGGTCCTGTAACATTTCTTAAATCTTGAACAAGATATACAGTTACTCCAGCACTCGTTTTTCCTTTTCCACATATTTTCCAGCCTTCATAATCATCAAATTTACTAGCACAACTTGTACAAGCAGTGCCTGGTATTCTTATATAACCTCCTTTACTTCCAAAGTTGCAAGTATGTCCTGCAGGAACTGTTGGTTTTTTTATTGGAATGCCTTGTACATATGTTGCAGGCGTAGTTTCAGGAGGTATTTCTTCCTTATATCTATACGAATACGTATATTCATATGTGGCATCTAATCCAAATCTATCCATGAAATATGCATGCTTAGAAACTAAATCAGTAACAACTGGAACCGTCGCTTCTTCTGGATCTTGTGTAATTGCTTCCGGCGCCTTCGGTTTTCCTTTTGAGCCTTTTGGCTCATACACGTTAAATACACCAAATTTATTCGTTTCAAGGCCAGCTTGTCCAAAATGAATAAATGTGTCTTTGTTTGACGTAGCTACCTTTTGAGTAGAATCATATCTCTTAGCAGGGCTTCCCAATCCATCTTCTCTTACGACCGTTCCATCTCCTGAATCATACAAAATCGCTTTTATATCTTCATCTTCATACGTTTCACCGGCATTTTCCCAACAATAATAGTTATATATAGCTTTAATATCTCTCATTAAATCATCAATATTAAATTTGTTATATTCACCATTATCTAACGTTTCTCTTCCTTGAGTTTCTGGATCCGCCAAGTCGGTATCTTTTACATAATACCAAGCCGTTAATATACTAGCTTTAGGTAAATATCTATTAATTATTATTTCTAACGCAGTTTTATAAACAACAGAGCTATAATCATTTGTATAATATAGTTGTTGTTCAAACGCGGAATCTGCAACAGGCCATGCATCCGAATTAGATCTTGGGTCTGCTCCAGGATTTTGTGTAATATAATTTGTCACTGCCTTTGCTTTTGGCAAATAACCATTTCCTATATTAAGCAAAGTACTTATTTCCATTAAATCGATAAGATCAATATTGTTCGTATCAATTACAACACCACCGTTTTTATCATTTAACGGTCCATTTTTAAATTCTTCCCTTCCACCAATAGTAAAGTAATAATATTTTAGTTGTTCTTTTAACACAGTAATGTATGGAACAAGTGAACCTTGAGCATCTGGTTCATATGGATTCATCTTGAATTCATACATAATCATTGGTGGCACTACATCTCTATTTCCACCATAAGAAACTTTTCCATTTTCGATCCCCGGAGACTCTGTAAGTTGGCCTACACTCGTTATACCAAATCTGGCTGAACCTTGACCTTCTATTACACACTTTTGCCAATCTTTAAATGACATTTTAGAAATATCATATTCACCCTTTACTTCCAAATATGGTAAATACGCCGGACCTGCAATTTTTTCATCACTTCTACCGCCTTTTTCACGGTCTCTTAAGTCTGTTTCATCACTATCATTATAGTAATTTTGTGAAAATGGACCATACGCATCTTTAGTATTGTTTGGATCCCCATAATATTCTTCTTGACCTTGATATAAGTATTCAGCAACATCCATCAAAACAGCATATTCATACGCCATAAATTCTTGCCATACTTTCTCAGTTATTAGCGAATCATATCCTGCATACCCCAAGCTAGAAACTAAATATTCATAGTCTCCTTCTGTTGAAATACCAGCATAATCCGCGTCAAGCCACTGACCCAAGGCATGCTCCGCTGTTCTTATCAAAACAGCTAGCGCTATAATAAAGAACACAATAATAATAAATATCGCAACAATCATACCTATTTGAGTCATAAAAAACTTAACTTTGTCTATAATAAAGTCTAAAAATTTTTTAAACCCATTCTTCATTTTCTTTATTTTTTCTAGGAAATTGCCCATAACATCATCCTCCTCGCACAGTCCTAATATAATTTTACCTTAAATAGCGTGAAGATTCAACAATTTACACCAATTTTCTTACAGTTTTTGGCTTTATTTGTATTGTTTTGATGATTTTGGGAATATTAAATTTGAGGTGAGTTTATGTATTCAAAAATACGTACAGATTTAGCTATTGAAAATAGAGAATTTTATAAAAAAGCAATGAATTTAGACGACGAAATCCCTGGAATTGAAACGATAGTCGAAGATTCTGACAATGAATTTAAAATTACAACCGTGAAAGTAAATACCGATGAAGCTTCAAACGCCTTAGGCAGGCCTATTGGAGAATATATTACAATTGAATCACAATATATGAACGATGAAGTTGCAAGAATAGACGAAAAAATTATTAATAGTCTCTCTAACACTCTAAAAAAACTAATCCCCGCTCAAAATACTAATTTTTCTGTTCTTGTCGTTGGTCTTGGAAATTCAAATATTACGCCAGACGCCCTTGGACCAAAAGTCATCGAAAATCTTACTGTCACAAGGCATCTTGTAAAATATCATCCCGAGCTTCTCGATAAACCGACTATTTCTATAAGCGCTATCATCCCTGGCGTTCTTGGAACAACAGGCATAGATACCCGCGATATCATTAGGGGAATATCAGAAAAAACTTCTCCAAACGCCATTATAGTAGTCGATGCCTTAGCAGCCAAAGAGATGCACAGAATTAGTCACACCATACAAATAAGCAACACCGGTATAACCCCCGGTTCAGGCGTAAAAAACGATAGAAACGCAATAAACCAAGAATCCCTTGGAATCCCCGTTATAGCAGTCGGCGTTCCAACTGTCATAGGAATCCCCTCAATGGTAAGCGACAACTTTATGGTTACTCCAAACACCATTGACGACATCGTCACAAACCTTTCGCGAATAATCTCCGAAGGAATCAACCAAGCCTTTTCATAAAAATTTGGAAATTGGGACGCGCTCTCCACCTTGATGACTCCGTCCCAATTTCCAAATTTTAAGAACAAATTATTTTTTCAAGTCCTATCTTTAAATCAATTTTTCCTGTTTTTGAATCCACATCAAGCTTTGAAAATTCCAAAACTTTCGCTTTTAATTCTTCTAGCGTAAAATATTTTGCCTGTGATTTATATTTATTAGCAGCAAATGTAGATTTTGTAGCAAGTTCATCTAAAACATTTCTGTTTTCTAGCATCGCTACCTTAGCTACTAGCAAAGATTTAAAATGTTTCGCTATCATGATAACAATTTTTTGAATTGGCTCTTTATTTTCAAGCAATTCGCTTAATGAATTAAGTGCTGCTTTCGTATTTTTATTACCGATGCTGTCTGTTAAATCAAAAATAATTACATCTGAAGTTCTAATGCATATAGCATCAATATCTTCCTTTGTAATTCTTTTAGATTCAAATGAAAAATCAATTAGTTTGTCAATTTCATTTTTAAGCATCAATTTGTCTGTTCCGCAAAGATTTATCAAATAGTTGATATCTGCATTATTTATATCAACACTATTTTCCTTAAAAATTTTAGAACTCCAAGATAATAAATCATATTCTTTCTTTTTGTCACATACCAAGCATTCTCCATGTTTTTGAACTAATTTATATATTCTAGTTGTCTTCTTGATATCGCCAAATAAAACAACCGTAACACCTTCTAAATTCTTAAGTGTTTCCTCTAAACTTGGCGTTAACCAATCATTTTTATCTTCCACATTTTCTGATGCTTCACCCTCATTTGCAACTTCTGTCGCTTCGGACACTTTTTCTTTCTTATCAACTTTTACAATTATAAGTTTACTCGAAAAACCGAAAGGATATGTATTTATCTCATCTTCAAGCTTATTCATATTTGTTTTATCCAAAACAATATAATTTATTCCTTTTACACATTCACCAAAATCTGCTTTTATTTGTTCTAGTTTTTCTTGTTTTTCATAAGCATCTTCACCAGTAATTAAATATAAATTCGAACTCATTTAAATCTCCTAATTTCTATTGTATTGTTTTTGCAAATCTATGACTATGTGCATGACAAATCGCTATTGCTATCGCATCTGTTGTATCATCCAATTTAGGAACTTGTTCAAGTCCTAGCACCGTCTTCACCATCATTTGTACTTGTTTTTTATCGGCACGTCCATAGCCCGTAACCCCTTGTTTTACTTGAAGTGGCGTATATTCATATATTGGAGTCGCCGTCTTTGCGGCAGCAATCAAAACCGAGCCTCTTCCTTGAGCAACACCAATAGCAGTTGTTGTATTTCTATTAAAAAACAATTCTTCTATCGCAATCGCATCTGGCTTATGTTTCTCAATTAACATAGTCATATCATCATAAATCTTTGCAATTCTGGTAGGTAGAGGCACTCCAGCCTTAGTTTGAATAGAACCACTTTCAATTAATTTAAAGTGGTTCCCTTCGTATTCTATGACTCCAAAACCAGTTATTGCATATCCTGGATCTATCCCTATTATTTTCATACTTCCCCTTATTCTTTCTACAAATGCTTATTTTGAATTAATAATTGCCATAGCCACACTCCAAGCTTGTGAAAAAGCTCCCTTTGGATGTCTTGGCTCATCTGCATCATAAATTTCATTAATACTTCCAAAACAATCATCTGTTATCAATTCTTCTGTATTTTCTAACCATTTATATTTACCGTCATACTTTCTAGAAGCTTCAAAATATGGTTGTAAAAGCCATGGCCAAACTGTTCCTTGGTGATAACTCATATCTCTGCAATATACATCTCCAAAATAGTATCCCCTGTATTCTGGATCATCACTTGCCAAGGTTTTCAACCCCTTATCAGTATATAGCTCATCTTCCACTACTTTTAAGATTTCCTTTGCTTTTTGCTCATTCACTGGCGAAAATTCAAGTCCAATTGCAATAATTTGATTTGGTCTTATCTTCACACTAGTAGGTTCAATAACATCAAAAAGCCCATAATCCGCATAAAACTTAGTATATGAATCTTTTACTTTTTCTATCAAATCAGTATCGAATTTTTTTCCTAAAATTTTAGAGAATTCACTCATTATGTTAAGTGCATTATACCATAATGCATTTATTTCTACACACTTTCCGAATCTTGGTGTTGGTATTATTTCTCCCACCTTAGCATCCATCCACGTAAGCTGAGTTGTTTCATCACCAGCAGAAATAAGACCATCTACATCCATACAAATGTTATATCGAGTTCCATTTTTATAAGCATCAACTATCTTTAATAAATGTTCATAAATTTTCTGCACAAAAATCTCATCATGAGTATATTTGTAATATTTATACGCTGCATCTATATACCAAAGCGAAGCATCCACCGTATTGTATGCACTTCCACCTGTTTCATCAATCAAATTTGGAATCAATCCATCCCTTATAAATCTTGAAAAATCAAGCAAAATTTCTTTAGCATCTTTAAATCTATTCGTACGTAATAGCAATCCTTCAAAAGCAATAAAAGTATCTCTGCCCCAATCTCCAAACCATGGATATCCTGCTATTACCGTTTTTCTATTTCCTCTATCAACTATAAAACTATCTGCTGCCACAGCAAGTTGTTTTTCTACTACTGTATTAGCTTCAGCTATTTTGCAAACTTTTTCTAAACGAGTGTTTTCACTTCTTATAATTTCACTTGCATTAGCAGTCTTCAAAAAATCTTGACTAAAATCAACAGATGCAACAAACTCAAATGTCATCTCCGTATTTTTAGGAACAAAAACTGCATAAGCTCCTGGCATAAAATGATCTTCATATGCATCAAGACCACGCTCTTCCTCTACCATATAAAACATATTTCTATAATATGTTCTATCATATCTCTCAAAAATACCCTCCGAAGTTATCATGTGAAGAGTTGTATGCGAATTCAATCTAATGTTTATCGCATTCTCTCTTGCATTGTAATCAAGTTCATAACAGTTTCTTGTATCATGAAATTTTCTATAATTTACAAGTGGTTGGATTCTAAAAGTAATATCTTCACCTCTTGTTTTTATCGTGTATGAAACCGCAACCTTATTTTCACCATGCTTCATCGCAACCTTTTTAAGTATATCAACATCGTCAACCTTATAATAGAACTCCGGAACTAGAGCTTTTCTGAAGTACTCCTGATACACATATCCATTCTCAACAAAATTACCACACTGATTTGTTGATATAGTATATGACTTATCTCCTTTTACAATAGATTCATTTAGTTTTGATAAAACAACATATCTATCACCGGTATCTCCTAAAGCAGCCACTAATAACGCATGATATTTTCGTGTATTAAGTCCAATTATCGTACTTGAAGCAAAACCACCAATACCGTTTGTTGCAATCCATTCCTTTCTTGAAGCAATATCAAAATTTAGAATTTTATCTCTTGTAACTCTCATAAATACACTCCCTTATTTTAGATGTTTATTTACGCTTTCTCTTTTTGTTTGGATTAATTACTTTAACATTACTTAGCCAAAAACTTTTCTTTTTATTCTTGTTAGACATTCTTTGTAATTTTGATTTAGCAGTATAATATTCGATTGCTTTATCATTATCCTCTAAATCCATGTTGTCACAAACAATTTTAAAAATACTTTGTGCAAGCTTTATATGATCATGTCTAATACCATTTCTATCATCTACAGTAGCCAAATCTGCAACCACTATATTTAGCTTCATATCCTTAAGTTTATTTTTATCAAATTCAATTAAATCTGCGCCTTCTTTGTTGTATCTACGAATATATTCCGGCATTATATCACTATCAGAAAAGATACAATGATTAAACAAACCTTTTCCAGCATGTTCATGAATCATATTGATATAATCTGATAAAGCATAATCAACAGTTTGGTTCTTCTCCGTCATAATATTTGAAACAAATATTTTAGTCGCTTCACTCTTTCTTATTGTATCTGATATTTCTTTTATTAGCAAGGTAGGAATAATACCCATATATAAACTTCCAGGTCCAATTATTATTACATCAGCTTCTTTTATACTCCTTATTACTTCTGGAGCAGGAGCACATCTTTCAGGAACCAAAAATACTTTTTCAATTCCAACACTTTTTTCTTCGACCTTTTCTTCTATATTCTTCTTTCCAATGACTCTAGAACCATCAGTAAGAACAGCACCAATAGTAACATTATCCAAAGTAGCAGGTATAACACTACCTCTCATATCAAGCATTTTAGATGCATGTTCAACTGTTTTAGACAAATTATTATCACACATATCATTCAATGTTTCAAAAAACACATTGCCTGCATTTCTTCCTCTTAATTCTCCAGAAGCTATTCTATGTGTAAAGAAATCTGACAAAGCCGATTCCTTGCTCGATAATGCAACCATTGCTTTTTTGATTTCTTGGATTGATAAATTCTCAGAACTATTTTTTTCATCGTCAACGACACTTACAACGGCTGTAACATTATTTGAAAAAATCTTTAACGCTTTAAGCAGTGCTACTAATCCTTCACCGCCACCAATTGCAACAATTTTTATATTCTTATCAAGCATTCTCTTATCAAATAAAAGTTTTTTCAAATTAATATTTCTTCCATTTGGATTTGCATTTGCTTCAGCTATAGCTTGAAGAATTCTTCTTTGAGACATTACAAAGCTCATAATCACAGATGTAAAGCCAACTACAAACATAGCAATGCATACCACTAATTGAAAAATTTCAAGTTCTTCACTTATCATGAATTTAGCTATGCTAAAACTCAAAAATAAAATTCCTATTACCATAAGAAAAAACCAACGTTTTAACTTAAGCCCCGAGCTAAACCATTCATTAATATTATTCATCAATTACTTCCACCTTTTATTACTTAGTCTTCTCCAATAATTTTAACTTCTGTTTCCAACATAACTCCATAATTTTTTTGAACCGTTTCTTGAATATGTTTTATTAAATCAAGTATATCTTTAGACGTTGCACCACCTGCATTCACAATAAATCCTGCATGTAATGTTGAAACTTCCGCGCCACCAATTCTATATCCTTTAAGTCCTGAGTCTTCAATAAGTTTTCCAGCAAAAAAACCTTCTGGTCTTTTGAAAACACTTCCTGCACTTGGCATCGTAACAGGTTGTTTTGTATTTCTAGCCTCTCTTAATTCATCCATTTTTCTTTTTATTTCTTCATAATTACCTTGTTTTAACTGAATTTTTGAAGAAAGAATCACATAATCTTTTCCTGTGAAAAAACTTTTTCTCTTTCCAAATTCATGTTCATCATTCAAAATAGTATGGATATTTCCATTTAAATCAGCATATGTACTTTCTATTACAACATCTTTTATTTCACCGCCATATGCACCTGCGTTCATTGAAACTGCACCACCTAGAGTCCCTGGGATTCCAGAAGCAAACTCAAAACCAGTAAGCGAATTATCTCTAGCAAGCATTGCAATTTTTCCCAAAAAACAACCTGTTTCCGCTTCTATTGCTTCACCATCGACATGCATATTATTTACTTTCGTTGTTTTTATTACAAGTCCTCTAAGTCCACCATCTTTTACGACAAGATTACTTCCATTTCCTATAATAAATTTAGGAACATCAAGTTTTAAACACTCAACAAGCTCTTCTTTTGATGTTGGAATAACCAATATATCAGCATTTCCACCAGTTTTGAACGTTGTGTGATTTTTCATTGGTTCATTACAATAAATATTTTCCTCACTTGTTATTTGCTTTAGTTTTTCTAAAATTTTTTCCATACTACCGCCACCTTTCTACCAGGTTACTAATCATAAATACTGCCTTTATATTCTTTTAACAAAGATGCACCTATGATTCCTGCATCATTACCAAGCACAGCAGGTTTCATATTTAACTCATAAGTAAATTTATTATATATTTTTGATAGTATCATACTTTTCAATTTCATTATGTATTTATATCCATACTCAGAAAGACTTCCACCTATGACTAACATTTCTAAATCGTATAAATTTATAAAATTTGTAAGACCTTCTGCAAGATCATTCAAATATTCATCAAAAGCTTTTTGTATACTCTCATTTCTCTCAAGCATATAAAAAATTTCTTTTAATGAATCTAAATTTGTCTTTCTCTTAAGTGCTGTAACAGATGCGTATTGTTCGAAACAGCCTTGTCTGCCGCATCTACATTTAAGTCCATCTTTCTCAATTATCATATGTCCAAGTTCTGCCGCAGCACCAGTAGATCCTTCAAGAAGATTTCCATTTAATATTACACCAGCTCCAATTCCTGTACCAATTGTAACAAATCCATAATTATTGTAAAACTTGTTATCTGTAACTTGATACTCTGCTATCGCTGCGCAA
This sequence comes from Clostridia bacterium, assembly GCA_017462965.1. Classification (GTDB taxonomy): domain Bacteria; phylum Bacillota; class Clostridia; order TANB77; family UBA1234; genus UBA1234. The sequence continues at coordinate 69,741 of JAFTQC010000032.1, read as the reverse complement.
TTAGCATCATTCGAAACATAAATAGGTAATTTAGTTTTTACAAGATCACGTATTTCAATGTTACTAAGCGGTAAATTACACGTATAATCAATATGTGTACCACTTGCAATACCCGGCACTCCAATACCTATACTCTTAACTTTACTTGTATTATTAGTTTCTAAAAATCTATTTAAAATTCTAAAAATTTCTTCAGCTTTAATCGTTTCATTATCATAATCTGTTATTTCTTTTTTTAGAATTTCACCTTGCTCATTTACAATTCCAATTCCTATATGATTTCCTCCGATATCAACACCTATATTAATATCAATCACCTCATATCTTTAGTATTTATATTCACCTTATTATTTATTTCCTATGTAGTTAGCCAACCAATTTGTCGTACATATTTCAATAGTTTTTTCTAGAAGTGGTTTTGGTAATTCAACCTCTTCAAGTTCTTCTTCAGGAATATAATATTCTTCATCATAGTCATCTTCATCATATCTGTATGAATAATCATCAAATCCATATATTTCAATGTCTGTATAATACCATTCTAAAATTTCATCATAAGAGAATCCTTCCAAAGCCATACCAATAGCACCATTTTGACTCATTCCAATTCCATGTCCAAATCCTCTTCCTTCAAAAACTGCTTCATTGCCATCAAACTCAACATCAAACCATTGACTTCTAAGTTTTCCTGTACCCATTTTCATTCTTATGTTGTTTTTAGTTAAAGTTTCTTTTCCTTTACTGCCAACGATTTTAAGTTCAACAACTCTATCATTTTCTGAATATTCTTCTATAATGATATCTTTAATTTCACCAAGTTTTGGAAACAACTTCTTTAAATCACTTTGCGTATAAATAACTGTCCATGATGTTTTGTTATCCACCTCAATTTCATATTCATCTTCTACACCTTTTAAATATGGTATAGCCGATGACCAAACATTTTCGGGAGCTTCAGTATGGCCACCACTTGTTGAGAAAAAGTATGCACAAGCAACTTCATCATCATATGTAATTACTTGTCCAGTTGTCTCATCTACAGCTTCTTTTACAATATCAGCTATATTAGCATTTTTATTATAAACTTGACTTGTAACAGTAGATGTAACGTGATAGTCTGCATCTTCATCTGCTCTTAATATATTATAAACAGCATAACTTCTTGAAGCTACGGCCTGAGCCTTTAAAGCCTCTAGTGGAACATCATCTGAATTAGACATTCCTGAAGCTTTATATTTAGTTCCCATTTCACTTTGGACCACGCTATATAAATATGTATCTAGTTCTATTTCTTCAATTTTGCCGTCTCCTGTTTTTACTAGAATATATTCTGGTATATCAATTCCTCTTCCAGCAAAAACTATTGAATTAATCATTGTTATAAAAAATAATAAGGTAAAAATTTTCTTCATTTGTTTCCTCCAAAATTAAATCTACACGTTAAATCTAAATAATACTACATCTCCATCTTGCATTACATATTCTTTGCCTTCAAATCTTATTAAGCCTTTTTCTCTAGCCTTAACCATTGAACCACATTCCATTAAATCTGAATAACTTATAACTTCTGCTTTGATAAATCCTCTCTCAATATCTGAGTGAATCTTACCCGCAGCAGCCGGAGCTTTTGTTCCAATTGTAATTGTCCAAGCTCTAACTTCTGGTTCACCAGCTGTTAAGAAAGACATAAGATTTAATAATTTATAACTAGCCTTAATTAATTTATCTAGTCCTGGTTCTTCGATTCCCATAAGCTCAAGCATCTCTGCTTTCTCATCATCTTCAAGAGTAGCAAGTTCCTCTTCAACCTTTACACATAAAGGAATAGCTTCGCTTCCATTTTCTTCAGCATATTTTTTTAGTGCCAAGAAATTTTCATCTGTATCATATGTTTTTAATTGATCTTCTGAAAGATTTCCAACATACATCATTGGCTTAGCCGTCAAAAGATAAAAATCAGATAGCATTTCTTTTTCTTCGTCTGTAAGTGTAACTGAACTAGCAAGTTTTCCTGCTTCTAAAGAAGCTTTGATTTTATTTAAGGCATCAACTTCAACTTGATGTTTCTTGTCTGTTCTAGCCATCTTCACAGCTCTATCCATACGTTTTTCAAGCGTTTCTAAATCTGCAAATATAAGCTCTAAATTAATTGTTTCAACATCACGAAGTGGATTTATACTTCCATCAACATGAGTAATATTACCATTTTCAAAACATCTAACAACCTGAACAATTGCATCAACTTCTCTAATGTGTGATAAGAATTTGTTTCCTAAACCTTCACCTTTAGAAGCACCTTTAACAATACCCGCTATATCAACAAATTTAACAACAGCATGAGTAATTTTTTCTGGATTATATAGCTTTGCTAAATTATCTAATCTTTCATCAGGAACTGGAACAATTCCTACATTTGGCTCTATTGTACAGAATGGATAATTCGCGCATTCTGCACCTGCTTTTGTTATTGCATTAAACATTGTACTCTTACCTACGTTTGGTAAACCAACGATACCTATTTCCATTTATAATTCTCCTTTATTTATGTATTTCAATATTTATTTAACTCTTCTTATTACAAAACCTTTTTTCACCGCTACTGGTAAAACAAGTTTTACTTTTTGTTCTTTAACACCTGGATTTACAGTTTCTATTTCTTCACCTGTTTCAAAATCATATAACTTATCAATAGTCATATTTACAGGCTCTAAAACTTCTGGAAGCATTATTTCAAGCTTATCATTAACAGATAACTTATTTCTAATTTCAATTGTTGTAATACCTTCTTCATCTGTATCAACAACAATTCCTGCAAACTCATAATCAGGATTATATTGTCTTCCAGAAAAATCTTGAGTATCTTTATTTTCTTTATTGTTGAAAAAGAAATCTGTTATTCCTCTTGTTCTAGCTTTATCTAGTTCAACAAAATATTTCTCACTATTCCAATTTTCAGGATCTTTTTCATAATCATCAAGAGCATGTCTATATGCATGAACGACATTTGCTAAATAAAACTCTGTTTTAAGTCTTCCTTCAATTTTCAAGCTATCAACATTTATATCAAATAGCGAAGGGATATCATGAACTAAGCACATATCTTTAGATGAGAAGATATATGTACCTCTTTCATCATATTCAACTGGCATAAATTCGCCAGGTTTATTAACCTCTTCAGCATAAATGTTGTAAGCCCATCTGCATGGTTGTGCACAATCACCATGATTTGCACTACGACCTGCCATATAATCACTCATATAACATCTGCCAGAATAACTATAACAAATTGCTCCATGCACAAACATCTCTATATCTAAATCTTCTGGTTTATTATCTGTCATATACTTAATTTCATCTTTACTTAATTCTCTAGCAAGAATTACTCTTTTTGCACCATTCTTATACCAAAACATTGCATTATGAAGACTTGTAACATTCGCTTGTGTGCTTATGTGTATTTCTGTATTTGGAGCGTATTCCTTAACTACATCTACGATACCACCATCAGAAATTATAATTCCATCAACGCCAAGTCCATCTAAATATTTAGCCTCTTCTTTTATTAAATCATACTCATTGTCACGAGCATAAATATTCATTGCAACATAAACTTTTTTATTAAGTGAATGCGCAAGTTTTACTGTTTCAACCAAATCATCAAACTCCATTGATGTTCTTGTCCTTAGTGAAAGTTTTGTTGTTCCTGCATACACAGCATCCGCTCCATATAAAAATGCAATTTTTGCTTTTTCATACGAACCTGCTGGCGCAAGCAATTCTGGTTTCTTCAAAGAAATCTCCTCCTATTTTTCTATTTAATAACATGACTCACTGTCAGTCCATCTCCAATTTCAAGAAGCTCTGACTCAAGTCTTTCATTTTCCATTACTGAATCGATAAAAGTTCTAAGCTTGTTTACAGCTGTACGTTGTTTGTGTTTATTATAATCACTCATAACCATGCCTTTATACAAAACATTATCAGCAATTATCCATCCTCCGACTTTAACAAGCCTTAAAGCATGTTCAAAAAATTCATTATATTTACCTTTAGATGCATCAATAAAAACTACATCATACTTTTCATTTAAATACGGTAATATATCTAAAGCGTCACCTTCAAGAACTCTTATCTTATCTTGAACTCCAACTTTTTCTATATTTTCAAGAGCTTGTTCAACTCTCAAACTTTCAATTTCAATTGTATCAATTCTGCCACCCTCATCTAAATACTTAGAAAAATTAATTGCCGAAAAACCAATTGCTGTTCCTATTTCTAAAATCCTATGAGGCTTAATCTCACTCAATTTATTGGTAATATAATCCAATGTTTCATCAAGCAAAATTGGAATTTTATTTTCTCTTCCATATTTTTCAATTTCCGTTAAAAACTCATAATTCGCCATTTCTTCCTCCAACACACAGTTACGCATCTCAAAAAGCATAACTTTTCGCAGTTATTATATCATAAGCAGTCACAAAAAACAGTGAAAATTGTCTAAAAATATGAAGAATTTTTCTCAAGAGTTCTCAAGAGGGACGCCCCTTTTTGTGAAAAATCCTGATTCCCCTTTCCAACTCTTGCTATTGCTTTTTTTATAAGTTGTGATATTATTCTCTTGAACAAATAAACCTTTCTCGACTGACCAGAAAAGAGCTTTTCTCATTTTCTACGACCAAGAAGGAGGTAATACAATGTCTTATCATGTAGGTATTGAAAAGACCGTATACATTCGAATCCCGAAAGACCTGAGCAAGAAGACCATCGAAATTCCTCTTTCCGTCCCCGCCGACAAAGATGTTTATCTTAAAGTCGACCTTCTCGACAAGTCTACCGCTCGCGACATTCCTGTGAACTGTAATTGTAGTCCCTCTCATTGCAACACCTGTCAAGTTCACTACTGCAATGTTAATCAGGGCAACGCCGACCTCTACGAACTGCCTTCCCCCGTTAAAAGCGAACCCGCTCCCAAATCTACTGACGATGACACCATTCCGGGCCATCCTAATTGCAAGCGTGGCGATTGTAGAGATTGTCACGTAGTATCTTGCGCCATCTATCAAGGCTACGAAGAAGAACCGTAAAATCAAAAGCCTCCAAAAAGTATAAAAACTTTCTTGGGGGCTTTTGGTTATTTCAAAGATATGCTAGAATTTCCTTATAATATAAAAGTTTGGAGGTTTATTATGAATAATTTATCAATTAATCCTGAATTAAGACAGTGTATAGAAAGCAAAATATTCCCTATTTACGAAAAAAATGAAGGAGGTCATGGATTAAATCATATCCAATATGTTATTGATCGCAGTCTAAAGTTTGCTAACCAATTTGAAGATATTGACATCAACATGGTATACACTATTGCTGCATTCCACGATATCGGGCATCACATTGATAAAGACATACATGAAATACTTTCCGCAAAAATGTTTTATGAAAATGAAGATTTAAAATCATTCTTTAATGATTCAGAACGTTTAATTATCAAAGAGGCAATTGAAGACCACCGTGCATCTAATGATACAGCACCAAGAAGCAATTATGGAAAAATAGTATCTTCAGCAGATAGAACTACTGACATAGACACAGTTCTAAAAAGAACACACTCATACAGTTTAAAACATAGAACTTCTTATACTTTAGATGAAATGATTGATGAAGCTTATACTCATATGTGTAAAAAATACGGAAAAAACGGATACGCTAAACACTATGTAGAAGACGAAGACTACACAAACTTTTTAAACGCAGTAGATGAATTTACAAAGGATAAAAATCAGTTCATAAGAAGATATAAAGAAATAAACAATATAAAATAAAAATTAGCAAAGAGGGACGCTCCTTTTTGCGAAAAAATTTTCACAAAAAGGGGCGTCCCTCTTGAGAAAACTCCTGCGTCCCAATTTCACCAAATTCCATTTTTAATTTTGTGCCATAAATTTTTTTCTTGTACAGTCTATCTTATTTTGGTCTGCATATTCTTTTGTATACCAGCCCTTTTCAACCATTAAATTATATAATTTATTTTGTATATTGATTGATTCATTTAATGCTTCTTTGAACGCTTGATGCACCTCAGCTGTTGTTGCTTCTAGCACACCGTGAAGATATAAATCACTAACACCTTTTACAACTAATAACTCTTTTTCCATTAATTCTCTATCTTCCATATTGCACTCTCCTTATAATAAATTTAAAAACTTGTTGTATAATTCTGAATGTTTCTTTTCTAGTTCAAAAACATAATTTGAAAGATTAGGATCTTTTAGTGCTCCTGCCGTTTGCTTAGAACAAGCTTTCATAAATGTTTCATGTCCTAACGCATCCTCTACATATAATAACTCTTTATTTGTCATATATTATCACCTCTAATTGATAATATTTCCAATAAAAAAAATAATATTCACAGAAACTTACAAAATTAGGACGTGGGTATGGACTCATCAAGAGGGACAGCCCTTTTTGATAAACGTAAACATTAATAAAAATACAAATTATTTTTACTCGTTTATCAAAAAGGGCTGTCCCTCTTGATGAGTCCGTCACCTTGTCCAAATTTCCAAGTTTACAACCATTTTAATTAAACGGTTTTACGCTGCAGCTATACTCGATACACAGTTCACACGGAATTGTTATTCTCACGACAGTCCGTCCCCTGCTTCTATTGCGCTCAATGAAGACATCGATATTTTCGGCGTGCGCAGTTAATATATTTTTGTTCGATGATACATTTTTATCACTCAATGGAAGCAATGCAAATTCTTCCATGAAGCAAAGAAGAGCTATGATATAATCAACCCGTTTTAACCTCGTAGTTTCTTTAATCGAAACATTGTCGTTATCTTTCTTTAAAGCCTTAACTTCCAGTTTTGTGTATAGATGTTCAGCAGTTGGTATCAACGAACTCAGCTTTTGATAGAATTTTGTGATTGAATCAAAAGTCCGCAATGAATACACGTCGCCACGCTTCTCGTACATCTTGTTAAGTACATCAGAAGCAACAGGATGTGTTTCTTTTATTCCGTTCATCAATGGTCTCAAATCATGTCCCCACCACTGATAAGAGCTCAAAATCGAGCCCCACGTCTGCACGTAATGTTCCCTCGAAAAACCGCCATGTTTCACAGTCGTAACTCCCCTTTCAATATTAATCGAGATGCAGAAATTTCCATATGTCAACTCCCAAAGGAGATTATTCTTTAAAATTCACTAAAGACATTGACCATTGTAGCACCTTCATTATGTTATGTCAATTTTATTATGTTCACTTTTGTTTTAATGTTATATTTACTTTAATAGCATAATATCTTTTATTATGGTCCTCAAAATGTTCTAATCTTAGCTGAAATGAATAAAATTGTTTCTAATATAGAGGAAGGAATCAAAAGAACACGCAACATCTCCGCACCTCCTAATGCAATTAGATTAAATCGAAAAGCCTCGTCCCAATTTCTACTAATCTTTCACGCTTTTTACCTCATATAATTCGAATCTATATTTTTGTCCATTTTTATTTACTTCATCGAAAAACATTTCATATGGTCTGCACCATAATTTATTTTCTCCATATAAAGCCCTATATGCCACCATCTTTTCGCATGTTTCACTATGATAAATGATATCTTCTACAAGATATAAGTCACCTTTGTAGTGTTTATAAATTCTATTAATTTCGACTTCTTTCATTTTGCATCTTTCCTTTCGTATAATTTTATTGAATATTGTATTACTATTCTCTTAACAAATCTATTAATCTTTTGACTTTTTTATAAAAAACTGTTAAAATCCCACTAATAGATTATGTCAATTGTCACATTTATTATTATGGAGGTGAACCTTGTGAAAAAGATTCTTGGTATCAAATCTCAACCTCAAATTTTTCCTTCTGCGCGGAGATTCAACAAAATCGTTGATAAACATAATGCAAACTGTCTAGCTTTTGCCTTCGGACAATCTACAGCAAATCTGGAATCATTTGATTTGTTAACAATGGAACAGATTTCAAAACTCACACATCATCAGCAATTAGAGGAAATTGATATCTGTAAAGCTTTTGTTGACAAAGCATTGGAATTTGGATATCAGGTAGAACAGACTCAAACACACGAACTGGTAAACGGAAAGGTCGCCTTCATCTTATTCGGATGGTATTCTGGCTATCTGGATGATCTCGGTATCTACAACTATTTCTTTCATGTCGTCAGAAAAAATGAGAATGGCTCTTTTGAACATAAATCAGACTGGTTTTCATGGGCAAAGAAACTATCTACTTACCGTTTGAAAAAAATGTTGTCACAAGATGTACCAAAATATTATTTTGTCTTAAAAAACTAATAAAAAACTGCTACACATTAAAAGACTCCCATGGAAATTTCCATGGGAGTTTTTTATAGGTACTCGATACTCAAGAAAGCCACTTATTTGATGGGCTCCTCTTTATCGTCAGGCTCGTTGCTTTCAGCAGTAGCATCACCGACATCATCACCATCAATAGCGTTGGCATCGCCAGTGACATCGTCAACAACAGCATCGACATCTGCAGCAGCATCGTCGACAGCAACATCGTTGTCATCGTCGCCGTCATCATCGTCATCGTCGTCATCGTTGCCGTCATCATCGTCATCGTCGTCATCGTCGCCGTCATCATCGTCATCATCATCAGTATCGACGCCGAAGAGTGCCCCGAGAAGGTCGCCCATGAGAACAACTACATGCTCAGCCCCCTCTTCTTCAGGCTCCTCCTCTTCCACTTCATCAGCTTCATCATCAGAAGTAGAGATGCCGCTCAGAAACTCTTTCATCACGTCATCGCCAATCAAAATGACATTCTTGACGATCTTACCAAGCGGAATGGCATTCCGCTCAACGATAGCCACAATCTTTTCGAGAATCGGCTTGAGGTCATTCATATCGAGTTTTTTTAACTCGTTAGTCAGCCGCTGTGCCTGATCAGAATCAAGCTTTGCGATAGCCGCAAACACAATGGCTGTAATGACCTGGGGAGAAAGCTTATCCACGAAATCGTAGATGGTAGCCGCAAGTTCATCAGTACTTTCGTCCTTTTTCAGTTTTTTCATCGCCCGTCCATATGGCCCGATAACGATGGTATCCGCCAGCTTTTTCAGCCGTTTTTGAGGTACAACTTCAAAAAGAATCTGCGAAACCTGGTTCAGCTTGTTAATCGTTTCCAACATTGTTGTCAACCTCTTTCTATAATGTATTTGGGATTCCACCAAACATGATACCATATTTACATAAAATTATCAATATAAAACAAAAATAAGCCGATAAAATCGACTTATTTAAATGTGATTAATACTCACTTTTCCACTATGGAGCCAATAGCCGGAATCGAACCGGCGACCTACTGATTACGAATCAGTTGCTCTACCGACTGAGCCATATTGGCAAAACAACAACATAATTATTATATAATATTCTTTTTCAAAATCAACCATTTTTATTTAGAAATTTTATAATTTATTTTTAAATAAAAAACCGGCTCCCATAAAGGGAACCGGGTCGGTCACATCATTCTTCTTCTCCATAATAGGCCTTTACAAATGCATCGCATGCCAAAAGCCTCTGTTTGGAATAACGGCTGTACACCGTCTTCTCACCATCAATCTCCACGATGACAAAAGTCGGTGCATCGTAGATTTCAACGCTGGTGAAATTGTTGTGCTCGGCCAGAATCTGAATTCGGCCATCCGTACGAATCTTCGCCACATCAGACGGCTTCATGCTAAAAATCTGCATGGGGTCTGTCCGACGAAGATTGATCTGGTCCATCTTTGCCTTGAGTTCTTCCTGGATCTGCTTCTTGGTCTTACTTGCGGTCTTGGCAGTAGATGTACACTCGCTGTTAGCCATATTACCTTTCCCTACTCCCATGCTGTGGTTTCGTTCCTTCATGAGCACTCTCATACTTCGCACGCAGCTTGATGAAGGCAAAATTTGATGTGACACTTTTGCAATAACACACAGTGTCACTTAACATTTTACCATAATTATGTAAAATGTCAATAAAAAAACCCGCTCATTTACCTACAATAAGCGAGTCTAAATTCTATTTATTTAAATGTTCCAAGATCAATTTATTAAGAATTTGTGGATTTCCCTTACCCTTCATTTCTTTCATACATTGACCTACCAAGAAACCTAATGCTCTATCCTTACCAGCCTTGTAATCAGCTATAGATTGCGGATTTGCAGCTACAATTCTGTCTACAACCTCTTTTATAGCCCCCTCATCAGATATTTGAACTAGTCCCTTTGCTTCAACTATTTTTTCAGGATTTTCGCCAGTCTCAACCATTTCTTCAAACACCTTTTTAGCAATAGCACTGCTAATCGTTCCCTTATCTATAAGCATTATTAGTTTTGCAAGATTTTCGGCTGTGAATGGTAATTCATTATATTCTACACCTTTATCCTTCGCAATTCTAATAATATCAGTCATAATCCAGTTGCTGACTGATTTTGCATTACCGCATACCGCCACAGCAGCTTCAAAGAAATCCGATAAATGTTTCGATGATGTAATGATTCCAGCATCATATTCTGGAAGTCCGATTTCACTGATATATCTAGCTCTTCTGCTTTCTGGTAATTCTGGCAACGTATCTTTAATGTTTTGGATATATTCTTCAGATAATCTAATAGGCATCAAATCTGGCTCTGGGAAATATCTATAATCATTAGCTTCTTCCTTTGTTCTCATAGCATAACCTTCACCCGCTTCATCATCCCATCTTCTAGTTTCTTGAAGAACAACTCCACCTGACTCAAGAACCTCTTTTTGTCTAGCTATTTCAAATTCAATACATCTAGCAATCGATCTAAATGAATTCAAATTCTTAGTTTCAGTTCTTGTTCCAAACTTTTCTTGTCCAACAGGTCTAATTGATAAGTTTACATCAGCTCTTAAAGAACCTTCTTGCATCTTACAATCTGAAACACCTATATATTCAAGTATACCTTTTAATTTTTCAACATAAGCAACAGCTTCTTCCGCACTTCTCATATCTGGTTCTGAAACTATCTCTATCAAAGGAACTCCAGCTCTATTTAAATCAACTAAAGTTCCACCAGTATAACCATCATGAACTAATTTTCCAGCATCATCTTCTATATGAATTCTTGTTATTCCAATAGTTTTGCTCATTTCACCGACATTTATATCTACATGTCCATGTTCACAAAGTGGCAAATCATATTGTGAAATCTGATAAGCTCTTGGTGTATCAGGATAAAAATAATTCTTCCTATCTTGCTTACTCTCTCGAGCAATTTCACAACCCGTTGCAAGACCAGCTCTAACAGCATATTCTACAACCTTCTCGTTAAGCACAGGAAGTGCACCTGGCATACCAGTACATACAGGGCAACAATGTGTATTAGGATCTCCTCCAAACTCAGTAGAACATCCACAATATATTTTAGTTTTTGTTGAAAGTTCAGCATGAACTTCAAGACCAATTATAACTTCGTATTCCATTATTGCACCTCCCTATTTTGCTCATATGTATACGCTGCTCTTAAAAGTGTTTCTTCATCAAAATGTTTAGCAATTAATTGAAGTCCCACTGGCATTCCCTCTGAATCACTACCGCAAGGCATTGAAATAGCTGGAACTCCAGATACATTAACTGGAACAGTCAATAAATCAGCCATATACATTTCAAGTGGATTATTAATTTTTGAATCAATATCAAATGCAGTAGATGGAGCTGTTGGTGTTAAAAGCAAATCATATTTTTCAAAAACTTTATCAAAGTTTTGTTTAACTATAGTTCTAACTTTTTGTGCTTTCTTATAATATGCATCATAATATCCAGAAGAAAGTACATACGTACCAAGAATAATTCTTCTCTTAACCTCTTCACCAAAACCTTCACTACGACTATTCCTAAAAATATCTTGCATTGTTTCATAATTTTTAGTTCTATATCCATAACGAATTCCATCAAATCTTCCTAAATTTGAACTTGCCTCTGCGCACGCGATTATATAGTATGCAGGAAGACAATATTCAGTAGCAGGAAGTGAGCATTCTTCAACAATTGCACCAAGCTCTTCAAAAGTTTTAACAGCAGCTAAAACTTTTTCCTTAACTTCAGAATTTACGCCTTCACCAAAAAATTCTTTTGGAATACCTATTTTTATCCCTTTAACATCATTTACTAATGCCTTAGTATAATCTTTTTTATCCAATTTAGCGGAAGTTGAATCCATTTCATCATGACCAGCTATTGTGTTCAATAAAATTGCAGCATCTGTAACATCTTTAGTCATAGGACCGATTTGATCAAGAGAAGATGCAAATGCTACCAAACCATATCTCGAAACAAGACCATAAGTTGGCTTCAATCCTACAATTCCACAAAAAGCAGCAGGTTGTCTAATCGATCCTCCCGTATCACTACCTAAAGAAATTGGCGACAAATCTCCGGCAACAACAGCAGCACTACCACCTGAAGAACCACCTGGAACCTTATTTAAATTAACTGGATTATGAGTTTTGAAGAATGCAGAATGCTCAGTAGAAGCACCCATTGCAAACTCATCCATATTAACTTTACCAAGTATAATTGCACCAGCATCCTTCAACTTTTTAATAACCGTTGCATCATATGGAGGAATAAAATTTTCTAACATCCTTGAAGCACAAGTAGTTTTAACACCTCTTGTACACATATTATCCTTTATTGCTATTGGAACGCCCGCAAGAGCCCCCATTTTTTCACCAGCATCATACTTTGCTTGGATTGCTTCAGCTTGTGCAATAGCTTCCTCTTCACAAAGTGTTATATACCCTTTAATTTTTTCATCATCAACTTTTATTTTTTCATAAAAAGCTTTAACAACATCTGTAACTTTAAGCTCTTTACTCTCATATGCTTCACGAATTTCATGAGCGGTTAATTCACATATATTTTTCATTAACTAAAACTCTCCTTTTAACTAATTCATCATACTTGGAAGCGAATAAGCCTCTCCATTACTACTTGGTGCATTTTTAAGAAGTTCTTCTCTATCAAAAGATTCTCTAACTTCATCTTTTCTAAACACATTAAATGTATCAAGTGCAAATGCTGATTCTGTAATACCCTCTGTATCTAAGCTATTTACTTTATTGGCAAACTCAACTATATCTTGCATATTAACTGTATATTTTTGAATTTCCTCTTCAGATAAATTTAACATGCTAAGCTCAGCTATATGTTTGATTTCTTCTTTACTAATCATTAAATCAACTCCTATCCGGTTACACATTATATACCATTTCAACCAATTGCACAACAGGGACGTCCGTTAAATGTTCAGATTTTTGCCAGATAATGGGAGTTTATCAAGAGGGACAGCCATTTTTGAGAGAGCGTGTCATCAAGGGAGACCGCTCTTGATGACACATGAATTTTTCAAAATATAAGTTGAATTTCTGTTTTATTTCTTATACACTTTTTATATCTACAGATTAAAGGATGTGATTTTATGTTTTTAAGTATCATATGTCCATGCTACAATGTGGAAAAATATTTAGAAACTTGTGTTAATAGTGTTGCAATACAAAATATAGGAAATTTTGAAATGATTTTAGTAAATGATGGTTCTACGGATTCTACACCTACACTTTGCGATGAATTTGCTAAAAAATTTGATTTTATTAAGGTGGTTCACAAAGTAAATGGCGGTGTTTCTTCAGCGAGAAATGCTGGGTTAAAGACAGCTCAAGGTAAAAAAATATTGTTTTTAGATTCTGATGATCTCTTATTCGAAAATGCTTTAGAATCGTTAAAAAAAATTATAGAAGAAAATGAAAATATATTATACTTCAACTTCAATCACGGAGTGGTATCTATAGATGTTAACCAACCAGTTATTCATTCCGCTACATTAACAGAAGGAATAAGTCAGAAAAATATTTTCTTAAGAGAATTTTTTAATCATAATCATCAGAATTTTCCTTGGACTCCGTGGCAAAATGTATATGATTTAGCTTACATTAAAAACAATAATCTATCATTTAATGAAGCTTTATCAAATGATGAGGATTTTTTATTCAATTTTGAATACTTAAAAAATGTAGAGACTGTATATCATTCAAACATTCCTATTGTAAAATACAGAGTCGATAGACCGCGGAAGTTTATCCACAGATTTAAAAGCAAAAAATGTATTAAATTCTTTAAAGAATCGTTCTTTCATGTTCAATAATTGCGATGCAGAAATGTCTGATATTTTTGCTTCACTATATATGAGTATTTTTATGATAATTCCTGCTGTAAAAGATAAAGCAGGAAGAAAAGAAATACTAAAGGAAATAGATATGAACGTCCTAAATTCCGTACCTGACAGAAAAAATAAACTTATCGTAACATTTTACAAGTTATTCGGATTTAATTTCACTATGTTCTGTTGCAAAATATTTAGAAACTTAAATAAAATCAAAAATAAATCAAAAAAGAACTAAACCTAAAAAGTTTAGTTCTTTTCTTTTATTAAAATTCACAATTTCCTGGTGTTCTTGAAAATGGTATTACATCTCTTATGTTCTCAACACCTGTTAAATATATAAGTAATCTTTCAAATCCCATTCCAAAACCAGAATGTGTACAACTTCCATATTTACGTAGGTTCATGTACCACTGTAAATCTTCCGTTTTCATTCCTAGCTCATTCATACGAGCAAGTAATTTTTCGTAACTTTCTTCTCTTTGGCTTCCCCCCATAAGTTCACCTGCACCTGGAACTTCTAGGTCGACAGCAGCAACTGTTTTTCCATCAGGATTTTGTTTCATATAAAAAGCTTTTATATCTTTTGGCCAATTTGTTATAAATACTGGACCATTGAAATATTCAGTAATATATTTTTCATGCTCTTTGGCAATATCTTCACCATACTCTGGTTTGAATTCCCATTCCACCTTTGCATCTTTTAATATCGTTATAACATCTTCATGAGAAATTCTTGTAAACTTACTTGCCAATAGTTTTTGAAGCTTTTCAATAAGACCTGGTGCAACAAACTTATTTAAAAATTCCATTTCTTCAGGACATTTTTCTAAAACTTCACTTACTATGTATTTAAGCATATCTTCTTCAACATCCATTAAGCCTTCTAAATCACAAAATGCCATTTCAGGTTCAATCATCCAGAATTCTGAAGCATGTGTTTTTGTATTTGAATTTTCTGCTCTAAATGTTGGACCAAATGTGTAAATATTTCCAAAAGCCATTGCAAAAGCTTCGCCCTCTAATTGCCCTGTAACTGTAAGTCCTACTTTTTTACCAAAGAAGTCTTTATCATACTCAACTTTTCCTGATGAAGCAATTCTATCTAAATCAAGTGTAGTTACTTGGAACATTTCACCAGCACCTTCACCATCATTTGCTGTAATTAAAGGAGCATGCACATATACATAGCCTCTATCTTGGAAATATCTGTGAATTGCCATTGCGGCAACACTTCTTATTCTAAAAACAGCACTAAATAAATTTGTTCTTGGTCTTAAATAAGCTTGTTCTCTCAAGAACTCAACTGTATGCCCCTTCTTTTGAAGTGGATAATCACTTGGTGACACACATTCTATTTCAATGCTTGTAGCCTTTATCTCAAAAGGTTGTTTTGCATCAGGAGTTTCAACTAATGTTCCTGTTACAATAATAGATGAACTAACTGTAAGCTTTGTTAACTCAACAAAATTTGGTAATGTATTTTCATAAACAACTTGAACATTCTTAAAAAATGATCCATCATTTAATTCTATAAAACCGAATGTCTTAGAATCTCTAGCAGTTCTAACCCATCCTGCAACTTTTACTTCTTTTCCTGCATGTTCAGAAGTTTCTTTGTATAAACTACGAACTGATATTCTTTCCATAATCTAACCTCCTACAAACTCATATGGTAGCATTATATACCAGTCACCTAAGAAAATCAAGTATTGCTCAATAACGACCTCTTCTTAGCTTTTTTCGGCCACCGGGGACATAAAAAAACTCCCGCCATTTAGGCGAGAGCAATATTTTACGCACGTGGATGTGATTTCATATACACATCTTTTATTCTATTTTGACCAATTTGCGCATACACTTGTGTTGATGAGATATCTGAGTGACCAAGCATTTCTTGGATTGCTCTAAGTTCTGCACCATTTTCAAGTAGATGTACTGCAAATGAATGTCTAAGTGTATGTGGTGTGATATCGATATCGATATTAGCTTGTGTCTTATATTGTTTTATTATTTTCCAGAAACCTTGTCTTGTAAGTCTGTGACCATTCACATTTACAAATAAGGCTTGGTCGTTTTCATCTTTAAGAAGAATATTTCTTGATTTGTCAATATATTCTTTTAATGCATTTACAGCCAAAGTACCGATTGGAATTATTCTTTCTTTAGTCTTTCCTGCACATTTAATATATCCATTTTCTATGTTAACGTCACTAATGTTTAGTGAAATAAGCTCTGTTACTCTAATTCCTGTAGCATATACAAGTTCAAGCATTGCCTTATCTCTATAGCCTTTTAAGTCAACACATTTTGGTTGTTCCAACAATAATTCTACTTGTTCCGAAGTTAATACTTTTGGAAGCTTTCTTTCTATTTTTGGAGACTCCAAATTAACGGTAGGATCTTCAGACACAACCTTTGTTCTATATAAGTATTGATAAAAAGAACGAAGTGAAGCTAAGTTTCTTGAAACTGTAGAAACTGCTTTTCCATTCTCCTTAAGTGACTCTAAATACTCCGTTAAATCCTCTTCACTAGTCTTAACAGGATCCAAATTGTTTTCTTCCAAATAATTGCAATATAATTTTATATCGCGATTATACGATTGTAAGGTATTATCTGATAACTTCTTATCTTTTTGAAGAAATTCTAAAAAATTCTCAACTAAATTTTTTTCCATCCCACATACTCCTTCTTAACGTTTTTACATAATTTTCTGGACAACCCTTAGGTTTATGTGTACCACATTTATCTTCAGTAAATTTATTACATAAAAAATTACGAAAACTATCATAATGTAATAGTATCATGTAACTTACTAATACATTGATTATGTTATTTACTTTTTGACAAGGTTATTTTATACAAATTAATCTTATATTGCAAGCATTTTTTATCAATTTTTTATGTAAAATTTCCGAACATAATTTGTAATTTTATGTAAATGCGCAATTCCTTACAGGAGTAGTCTTTGCTTTAATATCATCTATAAATTTGTTGGCATTATTTTAAATTCAATTAATGAAGAAATTAAAAATAACAATGAAGAAATAATTGTTACTAACGAATGTCTAATTATTTCATATCTAATATCCTTCTTCTCTTTAAGTACATTTAAAGAAACTTTTAACGAGCTTGCTGTAAGAATTATTATGCCTAATATCTTAAAAATGTAATACGGAAAAATATGTTTAAAAACAAAAATATTCCCCTGAATAAAACCATATTTTAATAAAAAAGCTCCTATCACAAACGCAGTTGAAAAACCTTTATAAAAACATAAAATCAAAATTAATGGCGTTCCAACTATTGATATTCCTGCAACCCAAAATATTATTAATATTTTTATATTCCCTAACAATGATTTTTCTATTATATCATTTTTCACATTTTCATCAGGAATTTTCGAGAATGTATCTATGATATCCTCCTGAATAATAGGATCCTCAATTAAAAGCCTATAACTTATACTTCCAACAACAATTCCAATTATAAAAATAATTATAGCAAAAAATTTTAGGTTCACTAACTCTTCTTTTTTTTCTTTAGAAGTATTTTTCGTTTTTATCTTAACATTTTTTCTTTCTAAAATTCTTTCTCTATTACTTTCTTTATTTTCATCTTTGCAAGACTCTTTTTTTCCTGTATTCTCAATTATTTCCCTCATATAAAAGTTTTGATTATTTTTAATTATCGGCTCTGCTATCATTTGTACCTCCTATTTATTATAGAATGACTTGTACTACATCTTATGCATTCATAAAATAAATAGACCGCTTTTGAAGAAATTTGAGAATTGGGACGCTGAAAGCTCCTCGCGTCCCAATTTTCAAATTCTATTATTTCATTTTCTTTATCGCTTCAACAGCCATCTCATCACAACGATTGTTATACTCATTATCACTATGGCCTTTTACCTTTATCCACTCAATTTCATGTATTTTAGTAAATGAATATATTTGTTCCCATAACTCTCTATTTTTAACATCTTGTTTACTAGCTGTTTTCCAACCATTCTTTTGCCAATTATAAATCCAGCCTTCTTTAAAAGCATTTATAAGATAAGCACTATCACTATATAATTTCACTTTACATGGGCGTTTTAAAAGCTTTAAAGCCTCAATCGGTGCAGTAAGTTCCATCTGATTATTAGTTGTATCCTTCATACCACCACTTATTTCTTTTATAGTATCTTTACACATCAAAATTGCTCCCCAGCCTCCAGGGCCTGGATTGCCAGAACATGCACCATCTGTATATATAATTACTTCGTCCATATACCCTCCATATTTTTATACTATTACAACAGGCATTGTATAGTCTAAATTTACTGTTCTATACTTTGGAATTTGATAGCCTAACGTATAAATATTAGTAGCCATTATATCTTTTTCCAACATCTTTTTTGATGTTTCATTAGCATTTTTTAAAAATTTACCAACAGACGTCACAACCGGTAAATTTGAAGAATTACCTATTTGTGATAAAACTTTCTCGCCATTTTTTGTAAATCCTAGTACCCTAATATATTGAGGATTGTATTTGTAATCCTCAACAGCTGTCTTTGTAACATCAAGCAGTGTATGTAATAAAATCCTTTGTACTCTCGTTCTCGTATATCTTTTAGTCTTCACAATATCTATTATCGACTCTAATTCCATCCCTTCATTTGAGGCCTTCTTTAACAGATTTTCTAATCCCTCTGTAACATCTGCAATATTTAATAATTCCTCCGTAGAGCTTTTTCTTAAAGTATACAAAATTTCTTTTTCATAATTTTTCAAAAACATTGGAGCGCGGCCATGTAAAATTTCTTGATTAATCAATTTAAAGCTATCATCTGGCATAACTTTTTCCACTGTTTTCAATTCATTTTTTTCTAAAAGCTCTCTTATTGCAGTCGCACTACACATGTTATCTACAATATTCGTCGAATTGTACGATGTTCCTTTTCTTTCAATTAAAACAGGCTTTATTTGACTATTTGAGTATAATAAAGCTTTCAAATACTCTATGCCCAAAATGTTATTTGAATCTAACAAAATGTCTGAAATATATTTAGCACTATATTCTTTTTTTAGGAAATTTTTAAGCGCATTACTACGCGCTATTGGATAAGATGTACCTCTTTTAAGCTCTGATTGTAGCAGTTTTTTATAATTTTCAGGTTCTAAATATAAAACATTTGCAATTCTTTTTAATGCATCCAAATCATTCGTATTACTACCAAAAGAAATATTGTTTACAACACCTAAACCATCTAATAAAGCAACACTTCCTTGAGCAAAATATTCTGCACTAGATGTCGCATAATAAGAAGGAAGTTCTATTACTAAATCTGCACCATTTTGAAGCGCCATTTTAGTTCTTGTCCATTTATCAAATAAAGCAGGCACACCTCTTTGAATAAAGTTGCCACTCATTACAACAACTATTGCATCACATTTTGTTTCTTTTTTTGTTTGTTCAATATGATATGCATGTCCATTATGAAAAGGATTATATTCCGCTATAATTCCACATATATTCATATTCTTCCTCCATTACTTTTGCGTATTATCTTCTTTTGAATTATCATCTTTCGCATCTTTATTTTCTTGCTCATTATCACTATCTTTTTCTGATTTTTCTTTATCCTCTACATTTGTTTTAGAATTGTCTTTTTCAGGCTCAATACTAATTAATGTTCCGCCATTCTTTCCTTTTTGAATTTTTCCTGATTTATTAATAATTATCAAAAACGCATCTAATTTTACCGCTCTTACCGCATAGAAAATATACACATATGCTAATATATTAGAAACTAAAAACGCTGTCGCACCTATTTCACCAATATATATAATTGATATTGTTTCAAGTATATATGGTAAAGTTACAATATATACAGCCATTTTTATATAATTTTTGAAACTAAGTTTCATTCCTGAAATTGCTGCAACTAAAGCTGCCATAACCGCATATGCGAAAACTTCAAAGAATTTCCATAAAATATATGCTATAAACATAACAATAAAAACAACGAAGAATATCATAACTTTTATTGAAAATGAATCCTTTAATTCAAAAATATTTTCATAAAAAGTAGTTTTTGTATAATTTACAGGAAAATCTTTAAAAGTTAACTGTTCTTGCACTATTTCATCCAAAACTCCTGCAGAATTGCTACCGATTAAACTTTCAACCGTTATCGCATCTGAATTTACAAACACTTTGTTCTTATATCTGTCATATCCTGAATATTGTTCAAGTTCTGTGCATTCTTCATACTTATAATCCGTATTGATAATTGCAACTAAATCATTTTGAACTATTATTACATCTTGCATTTCCAGATCAAGTACCCCATTTTCAAGAGTAAATTCTGGCATATATTCATCATATTTCGTTAATAGCAGATCAAATCCCTCAAATACTTTCA
This sequence comes from Clostridia bacterium, assembly GCA_017462965.1. Taxonomy (GTDB): domain Bacteria; phylum Bacillota; class Clostridia; order TANB77; family UBA1234; genus UBA1234. Next base: position 49,085 of record JAFTQC010000032.1, on the reverse strand, counting down.
CGCTGTAATTTGCTGATATAATAATAGCTATAATTAGCATAAATAAAGCAAAATGACTAATACTCTTTGCTAAGCTTTCTGTTTTCAAAATATGTGGATATATTCTAAAATCTGAAATTGCTAAAATTATTTTTTGAAAAAAACCCAAATTATCGCTTTTCTTCATTCATATTCTCCATTCTAAATGTAATCTTTAACCTATAATATAATTATTTCCCTACTAGATTTTGAAAATAATTCAACACCATTTTGCATAAGCACTCCAGTATCTTCTATCCTAACGCCAAATTCATTTTCTATATATATTCCCGGCTCAATTGTAAACACCATATCTTCTTCTAAAATTTCTTCGCTTCTATAAGATATTAAAGGTTTCTCATGAACCTCAACTCCTACACCATGTCCAAGCGCATGTGCGTAATCATATCCAGCTTCTTGTATATTTTTTCTACCATATTCATCTGCTTTTTTAGCAACATCTTTTATCCTAATTTTTTTAGTTGCATTATAATGCGCATCTTGAACAAGTTTATAAACTTCTTTTTGCTTATCTGTTGGACTTCCAACAAATATAGTTCTCGACATATCTGAGCAATATCCATCCAAAACACATCCAAAATCCAATAATATAATATCTTGATTTTGAATTACATATTCCGTTGGCGTAGAATGAATTTGTGCTGAATTTTTTCCAGCCCCAACTATAGTATCAAAAGATGAACCACTGGCACCATTCTTCACAAAAAAGTCATCTATTTCCTTCGCAATCTGTATCTCCGTCATTCCAGGCTTTATAAATTTGCAAATATGTTCAAAACATCTATCTCCAAGTAACGCAGCTTTTCTTAATTTTTCAATTTCTTCTTTAGTCTTTATTATTCCCACTTTATCCTCCTATTTTTAACCAATTGAAATTAAATTACATAACGAGTTTATGAAATTTAAGTAATTTGGAAACATTATAGTATATGGAAGAAACATTGTTATAAAAGTTGCTATAACTATAAATGGTCCAAATGCCATGTAATCATTAGCTTTTTTTATTCTAGTAACTATAAAGAAAATGCTTGCAACTGCACCAATTGCAAATGAAAGTACGAAAATCTGAATTGTATTAAATACTCCAAAAAACATACCAAGCATTCCCATTAACTTAACATCGCCAAGTCCCATACCTTCCTTTTTGTATACTATATAAGCAAATAATGCTATAAGTCCAAAAATTCCAGCACCTGTAATCATACCGCCCAATAAATCAAGTCCCAACATTGCATCTTTAATAAGAGTAACATATATCAATACCGCACCTGCTAAAAATCCCACAAAGTTCAATCCATTAGGTATTATTTGTGCTTTAATATCAGCAAATGCATCCATTATCAAAATAATTGCTAAAAAACCATAAATTCCAAATTGATATGTTAATCCAAATTTTATAAATAATACCAACAACATCAAGGGAGTTATTGTCGCGTATTTAGGATCAAATCTCTTTTTTTCATAAATTGATTTGAAAGTTATTTTCTCTTCAGCACAAAACATATCTACCAAACCTACCATAAATGGTGAAATTATTAAACCAAACAAAACAACCATTGCATCTAGAAATATTTCTAACATTTTAAACCATCCTTACTTCATCACTAATTTGGTATTTACATGATACCATAACTTCCTAAACTATATCAATTTTAAGCCAAAAAGTCAACTTTGCACTTTAAGCAAAAATTATCAAGAGTGACGCCCCTTTTTGTGAAAATTTTTCACAAAAAGGGGCGTCACTCCTGATAGAATCTCTCTTGCATATCAATTTGTCATATGATATAATCGTTTCAAGCTTAGAAACAATAATAAAAATTACATTTTTAGGAATACTAAATACATGATTGGAGGAATTATTATGGAGATAAAAAAATGTTCTAACTGTGGTTCTTTTATCACATCAGAAGCAACGCTTTGCAGTTCATGTGCCAACAAAGCTAATTATGATATGACTTTATTAAAAACGTATTTTGACGAGAATGCATCTTTTGATTCAATATCAGCAGTTTCTGCTACAACAGGTGTTTCTCCTAAATCTATACAAAAATATATGCAAGATAACGATTATATGAGCTCAGAAATTAATCCAACATCATTTAGTTCTATTCAATATTAATTTAGATCTATATAAGGAATATTAAAGAGTCTATAATGACTCTTTTTTGTTAGATTAGCGTGGACAAATTTGGACATTTTTCTCCGTCCCCCTTGTCCATAAAATTTGAAAGGTGGTTTTTTTATGAGAAATGTTTACGACATTTTAGAAGAAAGAGGTTACATAGAGCAAGTTACTCACGATGGTTTAAGAGACTGGTTTGAAAAGGAAAAAGTTTCTTTTTATATTGGATTTGACCCAACAGCTGATAGCTTACATGTTGGTCATTTCGTTTCAATGATGGTTGCTTCTCATATGCAAAAAGCTGGTCACAAGCCAATTATCTTAATTGGTGGTGGTACTGCTATGATTGGAGATCCTTCTGGCAGAACGGATATGCGTTCTATGATGACTAAAGAAACAATTGAACATAATGTTGAATGTTTCAAAAAACAATTGTCAAAATTTGTTAGTTTTGAAGGCGAAAATGCAGCAGTTATCGTTAATAATGCTGATTGGCTTTTAAAATTAAATTACGTTGATTTCATAAGAGATATTGGATGTTACTTCTCTGTTAATCAAATGCTTACTGCTGAATGCTTTAAGAAAAGATTAGAGAAGGGCTTATCTTTCCTTGAGTTCAACTACATGCTTATGCAAGCATATGACTTTTTAGTTTTATACAAAAAATATAATTGTAGCCTAGAGCTTGGTGGCAACGACCAATGGTCTAACATTCTTGCTGGTGCCGACTTAATCAGAAGAATGGAACGTAGCACTGCTTTTGGTCTTACATTCAAACTTTTGACAACTACGGAAGGCGTTAAAATGGGAAAAACTGTTAAAGGTGCTTTATGGCTTGATGAAAACAAAACTTCACCTTACGAGTTTTACCAATACTTCAGAAATATAGCTGATGCTGATGTAAGGAATGTAATGTGCCTTCTTACATTCTTACCTATGGACGAAATTGATAGACTATGCAATGTTGAAGGTGAAAAGATTAACGAAGCAAAAAAAGTTCTTGCTTATGAAATAACAAAAATCGTTCATGGTGAAGAAAAAGCAAAACAAGCTGAAACTGCTGCTGCTGCTCTATTTGGTGGTCAAGGCGATTTAGCTAGTATGCCTACAACGGTAATCGACTCATTACCTATTTCAATTACAGATTTATTAGTACAAACAAAACTTGCTCCATCAAAAGGACAAGCTAGAATCTTAATTGATCAAGGTGGAATTTCCATCGACGACGAAAAAATAACAGATTCAAATTACATGGTTGAAAAAATTGATGAACATATCATAATAAAAAAAGGAAAGAAAACTTTCCATAAAGTTGAAATGAAATAACCATTTAAAATTAAGACTGAGGATTTCGGCCAATGTACCAAATTCCTCAGTCTTAATTTTATAGTAATGTTGATCCATTTATTTCTAAGTGGAACCATATTCCAAGATAGCTCGCAGCATTTTTACACATTAACATTCTTTGCAAGAATATTTCAAAATATTTTATTACTGGGCATATTTCTGTATCTATTTTTAATTTTAGTATTACTTCTTTTGTACAATTATGAAATCCATTTGGAGCATCTACTACTTCTATTTTAGCTTCTTCTACCGCATAGTTAACACGATCATGGATATCAAATCTAGATTTATTTCCACTTCTGACTCTTGTTCTGTGAACATCTGATTTATCTGCCAAAATAAGAGCTGCAGATATAGGACTTACCGCTGTTCCCGTACTCTCATCATGATTTCCGATAGCCATCATTATTTCAGCTGCTTCTTTTAAATCCATCCCTCTCTCTTTTAGAAGATTATATGCGATGTATGCACCTGTATGAGCATGATCATTTCTATTAACTGCATTTCCTATATCATGCATATATCCAGCAATTCTCGCAAGTTCACATTCTCTTTCTGAATATCCAAGCTCTCTAAGAATTGTACTTGCTCTTTCTGAAACTAGGCCTACGTGTCTTAATCCATGTTCTGTATATCCTAATTCTACTAGTTGTCTTTCAACCGTTTCTATTAGTATTTTAATCTCTTCATCTTTTCTAATCTCTTCATAAGTTATCATAAAATCATCCTCTTTCATCTTTATTAGCAAAATTATTATACAATATTGTAATTGTCTTATTCAACAATTATCTTGCCATATTTACTCCAACAATTCCCCCTACCATTCCGAAGCAATATGTTAAATATTATCGTCGTTATCGAATATGTTGTCAAGACAAAGTTTCCAGAGAGAATACTGCCTATAAAATATACTATAAGTATGTAAAATAATCCTATTAAACCGCCGTTTTTTAATCCGTTTTCCTTTATTTTTATGCATACAATCGAACTAGATATAAAAACACTTAAAACGCTAAAAACAAAGACACATATAGGTATTGTTTTTTCGGAAATAGCCGTATTAGCTAGAACAATAGAATAACCCAAAATTTGAATAATTGTAAATAGATATCCAAATAAAACTCCTTTTATAATCAAGAAGACATTACCTTTATTTTCCATATTTTCACCTCCCTTGTCTTATTATATTTTGTAGCCTTCAAATATATACATAAATAGGAAATTATGATATAATATTCTTGCTATTTTGAAAGGAGGGGGCTTAATGATTCATACATCAACTTACGAAAAACATTTTTTCTTGGAAGGTAAAAACTTATCGTTTTCTAATCTTTTCACAAGTTTATCTAACGAATTAAAAACAAGCCAAGATACTCAATTATCAGAAGAATTTAGTTCTTCTAAAAAAGCATTTAATTTAACTAAAAATATTGTTTGGGTTTGTAGCAAATGCGGTCATACACACATTGGTGTTAGCTCTCCTGCTACATGTCCAATTTGCAATTCATCATACGAAATTAATGAGCAATAATAAGAGGGACGCCCCTTTTTGTGAAATATTTTCACAAAAAGGGGCGTCCCTCTTACTGAATTTTTGGAAAAAGGAACCGTCCCAATTTCCAATTTTTTAATATCTATTGTTCAATAGAATATATTGTTCTAACACTGTTGCAACTCCATCCATATCATTTGATGGAGCAACTACTCTCGCCACTTCTTTAGCTACCGGTGAACCATTATTCATAGCAACACCTAAGCCCGCATGCTTTATCATTTCAATATCATTGAAATTATCGCCTATTGCCATAACTTCGCTTGCATTTATACTAAACTTTTCGATAAGCATTTTTATCGCAATCCACTTATTTGTGTTTTTCGGTAACAATTCCGCATAACTATAACTAAGAAAAATTTCTTTTTCATTTTCTATTATTTTTTTGTTTGAAACATGTGGTGAAGCCATCAAATCTACAGCATCATACGCTTTCAATTTATTTACTATTGAATTATAAACAGGTCTATCCTGATCACAAACTATAATTCTTGTAAAAGGTTCGTCTAATTCTGCTATGTATTCGCGTCCCCCATATATTATCTCATTTATTCCTGTTGCCTCATCATTGCAATTATGGCGTTGTTTGTAAAACGCTAACGCCATATGTTTCAAGTCTTTAACAATTATTCTTTTAGGTGTAAAAATCATATAATATATATTATTTTCGATACAAGTATCTAATATTTGAAGTACTGTTGTTTTATCAATATGCGCTTCAAATATTACCTTATCTTCTTTTCTGTCATATATTGACGCACCATTATCGCAAATCATGTATCTGTCTGAATTTAGTTCTTCCGCAATTTGCTTCGCAGAATTTGTTACTCTACCAGACGTAAGAACGACTTTTACTCCATTGTTTATAACTCTTCTAACGGCTTCTTTAGTACGTGCAGATAGTTTTCCTCTTGAATTTAGCAAAGTGCCGTCTATATCAATCGCTACAAATTTATACATCTTTGCTCCTTTTCACTTCATATTTTCCTATCCTACTATAAACAAATATGATGTATTATTCTTAATACATCATATTAATTTTTCTTATTCAATTCTTATTAGTTCATGCTGTATACATTACCAGATATATATCTACCTAATATTGCAGCCATCTCAGCTCTTGTTATAGAACTATCTGGTCTGAATGTACCATCAGGATACCCGTTTATCAAACCATTTGCAGCTGCTTTCTCTATGCTACTTCTAAAATTTGTTGACCATTTCACATCAGAAAATGATATTGTCGAATTTGTTGATGAATCAAGGAATACATCCATCAATGCAACAACCTCAGCTCTAGTTATAGCCTTGTCAGGATTTAATGCTCCCGTTCCAAAAACATCTGAAATAGAATCAAAACCAATCGAAGCAAGATCACTTGGATTTAGTATTTGATAGCATCTAAGCAAGAAATCATACTCTGGTTTTGACCAATGAGTATTTTCATCATAATCAGGATAATAATAAACCAATCCGCGTTCCTCATATTGAGTATCATAATATTTCATAACTCTTGATAACATTGTAATAAATTCAATTCTAGAAATGCTATTATCAGGTCTATATTCATATTCTGAATAACCTTTTATTACACCTTTTGCATACAAAGATTGAATGTCCTCAATTGCCCAATCAACATGAGCTATGTCTTGGAAAGTATTTTGTGCCTCAGGTGCAATTTGAGCCTTTTCAATAATACTTTCTTCATATTTAACTTCTTCTACACCTTTAATTCTTCTGTTTGCTCTATCTGGATTATAAATAGCAACAGATATATATTCAGGTGTATCTATCTTGCAAAATGAATTTAAGTATGGTTTTCTTTCTCCATTAACCGTGTATATAACAGTTGGTTCAACAGGAACCCAACCAAACTCTGCTAGATAAATTTCAGCCCAAACGTGATTTATTAGGCCTTTTCCAAGATACAAGTCATCCCCACTCGTATCTCCACTTTTGTCACCGCTTGCATATACATCCTCAATTTTGTATCCCTCAACAGCTCTAGCTGGGATATCAAGCGCTCTACACATAGCAACAAACAAAGTTGTAAATTCTTCACAAACTCCTCTCATGTTTTTAAGAGCTGAAAGTGAGCCTTTGTTAGAATACGTTGAAGAAGTATCATATGACATATTGACGTTAACATACTCAAATATTGCTTGAGCCTTCTTATAATCAGTAGTTATTCCCTCTGTTAATTCTTTAGCTTTAGCTATTAACTCTGGATCATCAGAATCTATTTTTGTCGAAGGATCAAGATACATTTCTGTTTCTGAAGTTATTTCTGTATCGCTTCTTGTAGGAATTATTTGCTCATATGTCTCTATTTCTGAATCCCTCTTTATAGTCACTTTGAATTTTTGACCTGGCAATAAACCTGTAATATCAAAGTACGCATATTGATTACCAAACTCATCTTCTCTGATTTCATCAGGTAACGGCGTAATCATTATTTCATTATCCTTTTGATATTGTGTAAAATTTGTATTTCCTATTAGAATTTCAACAAATCCTGAAGGTAATTCAGTTCTTCTAGTACTTTCATATACCATCTCTTTAGTAAGAATATATCGATTATCATTAGCAAATACCGTCCCTGCTAATGTAATAATTAAAAGTGATGTTAACAACAAAATTTTGGAAAATTTCTTCATTTGTAAACTCCTTTCGCCTCGTATACTACTAATATTTTATCTATAATAAATAATAAAATCAATAGTAAATACTTCATAATTTTACTTTTTTAGGAAATTAATTTTTATATAATAGAAAAGAGATCTCCTTTTTTAGGAGATCTCTTGTTTCGTGGGTTAATGTCCCGGACATACGAGAAGCAAACGTTCGTGAGTGTTATACGGGGCAATAATCGTATTGTTCGTCAGGAAATCGAACATAACCTTGTTCATTGCTTCCATTTGCGCTTCATCATTCACAGAATTCAAGATACTGCTCATGATTTCATAAGAAGTCTTATTGTTCTTGAGAATCACTCGAGAACAAGTAGGACACTTAGAGGAAGAAAGTGCAAATTCCAAGCGTTCAGTGGCCGTATTACCACTTTCACCGTTAATCGCAATCCAATTCGAAATATTACCTACGAACAAATTGCAAAAAACGTCATAAGCTTCATACGGATTTACACAGCTCATATCTACCAAAGTAGCCAAGTCATATGTCGGTGCATCTCCCTTTGTAATAAGGATATCCGCACCAATACACATCTTTTTGAGCTCGCTCTTCAATCTTTCAAAGTTTTGTTTACCCGCTTCCTGCGGACTTGAAAGATCTACCGTATCATCTTGAGGCTTTGTCGGTTCAGATGTCGGTACTGCTGTCGGTACAGCCGTAGGTACTACAGTCGGTGTAGGTGTGGGTACTGCCGTCGGTGTGGCTGTCGGTACTGCCGTCGGCGTAGGTGTAGGCACCGCTGTAGGTGTAGCAGTGGGAACTGCCGTCGGCGTAGGTGTGGGGACTTCCGTCGGTGTGGCCGTCGGTACTTCGGTAGGTTTTTGACCATCAGAAGGATTTTCAGGCACAGGAGTAATTGTGGGCATCGGCGTAATAGTCGGCATCGGCGTAGGCGTAGCCGTCGGTTCAGGCGTGATTGTCGGTTCAGGGGTAACAATGATAACGAGTGTGGGCACCGTCGGTGTAGCTGTCGGCTCCACAGTTGCTGTCACAGTAGGCGTCGTAGTCACTTGCCCCTGAATAACATCAACCCGTGGTGCTGTCAGATAATTCATCAGCAGTAACATTAAAGCAACCGCGATAATCATCAATAACAGCGTCTTCCAGGGGTTAAACTCTCTTGGTCTTCTTCGCATACTATACCCTCCTCATTTCCTTAATAGCTAAGTTTGTAGTCGAAAAAGGATATTTTCCGAAAATAATTTTACCACAGATTTACATAAATTTCAATATAGTTATATCCAAAAATCGTCCATTTAATGGACGATAAAAAAGAACCTGAAGTAAATTCTTCAGGTTCTTTCTTTTGATGAATTATAAATTCAATTTATTATTCAGCGTTTTCTGTTCCATCATCTTCGTTCATTGAGAATGTATGCTCATCTCTTGTAGCCTCAATGATGTCAGCAAATAAATCATGTTTCTTAGATACATCGTCAAATCCTGATTTTGTCTTAGATGTAACACTTGCTGGAGCTCTTAATAAATATAAGTTTACTAATTGAGCAACTTCAGCTCTTGTGATTTCTTCATCTAATTCAAGTTCTGGTTCGTCCTCAGTTACAGGTAACATGTTTAATCTAGCAAGTAATGTGATTTCTTCAAGTGCCCAGTGTGAATAAATTTTCTTTCCATCAACGATGTAGTATCTTGTAGAATCAGCGTATACTTTAATGTTGTTTTCAACATCTTTAACTTCTAATCCTTCAATTTCTTCATCCTCAGCATTTTTCTCTATCATACAAGCCAAGATTTTAATGAATTCAGCTCTTGTCATTGATGCATTTGGTTTAAATGTTCCGTTTGTGTAACCATTGATTAATCCAGCTTTAGATGCTGCAACAATAGCCTTTTGAGCTTCTAAATATGTCTCATCTAAGTCTGAAAATGTATCAGTAACTTGTGTGCTCTTATAGTTTAATCCATAAATTCTTGAAAGTACTAAAGCACCTTCAGCTCTTGATATTGGATCATCTGGTCTAAATGTAGGAGTTTCTTCATCACCATGCATATATGGCTTATGAACTTCATCAATTTCCATATCATATTCTTCAACGATTAAGTTAATTACTGTAGATCTATCCATTTCTTTTTTGCCTTTGAAAATAGCAGCTGATGGATAAATTGTTTCATTATCAAATTTTGATTTTGTGAAATCTGTATATTTTAGTTTTACAACTAAAGTTCCAGCTTCATCTTCTTCTAAACCATCTTCGAATTCCCATGTGATTATTCTCTCGTCTTCATCAACGATACCTTCATCAGCATCAACTATTTCGTAATCAAGAGGAATTTCAAATTCGATTTTTACTGTTGAAGTTATGTCATCTCCAGTTCCATTTTTATAATCTATGAAGTATGTAACAACTTCTTCTAATGCGTAAATGTTCTTATTAGCTTTTTCTTCTTCTTCAGAGTCATTTCTTAAATTGATTGATAATTCTGTGATTTCATCATTTTCTTCCATCCAAGGCTCGATATCTAATTCGCCTTCGATAACGTCAACAAATTTTAATGTATATGTCTTAACACCAGTTGTTGAACCGTCTTCCGCTACAGCTTCAACATATAATTTTAATGTTGTACCAGCTTTTTTATCTGGAACTTCAAATGTAGCCTTTGATTTGTTTACTTTTTCAGCACTATCTGAACCAAAGTAATATCTGATGTAATCAACGTCTGATCCTGTTACAGAAGCTGTAACAACAACTTCTTCTCCGCCTTTAACTTCGTATGTTTTACCTGTTGTTAAAGTTTTTGAATCTAATTTAACGTTCATTGTAATATCAGAAGCTTTTTCTGGTATTCTAAAGATATATTTTTCTTCTGCAACTGTTGTTCCGTCTGCATATTGAGCTTTTACATATAATGTATGTGTTGTGCCTGGCTTGAAGTAGTCTGGTACTCTCATTGAATAACTTCCTGTATTAGCAACTGTTGACCAGTTATCTGAATCCCATCTAAAATATAGTTTAACAACTTCATCTGTTGGTGTAGCTGTTATTTTTAGTGATTCTCCAGGATTTGCTTCTGTTGTTGAGTTTACTACTAATGTTTTACCAGCATGAGCAACTGTAATGTCTTTCTTTGAAGGTGTTACAGGCTCTTCAGGCTCTTCTTCTTTATAGTTAAGTGTGATTTCTACCCAACCTGTTTTTGTTATTGTATTTGGCTGACCATTATCATTTTCAGCAACAGCTTCAATATATAAATATCTCTTCATACCAGCTGTACCTGTTGGTACTGTTATTGTTATGTTATCTTCATATATGTCTGTTGTTGAACCTTCTTTTTTGCCATTTGCATAGAAATAGTAACCAATTCTTTCGATTGCAGCTTTTGTGCTTTTTGCACTAACAGTAATCTTTTCGCCGCCTTCTACTTCGATTTTGCTACCTTCACCTAAAGTTTTTGATCCCATTTTGATTGTCATGCTAACTTGAGGTGTTGTATTATCTTCTTGCTCTACATATTTTACTTTAAAGTTTTTCCAACCTAATTGGATTACGTTGCCATCAACGTCTTTTCCACCAGCGTTTAAATATATTGTTTTAGTTGATCCAACTGTACCTGTTGGTATTGTTATTGTAACTTTGCTACCAGCTGAAGGATTTGTTGTTCCATCACTACCGATTTGGTAAGACATTGTTGTAATTCTTCCACCTTCTGTTGCACTAGCTTCAAACTCAACTTTTTCTCCACCTACAACTTCATAAGTTGATCCGAAAGAAATAGCTTTACCGTCTAATGTTAATTCATAATTAACTGTGCTTGCAGCATTTACAACAAATATAGGTAATATTGCTGTAGCTAACATTACTACACTTAATATTAATGATATTCTTTTCTTAAAAATATTCATAAATAAACCTCCTAAATATTCTTCCGTGAACTACATCACCTTTATTATAATAACATAAACATAATAAAAAATCAACAAAATTATGTAAATTATCTCATTTTTTGGAAATTGGGGCGACCCATTGCTAAAAAAGAACCCTGGCAGGCCTATTTTAACCTACCAAGGTTCTTTTATTTTATCATCTAAAACAATAACTAGTTGTTGTTAGACATTTGGCTTTCAGCTTGACGAATCATTTTTTTAACCATGTTTCCACCAATTGTTCCTGCTTGTTTTGATGTTAAGTCACCATTGTAACCTTGTTTTAAATTTACACCAACTTCATTAGCAACTTCTTGCTTAAATTTGTTCATTGCATCTTTAGCACCTGGAACCTCATAACTTGATGATCTTGCCATTTCATTCACCTCCGAGTATTATAACACTGTTTGAAAAGACTCTTAATCTTTTCATTAATATATTGTGCATAAAATGACTTTTTAAACATGGAATTTTTTGGGAATTTTTTACTCTGGCACTACTATTCCGTATGATCCATCTTCTCTTTTATAAAGAACATTTACTTCTTTTGTTTCAACATTAACAAAAGGCATAAATAATGTATCTTTTTCGTCTTCTAATTTCAATTTAGCATCTTCTAAAGTTATTGGCTTTAAGTCATAACATTTTGTTTTTGTAACTTTACCTATATTTTCTTCATCTCCGCCTTTAAATAGACCTAAAACTTTTTCTTTTAATGATTCTTCTCTATTTTTGTCAACTCTTTTTTCTTTTTCTTTTCTTAGTTGTCTTTCAGCTTTATCTATAGCTAAATCAACTGAAGCATACAAATCGTTATTTTTCTCTTCAATTCTTATAAATTCACCATTTTGATTTATTTGAATTTCAACGATTTGCTCTTCTCTTTCTACACTACAAACTACAGTAACTTCTGTATTTTTAGCCTCAAATTTTTCAAGTCTTTCAACTCTTTTTTCAATATATTCCTTGATTGCGGCTGTTATCTCAATATTTTTTCCTACTACTTTGATATTCATAAAAATTCCTCCTTTAATGTACTTAAGCTACGCTAAAAGTGTAAGTGTAAGCGAATATGTTAGCATCATCATGTTGAGCATGATAGATATTGGCACTCCATACAAAAACTTTTTATGTAAAGTTTTGTGCTTATACTTGTACATCGCGTAGTATTCTCCAAAACCTCCACCAACAAGAGCTACAATAAGCAAAGTACTTTCTCTAACTCTTCTGGTGCCTGCTTGTGCAAATTCCTTATCTTTCTTAACCAAAATAATTGCAATTAAATTAATAAAAATAAAAAAAGCCAATAATGCAACAGTATGATTAAAAAAGATTACTGAAAATATATTTTCAAGAATCCAAGAAATCCCTTCTGCTAAAAAAGCAAAAGTTTTATCTAAGAACATTGAAAATCCATCATTTCCTATCACGATATCACCTCCGTAACCTACTCACAAATACATTATATCATAAATAACAATGGGGACAACCCTTTTTGTAAATTAATATGTAAACAAACTCATTTGATTACTTTCTGTCATGCCTTTTAAACAATTAGCATTCTTAAGCATTTCTATTACTGATTTGCCTATGCCTGCTCTCAATTTTAATTCTTCTATCGACATAAACGTTCCACCAGTATTTCTTGCTTGCTGTATGTTTTCAGCTGCAACGGTACCAAGACCTGCAATACTATTTAGTGGTGGACGTATTTTTCCGTCTTCAATTAAGAATTTTTTAGCATCTGATTTATACAAATCTATCGGTAAAAATTCAAATCCTCTTTCATACATTTCTAATACAATTTCTAACGTACCATACATATCTTTATCTTTTGCTGTAGCAGCATTTCCTTGCAAATCTATTTCACGCATTTTATTAATAACTTTTTCTTTTCCATAAATCATCGAATCACTTTCGAATGCATCTGCTCTAATTGAAAAATATGATGCATAATATGCAAGCGGAATGTGAACTTTGAACCACGCTATTCTAAACGCCATCGTTACATATGCTGCAGCGTGGGCTTTTGGGAACATATATTTAATTTTTTTACATGAATTTATATACCATTCTGGCACATTATTTTCACGCATCATCGTTTCTTGTTCTTCACTTAATCCTTTTCCTTTACGAACGCTTTCCATTATTTTAAATGAAGGTTTTGGTGGCAAACCTTGTTTTATTAAATATATCATTATGTCGTCTCTAGTACATATAGCATCTTCCAGTTGAATGGTACCCTCTTGAATAAGTGTTTGCGCATTATTAAGCCACACGTCTGTACCATGAGAAAGACCAGAAATTCTTAGTAACTCTTCAAACTTAGTTGGTTTTGTATCTAATAACATTCCACGAACAAATTTTGTTCCAAACTCTGGCACGCCAAAAGTTCCAACTTCTGAATGAATTTGCTCTGGTGTAACACCAAGCGCCTTGGTCGATGAGAAAATTGACATTGTTTCTTTGTCGTCTAGCGGAATTTTTTGTGGATCAACATCTGTTAAATCTTGTAGCATTCTTATCATAGTCGGATCATCATGACCTAGAATATCTAGTTTCAATAGGTTTTGGTCTATTGAGTGATAGTCAAAGTGTGTTGTTATAATATTTGACTCTGCATCATCTGCAGGATGTTGTACTGGACAAAATTCATATATTTCATTACCCTTTGGAACAACGATAATTCCTCCTGGATGTTGTCCACTCGTCCTTTTTACGCCTGTACATCCAACTGATAATCTTGTTGTTTCTGCAACATTTACAGGAATGTGTCTTTCTTCATAATATTTCTTAACATATCCAAAGGCTGTTTTATCAGCAATTGTGCCTATTGTTCCTGCTTTGAATGTTGTTCCTTTTCCGAAAATAACTTCAGTATATTTATGTGCTTTCGCTTGATATTCTCCAGAGAAGTTAAGGTCTATATCGGGTTCTTTATCTCCATCAAAGCCAAGGAAAGTTTCGAACGGAATATCCATTCCATCTTTTGCCAGCATAGTTCCACACTTTGGACATTCCTTATCGGGAAGGTCAAATCCATTTTTTATATTATAATCAGTAAAATCCGAATATTTACAATTTGGACATCTATAATGTGGCTGAAGCGAATTAACCTCGGTTATTCCTGTCATGTTAGCAACAAATGATGAACCAACTGATCCTCTTGAACCAACAAGATAACCGTCTTCATTTGATTTATTAACTAGCTTTTGTGCAATAATGTACATAACGGAGAATCCATTTTTTATAATTGAATCAAGTTCTTTATCTATACGAGCTTGAACGATTTCCGGAAGCGGATCACCATATAACTCAATAGCACGCTTCATCGTTATATTTCTGATGGTTTCTTCACAACCTTCAATGTGCGGTGTCGCTTTATAATCTGCTATCGGATTTATTTTTTCACACATGTCAGCTATTTTATTCGTATTAGTTACAACAACTTCGTATGCCTTTTCTGATCCTAAATATTGAAATTCTTTAAGCAGTTCTTCTGTTGTCCTAAAATAAAGAGGTGCTTGTTCATCAGCATCATCGTAACCTTGACCAGCTTGAAGAATTCTTCTATATACTTCATCTTCTGGATTTAAAAAGTGAACGTCGCAAGTCGCAACAACAGGCTTATTCATTTTTTCGCCAAGAGCAACAATCTTTTTATTAAATTCAATCAATGTATCCACGCTAGGAACTGTTCCATTTCTAACCATGAACATATTATTGCCAATTGGCTGAATTTCTAAATAATCATAAAATTCTGCAATTGCTTCTAAGTCCTCTTCCGATTTCCCATCAACAATTGCTCTAAAAAGTTCACCTTGCTCACAAGCACTTCCTAAAATTAATCCTTCAGAATGCTTCATTAGTAAGCTTTTCAAAATTCTTGGTTTTTTGTAAAAATAATCTACATGAGAATACGAAATAAGTTTGTATAAATTTTTAAGACCTACTTTATTAGACGCAAGAATAACAGCATGATATGTTGGTAATGTTTTAAAATTAACATCTTCTGCAAGTTTACTGTCAATATCATTAAGTGTCGTTATCTCTTTTTCTCTAAGAGCACCCAGCATAACATTAAATACGGCAACCAATGTTTCAACATCTGCTAGAGCTCTATGCGCTACGTCAACTTTTATATTTAATTGTTCAGCAATATATCCCAATTTATACTTTTTAAAATCAGGATATATTTCTTTTGCAAGCGCCAATGTATCAATAAATGTATTATCAAATTTAAGACCTAACTGCTCAGCGTTATGTCTTATAAATCCAACATCAAAATTTGCATTATGTGCAACAACAATACTGTCACCAACAAATTCAATCACTTTAGGCATTACTTTATCGATTGTTTCAGCATCTTTAACCATATCATCTGTGATGTGAGTAACTTCAACAACTTTTGGTGGAATTGGCTTTTCCGGATTTACAAAACATTCAAATGTATCTATAACCTCGCCGTTTTTCACTTTCATAATACCAAACTCAGTAATTTTTTCTGTTTGTCTTGATAACCCTGTTGTCTCTATATCCAAAACACAATAAGTTAAATCATCCAAAGGTTCTGTGCTTTTAGCTTCATAAACTGATGTAACGCTATCAGGCGCTAAATATGCTTCAACTCCATAAATAACTTTTATATCCGAATCCTTTGCAGCTTTTTTGGCTTCTGGATAACTTTGTGCAACACCATGATCTGTAATTGCAATTGCCTTATGCCCCCATTTAATCGCAGTCTTTATCAAATCAGTAGCTGAAGAAACTGCATCCATCTGGCTCATTTGAGTATGCAAGTGAAGCTCAACACGTTTTTCTTCAGAATTATCCATTCTTTTCTTTTCTTCAAAAGTCGTTTCTTCAATCATACTAGCAATTACACCAAACTCTTTTGAAAAACTATTATACTCATATGTTCCAACTAAACGAACCGCCGGAATTTTCTTCATTCTAGGATGAACTTCTTCGTATTCATTCGCTTTAAGAAAAGCTTTTACATTTATTGAACTTGAACCATCATATATATCAAACGAAATTAAAAATCCGCCATTTTTAGTCTCTCTGCTATCATAATTACTAACCTTACCACTTATTATAATTTCATTTTGTTCTGGCGAAAGATTTGCAATTTTTATTTCTTTTGGATTAGATGGAACCTTCCAACCTTTGAATATAAGCATCTCCGGATCCTTTAAAAATTCCATTCCCTTTTTTCTATTATTTCTAAAAGTATCTTTTGGTGTCGAATTAGATTTTTGCGGCATGCCCGCTGCATACTCTTCAGAACTCATAGGAATATTAGTTGAATTAGAAACATTCGAATTTCCACCTTCACTTCTAGCCTGCGTACTAGGCGCTTGTGCGCTTCTTGCATTTGGCACAGTAGGCGTATTCTGAGAACCCTCCTTCTGTCTTTCTTCTTGCTCCCTTTTTTGCTTTTCTAATAAATTCCTTATAATCTCTTGCTCCTTACTTAGCGAATCCTCTATAACCTCAGGCTCTTTAAAAAACACTTGCACATTTTTCCCAAAAGAATTCCTAATATATTCTTCTATAAGTTTATCCGAGTTACGTTGTTCCAACATAAATTTACTTTTGGATTTTAAATTTACATTGACAACATCACCTTGAACATCAATTGTGCTACCTCCAAGCGCAGCCTTTATTGCAACATATTTTTTTGAAAAGAAATCAACAACTTCTCCCCAAATTATTTCGTTATTTTCCACAATAATTACCCCCAACTTATGTAATCATTCATTTGTAAAATCATAAACAATTTCCAGACAATAGAATATCATATTGAAACAATTTGGTAAAACAAAATATTTAGAAAATTGAAACGTTGAAACACGAGGGACATCCCCCGTGTTTCAACCAAATAAAGTAAAATATTTGAAATATTTTCTTGACATTTTATGTCAACTATGGTATTATAATTTTATACTCTAACCTGAAGTATGTATTGTTCCCGGTAACGATGGGGGATGCTCCACGGATATCGAGTTGATAAGCTCTAGGTGCCGAGGAGAAGATTCCGTTGAGGTACGATTCGGAGCTTGGTGTGTATGGATGGCGTTTAGGAGTATAAAAATTTAATGTGGAAGGAGCAAGTTAATGTACTGCTCGAAAAACTAGGGAGCGCGTGCAATCAGTAATCGGTTGTATGCGTTTTCTTTTTGTGCACGAGGTACAGACTCATCAAGAGGTCATCAACGGGGACAGCCCTTTTTGATAAATGTAAGCATTAATAAAAGTGTAAATTAATTTTACTTATTTATCAAAAAGGGCTGTCCCCGTTGATGACCTCTTGATGAGTCTGTACCTCGTGCTATTTTTCAATTGTATTTTTCAAATATGCATCCATGAAATCATTAATTTCGCCATTCATTACTGCTTCAACATTTCCTGTTTCGAAATTTGTTCTATGATCTTTTACCATTGTATATGGGCAAAAAACATATGAACGAATTTGGCTACCCCATGCAATTTCCCTTTGAACACCTTTTAAGTCTTCTATTTTTTCCTTATTTTCACGTTCTTTTAATTCCATTAATTTTGAAATAAGCATTTTCATAGCTTTATCTCTATTTTGAATTTGTGAACGTTGTGTTTGACACGAAACAATAATATTGGTAGGGATATGTGTGATTCTTATTGCAGATTCTGTTTTATTTACGTGTTGACCTCCTGCTCCACTTGAACGATATGTGTCAACTTTTAAATCATTAGGATCAATTTGAATATCCAAATCATCTGAAACTTCTGGAATAACTTCAACAGAAGCAAATGAAGTATGTCTTCTTCCTGCAGAATCAAATGGTGAAATTCTAACTAATCTATGAACTCCACTCTCGCCTTTCAAATACCCATACGCATTATCTCCTGACACACTGAATGTTACACTTTTTATCCCCGCGACATCACCATCTAGGTAATCCAGTTCTTCTAATTTATACCCATTTTTTTCGCACCACATCGAATACATTCTATATAACATTTCAGCCCAATCTTGTGATTCTGTGCCACCCGCACCAGGATGGATTGTTATAATTGCATTGTCAGCATCATGCTTTCCTGAAAGCAAATTTTCTATTTCTAACTTTTCTAATTTTCTCGATATCTCTTTTATATTTTGTCTTACTTCGCTTATAACAGTTTCGTCATTTGCCTCGATTCCAAGTTCTATCAAAACTGCGGTATCTTGTACAAATGAATCTAATGAATTAAATTCACTTACCTTATTTTTTAATATTTTAATTTCTTGTAAAACTTTTGTAGAATTCTCCATGTCATCCCAAAAACTAGCATCTTTCGTCTGCTCTTCTAATTCTAATAATTTTTTAGTTTTACTAGAAATGTCAAAGAGATTCACCCAATTCTTTTAATTTTTTCTCGAACTCTTTTAATTCTTTCGCTTTTTCTTCAAGCTCAAACATTTAATTCACATCCTTTTATTTCTTTATGATATTACTTCTAGTGGATAGCATAACATTTGAATCCATAAAAGTAAATAAAAAGACACGCACAACAATACATCTTTTCTTTATGTATATATGTTTCATTCCATTTTTTACCACTTATAAATTATTTTAATTTATTGCTTTTCGTGATATTATTTGTACATAGATAATAAAATTATTTAAGATGATTTTAGCCAAAAAGATTTGGTCTTGTTTTTTATATAAAAGGAGGATTTTATGGAAAAAAAGAAAATAGTAGTTTTGGGAGGAGGAACGGGTGCATCAAATGTACTTAAAGGTTTAAAATATTTTCCAGTAGATATCACTGCAATTATCACAGTATCTGATAACGGTCGCAGTACAGGAAGGCTTAGAAAAGAATTTTCGACACCTGCCGTTGGCGATATTAGACATGTACTTAGCAACCTTTCAACACTACCTGATGAAGTAAAAAATATAATGGAATATCGAATGTCTACATACAGCGATTTAAACGGTCATTCAATGGGAAATTTAATCTTAACATCTTTCTTCAAAGAAACAGGTAATCTGAAAAAAAGTATCGAATATATGAGCAAATTATTACGAATTGAACATACTGTTCTTCCATTATCTGAAGATTATCTAACACTAATGGGAGAAACTGATGATGGTGAAATTATTGAAGGTGAAGAAGAAATTACATACGCCAAGAAACACTATAAACGTATTTTTTATAAAGAAGATTTTCATGTACTACCAGAAGTCCTAAATAGCATTAAAGAAGCTGATCTTATTATTCTTAGTATGGGAAGTCTTTACACAAGCATCCTACCTCACCTTATTTGCACAGATGTTGCAAAAGCTATTAACAACGCAAAAGCTAAAGTAATTTATGTATGTAACGCAATGACTCAACCGGGCGAAACTGACAATTTTGGAGTAAGCGACCACGTTAACGTACTTGAAAGTTATATCGGAAAAGATCGATTAAATGCTGTAATTGTTAGTAATAATGTTATGCCTGCTGAATTACTAAAAAAATATTCGACACAAGAACAGAAAGATCAAGTTGTTATCGATTATGAAAATATCCAAAAAGCCAAATATGAGCTTATTGAATCAGATTTATTAACTACAGCCGATGGTACAATCAAACATGATACATTAAAACTAAGTTCACTTATTTTCTTATATTTAATGAACAATACTTAAAAATAAAAGCGAAGTCAAAATTTCCATGACTTCGCTTTTACTATGTTTTTTAAATTAAATACAAACTTAATTCATCATCTTTTCGTAATTTCTTATCAGCAAATATTATTGCTCTTTTATCATTTTTTATTGATTCTAATACTATTTCTCTGTCTTTTTTCAAATCATCACTTACAAAATATAGAGCAAACCCATTATTTCTAACAGCTTCCATCGCTATTTCTCTATCTTTCTTTAAAATTTCATTTGCATGAAATAACGCACAACCATCTTTTCTTACGGCTTCTAAAACGACTTCTCTATCCATTTTTAATTCATCACTTACATATAACAATTGATGAGCATAATCTTTAACAGCCAATAACGCTATTTCTTTATCACCTCTTAACTCATCGCTTGCATATTGTAAGGCTAAACCACAATTTTTTACAGCTTCTAATACTATTTCTCGATCGTTTTTTAGTTCTTCACTTGCATCTTTCAATGCACATCCATTATTTTTTACTGCTTCTAATATTACTTCTCTATCACCTTTTAATTTATCACTCGCAACTTCTACTGCAATCCCATACTGTTTTACCGCTTCTAACACTATCTCTTTATCATTTTTCAACTCTTCACTTGCATAATTCAAGGCCCAACCTTCTTTTTTTACTGCTTCCAATACTATTTTTCTATTAGCTCTTAATGTTTCACTTACACCAACTATGCTTCCTCCAGCCATCTTTAATGCCTCTAACATTATATCTTCATTTGTTTTTAGTTCTTCGCTTGCATATTCAAATGCGTAGCCTCCGCTTGACTTAATTGCTTCAAAAACAACATTTTTATCTGCCTTTAATTCCTCGCTTACATATTCCAATACCCATCCATTAAGGCTTATAGCTTCCATTATAAAATCATCGTCCATTTTTAGCTCTTCACTTGCATACTCAAATGCACCAGCATCATTTTTTATCGCTTCTAACGCTATTTCTCGATCATTTTTTAATTCTTCACATGTATATTCCAATGCATAACCGCTTTCTTTTACAGCTTCTAATACTATTTCTCGATTTTCTTTAAATTTTTTATTTGCATGTTTCAAATCACATCCATTTTTTCTTATTGTTTCTTTTATTAATTCTTCATCCTTTAATATTTTTTTATTTAATTCATCTAATCTAATACCACCAAACTGTGATGCAATCCATACAAATTCCAAATCCTTTTTTAGTTTCTTGCTAATATACTTACTAGACCACCCAAAAGATGTCAATAAAGAAACTAATGCAATCTCTTTATCTTCTCTTAACTTTTTATGCACATATTGCAATGCATAACCATCTTGTTTTACTACTTCTAATACTATCTCTCGATTTTTCTTAATTTTTTCGCTCTCATTTTCCAAATCAAAATCCCCATTTTTTATTTCTTTAATAATTATTTCATCTATCATTTTGTTATACTCCTTTTTATAAAAATAAAAAATCTTCTATATTTGTCTTTTATTATAGCATAACATATAATTTATTTTAATTTTAAATTAATAATAAAAAGAGTCAATACTTTACATATTGACTCTCTCTATATTTTTTATAATTATATTGCAGTTATAATCAAGCTCTTATGCATTCACTCCGCAGCATTTCTTATACTTTTTACCACTTCCGCATGGACAAGGATCATTTCTTCCAACTTTCTCTTTTGAAGAATTAACCTTTGGTTTGGCTTTTTCTGAACCAGCATTTGCTGCAGCATTCATGTTCGTAATCATCTGTTTAATTAAATTTACTCTTTCCATATTCTCATTACGTTTCTGAATATGCATTACAGCTCTAACAACATTTTCTGCAATTCCAGCTGTCATTTCATTAAACACATCATAGCTTTCCATTCTGAATTCTACAACTGGATCTTTTTGAGCATAGCCTCTAAGTCTAACACCTTCTTTTAATTGATCCATTGCATCCAAATGATCTATCCATTTTGAATCAACAGTTCTAAGAATTATGATTCTTTCAAGCTCTCTAAGTTGTTTTGCGCCAATTTCTGCTTCTTTGGCTTCGTATATTTCAAGCGCCTTCTCAGTCAATTCATCCTTAATTTGTTCAGGCTTCATAGAAGCATCCAAAGCATAATCTATTCCTAATGTATTTCTGATATAATTGATAAATTCTTCTTCATTTTCTGTAACAGTATCAATGCCAAAGTATGAATCAACAATACTCTCTATTGTTTCTGTAATCATCTTAATAATTTCTTCTTTCATATCTTTGCCATCTAATACTTTTCTTCTGTCCTTATAAATAATCTTTCTTTGATCATTCATTATATCATCATATTGCAAAGTATTTTTTCTGGCACCATAATGCATCGACTCAACGTTCTTTTGAGCATTAGCAATTGTGCTTGTTAGCATTTTCATTTCAAGTGGCATGTCTTCATCCATCTTAATCATATCAGCAACCATTTGAATTCTTTCGCCGCCGAACAATTTCATAAGTTTATCTTCAAGAGATATATAGAATCTTGATTCACCAACGTCACCTTGACGACCACTACGACCACGAAGCTGATTATCAATTCTTCTTGATTCATGTCTTTCAGTACCAATAATCTTTAATCCACCAGCTTCAATAACTTTTTCTCTATCTTCTTGCACCTTAACATCTAACTTATCATAAATTTCCTTATATTCTTTTCTTAAATCTAGAATTTCTGGAACCTCAGTATCATTTAAACTTACTGCTTCTAAGATGTCCGCTTCAGGGTATCCACGTTTTTTAAGCTCATGTTTTGCTAAAGCTTCTGTATTACCACCAAGCATAATATCAGTACCTCTACCAGCCATATTTGTAGCAATCGTAACAGCACCATATTTACCAGCTTGTGCAACAATTTCAGCTTCTTTTTCATGATATTTCGCATTTAAAACTTCATGTTTGATTCCTTCACGTTTTAAAAGTTCACTTAAATACTCTGAACGTTCAACAGTAGTTGTACCAACAAGAACAGGTTGTCCTTTCTCATGACTTTCTTTAATGTCTTCAATAACATGTCTTAACTTCGCTCTTTCAGTCTTGTATACAACATCATTATGATCAACTCTGACCATTGGTCTATTTGTTGGAATTTCAACAACATCAAGACCATAGATTTCTCTAAACTCTGTTTCCTCTGTTAAAGCAGTACCCGTCATTCCAGAAAGTTTTGAATATAATCTAAAATAGTTTTGGAAAGTTATTGTAGCAAGAGTTTTGTTTTCATTTTCAATTTTAACATTCTCTTTTGCTTCAATAGCTTGATGTAATCCATCACTATATCTTCTACCATACATAATTCTTCCTGTATGTTCATCAACAATTAGTACTTCTCCATCTTTTACTATATAGTCAACATCTCTCTTCATAATGCCGTTAGCATCAAGAGCTTTATTTATATGATGTGATAAAGTCATATTTTCTGGATCTGATAAATTATCAACATTAAAATGCTTCTCAGCCTTCTTTATACCAGTTGAAGTTAGTGTCGCTCTACGTGATTTCAAATCAACAATTGCATCATATTCCTTATCTTCATCAGATTCCTCTTGTTTTGAATCATCTTTAGTAACAATTTTAAACGTTAATTTCTTTACAAATCCATCTGCATGTTTATATAAGTCATTAGCTTTATCTGATGGGCCAGAAATTATAAGTGGTGTACGAGCTTCATCAATCAAAATACTGTCTATCTCATCGACAATCGCATAGTTCAATTCTCTTTGAACCATGTTCTCTTTATAAATCGCCATATTATCTCTCAAATAATCGAAACCATATTCATTATTTGTTCCATAAGTAATATCAGCGCCATATGCAGCACGTCTTTCATTAGGATCCAAACCATTTACGATTATACCAACTGATAATCCAAGGAAATTATAAAGTTTACCCATTTCCTCACCTTGCGATTTTGCAAGATAATCATTAACTGTAACTAAATGTGCACCTTTTCCTTCTAATGCGTTCAAATATAATGCAATTGACGCTGTCAAAGTCTTTCCCTCACCAGTTTTCATTTCTGATATTCTGCCTTGGTGAAGAATAATAGCACCCATAAGCTGAACATCAAAAGGTCTCTTTCCAAATACTCTTTTTGAAGCTTCACGAACAGTAGCATAAGCTTCAACTAAAATATCATCTAAGGTTTCTCCCTCTTTTAATCTATCTTTGAATTCTTGTGTCTTATCTCTTAATTTTTTGTCTGATAAGCACTCCATTTCTGGTTCTAAAGCATTTATTTCTTCAACATAATGTTTAATTTTCTTTATTTCTCTTTCACTGTATGAAGGAAATAATTTATCTAATATTCCCATTTTATATTTCTTCCTTTCGTAACAAACTATACCCTATTTTAGTATATCTTATCCAAATGTTATATTAAAATTAGAGCATAGAAATTCCCACGAAGTTACTTCATGTTCACTTCAATGTAGAGACTTCTATGCTCTAACTTTTCTAAACTATTTTTCAATTACAATTTTATCCTCTGCAATTTCAATTGCAGCTGTTGTAACATCAGATTCCATTTTTGCATTTGTAAGTTTTGGGCTACCCTCAGCAATTTGTCTAGCTCTTTTAGCAGTACCTATTACAAGTGAGTATTTACCATTTCCTTTTCCTAATAATTCACTAAATGATGGCTTAATTATCATGGATTTACCTCCTAAATTAAATATAATAACTTCTAATTTTCGTCTTCTGCATCTTCTTCAAGTCTTCCAGCAACTGTTTCAGGTTGCACAGATGACAAAATAACATGTTCGCTATCCATTATAATAACAGCTCTTGTTTTTCTACCGTATGTAGCATCAACAAGTTTTCCATTATCTCTTGCATCTTGTATTATTCTTTTAATTGGAGCAGATTCAGGGCTAACAGCCGCTATCAATCTACTACTTGAAACAATATTTCCAAAACCAATATTAATAAATTTCATATTATCATCTCCGTAAATTAATAATTTTTCGTGTAACTATTAACTTATGTTATTCAATATTTTGAATTTGTTCTCTGATGTTCTCTAATTCATTTTTCATCTCAATAACATATTTTGTTATTCCTAAAGAATTCGCTTTTGAACCTATCGTATTCGTTTCACGATTCATTTCTTGAATTAAAAAGTCTATCTTTTTACCAATAGGACCTTCCACATTAAGCATTTCTTTAAAACTCTCTATATGACTTTTAAGTCTCGTTATTTCTTCACAAATACTTGATTTATCAGCAAACCAAACAATTTCAACACCAAGTCTACTTTCATCTATTATTTCGTTTGCATTAAGTTCATTAATTCTATTTTGTAATTTAACTTTATATTCATCCAATAAGTTTTTAGAAGCTTCTTCAACAATAGGAATCATTTCAGATATTTTATCAAGTCTAATCTTAATGTCATTTGCAAGTCGCTCACCTTCTAAACATCTTGCATTGTTTATATTAGTTAATGCATCATCTAATGCATTTTTTAATTCACCCCAATATAAATCTTCTAAATTCTCATTTTCTACAACAAATATATCTGGCAGTCTTGCAACCGATGTTGCAGTAATATCATCAGGAAGACCATATTCTCCAGCAACTTCTCTAAGCTCTTTTACATACATGCCCGCAAGTAGTCTATCTACTCTAATATTTCTTCCTTCTTCACTCATATTTTTAAGTGATATATATACATCTATTTTTCCTCTATTTAAACTATTAGATATATATTTTCTTATAGTATCCTCAAGGAAATTTAAATATCTAGGTAATTTTACAGTAATATCGTTATATCTGTGATTTATCGCTTTTATTTCTACGGTATAATCTCTACCTTCGTTCGTATATTTTCCCTGACCATACCCGGTCATACTTTTAATCATTATTTTCTCCTTTTTGCTTTTTTATTTGTTTTTTCCGGATTTAAAAATCTATAAAATGTTTTAGCTAGATAATAAATGCCTACAAAAACACTCAAAAACACAATTGATTGGCTTGAATTAATTAAAAGCATTGAGAATGAAACAAGCATAACCTCTAATCCGTGAGCTAAAAGTGATTTACTCTTTTTCTTCATTGACATTATAAATGTAATTATTGATGCAACTGATCCGATAAAAAATAGAGGCTTCGTCAATGTTAATAATCCGTATGACAAAAGTAATATATAAATCAATTCAATAACACTCATAAATGCAACATTTGAGCAATTATTCTTTGAAAGAAGCATCATAACTTTACCAACGTAGTAAACTCCAAAAACTAACGGAAAAACCAAATTTAATTTGTTAAACGGGAACGGCAAACTAATATAAGTTCCTGGAATTATCGCTGCAGTAATTGCCAATACTAAAAGTTCAATTCCATACGTAGCCATAATTAAATTATCTTTTCTATACGCAGCAATTAATACAGCCACAGCTATTGCAAGCGCAATACCTGCAAGCACATAAATAATTGTTGTAACCGATGAAATGCTATAATGGTAGATTGTGTATGCATAATCAGATAATGCATAAAAACTCTCTACCAAAAGTGCCATTAGAAAAGCCCCACATAATCCGTCAACCAATTTTGTTTTTTCTCTGTAATTCATATAATTTCCTTACCTTTCCTTACATAAAACATTGCTATTTTCTATAATTCATATTCATATAGTATCATTGCTAATGTAGCAATTCCCGCTGTCTCTGTACGCAGAATTCTTTCTCCTAACGAAACTTTAACTACGTTGGAAAGTTTTTCCAACACAGCTATATCCTTATCAGAAAAACCTCCTTCTGGTCCAATAACAATAGCTATACTTTGATGTTTATTTTCTATGTTTTTTAAAGCCATCTTCAATGATTTGTCTTTTTCACATTCGAACGGCACTATAACTATATCATATTTTGAAAGATTTTCAACAATATTTTCCAAATTCACAACATTTTCAACATGCGGTACTCTCTGCCTCCCAGATTGTTTAGCAGCTTCTGCCGCAATCTTATTCCATCTTTCTATTTTCTTTTTTTCGTTACTATTTTCAATCTTAACAATAACTCTTTCTGTCAAAACCGGAACTATTTTATTTATACCAAGTTCTGTATTTTTCTGAACTATCATATCCATTTTGTCAGATTTTGGAAGACCTTGATACAAATCAACAGCTATAGACATTTCAGTATCTTTTTGACTAATTTCCAAAATTTCTAACATAATTTCTTCTTCTAAAAATTTGATAATTTTTGTCTTATAACGAACAGCATTTTCGTCACAAACTTCTAACTCATCATCAACCTTATATCTAAGAACGTTTTTTATATGTTTAACATCATTTCCAACTATCGAGATATTTTCGTTATTTATTTGTTCATTTTTTATATAAAACGTTGAAATTTTAATCACCCCAACCTAATTTCTAAAAGAATTTTCTTCTCTTACCGGTTTCAAAATTTTCTCCACTTGCATCGGCAAATTGTTTCAATAATTCTCTTTGTGTATTGTTTAATTTCTTAGGTACATCTACAATTACTGTAAAATATAAATCTCCAGTACCTTTTCCATTTACATTTTTAATTCCTTTTCCTTTTAATGTGAAAATTGAACCAGTTTGAGTTCCTTCTGCTAAATCATATTTTTCTGGTTCAGACAACGTTGGAATGTCTATGATTGCTCCTAATGCAGCTTGAGCAAAGGAAACATGTACGTCACAGAATATACTGTCACCCTTTCTTACAAATATAGGATGTTTTTTCACAGAAACAGTTATATAAAGGTTACCTCTTGATCCACCTCTTAATCCAGGTTCACCCTCGCCACTAAGAGAAATAATTTGTCCATTATCTATGCCTGCAGGAATTGACACTTTAATCTTTCTTTGTTTTCTAATAGTACCTCTTCCTTTACATTCATTACAAGGATCTTGTACTTTTTCACCAGTTCCGCCACAATGTTCACAAGTTCTTATTCTTTGCATAAACATAGAACCTTCTCTAACTTGACCAGAACCTCCGCAAACATCACAAGTCACCTTTGAAGTTCCTGGTTTGCAACCTGTACCACTACAAGTTGTACACTGTTCATCTCTATTAACTATAACTTCTTTCACTACACCAAAAGCAGCTTCTTCAAATGTAACTTCAACTCTAGTTTTTATATCTCTTCCTTTTACAGGGCCATTCTTGGCAGCACGCCTTGATCCACCGCCAAAAAACGCTGAAAAAATATCATTTAAATCTATATCACCATCAAACCCTGTTGAATAAGAATTAAATCCATTGAAACCACCAAACCCACTGAAGCCACTAAAATCATTACTATATCCATTTGCACCCGCATTGTGACCAAATGTATCATAATTACGTCTTTTATTTGCATCTGATAAAACTTCATATGCTTCATTTGCCTCTTTAAATTTCTTTTCAGCTTCTTCTCTATTATCAGGATTTGCATCAGGATGATATTTTTTTGCAAGTTTTCTAAAGGCTTTTTTTATTTCATCATCAGTTGCTGTTTTATTTACACCAAGCACTTCGTAGTAATCGCGTTTTGTTTCAGCCATTTTGTTTTCTCCTTTATACATGCCTAAAGGCGTCAAAGTATGAAGCTTTGTTTCGTTTCATTCCTTGACGTCCTTTAAGTTTCAATTTTATAATTATTCTTCTACTTTATAATCTGCATCGTGAACTGTACCTTGCTTTGGTTCATCAGCATTTGCAGAAGCACCTTCAGCACCTGCTGCAGCGTTTGCAGCTGCTGCATTTTGATATAATTTTTCAGAAATTTTATAGAATTCATCTTTTAATTTGTCTGATGCTGTTTTAATTTCATCTATATCTGTACCTTCTAATGCTTTCTTAACATTTGCAAGTTCTACTTCAATTTTAGATTTTTCTTCGTCGCTTATTTTTCCTTCTAAATCTTTCATTGTTTTTTCTGTATTATAAACTAAAGAATCAGCATTATTTCTAACTTCAATTGCTTCTTTATTTTTCTTATCTTCTTCTGCATGAGCTTCAGCTTCTTTAACAGCTTGTTCAATTTCTTTTTCTGTTAAGTTTGTGCTAGCTGTAATAACGATTTTTTGTTCGTTGCCTGTTCCTAAATCTTTTGCAGATACGTGAACAATACCGTTAGCATCAATATCAAATGTAACTTCGATTTGAGGAACTCCTCTTGGAGCTGCAGGTATTCCAGCAAGTTGGAATCTACCTAATGTTTTATTGTAAGCAGCCATTTCTCTTTCACCTTGTAATACGTGAACTTCAACACTAGTTTGTCCATCTGCTGCTGTTGAGAATACTTGTGATTTCTTTGTTGGTATTGTAGTATTTCTTTCAATTAATTTTGTAAATACTCCACCAAATGTTTCAATACCAAGTGATAATGGTGTTACATCTAGAAGTACCAAGTCCTTAACGTCTCCTGATAATACACCACCTTGAATTGCAGCACCTAAAGCTACGCATTCGTCAGGGTTGATACCTTTATGAGGTTCTTTTCCTGTAACTCTCTTAACTGTTTCTTGTACTAGAGGTACTCTTGAAGAACCACCAACTAATAAGATTTTATCTAATTTATCAGCAGTTAATTTAGCATCGTTTAAAGCTTGATTCATTGGAGCTATTGTTGAATCAACTAAATCCTTAATCAATTCTTCAAATTTAGCTCTTGTTAATGTTATGTTCATATGTTTTGGTCCTGTGCTATCTGCTGTAATATATGGTAAGTTAATGTCTGTTTGACTAACACTTGATAATTCAATTTTTGCTTTTTCAGCAGCTTCTTTTAATCTTTGCATTGCTGAATTGTCTCTTGATAAATCAACACCTTGATCTTTTCTGAATTCTTCAACTAAGTATTTAATAATCTTTTCATCGAAATCGTCTCCACCAAGTCTGTTATTACCACTTGTAGCTAAAACTTCGAATACACCATCGCCAATTTCAAGAATTGATACGTCAAATGTACCACCACCAAGGTCATAAACCATGATTTTTTGTTCATCACCTTTGTCTAAACCATATGCAAGCGCAGCAGCTGTTGGCTCATTTATAATTCTTAAAACTTCAAGACCAGCAATTCTACCAGCGTCTTTTGTAGCTTGTCTTTGAGCATCACTAAAATATGCAGGAACTGTAATAACTGCTTGTGATACCTTTTGACCTAAATAGTTTTCAGCATCAGCTTTTAATTTTTGTAATATCATTGCCGAAATTTCTTGTGGAGTATATGATGCATCATCTATTTTTACTTTTCTATCTGTACCCATATCTCTCTTTATTGAAGCTATTGTTTTATCAAAATTTGTAACAGCTTGTCTTTTAGCAACTTGTCCTACAAGTCTTTCACCATTCTTTGTAAAAGCAACTACTGATGGAGTTGTTCTATTTCCTTCTGCATTAGGAATAACAACAGGCTCTCCTCCTTCCATAACTGCTACACATGAGTTTGTTGTACCTAAATCAATACCTATAATTTTTGACATATTAAAATCATCCTTTCTAAATTTCTAATATCTAAATCTTTTTCAAAATATTTATTTTTCTTTCGTATACATATTTTCAATATGCTATCACATTTCTTACTTTCCAATTAGCATCAAATTCAGTATATTGCAAAATTTTATGCAGTCCGCAAGCGCTACTGTGTTTTTTCAATTAACATCAAATTTGGTGTATCACGGAATTTTTAAATTAAGCGACGCACGGAGGCGTACTGTTGTACGTTGAGTACGGAACTAATTTAAAACATTTCGTGAGACGCCGAATTTCATGTTAATTTGCTGAATTTCACGTTAATTCGCAACCTTAACCATGGCGTGGCGAAGAACTCTATCACCCATCTTGTACCCACTTCTAAGTTCCTCTATAACTTCTTGCTCTCCATATTCTTTATCTTCCACATGCATAACCGCATCATGTATATCTGGATTAAATGTTTCTTTTACTGTTTTTATTTGTTCTACATTTAAGCTTGTGAACAAATCAGCCATTTGTTTATGTATTAATGTTACTCCTTCTTTTAATTTTTCATCTGTAGATTCTGCAAGTGTTGCTTTTTCCAAGTTATCTAAAACTGATATAAATTTTGTCATTACATCTCCAACTGCTAAATTGTATATTTTTTCTTTTTCTTTTGATACTCTTTTTTTATAATTGTCAAATTCCGCTGCAGTTCTTTGTAGGTGGTCATAATACTTCTCATTTTCACCTTTTAATTTTTCAATTTCTTCTTGTAATTCCTTTAATGATACTTCTTCATCTTGTACTTCACTATTTTGCATTGTTTTGTCCGTCATCAAAACTTCCTCCTTGTTTCATTTTCTCTTGTAACACGTCTCCGACATATTTTATTACCGGAATAACTTTTTTGTAATCCATTCTTTTTGGACCAATCAAACCAATTGTTCCAAGTTCTTTATCATTTATCTTTTGCTTATATGTAATAATTGTAAAATCTTTTAAATCCTCGAATGCATTTTCTTGTCCTATATAAACATTTACGTTTCCATCGTATCCATTTTTGGCAAGTTCTTTTAATGCATCCTGCGTTTCTATGATATTTAAAAAGTTCTTCAATGTATTTTCTTGTTTCATTTCTGGTAAACTAAGCAAATTTTTGGTACCTTCCATATAAACCTCAACATTGTTATCAACTAATAAATTATTCAATTCATTTACCAAAGGAATTACATTTGTACTTATGTTGTATAACTCGTTTTCTACATAAGCATTTATATTGTTATATATCTCTTCAAAATTCATTCCTTTAAGGCTATGATTCAAATAAGTATTAAATATTTCAATATTTTCTTCTGGAAGTGTTCCATCATATTTTATTATACTTTCTTTTATAGCACCGTTATCCGCTAATATAACTATCATTAGTCTATCTTGTCCAAGCTTAACAAGTTTTATTTCTTCAACTTTGCAATTTGTCATTTGAGGACCAATTGCTATCGAAGCATAGTTTGTAAGTTTAGCCAAAATATTAGAAGCATCTTTTATTAATGTTTCTAATTTAATTACATCTTCCTTTAATATTTCATCAATAATTTGTTTTTCTTGCACTGATAGGTTTTTTTCCTGCATTATTGAATCAATATAAAATCTATAGCCTTGGCTTGATGGAATTCTACCAGCAGATATGTGTGGTTGTTCCAAATAACCAAGTTCTTCCAAATTAGCCATTTCATTTCGAATAGTCGCAGAACTAAAACCAAGATTATAATCATTCGCGATTTTAGTTGAACCAACTGGCTCTGCAGTTGCATTATATTCTTCTATAACGGCTTCTAAAATACGTTTTTTACGGTCATCCAAAAGCATTTTTTCACCTTCCTTTTTAGCACTTAATCTTCCTGAGTGCTAAGACCATAATAAAAATATCACTAACATTAGCACTTGTCAAGTTAGATTGCTAAAAATAAATATTATATCTTTTTATTGCGTTTTTTAATTAATTATGGTAAAATTCATTGCGTAACTCATTCACTTTCCGACTTGTGGAGAAAGGTGGTTTTTTATGGCTAAGGTGCACGTCGAGTTCCTGGAAGCAACCAACAGGGAATCTACCGACCGACTCGTTTTCGGTAACGTCAGTATTCCTGTCCCGGCCAACGCTGAAGAAGGATTCGTTCAGCTCTGTTTGGAGGAACTGAGCGACGTCGGCATTCCCTTCCCTACAAACCTTCGAATCGGTGAGAAGGAAATCCTTCGCTGCAACGATGATATCAAGATCACGCTCCGGCGCATGGATAGCAACTCCTACCGGTTCTTCTACTGTTCGTATCTTAACGGGCATGGTACCACATTCAACTCTGCTCTCTTTTCTGCGGAGATCACTTAAACCTTACTGATGCGCAAAAGGTGTTTTGTTACACTACTTCGTCTTTTCGCTGCTCGTTTGGTTTAACTCACAACAAAAAGGAGTCATCTCAATCTTAAGAGATGGCTCCTTTCTTAATCTTCGTAATCAATATAAAAATACAAATCTGTATCAGAATTCAAAAAAGTATCAATCTTTTCTTTACATATCGATATATGTTTTGAAATTCTTTTTATTTCACCTGTTTCTAACCTTATTAATGGATTAACATATTTTAAATCCGACACTAGTTTATTACATTTTTTATTTCCTACTTCGTTAAATTTCATATAGACTTTGCCAAGTTCTGGTAAATATCTCCATCTATCACTAATTCGCTTGTCGCTACAGCTAAGTCCTATTTCCATTATTACTTTGTCGCTATAAGTATATAAATCTTTACGCGATATAACTTCTCTTCTAACCATAGCTGCGATTGTGTCTGATATAAACTTCATAGTAGCCTTTGCTTCATACGAACGATACATTCCACCGCATTCTAGTGCCATTAAGCAAAACTTCTTCGCAAGTTCTTCATTATTAAAACAAAACTCTGGCATTCCATCTTCATTAGGAACTACAATTAAACTGTTATAAATTTCTTCAATTTTCTCAATTGTACACATTCCACTCATATACATCGTGTGCAAAAAATATTCAAGCTTTGTTGCACTTAGTTTAGGTGTATAATTATACCCCAGTGGATATCTTGTATAATCACACATTTCATCTATTTGCAAACCATTTTTCATAAAATAATCAAACAGTTTATCTGAACCAACAATTGCATCATATACCGTAAGTTCATTTTCCTTTGGATTATAATTTTTTTCTTCAACATAATAGGTACTATTAAAGAAAGCTGGCGTAGCTATATCATGCAACAACGCTGCTATAATTTGTTGATTATTTGTTATGAAATTGTTTAGTATCAGCGCAACACCAAGAGAATGATCTAAAGTTGAATATTGGTAATTAAACATATTAAAAGCACTAAGATTAACGCCAGAATTCTGATCAACACCATTTAATCTTAATATCTCCGGTATTTCCAATAAATTCATAATAAAATCCGGAATTGGCTTATTTGAATTATATATCGCATGCAATTCTTTAACTTTTTCTTGTCTATTTGCTAAATATTCCACTAAATCTCACCTCCATTTTCCGACACTGCTCGCCAAGAGTATAACACAAATTCTGCTACACAACAAGGGGGACGTCCCAAAAGGACGCCCCAATTACCTACTCCTCTAGCCACTTATTATACGCTTCAATTATTTTTCCATTTACCTCTTCTGGTGTTAATTTCGTTGTATCTAATACAAAATCATAATTTGCCATATCTTCTTTATGTACACCATATAGGTTAAAATAACGTTCATTTTCTAAATTAAATCTTTTTATCATATCTTGTTTTTGTTCTTCTACTGTAGCAAAGTTTTCAGTTTTCTTTCTATTTGGATCTCCAAATGCTCTTTTAGCAGCTTCATTTATATCTACTCTAAGATATATTTTGAATGATTCTGGAACTGCATACCATCCAAGTCTTGCATCTATTATTAGGTTTTCATGCTCTGCTGCATATTCTTTTGCGCTTTGCTCGATTTGTCTGTCTATTTCAGGATGTTCTTTTACATAAACATTGAATTCTGTAACGCTCATGCCTTTTTCAGCAGCAAGCTTTCTAAAATACTCTCCATTTCTATAGATTTCATAACCTAATGTTTCTTGCATAAGTTTTGTTACAGTAGTTTTTCCACTACTTAAATCCCCTGCAATACTGATTATTTTTCTTTTACTCATATTATTTCTCCTTTATCCTATCCTCTTACCACAACATAAATAATATATGTCAAATATATCGCAAGCAGCGAACCACCCTCTACCTTCGAGATTACGTGATCTTTTCCAGCTCTTGCATGAAGTAGTAACATTACCATTACAGCTAAAAATGTAAATGCATCTATTATAAGAGTATCCATTTGAAGCGTTATTGGGCTTATGATTGCTGCCGAACCTAATACAAACAAAATATTAAACATGTTACTTCCAATTAAGTTTCCAACCGCTATATCATGTTTCCCTTTTTTTATTGCAGATATTGATGTGAATATTTCCGGAAGTGAAGTACCTACAGCTATTACTAATATCGAAATAAATGTTTCCGAAAGATTTAACATTATAGCTGTTTTTTCTACCGCATTAACTGTAATTTTAGCTCCCAAGAACACCAAAATTATACCCAAAATCATTTTTAAAATATTTACTGTAAGAGCATCTATGTCTTTTAATTTTAATTTTATTTCTCCCGTTTTTTCCTTACGTTCTTTCCAATAATCTGCATATCCATATAAATTATAGTACATGAATATTCCAAACATCACTAATAATATTAGTCCATCTGTTCTGCTTATTACATTAACGCCAGCATTTGTTAATAACTTATCTGCCATTAAAAAACATAATACAAGTGCCGTAACTACTGACATATACATATCTTTTCGCACTGTATCTCGTTTAAATTTTACAGGTCTTATAAGTGCAATTATTGCAAGAATTACACAAGTATTAAAAATATTTGTTCCAAGTATATTTCCTATTGCAATTTCGTTACTATTAGCCTGTGAACTTGTTATTGCCACTATAAATTCTGGCAAACTAGTACCAAACGCAACAATTGTTATTCCTAGTAATATTTCACTAATCTTTAACACTTTTCCTATTGCCGAACCCGAATCAACAAAAAAATCCGAACCTTTTATTAACAGCAAAATTCCTACTGCAAGCAAAATTAGTTCTCCAACTAGCGCCATATTGCTCTCTCCTTTTCTTTTGTATTATATTTTTCTCATATATTATATCTTTTATCCTTAAAGTGAACAAGCCATTTTAAAGCATTTTTTCCAACTCTTGTATTTCATCTCTCAACTTAGCAGCCTCTTCAAATTCCATTTTCGAAGCATGTTTTAACATTTGAGTTGTTAGTTCTTCTATCACATCTGCAACCGTTCTATCTTTTCCGATATCGTACTTTGCAGTTTCCTCTTCAACATGTGTTGCTTTAATGTCATCACGTATAGTTTTCTTAATTGTTTGCGGAATTATTCCATGTTCTTCGTTATATTGCATTTGAATTTTTCTTCTTCTATTTGTCTCTGTTATTGCTTTTTCCATTGATTCTGTAAGTTCATCTGCATACATTATTACTCTTCCTTCAGAGTTTCTTGCGGCACGACCTATTGTTTGAATTAGCGAACGTTCACTACGAAGAAATCCTTCTTTATCAGCATCTAAAATTGCAACAAGCGAAACTTCAGGCAAATCCAAACCTTCACGAAGCAAGTTAATTCCAACTAATACATCATGTTTTCCTTCTCGAAGTTCCTTTAAAATTTTCATTCTTTCTAACGTATCAATGTCTGAATGCATATATGTTACTTTTATGTTTAAGTTTTTCAAATATGCAGTTAAATCTTCGGCCATTTTCTTTGTTAATGTTGTAACTAGCACTCTTTCGCCTTTTGCAGTAACCTCATTTATTTGTTCTATCAAATCATCTACTTGATGTTCTACCGGTTTAACTTCTATTTTAGGATCTAAAAGTCCTGTAGGTCTAATAATTTGCTCTACTACATTATCCTTCGCATGCTCTTTTTCATAATCAGCTGGCGTTGCACTAACAAAAATAACTTGATTCGTCCTTTCTTCCCATTCCTCAAATTTTAATGGACGATTATCGAATGCAGAAGGTAGTCTGAATCCATAGTTTACTAAGGCTTCTTTTCTTGCACGGTCGCCATTATACATCGCTCTAACTTGTGGAACTGTAGCATGAGACTCATCAATTAATAACAAATAATCTTTATCAAAATAATCCATTAATGTATATGGTGCACTGCCTGGTGCTCTTCCACTTATATGTCTTGAATAATTTTCAATACCTTGGCAAAAGCCTGTTTCAAGCATCATTTCTATATCAAAATTCGTTCTTTGCTCTATCCTTTGAGCTTCAACTAACTTATCTTGTTCTTTAAATTCTTTTATACGTTGTTCAAGTTCTTGTTCTATTGTTACAACCGCCCTCTTCATCTTTTCTTTTGATGTAGCATAATGCGAATTTGGGAATATCAAGACATGGTCTCTTGTCGCAATCTTATGACCTGTTAACGGATGTATTTCAGATATTTTATCTATTTCATCTCCAAAAAATTCAACACGAATAGCTTTTTCATTTTCATTTGATGGATATATCTCTACTGTATCACCACGAACTCTAAATTTCCCACGTTTGAAATCTATTTCATTTCTGTCATATTGTCTATCTACTAATGCTCTTAGTAAATCATCTCGCTCAATATTCATACCTGGGCGAAGTGAAATAGTAAGACCACTATAATCATCTGGATCACCCAAACCATATATACAAGAAACACTCGCAACTATAATAACATCTTTTCTCTCAAAAAGCGCTGCAGTCGCTGAGTGACGAAGTTTATCGATTTCTTCATTAACAGCTGAGTCTTTTTCAATGTAAGTATCTGTTTGAGGCATGTATGCTTCTGGTTGATAATAGTCGTAATACGAAACAAAGTACTCAACTGCATTCTCTGGGAAGAACTCTTTGAATTCACTATATAGCTGACCGAGCTAATGTTTTGTTGTGTGCTAATATAAGTGTTGGCTTATTAACTTTTTGTATTATATTTGCCATAGTAAAAGTTTTTCCGAGAACCCGTAACACCTAGAAGCGTCTGGTATTTCTCGCCTCTTTCTATTCCTTCTACTAGACCTTTTATTGCCTCTGGCTGGTCACCAGTTGGCTCAAATTTTGAGTGTAATTTAAACATTTTTTCTCCTTTTTTGTGACATAGCACTTGTTCACTATCAGCCTAAAATTCGTAAAAGGCACATACTCTGACGAGAACTCAAAATGTTGTTATGTATACGAATTTTCATCGTTTTACGAATCAGGTCACAAAACATAGATTTTCAAACTAGGAAATACTAAAAAAACTAATCGATACAACCTAGCTTTAAACGGATTAAATTATATCATATAATAGCTCGATTGTTAATAGGTAATAATTACGGTGTCTACCTAAATCATAACCCAAAATAACTACCCACTTTCTTACTTTAAGGCACAAAAAAGAGATACTAATTTCTTAATATCTCTTTAATTTTTTCTATATTCACTTTTTATGAAACAATATTTTATTTAATTCCATAACTTATTACGTTACCATTCATATCTTTCAGATAGTACAAGGTTTCATACATACTTTCATATAGAGAATTATCATATTTTACAAGTATAATATCTTCATATATTTCACGGTAATTTTCATATTTCTCTGATTTTAAAATAAAGTTATTTTCATTATCATATATAACTTCTTCGTCTTTATACGAAATAATAAAATATTTACCCATCATGTCCATTCTTGTTAATTGTGGTATCTCTATCTTTTTTGAATCCATTTTAGTAGGTGTAAATTGAAAATCTCCATTAGAATCTATTACAACATAATAATACTCTTCATTCATGTTTGTAAAAACAATAACAGCGTATCCATCTTTACTAAATTGTGGTTTGTTTACTATCGTTTTGAAATTATAATTTATTTCTATAATATTCAAGGTTTGTAAATCTACTAAAAACAATTTATTCTTCTCTATGTTTGCTGCAAGCATCTTACCATTTGAATATGTATACCATGACAAATTTTTAATCCTTTCATCTGTAATTTCCGCACACGTACCAATATCATTATACACTCTATATTTTATTTCTTCATTCTCTAAAGATTTTATTTCTATAACAGAATAGCCATTTAAAAATTGATTTGTTATTACTTCAGGATAATTAATTACTTGTTCGGTATCAGTATTAAAAAAAACTCTCTTACTATCACTTGATCTTATCATATTCTCGCCGTATGAGTATAGTGGATTTTCTGACTGATATATTGTCTTTTGTTTTTCAATATTATATAAGGTATGCTCATCTAACACTGCATACCCATTACTATATAAATCTATTCCCCCATCATTTTTTAATATTTCTTTTCCATCTAGATCATATACATATGTATTATAATCATTATTATTAGCCGAGCTAAACCTAATGCTAATATAATCTTTTGATATATCACTAGTATAATTGTTTCCCGTATTTTCCAACTTAAATTTGTAATTAAAATTCTTATCTATAAAATAATGAATATCTGTATTATTTTCTAAATTGTTCTCCATTAACTCAATACAAGAATCTCCCACATTAATTTGGTTAAATGCAACTATCTGACCATCTTTCACACGAATACTACTACTATCAATTAATTTTTGCAACTCATTTTGATAATATTTTAAATTTTCTACTAGAGCTGAATCAATATTTAGGTCCACTTTTTCTTTTTGATAATAAATTGTTACTTGTATTTTCATTCCTTCATTTACACTAAGAGCAAGCTCTTCTTGAATGTTGTAAAAAATATTAGCTAAATCCATTAAACTTTGCTCATCTTCTACATTCACAATAAATTCAAAATCATGGCTATAAAGCATTATTTCCTCACGACTCTTAGTATAACGATCTATTTTCTCATAATCTTTATTAGTTTCAAAAATTAATTCAGTATCCTTAAAATGTTTTTCCATTATTTCATTCTTTTTCTTATTGCCATAATCTGCAATACTATATTCATATCCCCATGATGTGTCTAATCCACCCCATAGAGAACTAGAGTATCTTTCCCAATAGGTTATTCCAGTAAATTTTGTTTCTTTATCTTCTTCAAAGTACATTTCATAAAGGTAATATTGAGAATGTTTGCCTATTCCATTTGCTTTTTTTTGCACGCTGTTAATAACAGGCGTCATACCTGTCTAAGCTTTTGCCATTTCAATAATAAATGCTTTTGCATTCGCTTCGTTCTTGGCATTATGAATATCTTGTTCTGAATCTTCTCTATCACATCCTGTTAATAGTAAAGAGAACGCTAATATTAGTCCAACAAATATTAATATATTTCTTTTCATTTTACCTCCTCCATTTTAACAATTTTTGCTTTTTTATTTTTCTTATATTTCACATATGTATATAGTATTATTTTATATAGTCCTGCTATAACAAACTGAATACATCTTCCGAAAATCAGCATAATATATCCTAAACCACAAAACCAAGAACAAGTATGATTAGGAAACATTTCCAAAATTTCATGTGAAAGATTCCAAAACACAAAAAAATCAATAAATAACGAAATAAACCATAGTAAAAATAAACTAATATTAAACTTTTTTATGTTTATTTTCTGATTTTGAATTATTTTTCTATCTATTTTACAATATAAAATTAAACCTATAATTAATAACCAAATAAAAATTCCAAACATATCTGCAAATCCATCAAGCAAAATAGTAAGACTCCATGTAACTACTTGAAGAATTGCAACAAATGATAATGCACCAAAAAATTCTTTCATCTAAATCATCTCCATTTTTATTATTGTTCCTTTTTTCTATATGGCATTTTTACAAATACATCTTTTGAATTTTTAGAATTTATAAAATATATAATACATCATTGCTATTTTTTCATTTTCTCCTCATCACTACCGAAACCAACATCCCCTAGATGATATACCGTATCATTTTCTCCTACTACCGAATTCCATTTTTTATAATATATTCATTTCATTTACATTTTTAAATGGTCTATTACCATATTTAATTATGTTTTCATGATTGAAATGTGTATCTACAATCACATATGTATTGTTATCCCAAGCATAAGACATAATCTCAAAATCTTCAAAGCATCTACAAAGAATATATAAAAATACGCCAAAAACAAATAGTAAAAAAACTATCCCAAAAATTTCAAAAAAACCTATTCTACTTTTTCTACTTAATTTGCTATCATCAGATTTGTTTTTAATAGTCTCTTTTATGCCCATAAACAACTAAATACCAATCAATATTAATAGTATGTTTAAAAAAATCCCTAGCAAGAAAATTAACTAGTATCCATAAAAAGATACCCTCAAGGATATATACTCTTTGAGGATATTAAGGTTCTCAAGATTAAAATTGAAAATATATAAAAGGATTACTATTCGTATAAGCAAGTCCTAATATTATACCAATAAAGGTAAAGAGTATTATTAGAGACTTTGCTTTTGTTAAATCCATGATTACATAAAACCCTTCTACTGTAGAATTATTTTTCTTACTTTTCACATGTGCATATATTTCGCCTATTATCAATATTATTATTGCTATAATTGACCAAGAGAATATTTGTGTAATTCCTTTTTCAAACATAAAAATTCTAGTTAATATAGTTCCTACATCTGAAAGACTTGTAGCTCTAAAAAATATCCAGCAAAAACATACATAAACATATGTTGCAAATATCGATAAAGCATTTCCAATTTTTGATTCCTTTTTATTATTTCTAAACTTCTTATAAATCTTGTGTACGCATAATGCCACACCATGCAACAATCCCCATATCACAAAATTTATGTTTGCACCATGCCACAAACCACCTAAAACCATTGTTAAAATCAAATTAATATATGTTCTTACTTTTCCTCTTCTATTTCCGCCAAGTGGAATATAAAGATATTGTTGTAACCAAGATGATAGACTTATATGCCACCTTTTCCAAAACTCACTAACATTTCTAGACAAATATGGAACATCAAAATTTTTCTTAAAATCATATCCTAAACATTTTGCAGTTCCAACAGCCATATCTGAATATCCTGAAAAATCAAAATATATCTGAATTGAATATGATATGACCGCTAATATGATTGTATACCATGAAAAAATGTTTGGATTGTTAAAAACATCATCAACGAATACTGATAAATTATCTGCAATAACAATCTTTTTAAATAATCCAAAAACAAAAATTTGAATACCTATACATATATTTTTTAATGATATTTTTTGTTCTTGTTCTAATTGAGGTAAAAAATCTGATGCTTTAACAATTGGTCCAGCTACCAACTGTGGAAAAAAAGAAATGTATAAAGCAACATTTAAAAAACTTTGACTTTTAATATCTTTTCTTATGACATCAATTGTATAGCTTATCGATTGAAATGTATAAAAAGATATTCCAACTGGTAAAATAATATTTAAAGATGTAACGTTTGTTATATTAAATAATGTACAAAATGATTCTATAAAAAAATTAAAATATTTGAAAACACCTAAAAATAAAAGTGGAACAGAAATACTTATAAAAGAATATATTTTTTTATTTTTATCTTCTTCTACTTTTTTAGCACAATAAAATGCAATAAAAGTCATAATAAACATAAGCAGGCAAAACCTATAATCCCACCAACCATAAAAAATGTAGCTTGCAACTAATAATATATAATGTTTTATTTTTTTTATTTTCTCCTCTGACACATTTTTTCTAACAAATTTAATGTTAAATGAAGCCATTATTATGATAATTATAAAAAAGAAGATAAGAAACTCAATGCTAGAAAACGTCATTATATTTCCTCCTTTTCTTTTATAATTTCAAATATAGTATTTGCAATGACTTCGTGTCCATATTTATTAAGATGTCCCATACCAACTCTAGTATTTGAAAAGCCATGCGGTAATCTATATGTTAAACTATATAATTCAGCAAAAGGATTATACATATCTACAAATATTATATTATTCTTTTCACAAACTTTTTTGTATATATCATAATACTGATCTTCTTGCCTCAAAAGTACAATTCCATTTTCATTTTTCTTTAAAGAATCATCCATAAAAACT
Organism: Clostridia bacterium; assembly: GCA_017462965.1. Taxonomy (GTDB): domain Bacteria; phylum Bacillota; class Clostridia; order TANB77; family UBA1234; genus UBA1234. The sequence continues at coordinate 6,133 of JAFTQC010000032.1, read as the reverse complement.
ATTAATTCACACGATGCTTCTTCAGCTAATTTTTGTGCTTTTTCCAATACCTGATTAAGTTTCTCTTCATATAATTTCATATCGCCACTGTTATTTTCTTTAACACTTATATTGTTTTTTGTTCTTGATGCCGTATATGATTGGTATTGTGAATACAGAAGTCTTAAATAATCCAACTTTTGTAATTGAGCTGTTATTCCTACGTTTGATGAAGGAATTTCTTCAATAGAATTATTACAAAGATTATTTAATTCTGTTTCTGTCATAAACGCCTGTGTTTCAATAATAATATATTTCTTTGGTTTAAACGCTTTTATAGCATTTTCCAAATTACTTAAACACACTGCAAATGTATGTCCAGAAACTCCAATATTATAAACGGATAGTTTGTTTTCTAATAGTTTATTAAGCCTAGCTGCTGTATTTTCGTCTTGTAGAACATTAAAACCTTCAGCTTGTGAGGAACCCATCAACAATATGTCCACTTGATTTGGTATATTCAAATTATTATAACCATTACTATCTGTTTTTCCATATGAAAAACCTTCTCCAGCTCTAACATAATATTTATTTTTTTCCCAAACATAGTCTGTAGCTCCCGTTTCTGAAGAGTAATGAACTGGTATATTGTAATAAAAAAGGCAAAGAATAGAAAGTAAGAAAAATGAAACTATTCCTGCAAAAATTATTTTCATAAACATTTTTATTTGCATTTCATCCTCCAATTTTGAATTATTGAATAATATTATTTTAACATTCTATCATTGATTATTTATAAAAACAATACGTGGCTTAATCATCTCTTGCACAAAATCATTACCTTTTCGTTCATAAATTTTCATATATAAAAAAACTGTATAAAATCTAAGCATATTTAAAATATACTTAAATTTTTATACAGTTTATTTTAGATTTTATTCTATTCCTAATATTCGTTTTGCCCTTTTTACATCTTCTATAGTTGCTTCTGGTACACCAGCAAGTGGATATTCTTCTTCAGATTGTGCCCACTTGTGTACTCCTAACGTGTGATATCCTAGCACCTCAACTTTTTGTACTGTTTTTAATGAACCTATAAATTCACGAAGTTCTATTAGATGTTCTTCTGAATCTGTAATTCCTGGAACTAGCACGTGTCTAATCCACATTGGAATTCCTTTATCGCTCAAATGCTTCGCAAATAATTTAATTTTTTCATTACTTACACCAATCAAATCTTGATGTGTTTCATTATCCATATGCTTTATATCAAGCAAAACTAAATCAGTGTAATCTAATAAATCCTTCAGTTTATCAATTTGCACAAAGCCAGATGTATCAAGGCATGTATGAATATTAAGTTCTTTTAATCGTTTAAATAATTCTCTTACAAAATCTATTTGAAGTAATGGCTCACCACCTGTTACAGTAACACCGCCATCTTCTCCCATATATGCAACATATCTTTTTATTTTATTTACAACTTCATCAACTGTATACTTAGTACCAAATGAATATTCCCTTGTATCTCTATTGTGACAATATTTACAGCGAAGTGGACATCCCTGCATGAAAATTACAAATCTCACTCCAGGGCCATCCACTGCACCCAAACTTTCAAAAGAATGTATTCTACCTTTTAGTTCTCCTACTTCTTTTACTATAAACATAAATTAAACCTAGATTCTTTCATGAATTGTTCTATTGATAACATCCAATTGTTGTTCTCTTGTTAATTTTACGAAGTTAACTGCATATCCTGAAACTCTTATTGTAAGTTGAGGATATTTTTCTGGATGATCCATAGCATCTATTAATAATTCTCTATCGAATACATTTACGTTAATGTGTTGACCTGTTTGTTTGAAATATCCATCTAATAGAGCGATTAAGTTTGTAACTCTTCCATCAGCTTCTTTACCAAGCGCTGCAGGTGTGATTGAGAATGTGTATGAAATTCCATCTTCTGAATATTCATATGGAAGTTTTGCAACCGTGTTCATAACTGCAACTGCACCATTTGTATCTCTTCCATGTAATGGGTTTGCACCTGGACCAAATGGCTCTCCTGCTTTTCTTCCGTCTGGAGTATCACCTGTATTTTTACCATAAACTACATTTGATGTGATTGTTAAAATTGACATTGTTGGTTTTGCATTTCTATATGTTTTTTGTTTTGCGATTTTATTCATGAATTTTTGAACGATTTCAATTGCGATGTCATCAACTCTATCATCGTCATTACCATATTTAGGGTAATCTCCCTCTACTTCGTAGTGTTCAATTAATCCTTGTTCGTTTCTAATAGCTTTTACTTTTGCATATTTGATAGCTGACAATGAATCTGCTACAACCGATAAACCAGCGATACCTGTAGCCATTGTTCTTAATATTTTTTCATCGTGTAATGCCATTTCTATTTTTTCATATGCATATTTATCATGCATATAGTGAATTGCATTTAATGCTTTGATATAGATTTTTGCAACATATTCCATCATGTTGTCAAATCTATACATTACATCGTCATAATCTAAATATTCAGATGTAACTGGTTCAAATTTAGGAGCAACTTGTTTTCCTGAAATTTCGTCGCGTCCACCATTTATTGCATATAATAATGTTTTAGCAAGATTACATCTAGCACCAAAGAATTGCATTTGTTTACCAATTCTCATAGCTGAAACGCAGCAAGCTATTCCATAATCGTCTCCCCAGAATCCTCTCATCAAATCATCGTTTTCATATTGGATTGATGATGTTTTGATAGACATTTTTGCTGTAAATTCTTTGAAACCAGCTGGTAAGTTTTGTGACCAAAGAACTGTCATATTTGGCTCTGGAGCTGGTCCTAAGTTAGTTAATGTGTGTAACATTCTGAAAGAGTTTTTAGTAACTAAAGTTCTTCCATCTAAGCCCATACCACCAATAGCTTCTGTAACCCAAGCTGGATCTCCGCTAAATAATGCATCATATTCAGGGGTTCTTAAGAATCTAACCATTCTTAGTTTCATAACAAAATGATCCATTAATTCTTGAACTTCTTCTTCTGTCAATGCACCTGATTTTAGGTCTCTTTCAAAGTATATATCCAAGAAAGTTGTGATTCTACCAATACTCATAGCAGCACCATTTTGCTCTTTGATTGCGGCTAAGTATCCAAAATATAGCCATTGAACAGCTTCTTTAGAGTTTGTAGCTGGTTTTGAAATATCATATCCATATTTTTCAGCCATAACTTTTAATTCTTTTAATGAAGCTATTTGATCATGAATTTCTTCACGTTCTCTAATTGTTCCTTCATCAAATTCTTTATCTAATAATTCAAGACCTTTCATCTTTTCTTCGATAAGAACATCAACACCATAAAGAGCTATTCTTCTATAGTCACCAATAATTCTTCCACGTCCATATCCATCAGGAAGACCTGTGATTAGGTGTGAACTTCTTGCAGCTCTAATATCTGGTGTATATACACTAAATACACCGTCATTATGACTTCTTCTAATCTCATGGAACACTTTGGCAACATCAGGATTCATTTTTCTTCCATAAGCTTCGCAAGATTTTTCAACAATTCTTATACCACCAAATGGCATAATAGCTCTTTTTAAAGGAGCATCTGTTTGTAATCCTACTATTTTCTCTAGTTCTTTATCAATATAACCAGCCTCATGTGAAGCTATTGTAGAAATTGTCTCTGTATCGATATCAAGAACGCCATTATTAGCTTGTTCTTGCTTATACAAATCTAAAACTTTATCCCACAATTTTTTTGTAGTTTCAGTTGGCATAGTTAAAAATTCATCTGTACCTTCATAAGGAGTATAGTTTAGTTGAATAAAGTTTCTTACGTCAACTTCCTTCTCCCATCTTCCTTCATTAAAGCCTTTCCAAGCATCAAATCTCATATATATTAACCTTCTTTCTTCATTATTTTTTCATTTTGCGGAAATATTATACACTAAATACACATAAATAGCAAGAGCGCACTTTGAGAACGCTCATCATGCTTGAATTGCTTTACATAATGTGTTACAATAGTACATAGAGGTGCATCTATACTATAGTTCATTATTATGATTTTGTAGAATGTGCACCCACAAGTGAAAGGAATGATAGGTAATGATCAACTCCACGTACGAACTTCTCAAGGCACTTCGCACACTCAACCCGCAGGTCGATATCTACGATGACGAATTTGACGACACTCCTGTCATTGACGGATGTTCAGAGCCCCTTTCGACTTTAGTGTTGCCCGACGGCTTTTACCTGAATCGGCAGCGCCGCACCATCGAGAATCGGTATGGCGATGTCTACATTTTCATCTATAAAGGTCCGATTTAAGCCATAGAGTGACAGCCGCAAGTATCATTAAAAGTTATTTTTTAATGGTATTATCAGTTTTATTGCAAAGGCCAGCTTCACGCTGGCCTTCCCACTTTTTATTTATCAAATACCAAAAGTAATTTTCAAAATAATCTTAACTACCTATTTCGTCAACAAATTTTACAACTCATAAGCCCCCATCCAATCGTTTATGCTATAAAACAATTGAAGAGTTCTTTCTTTATACTCCAAGATTTTATCGTAATTTTCTTCTCCTAACAATTTATTAACTTCTGTTGCAATTTCTTTTAAACTTGTAGCTGTTTCTAGTAATATTGAAACTTCTTCTTTATCAAATGCCTCTAAATCTGTAATTAAAGCTTCTAAATCTGTCAAATCAACTATTTGTCGTTCATATTCATAACCATTAGCTGTATATTCATCATAATATACATTATCATCAACTGCATACAAAGTTTCCATCAGTCTTGTTAACACTTCTTTTTCTGCGATTTTATTATATAGTACAATTTTTTCACCAAGCGCTGATGTATCAGCTTCTTCAATCTCAACATCCACAAGTCTATAATTGTATGAATATCCATATTCATCAGTATACGGTTCTAGCTTTAAAGTTCCTCTTACCATAACTGCCGCTTCTGTAAATTCTATTGAGTTTCCGTTTTTTGCAAATATTGCTAACGTATTTGTAATCTTAGTATCACTTGGTAAGCAATATGGACATGTTTGATAAGGCAAGTTCATAAGATAAGTAAAGCTTCCATCATACGCACCAATAGGTGATAAATATCCTATTGCTGTAACGGTCTTATCTTTATACACTTCTAACGCATCAAGTGACACTAAATCACTAAATCTTATTTGGTAAGAACCATCTTTCATTATTCTTTTTGTATTTAATTTTCCTTCTAAAAGACTTATATTATCCGTATTTTCGTTTTGCACTTCAGGTATATTTTCTGCATTTTCCTTACTTGCTCCCATTGATATCATAAATATAGATGCACATATGATTACAACTATTACAGCAATAATCATTTTTAAACCGTTATTAGATTTTCTTTTAGTTTTATTTTTCATCTTCTAAACTCCTTTCAAACATTTTCTTTAAACTTACAAATGTTGGAATTAAGCTTATCACAACTACCGCAAACATAATAAAGTATTCTTCTACATAAATTTTCGAATAGTTCATAACAATTCCTACTGAAGCTGTTATGTTATTTACTAATAATAGTGATATTCTCGTTAATGCAAATGCGATAATTGCTCCAATTACACTAACAATAATATTTTGAATAAATATTATACTTGTAATATTTTTTCTTTGTAATCCTAGTAATCTCATTAATGTAACATCTTTTCTTACATCCTGCATCATCATAAGTGTAATCATGTATATAATCACAAACGACATAACACCAATAACTGCACAAAGTATATATACGATGTTTTTTACTAAATCTACATTATTTAATAAGTCCCTAAGTACAGTTGAAGGATTCGCAGCTAACACTCCACCTCTTTTGTTTAAATCGTTAATTAAATTTAATGCAGTTGATGGATTATCTGTTTTTAATAAAAGCGCTGTATATTCATGCTTGTGATTTTCTTCTTCATGTTCCGATATTTCCTCATGATTTTCTTCTTCGTGATCATGATTCTCATGACTATCCCAAACACTATCTACTTTTGTAAATAACGTATTATCATAAGCCGTATGAGTTTTTTCTAGTATTCCTACAATTGTGTATGGCGTATTTTCATGTGAATGCGCCGATTCAGAAACCCCATGGCTTCCAAT
>JAFTQC010000076.1 GCA_017462965.1 Clostridia bacterium | reverse complement strand
GACAGTATGGCAGTATTTCACAGTAGTACCTGATTTCAAAGCTGTAGGCGTTAGAAATCATGAAAGAAGCATGGGCTACATGTGTGTAATCAGAGCCGTAAACACCATCGACGCCATGACTGCAACCATCGAGAGAATCGACTACGACCTCTTAGAAAAGATTGCAGACAGAATCACCGCAGAGGTTACAAGCATTAACCGCGTGGTGTACGAGGTAACAAAAAAACCAGTGGCGACGATTGAGTTTGAGTAGTAGAAATGTTCCTCACACTTCAAACTTCCCTCAATGAGGCACTTTCAAGTTCCCTCAAGAGGTGTTGGAAAAGGGATGAAAAAAGTAGGAAAGTTTTAAAATCAAAAAGTAGAAAAGACCTTGTGTAGAGTGCATATTTTAGCACCTCTACCCAAGGTCTTTTTTTGCTCATGGGAGAAACAAAACCTTGGAAAAAAGTATGAAGCAAGCATCACTTGAAGCCCCAAGGTGGAGAAGATTTCTAAAATAATAAGTTCGGATGATTATAGAAAAAATCGTGGGTTGGAGAGGGCTAAAATCATATGAACATAGCATTTTAGCCCTCTTTTGGGCGAAAAATTTCTAAAATAATATGTACATGTGATTATAGAACCCAAGGCAGCACACGGAGTCCGAATACGAAAAAAATCTAAAATAATATGTTCGGATTATTATAGAAATTTTTTGAAGGTGGCTTTGGAGCAATGTTGAACTCGTTCAATGTGGGAAAACCTAATCCCCTTTTTATCTTTTTTATTTCAATTTTTCCTTTGCTCACGAAGTGAGCGAGGGAAGAGAACTTTGCCCCAATGAGGGAAGAGGCGAGTGCCTGGAGACAACAAATTGAAAATAGGCAATCAACATTTTCCGTTTTTTGCCCCCAAATTTCAGAATAAGTAAAGAAAATTAGAAGTTATGACTAGATGCAAAACGCATCGTCATAGCTTCTTTTTTTATACTGAAATATGGAAGAAGAATTGAAGAAAAGTCTATAAAATCAACCTTCCTAGCGTTGCGGAAGTTGATTTTGAAGTAAATATTAGAACTTTGAAACAAAATTTTGTTGAATGAATGCGGAAGCATTTTGGAAAAAATCTGTTGCCCCAAAGTGGAACAATGGGTTTGCCTTTTAACACAAATGAGCCAAGAAATGCCGGATTTACGGCTTTTCTTGGCTCTTGTTTTTTGGTGTGACAATCAAATGACAATAATTTTGGGAATAAATGTACTAATCGTTTTTATTAGTTAAAACTTCTAGGCAGGTGTTACATATATATTGTAGAGAGGAACTTGAAGTTGATAACGTTGGTTTTAGTATGTGTATATTGTTTGGTATGCAATGACATTTGCATGAACTACAATATATTTCCAAATCGGGGATACTCCTCTATATGCCAGCCTTGCTTAATTAGTATTCGCCTCTGCAATCAGTGCATTCGCTTTGGTCGCGATTTACAGTTATTCTAAGACCAAATTCTTCTGAACATTTTGCTCTTCCACATTTAGGACATTCTTTCAAAAAGTCACCATTCTTGATACCAACGATATTAGTAACGCGTAAATTATCACTATCATATCCGCTTGTTTTGGGAAAAGAAAGGTTCGTTGATGGTATAGAGGTAAAGGTTTGTCCGTCTTCTAATCTGACAGGTAATTTGTAAATCATATGCTGTTCTCCTTTCGATGTTTTAATTTTTATCGGGAACCAGTCCCCATGTCATATTTCTACCAGAATAGTTCCAGTAGGCAATATCTTGTTCAATAAATAACCATTTAATTACTTTTAGTATATGTTCAGGTGATAGTCCCGATTCAAAATGCAATTTAGAATATTCGATTTCTTCAATGTCTTGACATTCGAATACTTTTTTGAGTAGCTCATAAAATTTTGCGTACATTTCTGGATTTTCTTTTTTCTTTGCTTCTAGGTCAACACTAATATCTTTGTGTGTTGGTACATTTTTATATGAACTTTTATGACCATAGTCCGCATTTTCAACTCTTATTACAAAGTCAAATCCCTTATTAAGGAATGCAGGACGAGTTAAAAATACTCTATTTCCATCAGCTAGTGTTTCGACATAATAGGTATATTTGGAAGAATCATCCCCAGCGCCTATTCCCGGCTCTTCTTCCATAAAACAAGCTATTACACGTTTCCTAACATCATTTCTTGAACCTTTATTTGAAAAATATTTTTCTATATATTGTCTTTTCATTTCGTATACTCCTATAATCCCAAGAAATCAAGAGGGATCTCATTAAAGAAAAATCGACAATCCATCATTTCAATGTATTCTAATGTGTCTTTGTATTTGTCTTTTAAAAACCAATCATTAAAGACATATAAATATTCAACTTGAAAGTTCAAAGGTGCGAATAACTTTTCATATTCTAATTTTTTGAAGTGACATCCGGGAAGTTTTTCATCAACAGAACCTTCACAGTTTTGAAATTTCTTTTCGATTATGTATGCAACTTTATTTTCTAGATGTATAAAGCATTCATCAGGTAACCATTTTTTTGAATTATAGTAGATATAATCGATTCTATTTGGCTCTAAAAAACAAGTATAAATTTTGTTTTTAGGAACGGATAAACCTATTAACTTTTTACCGTCATAGACTTCCGTGCCATATACCTTATATCTTGCGTTTTCAAGTGCATCCTCTAGAGAAGTGGTTTGCTCGAAACGTAGGCCGTTAGCATTTGTTCGAGCACCACCACCATGTATATTGGGTGTTCTAGCCATAATTATTTACCTCCTTAAAAAATTCGCTAATTTCAACACCAAGTACATTTGCAATCTGATTTAAAACAGATATAGACAGGCTTTTGTTACATCCGGCAGCTTCGATTTTAGAAAGGTAGCTAATGCTGATTTGAGCTTGTTCTGCGAGTTGTACTTGTGTTAATTTAGCATGTTCTCTGTAATATTTTATATTTGTACCTATAACACGGTATAGGTCAGTATCGTTATTGAAATGCATACAAACACCTCTTTCACTATTTGTGAATATTATCTCATGAGAGCGATTTTATATAAATTCACTTATTGTGAAACAAAATAGAGGTGGATTTTATAGAAAAGTTGGTGTAAACTTATTTCTATCATCAGCGAAAGAGGGGCAAGTAATGAAGTTAATTCAAGAGGAAAAATATGAATACGAGAAATTTATGTTTGAATTAGCACATAAGGCTCGGGAGGCACAAAAGGATTTTGATAAGTTATCAGAAGCAAATAAGGCAAGAGTGATAAATGAATTGGAAAAGGTACTTGCTGCACGTGGCTTGGCTGGTGTCATGGAACATATTAATAGAATGAAGTAAGGGAGGTATGTCTTATAAGTTTACAACCGAATAATTTTAAGCTTGAACCAACAACAGTCTGGTCGTTTCCGGACAGAGGAAGTTGGGCAACGCATTCAGGAAAGTATCGAGGGAATTGGTCTCCTTATGTGCCAAGAAATTTGATGCTTCGCTATTCTAATCCTGGTGAATGGGTCTTAGATCAATTTATGGGTAGTGGAACAACCTTAGTAGAGGCAAAGCTACTCAATCGAAATGCGGTAGGTGTTGACATCAATCCGCAATCTGTTTCAATCTCTGAAACAAATTTACAATTCCAATGTGAAACAAATTCAAAAATATTTACACGAAATGGCAATGCTACAGATTTACATTTTATCAAAGATAGCCGCATTGACTTTATCTGTACGCATCCGCCTTATGCCAATATCATCAAGTATAGTAAAGGAATAGAAGGGGATATTTCTTTGCTTGGTATAGAAGAATTTTTAACTGAAATGAAAAGGGTCGCTGAGGAATCTTTTCGTGTACTAAAAAAGGGTAAAATGTGTGCTGTGATGATAGGGGATGTAAGAAAATATGGGAAGGTTATTCCGTTAGGATTTCGTATGATGGAGTGCTTTTTACAGGCAGGATTTACGAATAAAGAGATTATTATTAAAGAGCAACATAATTGCCGTTCTACAGATTATTGGAAAAAACAGAACAATAATTTTCTTCTACTGGCGCATGAATACATATTTGCATTTCAGAAGTGAATTAATTCACAAAGAGTGAAAGTTTGTGGTTGTTATTTTGTATGTTTGCAAGTATAATAGATATGTAAAAGATTGTCCTTTTGCGGACATAGAGAAGAGGAATCAGAATGAGTAATTCAAGTGTCGCTCCATTTGTGAAATGGGCTGGCGGAAAACGTCAGTTGCTTCCACAGATAAGGGAGAGAATGCCTGAAAAATATAATAATTATTTTGAGCCGTTTGTGGGTGGCGGTGCGGTAATATTCGAATTGCTACCTGCAAATGCTCTGATAAATGATATCAACAAAGCGTTGATAAATGCTTATAAGCAGATATGTAATGAACCGGAAGCATTTCTTAAGGCAGTAAAGAAACTTGATGAGGAAATGTGGGAAGATGGAAAAGAGTATTATTATTCTCTCAGAGAACATTACAATGATAAGCTGATGAAAGCGGAGTTTGATGTGGAGTTGGCTGCATTGTTTGTATTTATTAATAAGCACTGCTTTAATGGCTTGTATCGTGTAAATGGCAAGGGACTTTTCAATGTTCCATACAACAATAGTCGTAGAGCTTCCGTTGACGAAAATGCCATCATGGAGATTTCAAAATATCTTCAGGAAGTTAAAATTATTGACGGCGATTTTGAAGTTGCATGTAAGGATGCTAAGAAGGGCGATTTTGTATTTATAGATAGCCCATATGCACCGTTGAATCCAACTTCGTTTGAATCATATACCAAAGAGGGATTTGACATAGAAAGTCATAAACGACTTGCAAATCTGTTTGACGAATTAACAGCCAGAGGTTGTTATTGTATGCTCACAAACCATAATACAGATTTGATAAATGAGCTGTATGGTAATAAGGGCTACAGAATAGATGTTGTAAGTGTTAAGCGTATGATTAATTCAGATGCATCCAACAGAGTTGGTGAAGAAGTAATTATATGTAATTATTAAAGGAGTCGGGATAATGGAAAACTTATTTACAAAGAAAGTGCCATTATACTACGAGACAGACGAATCACAACTTATATTAGGTGATTCCTTTAAAAATCTAACTAAAATGAAACCGGAATCTGTGGATATGATATTTGCAGACCCGCCATACTTTTTAAGTAATGACGGTATCACTTGTCAGGGTGGGAAGATGGTTTCAGTAAATAAAGGCTCATGGGATAAACTTTCGGAAAGTGGAACCAGCGTCGAGGAGAAACACAAGTTTAACAGAAAGTGGATTAAGTTATGTAAGAAAGTACTAAAGCCTAACGGCACGATTTGGATATCGGGAACATTACACAATATATATTCGATTGGTATGGCATTGGAGCAGGAAGGCTTCAAGATAATTAACAACATAACATGGCAGAAAACAAATCCACCACCAAACTTAGCATGTCGATGCTTCACACATTCTACGGAAACCATTTTATGGGCAAAGAAGAATGAAAAGAAGTCTCGGCATTTTTTTGATTATCAGAAAATG
>JAFTQC010000031.1 GCA_017462965.1 Clostridia bacterium | reverse complement strand
TGGTCATACAATCTGATAAAGGAAATGCTTGGGGACTACAGGTTTTACTACAATTCGGAAATAGATAAAATCTATAGGGACAGTGACTTGGAGTACGGTTTTGACTTTGCATCTATCGGGATAACGGATGCAATCCTAAACGGACCGGATAAAGAGCTGGCAAATCAGGTTTTAACTGCCATAACGCCGTGGATAAAAGGAGTCTAGATGTGTGATTGTTGTTTCTTTTTTTGGCACATATCAGGGAATACTGAACAAAATAATATAAGCAGTCATAACACCCGCACTTTGAAAGAAGGTGCGGGTGTTTTTGGGGTGGATATTTGTATGCGTGGTTTATGCTGGTAGCGCAAGAAATGCGAAGGGAAAGGAATTATAATAAAAATAAAGGAATAGGTGTATGAAAAAATATCCAATACATATATGCTCATATCAGACAGGGCTTTTGGAGTTAATGAATATATAGAATCGTATATTTTGTAGAGATATAAAATAGTGTATGCATAGCAAATGTTGTAAAAAGTAAGTGGCATGGTGAAACTATAATATGGAAAAAGAAATTGTGTTAATAGGAAAAATTGATAGAAATAATAGTAAAGAATTCATGTTTGAGAAGTGTGATAAATGTGACTATTCGATAGCCGTTGTGGCAGGAGTCGTAGCAGGATTTGTCGATGTTGTTTTTGTTGGAAAACCTGGGGAAAGTATTCTTGGTGGTGAAGTGGATAAAGTAGCAGATAAAATTGTTGTTCAAATGGCAAAGTTAGCCGGTTGGTCAAGGGGAGATTCGGACAGTAGTATAACTGCTGCAATTGATTATTTGGAAAAGCATTTTGTGATAAATTATGATATTAGTACTTCTAAGGGAGTGGAAAACGCAGTTGATAATTTAAGTTTAAAGAATCATCATTATAAATCACTGGCACACTCGCCTAGTATTATTGGCTTGCTTTTTTCTGTTTTGGATCAATTTAATGGTTCGGCAACTTTTGTGAGCAATGGGAAGTTAATTGTGGTAAAAAATACAAATACCGGATTTGAACTTAGAGGGGATTCGTTGCTTGCTAAACTATTTTCTGGCATTTGTAATTGGTTTTTTCATCTTATGTCAGATTTAGTAGGAAGTGCACCAACAAGAAGAAATCCAAATACTAGAGGCACTGGATTGTCGATACCAGGGATGGAATTATTCAATTTGTGTGATTTTGGTTCTATTAAAGATGGAAAGGAGATGCGAACACTAGCAGAATCAATGGTAAAGGTGTTTGAAAAAGGGTATGATTTGCGTTTTGGTGCGACAATGGCAATACCTGTATTGATACAGGACTTAATGATTCGTGTGATGTGGCTTATTCGTGCAAGATATTATAAAAAAAGAGATTGGAAGGATTGTATTTCAAATTCACGACATGGTGATTTGAGAGTTATGCTAATTGTTGGAAATGCCACATTATGTGTGATTGATAGTATGGATGCAACAGTACGAGCGGGTGGAAATTTTGTCGAATTTGTATTACACTTAAATCTTATTGCATGGGTACGCTTGATAAAATTGGTACTAAAAGAAGTTATGATTCGATTTGGATGTGGCGTAGACGAGATGTCCGAGGTTTTGGCTCGAATTAATGATGACTTAAAAGAATATTTGTATCAATTAAGACAGATTGATGTGGAAGTATTTGAAAATGCTATGAAAGAATTGGAAGCATTTGAGATTGAACTGAAAATGGCATCGTCAGAAAAAGAGATTACAGAGTTATTATATAAAGAAATTGAAGTACAAGGAATACATTTACCATTTAAAAACCATGATGAGTTTAATGAATTTATGTTGGATGATACAAAAAAACTTATAATATAGGAGGGATTTATATGGCAAGCAAATCAAGAGATGCAGCTACAATAAAAGAAATGGCGAAAAATAGATACGATAGAGCCTATGCAGATTATCAAGAGGCTAATAAAAGATGTGTTGAACAGATGAAACAACTTGATAAATTAAAGTATGAAATATGGGAAAGCTTTGAACCTTTTCTGAATGTATTTGAAAAAATAAAAAACAGACCAGAACTTATTGGACAAGTGAAAGATGAAAAAATAAAAATAACAGAAGTTGAATTAGATGAATTAAAATTACAAAATTCCAAATTTAAAGATGTAGTAGCTAGTGGAATGGGAGTAGCAACAGGAGCTGTTGCTGGAACAGTTAGTGCAACTGCAGTGCTAAGTGGTATAGGCTTTTCGGCATTTACAGTCATGGGATTAGGTGAAGCTGTTGTTACAACTGCAAGTTTTGCAAGTGTAAATATGGCATTATATGGTGCGGGTGCAGTATTTTGGCCAGCTGCGGCAATTGCGGCTGCGGCAACTGCGGTTGGTGCTATTTTTTCGCATGTGCATGGAGCGCAAAAGATGGTTGAGGCCCATGAAGTTGAACGCCAAGTAGATATGGCATATGCAGAATTTAAAATTGCATGCGATTATTTATCTAAGCTTGAAAAGACGGCAGTAAGTATATGTAAAACCATGAAAGAAATTTTTGTTTATTACAAAGAACAGTTGTTGCAATTGGATGCAGTAGTAATAAGGAATGAAAATTATGAAAAGTTTTCAGAAGAAGAGAAATATCTTTTGGAAGCGGTAACTATCCTTGTTGTTATGCTAAAGAAAATGACGCAGACAGCATTATTAGTGAAAAAAGATGAAATGGATGAGGATAATGTAAATATCAAGAAAACTCAAATATCTCAAATCAATGAGACTGAGATTAGAAGCACGGTTGTAAATTGTAGAGAGAGATTTGAATATGTAAAAGAACAGCAGGAAAAAGTGTGTTTGACTGAAGCAAAAGTTGTTGCAGTGGTTGAAAATGAAAAGATAATAATTAATAAGCCTTCACAACGGAAATATGAATACAAGGATATTATTTTGCAATCCGGATTTAGATTAAGAGAAGGCGTATTTTCTTGTAAAAATTGCAAAATATATTTTGATATAATTGGTGAGAGTAAAATCGAATTTTCAAATGTAGAAGTATGTTTTGAAAATTGTATTTTTGTACATAAAAGAAAAAATAAGACAAGGGTTATTGGCAACGGAGGAAAAATAATATTTAAGAATTGTCATTTTGAAGATTGGAAATTTGATATACAGGGATTTATACAAGTTAATTATAATTGCAAATTTGAAGCGTATAGTTGTTCTGTTAACAACTGTAACAATACTTTTTTGCGATTTGAGAATACAGACAAAGCAATAATTCAGGATTGTAGCTTTACAAATCATTCAGACAGATGCATAGAGATTAGTTCTTGTGGAAAACAAAATGTACGGGGAGTGGATATTAAGAACTGCGTATTCAGTGGTTTCAAAGAATGTGGAGCGTATAAAGAACATATTTCACAGAATGATGTTTTTTCAATGTTTTTGACAGATGAAAATCTTAACAAAAATGCAATTATTTATGTAACAGGGTCTCATGTATATTCAAATAATTGTATTTTTGAGAATGCTAATATGGCGGCGTATAGGGCAGAAGTATTAGATGAAGAAATATTTTTTGTGGATTGTAAGTTTAAAAATATATATGTCGGAAGTGAAGAGGAAGGAGTGGATAAGAGAATATATTATACAGGAAAAGCAATTGATATTCCTGGGGGGCTATGCTTTTTTGGCAATTGTGATTTTGAGGATGTGAGTAATATAGAGATTGGCGCTATAGGTCATTTTCTTAATGCAATTAGTCAAGTAAAAAACTGTAGATTTAGTGATTGCAGAGGAAAGTATGAATTTTATGCGACACAGGTCATCAATTGTACATTTTTACGTTGTACGGTATCAGATACGCAAACTGCAGAGCTTAATGAGGAAGCTAAAAAAGATTTATGGAGTAAGTTGTTAGATAAAATTGCAGAAAATACAAGGTGTAGTTTGATTCATATTGGTGGATTGGCTGCAAGTGGTGAAAAACGATGTCTAAGTGAAATTTCCGATTGCAGGTTTACCGAATGTGTGTCAAGAGATTTACTTATTGAACCAGTTAATGTGTTACATAGACGAGAAGTTTGTGTCTCAATAAATAATAATATTTTTGAAAATTGTATAACGGGAAGCGGTGAAATGTTTGCGTTAGATTATAAACAAATGGACGGGAAAAGTGGTGGAATAATTGCAACTGAAAGCAGTAACCGCAATTTGAATGTTGTGGAAAAAGAGATATAGATGAACGCTATAAGAGGAAACTCTTGATTTGGGTTATGAGGGACGAAGAGAATTGTAAAATATAGATGCGAGAAGAGAAAATATTCTTCAATCAGCATTGCTGGCAGCGTAAGACAAACAGGCAATATTGACGTTATTCTTAATTTATAAAAATCAGCATGTATTGTCGTAGGAGGAAAGAACACATGAAAAGAAGAAAGATTATTATTGCGTTGTTATTATGTGTGGTTGCAAGTTGCTTTGCTGGGTGTGGAGCAAAGGAAACGGTGGCTGATGGTATAAATACACAACCGGCACAGGGCGTCATGGATGATGCGGACACGGAAACGGACGTTGTCGTTCAGGAAGTGATAAAAGAAGTTACGGTGGTTAGTACCGTAACGAATACT
>JAFTQC010000075.1 GCA_017462965.1 Clostridia bacterium | reverse complement strand
TTCTTCGCCCATCGCACTAGCAAAAGAAGTTTCACCTGGAACATCACTAATTTTAATATCCATATTAGTATCCGTTAAGTTTATAATTTGTAATTTATTATTTAAAACATTATTAATCATTTATAACCCTCCCATAAGTGAAACTATTACAGGCACTTTGTTGTTTCGTAATTTATCGCCAAATTTTGAGCATATTTTTCACCATATTTATCGTCATATTGAGAATAATCTACTCGCTTTAATTGATCTTGTGGATTAATGTGTTTTTGTGCTTCTTTTTCTTGGTTTTCAAGAATATTCATATATGCACTAAATTCTCTTTGAACCGCCAATAATTCTTGAGGGTTTAAAGACCCGCCTGAATAATTTTGCATAAAACCTTGAGCCATTTTAGCTGCTTCATATACATTTGCTTTTACATATTTTCCAAGATTATCTATATTAACACCGCTAACCAATTCTTTTGACATTGACATAGCATATGGAACTTTATCTTTATTGAGATTTGATAAACTACACATCATGCGAGCTTCTGCGCTTCGTCTTAATTCGTAAACCGTTCTAAATGGAGTTTTATTGAGTGCTTGAAGTTCTTGCTCGTTAGCACAACCACGAGATTCTAGGTATTTGTTGAATTCAATTTCTATATCAACAGGTATTGAATTCATATCGATTTCTTTAAGTCGAGGATCGTCCGGATTATGCAATGTTGTACCACAAACAGTTCTTTGATACATTCCTTCTATGGTACTTTTAAATTCCTCTTTTGAATATATTTTGTGAAAAGTTAAATTATACTCATTATATTTATCCATAAATTCTGCATTAATACTTTCCATGTCTTTATCTGTAAAAGATGACACATTTTTTATGCTTAAAGCAAAATCGTTTAATATATTCTCTATTGAATATATAGACTGACTTGATGCAATACCTTGTACCATATAATCCTACCCTTATTGTATATATTTATAAGTTATTTTATTTCTTTTTTGTACATATATTTGAATGAAATTTAAAAAATTTCAAAAACCTCAAATAGGACTTTTGCGCAAAATACTCGTTTTATCTGTGACAAGCCTAAAAATCGCAAAACATAGGCTACAAAAACAAAAAGAACATTTTGTTTTTAATAATCGTTTTACCCGTACAACCATTAAAAGACCGTTTTTGTCCATTTTTGTCACAGGTAAAACGATTACTTCCGACCCCTAAAACCTGCTTAACAAGTGAGCTTTGCTAAAAAAATAACTTTACCCGTACAAATCAAATTACTCGTTAAACTACAATATATTTGCCGACGCCCTAAATTTTCTAGACGAAGAATGAGTCATAGAAAATGGAAGCACCCTTGGGGTGTGGCTTGCCAGAGGCAAATAAAAAAGACTTCACGATGGAAGTCTTATATTTTATATATTTGCCGATGGCCGGAGTCGAACCGGCACGTGGGGTGAACCACGCCAGATTTTGAGTCTGGTGCGTCTACCAATTTCGCCACATCGGCAAATTATTTCTATTCAATTATCAATTATCTCTTATAGCTCCTGAGGAAATCCAAGATTTCCACGTCGCCATCATCATGCTTAATCGTCAAATCTCCACGATTTGCCGATTGTCGCATCGGCTGCCGCATTTCACATCGGCAAATAATTTTATTTAATTATCAATATAATAATTTTACTATCAAATATTTTATTTGTCTAACTCTTCTTTTAATAGTTTATTTAAAAGTTGAGGATTAGCTCTTCCTTTAGTTTCTTTCATTGCTTGACCAACAAAGAAGCCAAATAATTTATCTCTTCCGCCTTTATATGCAGCAACTTGTTCAGGATTATCGGCAACAATTTTTTGAACAATAGGAAGTATGCTTGATTCATCAGAAATTACAGATAAACCTTTTTTATCAACTAAACTTTGAGCATCTTCGCCAGTATTTAAAATATCAACAATCAGTCCTTTTGCAATATTGTTTGAAATAGTGCCTTTTTTCAACAAATCTAGCAATTTTGCAAAGTTTTCAACTGTTAATTTAGATTCATCAATAGATATTTTTTCTTCTTTTAAATAAGCAGCAACTTCACCCATTAAGAAATTGGAAGCCGTTTTAGCATCTGCACCAGCTTGAAGAAGTTTGTCAAAATATAACGCCATATCAATTTGATTAACCAAAACATTTGCGTCATACTCGCTTAAACCAACAGCTTGATATCTTTCTAACTTTTGAGCAGGTAATTCAGGCATTGTTGCTCTAATTTTTTCGACCCATTCTCTAGAAATTTCTAAAGGCATTAAGTCTGGTTCTGGAAAATATCTATAATCATGCGCATCTTCTTTGCCACGCATAGAAGATGTAATGCCAGCATTATCATCCCAAAGTCTTGTTTCTTGAACAACTTGTCCACCTTCTTCAAGAATTTCTGCTTGACGGATGAATTCATATTCAATAGCACGAACCAACGAACGGAAACTGTTTACATTTTTAATTTCAGCACGTGTGCCAAATTCTTTTTGTCCAATAGGACGAATTGATATATTACAGTCTGCTCTCATAGAACCTTCTTCAAGGTTTCCATCACAAACACCAATATATTTTAAGATATTTCTCAGATTTTCAACATATTCTCTTGCTTCTTCTGAGCTTCTCATATCAGGCTCTGAAACAATTTCTAATAATGGAGTACCTGCTCTATTTAAATCAACCAGTGAATAGCTTGAGCCATACAAACCAGCAGCCCCAGCATGAACTAATTTTCCAGCATCTTCTTCCAAATGAGCTCTTGTAACACCAACTTTTTTATTTGAAATTTGAACCCAACCACCTTCGCAAATCGGCTCATCATATTGAGAAATTTGATATCCTTTTGGAAGATCTGGATAAAAATATTGTTTTCTATCAAATTTACAACGACTTGGAATATTTGAGTTTAGAGCCAAACCTGTTAAAATCGCCATGTTTACACATTCTTTATTCAAAACAGGCAAAACACCAGGCATGCCCAAAGTAACCGCAGAAGTTTCAGTATTTGGTTCACGCCCAAATTCACAACCCTCACGAGCAAATATTTTGGTATTAGTTTTTAATTGAGCATGAACTTCTAATCCGATGACCATCTCATATTTGTCTTTGTAATCTGACATTTTATCTCCTTAATAATTTTTTATTTTTTATTCTATCATAAACAATATGGTATTGTTTAATAATGCTTAATATTTTTTACAACCACAAGGCAATTTTTATCATCTTTTATTTTTTAAATATATAAGGGGTAACTATGCAACAAAGCTATTTAAATAGTAATTTATATCCAAGCAAAAATTATGCTGCACCACAAAATGGCGCAAATGCTGTAAGCATTAATATTTTTACACCCCAAGCTTATGGCAATACAAATAGCAATTCTTTAACAAGTAGATTAAATCAAGCATCTAATTACACGCACACAATTTACCCTTCTTACAACCCTGTGTATGATTATAGCGCAGGTCATAGTTACATGCCTTATCCACAAAATTACATTAATGGATTTACCCCAAACAATTTTACAACTAATCCAATAGCAAGCACTTATCCAAATGGTATGAATGGATATAATAATGGTTTAGCTAATGGACAATATCCAAATGGTATGAATGGATATAATAATGGTTTAGCTAATGGACAATATCCAAATGGTATGAATGGATATAATAATG
>JAFTQC010000030.1 GCA_017462965.1 Clostridia bacterium | reverse complement strand
TTTCGCAAAGCTCTTTATTGCTCGATTAGAATATGGCTTGAACGACAATAACTCTTTTTGTAGAAATTCATGCATCCAAAGCGGAATTTTTTCTTCACTCAAGCACAAAACAAACAAATCATCCCATAAATCCGATAAATCTTGTTCGGAAATACGCCCATCCTGCCCTTCTTTATATGCTTGATATACTTGCAACGCCTCCTTATACTTACCGCGTTCAAGTAAAAACTTCAAATAATCCAATGCAACAATTTTTTCGTGTTTTTCAATTAAAGATTCGTAAAAAACGGCTTTAATCGTTTTATTTTCACACAAGAATTTTAACAGATCATTGCTGTTCTCTTCATCATTTTCTATAATAAGCCGAAAAACTAACATTGCCCTACTTTTATATGTAGGATGGTCAAAAGCATCTTCCTTTACTTCTTTCAAAATTTCAAAAGGAAATGTTTCCCACAGCCAACGAAGATACTTAAATGCTCTTGACGGCTCAATATTATAAGCATCAAGAATAATTTTAGGGAGGGTTTCGTCACTATTGCTTTCATAATGTCTTGCTAAACCAGGGAAATGGTCTATCAATGCCTGTGCAAAATCCCACGACTCCCAACTTTCATCAAAATATTTCCATATTCCATCTGTCGGCTTGGTACGCTTTGGTTCGGCAAACGAAAAAGACAATGTGATTGATACTCCGTTATCATCTAAACCAAAGTCCTCTTCATTTACATCTTCGCTACCGTCTTCGTCCAAATCGGTCTCTTCAAGAAAGTCCTCATCAAAATCCTCGTCAAGATCTTCCTCGTCGTCATCCTCGGATTCATAATCTTCGTCAAGAGTTGAAGCGTATGGTTCTTTTTCCATCGCCTTTCTCAACATCTCATCATTTTCAAGAATATCGTAGTCGGTAATTTTTCCATCCAAATCGACATCCTCATAAATCAATTTTTTCCAGTTGTCTTTCATCCTTTTCTACCGTTAAGAACCTGTGTTATTTTTTCCAAAATGAATTCTTTTGTAAGGGGGTCGTTGTAATTCCATTCAATCAAAGTAATTCCATGCAACTCACATAATCTACGCTTTGTTTCATCTCTTTTCATTCTATCTTTCAAGCCCTCGTCGCCGCCAAAAATATCGACAGCGCGGAAGTGTTGTACACCTTGGTATTCAATAGCTATTGACTGAGACGGAATAAAAATATCAAGCGATTGTAAATCAAGCCACTCTTCGTGGTGTTGATAAATAGCATCTGGATAAATAGAGGTAACCAAGGCATACGCTTGTTGTTCCGATTTCCATTTTCCACCTGATTTCCCTTGCTTAATTACTTCTTCGTAAATTTTATTACGCTTGGGGCGTATGCTTTCACGATATTCTCGTATCAAATCTGTTCCCTTTCGATTTACTGTCCAATGATCTTTTCTTACTTCGTACTCTGCTTCGTGATAAAGAGCCATCAATTCACTCAGCAAAGGTGCGACGGCAAATCTTGTGTTTGCCATTATGATGAATTCGCTTCCGTGTATCCCATATTCACAAAGGCATTCAATCATATCAAGATGTTTAGTTGATATTTCAATCTCCCATAATAAACCGTCGAGCTTTTTAGCTACACCATACTCTGTAGCAATGAACATATTAATATCCCCTTGCTTGCCATTGGGATATTTAAATATTCCTTTTGCCGTCTTGGGCCAATCGATCGATGGCTCCCTCCACGGCGGGTTATTCTTTGCATATTCAATAGCATCAAGTAATTTCTGCCTTACGATTAAATAAGCCTCATTCGGAGAGTTTACCCCATATTTTTCATAAATTTCATGTATAAATTTAAGGTGTTGCTTTTTATTTTCTTCACTTATAATAGCATTTTTTTTGTCTTTAATTTCCTTGCAAAATGGACATAAATCTTCAAAATGACCATTTGCCAACAATAAATTCTTGGGTTGTTCCAAAAAAATATGCCCAGCGTTACACTCCCATTTATACTCTTCTTTTGATTTCCACAATATGTCTTTTGCTGCGAGCGAATTTTTCGCAGAAAACATATTTAATATTTTTTCGCTTTTATATTTTATACACCAATCATATAGCGTGCATTTTAAATTTTCTTCGTTGTATAATTCTCCGTCATACACAAAACAAGGACGATGTTTTTTATCATAATAAACAAAATTGTTGCAATCGAACCAATATGGACGAACAAGTAAAGAAACAGATTTCAGCAGAAACTTTTTTTCAAAATTGTAAAAAATTAAAACATCCTTATAAAAGCCGTCCATCCTATATAAAATTAAAATGCAGTCGTTACAATCCGACCTTTCAATAACCCTTTCTTCATCCGAATAGGTATAGCACGGCAAACCATCAATCCTTTTTTTGGGTGGAAACAAAAATTGATATTCTATAACGCTTTTAATAAAAATTTTTGGCTTATTGGGTATCGACAATGAAAAATCATATGTAATTCGACCATTGATTTCTTTTTTGTTGAAATGCTCACTTGAAAAGACCATTCCATCCCAAGAAAACACGATTGGAAGAACCCCATATTTTTCCGTGTAATGCTCAATAAGTTTTTTATCGCGTATCATTTATTTACTCCCAAAAATCACAAAACAATATCATATGTTTTTGCAATTTCTCTCACTTCGTTCATACGTTTCCCCATTACCATTCGTATAAGGAACTTCAACCTACGGTCTTTCTCTGCGCTACCAAATTTTGCAGGCGATTTTTCAATTACATCATCACAAAGGTCAGGCGATAATTGCAGCGAAAGGCACATAGCCACAATATTATTGATGGTCGTCTTTGTTTCCCCGTTGATAATACGTTCAACCGTTTTTTCGCTTACCAACATATCTTCCGCAAGTTCTTTATTGGTCATACCCCGCCATTTTTTTAAGGCTTCTACTGTTCCCTTAAAATCTCTGGGCAAGGACATATACACCTCGTACTCTTCTTTTAAGGTCTTATCAAGAATAGCAATCTGTCTGTCAGGGGGTGAGTTTTCATAGCCGCCACGAAAGCCTATGGAAAAATCATACGGTGACTCGCTGTCACGGTTAAGAACACAAATCGAATAATACTGTTCATTATATTTCGTAGTATCACGAAAATCAATCTCGAAGGTTAAACAGCATTCGTCCATATGTAAACGAGCATACCGTGTAAGCGTTGAGTACCCGTTTTTATCCTGTTCGACATACTTTGGCGTGTTAAGCACCATATGCGAATCGACAAAAGTA
>JAFTQC010000005.1 GCA_017462965.1 Clostridia bacterium | reverse complement strand
CGTTGACGTTCCAGGAAAACAAGAAAGAATCGGCGAATTAGTAGACGACAATACATACAGAATTTTCTACCATAACAACGCATGGCGCGCAGAAAAGGTAGACGCATCAGCAAGCGAGTCAGTCGCAAACATCACAGCAAGCAACATTGGCAGCGTGAAAGTGATCGACAGCGATGTAAACTACTACGCAACATTCGCATCAAAAGACTTCAGCACACACTCTGGAACAACAATCATCAACGGCACATCAGAAGTTTCAGGAACAACATACGGCATCATAAACGACCTAGGCCTAGTCATCATCGGAAACAACAGCACAGCCGGCAGCGCTCCAACCATCAGCGGCGACACCGCATCAGGCTTCTCAATCATCAACAACGGCGGCGCACTACTATGGCACATCGGCGCACTACACGGCCCAGTACAAGGCCTAATGGCACAAAAATAAACTTCAAACTCAAAAAAAGGACAAGGGGACGGTTCTCTTGTCCTTTTTTTCATCAAGAGGGACGCCCCTTTTTGCGAAATTTTTCATCAAGAGGGACAGCCCTTTTTGATAAACTGATTCAAAAAACCAATAAAGAGAAAGTGCTGCTTTTAAGCCAAAAACAACACTTTTTGCATAGTAAACACGATGTAATGCATATGAAAATTAGACGAAAAAATAATATCGTTTTTTTCGTTAAATATAAGACTATAATGGCTTTAAATAGCTAGTTTTATTAATAAATCGGTTTATCAAAAAGGGCTGTCCCTCTTGATGAAAAATTTCACAAAAAGGGGCGTCCCCCTTGCTACGCCCCTTGCTACGAAGTCCGCGAAATTTGTCGAACGTTATTGATTGACAGAAGGTGCATTTAAAAGGTAATATTGAAGCAAATAATTGAATATTGGGGGATATACAATTTCTTTTGAGAAATCAAATGGAGTCGTATGTCCTTTTTTATTTGTTTTTTTGGGACAAAAGCCCCGTCCCTTTGTCCATTTTTTTAAAAAGTATGAAAGGAAGTAGTGAATGGAGTTTACAAATCAAGAAATGTTTAAAGTTACGCCAAAGAATGATATTGTTTTTAAGAAAATCTTTGGTACGAAAGGAAATGAGAGGATTCTTCAAGATTTCCTCGAAGCGATACTGGATATAAAAATTAATTCTTTGAAGTTGGATTTGAATACGGAGATACTGCCGGATTTTTATGATGGAAAGACGTCGAGGCTTGATGTGCTTGCAAGGCTTGATGATGGTACACTTGTGGATATTGAGGTGCAGGTGAACGTGTATGGATACAGCGAAAAAAGGTGCTTGGAGTATTGGAGCAAGTTGTATACGAAGGAGCTTGAGAAGGGCGAGGATTACGTGAATTTGAATAAAACGATTTGCGTGTGGATTGTCGACGGAACGGTGTATGATGAGTTTAAAGAGTTCGAGAGTACGTGGAAAATTAGTGAGGAAAAATACGGGATAAAGGGTCATTTCAAGGATTTTGAAATACATGTGATTGAATTGAAAAAGTTCAGAGAAAATGCTATAATGAATCCAAAGAAAAAAGAATTTTGGCTATGGTTTATAGATCATACCAATAGGGAGATGATTAAAATGGGGAAAATAACGGAGGAGCGCTTGAATGAGGCGTATGAAGAGTATATGCGCATAACTTCTGACAAGGCCATGATGACCGCCATAATTAATAGACAAATAGCTGAGCAAGATGAGATTGCGAGAAATAGGAGGGCGATGGAAGCTGGTTTGGAGGAAGGACGAGCAAAAGGGAGAGCTGAAGGGAGAGCCGAAGGGCTAAAGGAAGGTAAGGAAGAAGGAAAAAAAGAAGGTATAAAAGAAACTAGAGAAGAGATGGCAAAGAAATTATTAGCACTAAAAATGGATATAAACCAAATAGCGGAAATAACAGAGTTATCAATAGAAGAAATTGAAAAATTAAAATAAAGTTTCAGGGCAAGGGGACGGTTCTCTTGTCCATTTTTTAACAAAAAATTTCTCAAAAAGGGGCGTCCCTCTTGATGAAAAATTTCGCAAAAAGGGACGTCCCCGCTGCTAAACCAAACCGAAGCTTATGCCTAGGGCGGAGTTGACTTGCCCCATGACATTCTCGTCGACTTGCCCAATTTTCTCCATAAGGCGAGATTTATCGATTGTACGAATTTGTTCGGTCAAAATTACCGAATTTTTCATAAGTCCAAAAGTGCTTGAATCTATATTAATGTGTGTTGGAAGACGGCTTTTGCCAGTCTGAGAAGTTATAGCAGCAGCAATCACTGTAGGGCTATATTTGTTCCCAACATCATTTTGAATTATGAGTACAGGTCTAACTCCACCTTGCTCGGAACCTACAACTGGGCTTAAATCAGCGTAATACATATCTCCACGTTTAATAACCAAATTTCTCACTCCCATTAAATCAAAAACTAGATTTCTCTAGTTAAATTGTTTCCGAAAATTAAACCTTTTATACTATCCAAATTATTTGGATGGTATATTTTATGCTGAAAATAAAATTATGTTAATTCAAGTAAATTGTTGATTTAAGTAGGAACATATGGTAAAATATAGAAGAATTTGTAGAAAAAGGAGCTTTTTTATGGAAGTAAAATTTTTGAATCAACCTAAAGAAGTAAAGCTAGGAGATATTCTAAAGGAACGTTTAAAAGGTGATTTTGACGAAGTATACATGATTGCGGGAATGGTTAAGGATACTGGCGTTGAGGATATTTATGAGGATATTCTTGAAGCTGTGAAAACAATTCAAAAAATCAACATGTGCATCGGAATTGATAGAAAAAATACATCGAAAGACATGCTAATGAAGCTGTTGGACGCAGGATGCAACTTAAATGTTCATATAAATGTTGATGGAAGTAAAGTTGAATCAAGGGCTTTTATTTTTGAAAAAGAAAATGGAATTTCGTATATTTACGTTACGGGCGCAAAGTTTTCATCAGGTGGACTTTTTGAAAATGCATGCTTGATTACGGAAATTAAATATGATCCAAGCGAAGGAAAATCTTTCGAAACGGCTAAAAATAACATATTACAAGGCGTTGTTTCTGAGTTCCATCAAATAGATAGAGACGAAGTAATTTTGCTTGCAGAAAAAGGTGAAATTGTTGCGAGAATTACTGAAAGAAAAATTCCTAGAATCACTGAAATGTATGGTGCATCTGGTGTTGAGCAAGTTATTGGGGAACAAATTTACGACGAAAGCACGAGTACGCAAACGTTTAATTTTGATGATCTTGCCGACATTGAAATTGATTTAGAGCCGGGAATCGTTATGAGAAAAAACGTTGAACTTGCTGCGGAAAGCGAAGCTAAGAAGGAAAAGGAAGAAAGAGAAAAAATGCTTAAGTCTTTGAAAAAGACAGAAAGCGATTTAGATAAATTGTACGGCAAGAAGGATGCTGCTGAAGAAACCAAGAGAAAAGCTGCAATTCGTATGTCTGATGAAATTGATTTTGAAAACATGACAACATTGATTATCGAATCAAACAAAATCATTGAAAAAGGTGCAGGTGCTGGCGAATTTAAACTGCCAAAATCACTTGCGGACAACATGATTAATTATTTTGATGGTGAAGATGCGTTCTCGCAAAACAAAGCAGTCGTAAGATTTGACATCTTAGACAACAAAGACAATACAGAAGCCGTTGATGAACATGTTGAAGTTATTAGAACTGATAAAGGAATTTCAATCAAATCGGAAGCCTTGATAAAACTAGAATTAACAGAAGGCGATATTGTCCGCTTGATCAAAGAAGGCGAGAAAACATATAAATGCGAAATTATCAGAAAAGAAACAGAGGAATACAACATTTGGAGCTGCTACTGCGTGCATTCAGTCAGAGGCCAAAAAAGAAAATACGGCATAATATAAAAAATAAAACCAATCGTCCATTTAATGGGCGATTTTTTTATCAAGGGGTTCATCAAGAGGGACGCCCCTTTTTGAGAAAATTTTCATCAAGAGGGACGCCCCTTTTTGATAATTCTTTGCTCGCTTTTGCTTGATATAACAAGAAAAGCAACGTTTGAGTTTAGCAAGTACTCATTAGTACTGCACTATGATTGTGATGCAAAACAAGTTGGTTAAACTATTGAGAACAAAGGCTTTTAAGCAATTTTGGAAGGAGTGTCCCTCTTGATAAAAATTTTCACAAAAAGGGGCGTCCCCCTTGATAACTCATATGCTTGTTTAACTGCGAAAAACCTTACGGAAGTACTTGAAATCGGGTTTCTATATCGATATAATTATTCTCATAAAGAATTACAAAAGATAGGGGTAAAAGTAAAATGAGTGATAAAAGATATTGGGTATTTTTAATATTTTTATTTTCTGGAATCATCATTGGAGGGTTACTTGGAGAACTTGCAAGTAAGATTCCTTTTTTGTCGTGGCTTGCGTACGGAAAAAGTTTTGGGCTAACAGATCCGTTAGTTTTAGACATAAATATATTAAAAATTTCGTTTGGTTTCTTGGTGGAACTAAATGTTGCAAGTATTATAGGAATTCTTATCGCGATGCTTTTATATAAGAAAGCTAGATAAATGAGCTGATTGTAAAAAAGAGCGGAGCGATTTTAAAATAAGTTTTGGGGTCAAATTCTTTATAGAAAGGAATTTTATGAGAATTAAAGATTTGCCAGAAACAGAAAAACCATATGAGAAGATTGAAAATTATGGAGCAGAATGTTTATCGAATGCAGAACTTTTAGCAGTAATAATTAAGTCGGGAACGAAAAATGTTACGGCCGTAGAGATTGCACAGCAGGTATTATTGCTAGACAAAGAAAATCAAGGGCTGGGTTTTCTAAAAAATGTATCACTTGAGGATTTGCAGAATATAAATGGACTAGGTAGGGTAAAATCTATACAGATGAAGGCGCTTGCGGAGTTTGCGGTTAGGTTTTCGAAACCGAATAAAATCGTTAGAAAAGCAATAACTAGTCCGGAAGATGTTGCCGAAATTTTGATGGCGGAGATGAAAGATGAGCCGCAAGAGATTGTGAAGACACTTATTTTAAATAATCAAAATGAACTTATTCGAATTGTTACAAATGCGGTCGGTTCAGGAAATTCGTCATACATCGAAATTAAGGATATTTTTAAAGATGCGATTAAATCAAGTGCTACAAAAATTATAGTTGTACATAATCATCCAAGTGGCT
>JAFTQC010000029.1 GCA_017462965.1 Clostridia bacterium | reverse complement strand
CAGGTATATGAAATGGCTTGTGGCTCCGGTGGCAATGAAGCCTTGAGAGAGAAACTCATAGATGTTATGTATGAAAATGAGCAATTAAAGGCTGAAAACTCTAAACTTCGGGAAACACTGAATAAGGCATACGATTTCATGAAACAGTTTGTGGTGGATGGAAGGAATCTGTTGGAAAGGTTTCTGGAGAGTATCGGACAGGTAGTGGAGAAGGTTAGAAAAGAATTTAAAAGATAAAATATCGCTAATAGCGATATTTTATCTTGACAAATGCCAAAAAGGTGTTATAATGAAATTACTTTAACAAGAGGTATAGCCATCCGGTAGAAGTAGTGTGAGCAGAAATGCTCGGAAGGTAACACCTTAAATTATACCCGGGCCATGTGTTCAGCGTGTCCTGTTCTGCCTTGTTAGGTAGTAGCGGTTAGCCGAACGCGGCATCGCCCGAAGCGTGTGGATGGAACACGCTTTAACAATAGATTAGTCTGAGATTTGAAAAAAGACCTTGATTCGAAAATCCTTTCTTGGATGGCATCTTTGGTAAACAAAGATGAGAAAGGAGGCAAAACAATGAGAGAGTTTTGCAGAAAAGTTAAAGTATTTTTCAAATCCGGTATTGAGTCGGTAATTGCATTCTGTAAGAAAAATAAGAAAACAATCATTAGATTGGTTGGTAAACTTGTTATCTACATTTGCAAAACTGTAATTGAGTTATTTTTAGATGACTTATCTTAATACCAACTAATCTATTTTTTTTATACATTTGTTTGAAAGGATAATGAAAATGGGAGAAGCATTAAGACTGTTAAGAATTTTTAATGGATACAAGTCTGCTGAGTTGGCTGATATGTTAGAAATATCTCAAAGCTATGTTTCGGAGTTGGAAAATAACAAAAAGCAACCAACAATAGAGGTTTTAGATAAGTATGCAAAAGTTTTTGGAATGAAAAAGTCAACGCTCTTCTTATTTGCAGAATCAATAGAGATAGAAAAAGAAAAGCAGGACCAAAAACAGCGTATGGCATATGCAGGCATGAAATTATTGAAAATATTAGAAAAAGTTGGTGGTCTTGAAAATGAGTAAAATGTATGCATTGGAACAAAGTCCCCTATATAGAATGCGTAATAAGAAAAAACTTGCAACTTTATTGGGAATATCAACCAATTATTTAATGCAGGAGCATGGTCAGGATTATTATAAGTTTTCGAGACCTAAACCTAATGGAGATGGAACAAGAAATTTTACTGTTCCATCAGATGAGCTGAAATATGCACAAAAAAAACTATGCAGATTATTAAGTCGGATCCAGACACCTGATTGGGTTATTTCTGGGAAGAAAAATCATAGTTATATCACTAATGCAGAGAAGCATATTGAAAATACGTTTGTAAAAACAATGGATATATCAAAGTTTTATGATTCGTCGGAACGTAAATATGTATATAGGATGTTTAAAGAAACATTTAAAATGGCAGAAGATATTGCATGGCTAATGACAGAATTAGTAATGTATGAAAATATGCTTCCGACAGGAAGCCCATCCAGTCAATTAATTGTATACTGGGCATATTGCGATATGTTTAATGAAATAAATCAGATCGCAAATGAGAGGGCATGTATTTTTACATTATATGTAGATGATATGACATTTTCATCAAAAACACCAATAACAAAGGAGCTAAGACAAGAGGTCTGTAATCAACTGAAAAAATATGGTCTCATAGCTAAAAGTAAGAAGGATCATTATTATCAAGGTAATACAGTGAAAGTTATTACAGGTGTTGGTATAAATGATGGACAGAAAGTAGTATTAAATAATAAAAGAAAAAGAATTTTGGAACAGTTTGAGAAATGTAAAACAAGTAATAAGATTTATGATATTGAAAAGCTTAACGGTATGCTGTGTGCTTTAAGACAGATTGAGCCGGAGATATTTCCAGAGATATATAATTATATTAAACACTACGATTCAGAATTGAAATTGATGGCTAGAAATAGATTTTTTAAGCATCGCAGAAAAAGAAGAAAGATTGAAAAACAACGGCAATATATAAATCAAAATAATATTTGAAGGTGTGTGTATGTTAGATAGAATAATTGAAAAGACAAGTGAATACATAGATTCAATGCCAAAGAAAGAGCGTAAAAAGTATGGACAATTTTTTACAAGTATTGAAACAGCACGATATATGGCAGATTTATTTGTAATTCCAGAAAAAGAAAAGATTAGTATATTGGATGCTGGAGCTGGTTCCGGAATTTTGACATGTGCACTAGTAGAAAGATTAAATACGATTGAAGGAATTAAAGAAATTGATATAACATGTTATGAAACGGATATAAATGTGCTTCCATTATTACAGGAGAATTTAGCATATATCCAAAATGAATCAGAAAAAGCAATATCTGTTCAAATAGTGCAGGATAATTATATTACCAGTCAATATCTGGACTTTAACTGTATGATAGGAGGAAACTTGAATCCTAAAAAATATGACTTGGTGATAGGGAATCCTCCTTATATGAAAATTCCAAAGGATGCACCGGAAGCGAAGGCTATGCCCGATATTTGTTATGGTGCCCCTAACATGTATTTTATATTTGCTGCTATGGGCTTATTTAATTTAAAAGATAATGGTGAGATGGTATATATTATCCCACGTTCATGGACATCAGGGGCATATTTCAAAAAGTTTAGAGAGTATTTATTATCTCACGGAAAATTACTGCATATACATTTGTTTGGTAGTCGAAACAAGGTTTTTGATAAAGAAGATGTTTTACAGGAGACTATCATTGTAAAAGTAAAGAAGACATGTGAAAAGCCAGAAAATGTTAAAATTACTTCTACTCATACAAACAAAGAATTCGACAAATGTAAGGAAATGCTTGTGCCTTATGATTTGGTGGTATCGGGTGATGAATTATTTGTTTACTTGGTTACAAATGAAGAAGAAGTTGCGGTGCTTGATAAATTGAGAAGATGGGATAAAACATTGCCTGAATTAGGACTTCGTATGAAGACAGGATTGACTGTTGATTTCAGAAATCGAGATTTGCTGAGAGATGAAGAGGAAGAAGGTACAATTCCATTATTTTATTCGCAACACATTAAACAAGGAGAGGTACAATTTCCAATAAAAAAAGATAATGAGTATATTTTAACGGAACAGAAAGGGTTAATGCAAGAAAACAAAAATTATTTATTTGTGAAGCGTTTTACAGCGAAAGAGGAGCCTAGAAGACTCCAGTGCGGTGTTTATCTTTCAAAAAAATTTCCTCAATACGAAAAGATAAGTACACAGAATAAAATAAATTTTATAGATGGCCTATTAACAGAAATGTCAGAATGTTTGGTATATGGTCTGTATGTACTGTTTAATTCGACCATATATGATGAATACTATAGAATTTTAAATGGTTCAACGCAGGTAAATTCTACAGAGATTAATTGTATGCCTGTTCCGGAACTCGATGTGATACAGGAAATGGGTAGAAAGATTATGAAGAGCAAAGATTTTTCTGAAGAAAGTTGCAATCTGATTATGGAGGGATATTATGGACAAGATTCTAGAAGCGCGTAGCTTTTTACAAAGTGTAGGTATGCCTAAACAACAGCAAGCAGATATTTGTTGCTATGTATTATTGGCGATGGCAGGAATTAAACCAACAATGAATTGGAGTGAGTCTACAAATGAGTGGATTCGTATTCATGATATTATTCAGTTTTCCAATACAAATTACGGAACTACTTATGCAGAGAATAGTAGAGAAACATTTAGAAAACAAGCATTGCATAGGTTTAGAACAGCAGCGTTAGTTGAAGATAATGGGAAACCGACAAATAGTCCTAATTACAGATACAGATTAACAGATGAAACCTTAGATTTGCTCAAAAAGATGCAAACTGAAGAGTGGGAAAAATCTATGAATAGGTTTTTGGTTTATCATGAAAAGTTAATCGATATATATGCATCAAAAAAGAAAATGACAATGATGCCTGTTCAAATTAATGGTGCTGATTTTAGCTTTTCGGCTGGAAAACATAATGAATTGCAAAAGGCAATTATTGAAGAATTTGCACCTAGATTTGCACCAAATTCAGAATGCTTGTATGTTGGTGACACGATTGAAAAAGATTTAGTAAAGAATACTGAAAAATTAACCGAATTAGGGTTTGAAATTACTTTACATGATAAAATGCCGGATGTGGTATTGTATCGTGAAGATAAGAATTGGATTTATTTTATTGAGTCTGTGACATCTGTTGGACCTATGGATCCTAAGCGTATTTTGGAAATAGAAGAACTAACAAAAGATGTTAGAGCTGGAAAGATATATGTTACAGCATTTTTAGATTTTAAGACCTATAAGAAATTTTCAGAAGAGCTAGCTTGGGAAACGGAAGTATGGATTGCGGAACTTCCAGAGCACATGATTCATCTTAACGGGGACAAGTTTATGGGACCAAGGTAGTTAGATAATTATTGAAAGGCAGGTTTTTATGAAAGAAAGACTTGTAGCATTAGCAAATGAAATAGAGACAATAAGAATACTGGCACACGAGGTGCATGTTAAAGGTTTTTTTGAATCTGATTTTGTGTTATATGATGTGCCAGAATTTTTGGTATGGAAACAGGCAATATATTTAGAGCTGGAAAAGATTAATAAAGATAAGTTTATTGAAAATACAGTATCTATTCTTGATAAATTTGATGGATATTCAGATAGAAGACATTTTGAAGAATTGGTAGGAGCATTAAAGGCAATTCTTGACAATGTTGATTATTATTATGAGGAGGCTGCTAATATGGAGGAGACTGAGAAAAAGAGAATAATTTTTATAAGCCATGCTACAGCGGATCGGTGTTATGTTAAATCTTTTGTAGAATTATTAGAAGATTTGGGATTGAATGAAGAGGAGATAATTTGTTCTTCGATACCACCATATTGCATACCACTTGATGGAAAAGTGTATGAGTGGTTGGTAGATAAATTTCAAAATTGTGAATTACATGTAATGTTTATGCTGTCCGAAAATTATTATAAAAGTGCAGCTTGTTTAAATGAAATGGGTGCAGCATGGGCTTTAAAACAAAAGTGGAGTGGAATATTGTTGCCAGGGTTTGATTTTAGTGATATTGCAGGATGTATAGATTCTACACAAATTTCTATAAAACTGGATGATGATAAAGAAACATTGAATTTTAGGTTGGGAGAGCTGAGAAAGAATCTTACAGAGGAATTTGGATTAAGAGAAATGACATCCACAGTTTGGGAAAGAAAGCGCGGGGATTTTCTTAGAAAAATAGAAAGTGAAATTTGCAAGAAAAAGGAAGCAATAGATGAGATTATAGAAAATGTTGTGCTAGATAATATTGTAAATGCAAATGATAAAAAGACAATTAATATGGATTCTTGTGTCATGTTAGTGTATGCGGCAGAAAGTTCAACTAAACAGATATTGATTAGTTCGTCTTTAGAAGGAAAGACAATTGTTGTAGATAAGGTTGTGTTTACAAAGAAGAATGATCCAAGAAATGTTGCAAGGTGGATGAGTGCTATATCTGAATTAGTGAGTCAAGGTTATATTAAAATGATTAATGCAAATATATTTGAAGTTACTTATAGCGGATATATTTTTTCGGATCAAATCAAAGATGAACTAAAAATAGATGTATCACATGAGTTTGAAGAATATTTGGTTGATTAGCTATTCACTATATATGGATAAAGGTAATAATAATGTAAGTTGTATAATAGCGGATAAAAAGGGGAGTGAACGATATGGTATTAAAGAAAAATCAAAGTAAAACATTTCATATCATTTCAATGATTATTGGTATAATACTTGTAGTGTTGGGGACTATCATATATTCTTTGTTATACAGAAATAATTTACAAGAGTTTTCTTATGAAAATATTGCATATATGGTTGTTTGTATTGAAACTATAATGTTTGGAATAGTATTAGAATTAATTAATTTTGATGATGGATTATTTGGGAAATTAGTGTTAGTTATAGTGGGTTTTTTAATAGCAGGTTTTGTATTTAATGAATCGTTTAGATTTGGATTATTTTTATTTGCTGGTACAATGTTGGCGTATTTTATAACCATGAGATTTAAGAATATATTTTCAACTGTGGTTACTATGTCAGTTTGTGCAACCATTTTTTTGATAATTACAATCATTGTTTTGAAGTTGGTAGGTGAAAGATATGGTATGTTAGCATTGTATGGTATGTTTTCTTTATTTATAGTGGTTTATAGAATATTCGGTAAAATAATTAATCAATGGTTTATTGCTAAAATGTTAGGATTTGAGGATGAAAGCAAAGCCTATGATGATGAACAACTGAAAAATCAAATCTTATTGATGTATATGCTAATATTTGTTTGCCTAAACGTGTGGTTATATCAAGAGCAGATTGATGCTGAAACTTGGAACTTAATAAATAATAGTTTCTTGACGGGGTTAGCAATTATTCAAATTGATTGGAATAAAATTGTATTCTATTTCAGTAAATGTTCAAATAAAAATATAGTAGATGAAGAACCCACTAATTAAACTCCCCCATCGCTTCAACATACCCTTGCAACCCACCATCTTTGGAAGCCAATTTTGCATACAGTCCCGGTTCTTCTCTGGCAAGCCTTGTAAGATAAGCAATATCAGAAGGCTCGTTCAGACGAACGGAAGCATTGCATTTTTGACAGTTAAAAGAGACATGGGTATTTTCGTTGAGGCTGACCTCAACACAGTCGGTTTCTGGGTTATACATTGCAAAGATTATTTTAGTCATAAGTGGCTCCTTTCGATTAACGCTATATGCGAGTTGTAAGTATAGAGAAGTTGTGGGACACCCTGGGCAGTCTACCGTGTAAAACAAGTATGCAACAAATGATGTAAGGAATCCCTTGTTTTCGGGCTTTTCAATCTATCCAAGCGTTACCAAAGAGATAAAAACTTATATTTCAAGGATTTCGACCCCTTGCAAACATTATGTTTGCGAGGGGTTTTTGTATGTTTGGACAATGTGAATATGGTGTATCCTCGCTGGCACGTAAGAAGTTGCAAAGAATAATTTAAAAATTTTAAAAATAAACACCATATAACAGTTGACAACAGATACAAACTGTTATATACTGTTTACATCAGGAGGATGATCAACCAATGGATATTATAATTAACAATTCATCTATGACACCTATTTATGAGCAGATAGTGTCGCAGATGAAAGAAAAGATAATGACCGGCAGGCTCAAGCCGGATACGATGTTACCGTCGGTAAGAACATTATCTAAGGATTTAAGGATTAGTGCTCTTACAGTAAAAAAAGCCTATGATGCCATGGAACAGGAGGGTTACATTGTAACAGTGCATGGCAAAGGCAGCTTTGTGGCAAATATCAATCCCAATATAGCCATGGAAGAAAAGCAAAAGGAAGTCGAAAAACTTTTTGAACAGGGA
>JAFTQC010000074.1 GCA_017462965.1 Clostridia bacterium | reverse complement strand
TGTTATATTATCCCACGAAAATTTTCTATAAGGTCCGTCACTGATATAGGACCAAACAACCGGAACCTGTGTAGATAGTCCCAGCTTATTTAATGCTACATCTCCGCATGGAGCAATGGTCCACCGAAAACTTCTGGCAATAGCATATGCTATCGCATCGGGATTTGCAGGAATATACTCTTTAAGTAACTTACTATATACCGGCTTTTCATACACTCCATCCATAATTCTTCGTATATTCTTTTCTTCAACTTGTCTTCCGAGACATTTTCTTACAGTTGTTGTTGTCGCAATATCTGTAAAATCCGATGTCAAAAAAACTGTTCCTGGTTCAGCCAACTCTATTCTCTTCTTTATTTCTGTATAAATACCGCTTGCCATAAAACCACTCTCCTTGTTTTGTCACGATTATTATATAATTTTCGTGACATTTTTTCAATAACATTTATATATATTATTCCTAAAAAATTTAAAAAAAGATGTCTCATCACTCATCTTTTGATGAAACATCTTTGATAACTAGTAAAATATTCAAATTAGTGTAGATTTCAAACTCACCAGAAGCCTGAAAGTTGTCTCTCTAATCTAACACAAGCATTTCTATAGATTTCTCACCTGTTACCCATTCACCAAGGCGATTTGCCCATCCTTCTGTAAAAAAGGCACCATATGTCCCACATATAAATGCCTAATAAAATGCTTGTATTTTACCTTCTTAATTCACAATACTGTCTGCTACGTTCTCCCTTCTTTAATTTGTATTTCTAATATAGCAAAACCATTCGTTCACAATTCTTTTATACAGGTCGGTAATTCAACTATTCTTGTTATAACAGCATCGGGATTCACTACTTTCCCAAACCCATATTCAGCATAAATAAAGGGAATACCTGCAAAGCGTGCCGCCTTTTCATCTCCATCTGTATCACCAACATATACGGCTGCTTTAATGTTGTTTCTTTCCATCAACAGCTTAATATTATTACCTTTGTCCAAACCAGTTCGACCAGACATCTCTATATCGGCAAAATATTGTCCTAATTTATGGGCTTGCAAAAAAGCAGGCACATATCCGTCCTGACAATTACTTACAATATATAGTTTATAATTCCGACTTAATAAACTTATTGTTTCTTCCAATCCATCATATAAAGTAGCACCATTTTCACATAGATATTTTACTTCTTCATCACCAAATTCATTAACAATATTACTTCTTACTTCATTTGACACATCCGGAAAAAGTATTTCTCCAATTTGTTCCATTGTTTTTCCCATTAGCTGCTCCGTCATA
Source organism: Clostridia bacterium (assembly GCA_017462965.1). GTDB lineage: Bacteria > Bacillota > Clostridia > TANB77 > UBA1234 > UBA1234. The sequence continues at coordinate 4,831 of JAFTQC010000074.1, read as the reverse complement.
TTTTGCGTCATTCTAAAATCAATGTCTTTGTGCTTATCCAATACTCTATTCCAGATATCACAGGCACATCCTGTAGAATCCCAAAGAGTTCCGTCTAAATCAAAAATAATTGTATCTATCATTTACATAATCCTCCTTTTCAATTCCTCAATTCCAATATTTGTAATGCCCCTTGCATAATCTTTTTCAAATTCTTGTGACAACACTAAGGAAGGCTTGTAAGCTCCTCTTGTGCTATTTATCAATCCCTTCATAATTTCATCTAGATCAGATTGGTCAAGAAAATCCGCAAAGATGACATATTTTTCCGGTGCCACAACAACCGCATAAGAAATCACTATTCTTTGAATAATAGAAAGTATTAATTTCCCTGTAGAAAACTATCAATGTCTTCGCTTATCCTCTCAGATTCATAATGATGAAGGTAATGAGAGCAGTCAAGTTCGATAATATTAACATTTGACATACCATCGGCATAATTACGAACGACACTTCTCCAGGTAGTTGTATCCATACCAGTGCCACCGGTACCATCCGAAACGAACAATAACCTTGTATCTTCCGGTTTTTTGTTTGAACCTACAAAGACTGCTGATTCATGAATTGATTCATATTCTCTTGCAATATCTATATTCATATAATTGCGGTTAAATAATGCAACATATGTCCTCCGTTCCTCTTCCGAAAGGGAATTCCCAGGTGGAAGTACTGCTGAATCCGAGACGAATCTTCCAATTCCAAGGTCAACAAGACTGTGCATCAATTTAGTAAGTAATATATGTGGTGTTCCAATTTTTAAGTAATCATATGATTCGGGCACATCCATGTCCAGCCCAATTATTGCCTCAACCTCATCCGGATAGGTCTGTGCCCAATACAGGGCTTCAAGACCTGATAACGAATGAGGACATAGGATATATGGTCCTTCTATTCCGGCACCATGCAGTGCTGCTCTTGTTTCCTCAAGCATTATATCCACCTTGCGAACTTTGTCAACCTGATCACTAAAACCGTATCCATATTTCTCGACTACTACAATCCTATAATCATCAGATAGTAACGAATACAGACTCTTAAAATCCAAAATTGGAGACACTGTACCGAGACCAGACATAAACACAATTGTCTTGTCTCCACTACCTTCCGAATACACACACATTTGATTTCCATCAACTTCAATCATTTGTCCAATCGGAGTCAAAAACTCTTCTTCCTGTTTCATTTTGATTCTGTGGTTTATAACACTAAAAAGCATAAATGCTACCAGAATCCCAATTACCACCAACAGAATCTTACGAATTTTCTTATTACCTTTCTTCTTCGCTTTCATAACCTATCCCTATTCCTTTATCACATATTTTGTTAGAGCTAGCACTCTGTCTCAGTGTTCTTTAACTTCTTCCATACTTCACGCACATACTCAGCCTCTTCAATATCTTCAGAATATTGATAAAGTATGATTTCAATACTCTCTGTTGCCGTACTGCCAATGCCCGTATACCCTACTATATCCTCAATATCTTCGAGAAAACGAATTCCTCTGCTAGAGTGTTTCTGTTCCCTGTCAAGCTCTCGTGCGAGAAGATATGCTTCCTTTATATCTTTCTTTGCATCTTTCTTTGTTCCAAATCTCGACTCACATACTGCTTTCTGCGTCAAGAAAATTACTTTCATTTCATCTGTAAATGTTACTTTATCCGTATTCTTCAAACCGTCGATAAGTTCAATAAACCACGAAATTGTTTCTAAACATCTGCTGTCATTCTGTCTTAAATACATGAATGTCATTCCCATCATTGTCATGAATATATTTCCCAATTCATTCACGAATGATTTAAACAGAAACAATCGAGACTCATCCGTTTTCTTCAACATGACAGAGTATAAATAGCCGATGTCACTGTTATTTACACCACATGGATTCTCCTTTAGAAATGTATCCAAAGCAAATTCTGTTTTCCCCATTAGCCTATAGTTAACCGCAATCTCTTTCCGTATCACTACTTTGTCAATGGAAGAATCCGTATTCTGATACAGTAAAGCAATTGCTTTTTCTAATAAATCATTTGCCTTTTCCAGACTCTTTTCGTCTTTGTCAGCTAAATACTTGATCCGAAAAGCCGAAGCACTTACATATACTGTTTTGAAGTGATTCGGATATTTTTTTAACGCCTTGTTTGCTTCTGTAACAGCTTCCTCAGGTTTATTTTCCAAAATACATTGCATTATCCTTTCTACACGATTATCTGCATTTCCATTCTGGCAATCAAAACCTAATAATGTATCTGTGGAGATTTCAAACAAATCAGCTATTTCCATCATCAGCTTTAGTTCAGGCGAAGACAATCCGGCTTCCCACTTATATACGGCTCCAACTGTAACTCCCAACGCTTCTGCAAGCTGTTCCTGTGTGAACCCATTTTGCTTTCTAAATTTCTTAATATTCTCCGTTAATTTAATCTGCATAGCATTCGTACCTTTCCTGTGATATGCATATTGTAACATTCAAAAAGATAAATTTGAACACACCACCGTTACAAAATAGACAGCAATAATTATACCATTGGTATGGGTTTTATATAAAATACAGCGTAATTCTTTTTTAAACTGAAAAAAATCACAGCATTGCTTATTTAAGCGATGCTGTGATTCTTCTTATCTCTCTAAACAAAACTGAAAGTTTCAAGTGTTTATACTTTAATAAATGCGGCAGAACATACAGCCTGCCGCAAACAATTATTTTGTTGCCACAATTAAATATCTATGTATTGTCCCTTGAACAAATCCATTTTTCTCAATTTTTTCTTGCATCTTTAACAATTGTTTAAAGCACTTATCAACAGAAAAATCTGGAAACTCCCACTCTATAATATGAGCAAACCACACAAATGCCCCCACATCATAAAAATAAATAGGTCTGTATGTTTCTTCCGCTCTTAAAATTTTAAAACCAGCCTCTTCAAACTTCTTCCGCTGTGTTTTTAGATTCAACTCCGGAAATGGTTTTTCTGTACCAGGCAATACCATTTCAACCAAATCTCTTTCATTGTCTCCTCCAACCTGTTCTGTAATGAACACGCCACTTTTCCGCAACAATCTATATATTTCTGTTGGTGCAAAACCTCCATGCCTATTAATCATAATATCAAAAGAGTCTGCTTCAAATGGTATATTATAAGGATTATTGCATTCTTTAAAATGAATACCAAGAGGCAATAATTTCTCTCTACAGAGTTCGACATTAGGCGCATAACCTTCTGTTGCAGATGTCTTTTCAAATGGATGCTCTAATGATAGTAAAAACTCGCCACCACCAGTATCATAATCCATCATTTGCATATCACTGGCCAAATACCCTCTAACTACCTTCTCATAATCCCATGGTAAATCATTTTCTGCTTCATACCTTCCATGCAGATGCGAAAAATCCCATCCATTAATATGTGCTAGTTCCTCTTCCTGTTTCCATATCTTTTTTAAATATTCTTCATTCATAAAACTGCTTCCTTTCAAATAAAATAGTCTATTTTATAATCGGTGCAGTCCCTGACAACATAAGCAATTTGCCTAAATTAACCTCGATACAATCTGCTGTCAGTTTAAAACTGCACCGAGTATTTAATTCGTTTTCTCACCTAAAAACCTCCGTCAAATTTATACTTGCTTTCAAACTCACCATAAGCCTGAAATTTGCAGTTCCTATCCCTTATATGCAATAGCATCAATTTGAAATGCAATTCCTTCTCTAATAAAATCAGAAGTAAATGCTTTTCTTGTTGGATATTTTCCATCAAAGTATTTCTTTATAATGTCAGACAAATAATTCAAGTCGTTGATGTCCTTAAATAAGCAATCCATTTTAACAACAGCGTCCAAGCCTAGTCCGACTTTACTTAATCGCTCTTTTAATACTAAAAATGCTCCTTCGATTTGTTCTTCTATTGATTTACCTTCATTTCCCATACAATAAGCAATAAATACAAAGTCGCCTGCTTCAATAATTGTTGAATCAGCCCAAAATTCATCAACTTCAATTCTTTTAATTTCTTTCATTAACTTTCCTCCATCAACTTCAAATCTTCTGTTGCTTTCAATCTCTCCGTAAGACTGAAAGTTTCTTCTCTCTAATGAACTGACACATCAGTTCCCTTTTTGTTTTGTTCTCTAATTGAAATAACAACTGCCATAACAAAAATGATTATTTTACAAACATATAACACATATTGATTTCCGCCCATTGCTATTTGTGAGAAAACATTGATTAATGAATGTGTCATCACACATATCCACAAACTATTTGTCTTTATAAATAAAGCCGATAAAATAAAGCAATTTGTCAACAATCCAAGTAAAAATCCAAACACCTGTACTTGTGGCAATGTTCCTTCAATGTAGAAATAAGAAAAATGCCATATTCCCCATGAAACAAAAGTAATCATCGTTGAAGTGATATAATTACAGCGTTCCTGCATAACTGGTTGAAAAACATATCTCCACCCTACTTCTTCAATCCCACCAAATATAATTGCTTTTAGAAATAGGATAATAGGAATATACCACGCATTTAACACTAATTTCCCATCAAATGCAACATAACAAAAATCCAAGACCAAGAACATAAGAACCAATAAATAACTGCTAGGTTTTTGCTTTACAGCGAAAAAATCTTTTATTATTTTCTTCATACTGTGCTTTTTGTATCTAATGGCAATAATAGTTCCCCATAGAGCAGATGAAACTCCTCCAATTCCAATAGCAACCATTCCAATTGGTGTCGTATAATCTACAACCATACCCAAATTACGCAATATAAAAACTATAATACATATCA
>JAFTQC010000073.1 GCA_017462965.1 Clostridia bacterium | reverse complement strand
TTGTTATAATCAATTCCATTAGAATTGTTATTTGGTTGATTTGCATTATTATTGTTTTGCCCCGTAATGTTTTGGGCGTTTTGGTTAGAATTTGCACTATTATTTGCGTTTCCTGCATTGTTTGCATTGTTGTTTGCATTATTTCCATCCATATTTCATTACCTCCTACTTTTTAAAGTCTTGAAATGACTATATATGCACATGCTTTTATGGACTTCAGTGTTTGGTCACATATAAAAAAGAGCCTTTCGGCTCTTTAATAATCTTATTAATCTACAAAACCTTTGGCTTTGAAATCTTCTGCTCTTTTTGCTGAAATTTGATATTTTTTGTCAGCAATTTTTGTTGTTTCAACTTCTTCTTTTACAACAACAAATTCTGTACCTTCAACATAAGTTGTACCAGTATATTTATCATTAAAAGAAGTATTTGCAACTAATGATTTTTTGCTTTCTTTTTTAGGTTCTTCTTTAGGTTCTTCAACCTTTTCTGTTGTTTCTTCAACAACTTCTTCAACAACCTCTTCTTTTACTTCTTCAGCTTTTTTCTTTGCCATCTCGATTACCTCCTTTTTATTTTTTTATATTAAAAAAGAGCCTTTCGGCTCTTAACTAATAACTATTTAATTTGTTTTATCATAAATATAATCAGCGACTTTTTCTAATGATGTACTTTCAGGTGTCTCTGTATAATCTTCTCCTTTTAAATACTCATTAGATTTATCATATAAATATTCCATAAACTCAATCGCTTCATTTTCATTTATGTTTTCTATTTTGCTTAAATATTTATTTATTTTTGGATCATTTATATCTTTTAATATTAATAAATCCTTTTCATCAATTTTTAGTTGCATTGTCATTCATTCCTTTCAATTTTTTAGCTGTACTTGTATGTGTTTTATGTACTGTTGTTATTATACCACTTTCAGGATTAATGTATAATGTTGTTTTTTCTCCAATTGTCTTAAAACTTGGTCTATCTTGGTCGTCAAGTTCTATTTTACCACATTTAAGTGGATTTTTCAATGTATCAACTATATCATCAAGTTCTATTTCTCTTTGCCTTACTCTATCAACTAAATGTTTTGAAACATTTTGTATTTCAACACCATTTACTATATGGCCAACAACCTTACTTTTTATAAATTCTTGTTGTCTTATTTTTTCCGCTTCTATAATATCGCTGAATGTTGTTGTATGATCCTGCTTGAACTTTTCTTTATATTCTTGCCATTGTAACCTTTTATTGTGATATTTTTCTGCGTTTTCTGTGTCAATGCTTCCTAATTCTAATCTGCTATATTTATCAATATTTCTATCAATATAATTTAATTTTTGTTCATTTTTATAGTTTTCTTCTTTTTGTTTCAATTGCTGTCTAGTTGGTGGTGTTACCTCTGAATTTATACCAGGAAAGTATGTAACTGCTGTATCTTTACAATTAGGATGAAACAACCTAGCTTTTACTGCTTCACTAAGAAGCGGATAACCAGTTTCATTACTTTCTGCTGCAGTTCCACCACTCCAAACATCATCAATAAATACTTTTCCTTGAAACTTTATACAATAAGGACATCCTCCACCACGATTTGGAACTAAAACTGTATGAATGCCCCATTCTGCCCTTTTTGTTCCTTCTCCTTGTAAATATGCCCTTTTATTTGCTGTTCTAATGGCCATTTCTGCATATGATGCAATATTAACCATTTTTCCATCAGAATATTCAATGCTATTTATACCTTTTGAAAGAAAATCCTTTGTTGCCATATCAACTGCTTGTTGTATTGTTCCTGAACCTGTATTTGCATACACTTGAGCATCATATATTATTTTTCTATATTGATCATTAGTGTATCGCAATATTGAAAGTTCTGCCTTTTGAAAATTTCCTGTTGTTTCTTTTATCAATGCGTTTAATTTTCTTTCATTTATTCTAAAAAAGTTTGATTCTGCTTGTTCTGTTTTTTCAAATATTCTAGTAAGTTGTTTTTTCTTTATTCTTTTATTCTTACTAGTTCTATATATGTGCCACATTTTATTTATTTGTTTGTCATTGCTATTGAAATTACCTTCTTTTATGGCTTCTAATATTACTCTTTCTTGATCTAGTTTTCCATTTTCAAAACTTTGTTTTATCAATTCTTCTACATCACTGTTTATAGTAGAAAAGTCATTTTTAAATATTTTTTTATTATCTTTTTTGAAATGCTCTAATGATTTTAATTGTTCTGTTTGCCAAGCACTCCAATTCATACCAAGGTCTCTTTCTTCATTTAAATGTCTTGTAAGATTTCTTTTCATTGATTTTATAAGAGTTTCTTCTATTCTTTGAAATGCTCTAGCAATATCATACTCATTATTCATTTACTTTATTCTCCTGGCCTTCTTTGTTTTCTTCTTGACCATCTACTTTTGGCTCTGTAGGTTCTGTTGGTTCTGTTGGTTCTGTTTCCTCTCCCATTTCTAAATCAAAGTTTACTGCAGGTTCATCTATATCAACAATTCCTTGTTCTGCTTTTAGTCTTGCGATTTCTTCTATTTTCCAATCTTCATCTTTAGAATCTCCATATAATTCTTCTACACAAGCCTCTATACTCATTATTCCTTGTTGTTTTCCTTTTCCAACTGTTTCAACTTGTGCCTCAAAAGATGGATTGCTGTATTCTCCAAATTTTAAACTAACTTCTATATCTTCAGGAATTGGCTTCTTTTCCATTAAAGCTCTCGCTTTTAAAACTGTATTTATAACCTTTGGAATAAACTCTGATAATGTATCTATAATTAAGCCTCTTGTATAAAGAGTAGTTTTTTCTTTTTCTCTCTGTGCTTCTGCGTTGTCTAGTTTTTTATTATCAATTCCAAGTGTTGATGGACTTATAATTCCTTGTAAACATAGATCCAAGAAAGTAATATATGATTGTAAGTAGTTTTCTGTTGGTATTTCTGCTTGTTTTATTTCTATTTGATCTTGACCATTTTCACTCATATTTCCTTCAGGAGATATATATTTATTATCAAATGGATTACTGAATAATAAAAATTCTCCTGTTTCAGGATCTCTTGGAATCATACTTTCAGGAATATATTTTATTGCTCTTCCTGCTCTAACCGCTTCTAGCCATTGAGATATAATTTCATCTAAACTATCAAAAGAGTCATATTTCCCTTCAAAAATAGACTCTCCTCTTCCTTTATATTTTGCTGATTCATTTAACATTGTAGGAACAGCCCACATAATAGAATCATCAAAAGTTATATCTTTTAATTTTGATAATGCGTCAACTTCTTTCAGTAATACTTCTTGTTTGTCTTTATATAACTTATAAGTTATATATCCATATCCATAGTGTTCTTCTAATAAATATGTATTGTTGTTTTGCTCATGGAATGATTTGAATACTATTTCTGTTAATCTACCTCTTTTATAAACTAAATCTATTTTTGAACCATCAACCCATTCCAATATTGCTTTATCAGAAATATCTGCATCAAAATTAATTTTTATAGCACCATCACCAATATGTAATAAATCTGCCAATAATGTTTTTAGCATTTTAGTATCAAATTCATTTTCCTTATTAACTTCTTTCCAGTATTCATCTTCTACATCATCGCCTGAATAATCTGTCATAACAGTATTGATAATAGTTTTAATTATTAACTTTGGAAGGCCTGAATGTGATTTTTTCATTCTGATATCTGCAGTTTGTGCTGAACCCCAAAAAGTATCTTCAGCAAACATTAATTGGCCATAAAATTCTGATAATTCTCTGCTGTCGCCTCTATACCATATTTTATTTCTTATACAATTTGATTGATAATCCATATTTTCATTTATTACAAATGTTTGACCTGGTGCAGGTCTAATATCTAACCATGATTTAATCATATTCTTCACTCTTTCCCCAATTTTCATTATTTTTTCACTCCTATTTTACTTACATATGGAATCCAACTATACTGACAACTGTTAACCATATGATCGTTTCCATCTTCAGGTTCATTGTCTTTATCTTCTTTCCAACTGTAAACATCTAATTCATCACAATAGTTGGTGCAAGTATCAACTACATAATAGCAATCATCTTTGAACCATCCTAATTGTGTGTTTATTCTATCTATTATTAACATTTTTGCTTTCCAAGCTGAATTAAACATATAAACGCATCCTGTTTGGCGTTTATATTTTGCAAATTCTTTTATTGTTGCCTGGTCTGCTGAATCTATAAATGTGTTCTTTGCTAATCCCCACTCTTTTCTGTTTCTTTCTAGGAAATCAACAAAATTCTTAACTGTATCACTCGGTGCAAGTGGCTGATCTAAATTAGCATTGTTGTAAACTCTTTCATCTAATAGGATGTATTTGCCTTTGTTTGTTATTCCTGCAAATGACATCGCAATTGTATCAGGGCTTAATGAACTATACGCTGTATCTAATGCTGCAGTAAATATTATAAAATGTTCATCCGTTTGCCTTGTTGTTATTGGCTTTGTTGTTAATTGTACTTTTTCATTTTCTGTTTTTTGTAAGTATTGTTTTGCCTCTTCTTTACTAATACAATGTTTTCTTCTATCAAAATTAAGAAAAACAAGCCCTGTGGACTTGCCTCGTAATCCTTTTATTTTATTTTTCCATAACTTTGTACCTACTGGTACAGAATTTATAATACTTTCCTTTTTATCTTCTGTTAAACTTTTATTATGATCAAAAGAAAAGTACCACCAAGTCCAATCATCCATTTGAGGTTCATTAAGCATATTTAATAATTCTGTTGGTGCATCATCTTTGTATTTATCAATTGGCCTTGCTTTGTTTACATATTGTTTATAGCATTCTTTGTTTGGATCATCAGGATTCATTGTACATACTCTATAATCACAACGCATAAAAATTTCTCTTACAAAGTCCATATCTGCTATATTGAACTCATCTATAAGAATACATCCATATTGACCACCAAGTACTTTTTTCCATCTTGTTTTATTATCATATCCAACTATGTATATTACTTTTACACCATTTGGCGTATGATATAAAATATGTGGTAATGAATGCACACCTTTACCATTTGCGTTATATTCTATCAATCCACCCTGTACATATTCTCCAAATATTTCAATTAAGCCTTTATCTTTGTTTATTATATTCTTTTCAATTGTTCCAAGGTCTAGTCCTGCAATTATATGTAACTTTTTAGGACTTTGAGCAACTTTAAACATAAATTTAGGAACTGCAACTGTTGTCTTTCCTGCATATGTAGTTCCTTCCAAAAACTCTGTACTACATTCGTGTTTCAAAAAATCAATATACTTTTCAGATAGTGGAAATTCCTCATTCATTGTTATTACCACCTAACTGCCTATTTATACTTTCTAACAACGGATTGCTTCCACCTAATAAATTAACATTAAGCGTTTTGTCATCTTCATTGTTATTCAGCTTGGCCAGACTTTCCAATGTTTTTCTTTTTGCTTCCTGAACTCTTGTCAAACCATCTTCTATTCTTTGTATCATATTTATTGTTGGTTCTGCTTCTGTTATTGTTTCAGTTTCTTCAGTTATTTTTCCAGTTCTAGTATTTTTCTTTCTGATAAAATCTATTGTCATGTCCTTGCCTTGCTGTTTTAATCTTTGTATTCTCATAAGCATTCTTTTTTCACGAATAGTTAATATTTTATAGTCATTTATAAGTAATTGTTCTTTGTCATCTACGGCCAATGATTTATAAAGATTTATTTCGTCCTCTTCTAAAACATCTTGATAGATGCTTTCATACTCTCCTGTTATTACAGCGTTTTTGTTGTTTTCTGTTCCGTGTCCGCCTTTGTTTCCAACGGCATTTTTGTTTCCTATTTGTGCTTTACTCTTTGTCCTTGTTAATTTGTTTTTACGAATTATACTTCGCAACTCTGAATGAGTGATATTATATTTTTCAATAATATCTTTGTATTTCATACCTCGTTTATAATCTTTTTTTATTTTCTTAACATCTGCCTCTGTCAATACATATCACCCACCTCCGTTACTTTTTTAGGACTGCCTTTTCACCTGTTAGTAGTTCCCATCGTTTTACTATTACATCACAATACTTTGGATCTAGTTCCATTGTATAGCATCTTCTTTTTACTTGTTCTGCTGCAATCAATGTCGAACCGCTTCCACCAAATAAATCAAGTATTAAGTCATTTTCCTTACTTGAGTTCTTTATAAGATATACTAATAAATCAATAGGCTTCATTGTTGGATGTTCTGCATTTCTCGTTGGCTTGTCAAATTCTAATACTGTACTTTGTTTTCTATCATTTATAAAATAATGTCCTGCACCTTCCTTCCATCCGTATAAAATAGGTTCATGTCTCCATTGGTAGTCTTGTCTTCCCATAACAAAAGTATTTTTTACCCATACTAAACATTGAGCTAATTTAAAACCTACTGCATTAAAAGCATTTCTAAAGTTTAACCCTTCTGTGTCTGCGTGGAATACATAAACACTACTTCCACATTTTGTTACTTCAAACATATTTCTAAACGAGTCTAATAAAAAATTATAAAATTCTGTTGATGTCATATTGTCGTTTTCTATTTTTAAAGCATCAACTGTCTTTCCTTCATAATCAACATTATATGGTGGATCTGTAAGAAGCATATCCGCTTCTTGTTTATCCATAAGACGCATAACTTGTTCTTTTTGCGTGCTATCTCCACACATTAATCTATTTTTACCTAATATCCAAATATCTCCTGGCCTTGTTGTTGGTTCTTCTATTTCATTTAATGCTTGATCCAGGTCAAAGTCATCTTCTTTTGAACCTTCAATATCTTTTAGAATATTATCTACTTCATCAAAAGTAAATCCTGTCATATCCATATCAATGTCTGTTTCTTTTAATTCTGCAAGTAATTCTTCTAACTTTGAATTGTCCCACTCACCAGTTATCTTATTCAATGCAATATTTAAGGCCTTTTCTTTTGTTTTGTCCAGGTCAACAATATTGCATTCAACTTCTTCATATCCTAATTCTTTCAATACCTTTAGTCTTTGATGTCCGCCTATAACAGTCATATCTGCATTAACTATTATCGGAGCAACATATCCAAACTCTAATATACTTCTTTTAATTTTCTGATATTCTTCGTCCTCTGGTTTTAGGTCTTTTCTTGGATTGTATTCTGCTGCTTTTAATTTTTCTATGTTTATTTTTTGAATATTCATAATTGCACTCCTTAAAACAACTTGTTTCATATCTGCAAGTTTTACATTCTCTTAACATACATCTACTTAAATTCATAGGCGTACCTCTTATCGTTGGTTGCGGAGGATGGAATCGAACCATCTTATACCAGGTTATGAACCTGGCCTGTTGCCTTAACTCTCCGCCAAATAAAAAAATAGACACCGCTTCTAGTGTCTATTTCTATATATATTTCACAAAGGAGAAAAAAGTTATTACATTATTTTCTCGATTATAATTATAACATAGTAGTTTTTTCAAAAATACGGACAAAATATATAAATTTTATGGACAAAATTAAGACATTTTGTTTTTATTGTACTCTCTTTGCATTATTTTTATTGATCTATCAATAGTTTTTTGTATTGATCCATACATTCTATCCTTTTTTGTTGCGATTTCTTCTATACTCATCATCTGATAATATTTCATTTCAATAATATCCTGGTTATATTTTTTCAATGTTTTTACTAAATCTTCAACTATTTTTATTTTAGTTTTTGTTCTTTCTATGTATCTTTTCTTTTTATCTATTTTCTCTTGCTTTTCTGCAATATAACTTTCTATATTTGAACCTACGAACCCTTTAGGCTTTGGCATACCATCTAAATTAGCACTTTTGGCATCTAATACTTCATTTTCTAACTCTTGTATCTCTCCTTCTACAATAGTTATACTTGCTTTCAATGAATTGTAATTCTCCAACACTTCCTGAACCTTCATCTTTTGCACCTCCTAAATTTTATATATAACAAACGTTAGTATTGTACTAACAACTATTTCTATCAAATTTATTATTTTATCTTTATTATTTATGTATTTATTATTCATTCCATCAATCAATTTTGCTAATGCATACAAACCTGTAAAAAACATAAATATTGCTTTAATTATTGCCACTTTTAAATCCCTCCTTTCCTGGATATTCGTGTTCGTTTCCATAATTTCTTATTTATTTTTTCCTTCTTCATACATTTGCTTTACTTTTTCATAATCAATCATTGTAAGTACTTCACACATAGTTTCATATCCCATTTTATTTATTTCTTTTTGTGATTTTTTTAAATCTATTCCTTTTTTTAATACTACAGAGTTTCTTATGACTAAATATAATGCCAACTTATATCTTTCTTTCATTTTATCTAACCCTCTAATAACTTCATTACCATCTTTTGCAATATTTTGCAATTGAATGAATTTTTTTCTTAATTCTTCAACACTCATTTTTTCTATTTGTTCTGTTGTATATACTTCCATTTTTTCAATCATTTTTATTACCTCCAATTTTTACTCTTGCTTGAACTAATTTCATATTGTACTTTTTAGCAATCAAATATGATGTATATCCATCAACAAGCATATAGTTTTTATCAATTACAATTGGAACTTCAAAACACTTGTTTATCTCATAATATTTAAATCTATGATCCAACTTTTCTTTTTTTGGTTTTGTGAACTTTTTAGGTATTTTTATATTTTTTAAATCTATTACAACAGTTGGCTTTGTAAGTTCTTCAAATAGTTTTGTTATTAACTTATCTTGCCTTTTTATACAATCGTTTTGTTCTTTTATTACATCATCTCTCCATTTTAGAGCTTTTTCAAATACAAATATAGATAATGCAATAATTAAAAACATAAGGCCAAGCATAAATTGATAGAAATTACTTTCTACTATTCCACCTGTAATATTCATTGATCCTCCAAGAATATTTGCTAATATCACAAAAATTGTTTTTTTATTCATTGTTTTTCTCCTCTCTTGGTAGATATACCCTACCACCATGCTTTTCTATAATGTCAATAAATTCTTCAATGGTTGTCCCTGCTAATATGTTATATTTATCTGTATGTATCCACGCAACTGCTTGTTTATTTATTGCCTCTACTGAATATGGACTATTTGAAAAATTATCACATGGCAATACTTCATCCCAATCTGCAGTTTCAAAATATAATACTTTATGTTTTATTTCATGTTCCTTCCATTTCCTTTTAAATATATCTTCATTATCTTCTATTAATTCACTCCAATGATCATATGGTAATCCTGCATTATGTTCATAAGGAGCATCGTTCCAATCATCTCCGCCATTGCTTTTCAAAATTATTTGTAAACCAAGCTTTGTGTCCATCAACATAGCATAATTTATATTCATCATAATAACATCCAGTACATCCCATTTTTTCTACTCTACAATGATCCCATTCTTTTCCTGTACACTTCATCTTTTTGTACCTCCATATAATTTCTTTTTACCCACTTTTCACAGTCAGTTGGCTTTCCTGGTTCTTTTATATCTTTGCAGAAAGGAAACTTTCCACAATTTGTACACCTTTTGTTCATTTCTTTATCTCCTTACATATTTTCTTTTTCTTATCCCAAGCTGCACATTCTTTTTCATAGCATTTTGCAAATTCTTGAGTTTCAATAAAAATATGACTATGTCCTACATTTTTATTATCTTCATCATATAAATATCCATTAATATTTTTTTGTATTATATTAAATCTCTTAGGACATTTCATAAGGTTTTACCTCCCAATATTCTTATTAAATCCCAGTCAGGATTTCCTTCTGCACGAATTGTTTTTCTTCCTCTTCTTAAAACTGCAATCACTGTATCAACATCTATCATTCTTACATCGTGGCCTTCAAAGCATATGAGAAAATATGCTTTGAGACCTGCATTTTTACATTTCTTCATTTCATCACATTGTCGAATATCTTTTTCCACCATATGCCATTCTCTAGTTTTGCATTCTTTTGCATCAAATACAGCTTTATAATTTGGAAGGAATATCTCATAATCAAAAGGCTCTCCTTTTATGTAAGTTCCATCTTGTAATCTTTCTGCGTGATTTTTATGTGCGTGTCCTCCTATTGCTTCTACATATTCACATACTTTTTTGATTTGATTTTCAAATTGATATCCCCTTCTTGGCATTTTAATCCCCCTCTTCAAAAGCATAACTTTTTATTTTATTGTCACAAAATTCTATTTGACCATAATGAACTTCATCAATTCTTCCATTTTCATATTCAATTATTCCTGCTGTATATTTATGGTTTAACATATCAGTCTTTTCAATCCATCTATGAAACAATGCTTTTTTCTTTTTTGCATTTAAAATGATATAACATGGTCTAACTTCTATTTTTATTTCAATATCATGTAACTCTGCCATCTAATCACCTCTTCAATAATTTTTCTTTAAATTCCTTGTAAGTCATCTTTGACATTTCTTTTATATTTTCTAGCATTTCATCTTCTGTAATACCCCTATTTCGTCTATCTCTAAATCTATTTTCTAGTGTCCAATCTCCAAAAGCACCTTGACTCCATACTTCCATTATTCCTTTATCATAATAATAATTAATTTTATAAACAATGGCATTGCTTCCCCATGTATTCGGTTCAGATGTATTTTTTTGAAATACTAGTGTCAAAGACAACCTTATATCTTCAGCTTTTTTACTTCCATTCATAATATTACCTACCTATAAAATAATCTATTTAATATTTGTGTGGCCTGCATTTTGTTTAAGTTTTCTGTGTCAAAGTCTTTCATAAATCTTTTTATACTTTCAATTTGTTTTTCACTTGCAGGGTATTTACCCCACTTTTTCATATTTTCAACATTCCAAATATACTCATACTGTGGATATTCTTCTTGTAAATATAGAAATACCTTGTCTAATGCTCTTTGCATACTCATTTTTTGGCCACCTATTGTTGTTTTTCCTAATTCATCTTGTGCAGGTATTCTTATCCTTTTCTTTGGAATGCTGACAACCATATCACCATTTGGCATTTTGAAATAATTAACTCCGTGTGTGTTATATTCCTGTTCTTTAGCCCATAAATTAACTATTTCAACATTTCTTATCCAACTAGCAGGACAATCTGATTTTTTAGTAATTAGATCAGGTAATTCAAATAAGTCTCCTATTATTTCATCTTGTTTGTTTACAGGAACAGTATTTAAATCTATTCCAAGTAAAGATGGTGCTGTGCATAAATTTGCTCTTCCTGTTGTTCCAACTAAATCTATCAATGTTAATTTATCTTTTCCTGGATAAAGCCTTAATCCTCTTCCTACCATTTGAGTATATAAAGAACTATTACTTGTTGGCCTTGCTATCATAACAGTTTCAACAAGTGGCATATCAGTTCCTTCTGTGAAAATCATACAATTAACAAGTACAGGTATTTCTCTATTTGTAAACTTTTTAATTAGTTCATCCCTGTTTTTTGTTTTTGCTGTTACTGCAACCGCTCCTGGTATCTTCTCTGCAATTGCTTCTGCATGATCTACACTACACGCAAATATTAAAGTTTGTCCTTTTCCATATTTTTTGTAAGCCTCTGCTATTGCATTATTCAATACATCTTGGTTCATTGCTTCTTCAAGTTCTCCTGGTGCAAAGTCTCCCATTCTTCTTGCTACTTTTGAAATGTCATAACCTATATTTACTCTCATACAATAAATATCAGTTAAATACTTATTTTGAATCGCCCACTTAATATCTCTTTCAAATATAATGTCCTGATATATATCATCAAGCCTTACATTGTCGCCTCTGTTTGGTGTTGCTGTAAATCCTAAATGCAATCTTGGCCTAAAATATTCATATATTTTCCTGTATGATTTTGCTGCAGCATGATGTGCTTCATCAGTAATTATCATATCGAAATCATCACGCTTGAATTTATCTAATCTATGTATTATACTTTGTACAGATGCTATGACAACATCTTCTCCGTTGGATTTGTGATTCGCCATTTCAATTCCAACAGGGCAGTCATAGTATTTGATTGGCTGTGTAACTAGTTCTTCTCTATGTGCTAGGACTAATACACGGCCTTTTCTTTTTAATGTTGTGAAGGTTGCTGTTTTTCCTAATCCTGTGGCCATTTGTATTAAGTATGCTCCTGGATCTAAAGTTTCAATTAGATCGTGACATTCTTGTTGATAATCTCTTAATACTAAACTCATACTAAACCACCTACTCCAAGCAAAGCATCTTTTAAGTAATAATCATTTTCTATTGGATAAAGGTCTCTTAATAAAGTTTTCGCTGCAGTATCTCCTGAATGGAAATATACAAAAGCATAATCTCCATCTATCCTTTTTATTTTTCCTACTTCTACCTTATAAAACATATCATTTGCACCTAAAGGTATATAAGCTACTATTTGACCATCTTTAAAATGTTTCATTTCTCTGCTCCTTTCTCTTTTTGTATTTTTCTATTCTTGCTTGTGAAAGTTCAATTGTTTTTACACATTCTTCTTTTTCAAACATACCAATATGTGTATATTCTTTTGAAATTCCTAATTGTTTTGATAACCAGTCATAAGCTTTATATCTCGTTGTAATTCTTAATGGTTGCATCCATATCTGATCAAAATAGAAATGTGCTGTTTTTCTGTATCTTCGTAGTTCTTCGTTTGCTAATGTTCCAAGCGGTATGTCTGTTCCAGGATGCACTCCTACAAACGCTCTACAATTCCTACACAAATAACATTTTCCTTCTCCATATTCTCGACCATATATTTCTGCATTTGATGTATATACAACTGGACTTCCACAATATCTACATATTGTTGGTTTTTCCATTTTTCTTTCACTCCTTATCAATACAGTTTGGACACATATCTGTCCATTCTCCTAATACATTTTTACTTTTCCATCCATTTTCTTTTTTATAATTCACGGCTTCCATAAAACTTGAAAATCTTGGGATTTCTTTTTCACAATAATCACAAATCAAAGTATAGCTTTCTTCCTGATAATCCATTGCATTTCCATTTACAAATTTTCCATATCTCCTACTACAATTTTGTATCATATAAATTCCCCCTTAAATATAGTTGATATAATTTCCATACAAGTATTTATAGTTTCACAAAGTGTTTCTTCAGTTATTGGCCTGTTGTATTCATCTTTTCCATTTAACATTTTGTGTAACTTAACTCTTGCATTTTCTGTATCTTTTATATGTTGGATGTGCTCCTGATAGATAGAGTTCCAAAATTCCTGCTGCTTTTTATCTTTCTCATAAGCAACTAGTGCTTTTTGTTTTAGTTTTGTTGCTTTTTCAGGACTTATCTGCTTATTGTGATACATTACAAGTAAGTGTTTCAATGATAAAAAGCAATTAGTTTCTATAATATTGTAATCATCAGGAGGCGTTTCACATTTTATAGAATCATTTATTATTTCTTCTTGATTTTTCATTTGGTCTTACCTCCAATTTTAATTTTTTACATACCTCAAATATGCAATTTATATATAGGTCTTACCTGTCTTACCTTTTTCCGTGAATATATTTATATTTTTATAGAAATTTTTTATTTTAGGATTTAAATAAAAATTTCCCATGTAAGAATAATATTTTGGTAAGATGTAAGACTTTTAATTTTTTATTATATAAAAGTCGCTTGTATCAAGGCTTTCAAAAGGTCTTACCTAAGGCTTACCTTTACTGCTTTTGGTAAGCCTAAAAAGGTAGATCCTCCATTTCTTGTTGTTGATATTCTTCTTCATACGCAATATCTGATTTTTCAGGTTCTAATCTAAATTTGATATAATTTGCTTTTACTCCATATGCTTTTGTTTGATGAGTGAATTTTCCTTGTGAATTTCTTTCAATTTGATTTCTATCTGCAAAATTTCTTATTATTGCTGTAAAATCAAACCCTGCTTTGTTTAATGCTTCAGCATATACCGTTTTATTTACAAGACAAGTATCTTCGTCTTCATTATATTTGCCCCAAACTTCTCCAATATTGCCATCTGTATCTTTGAATTTCTTAATATTTTGTGAAATCCAGTCCATTGTCCATTCATATGCTCTAGTAGAAACATCAACTTCCTTGCTACTTGTAAGCCATTTGCTTACATCTTCGATTGTCAATTTTTCATCTTTGAATATATTTTCTGTAGATATTTCATCTGCCAACAAGATCGTGGCCATTGCCATTGCTTGTTTATCAGTTGTATCAGTTTTCTCCAATATTTCTTGAAATATCTCTCTATATCTTTTCTGTAATTCCTCTTGTTTAGGAATATTGTTTATAAATTCTTTACCAGCGTGACCATAATTTTTTCTAACAAAGTTACTAACAAAATTACCATCTCCAATTACTTTTTCTGTGGCTTCAACTTCTATAACTCTGTTCTTTACTCCACCGCCTGATGTTGCTTTTGTGATTGGTTCTTCTCCTGTAAATAGGAAGCAACAATTCCATTCTTTCAAAAGTTCTATTCCGCCATAAGCCTTTCCTCTACCTCTATCAACACCTTCAGTCAAATACATAACTAGGTTGTCAAAGCTGTCCCATCTATTTTTTATCGTTTGTAATTCATCTCCTGCAAACGGAATGTCATGTACGAATGCTGCATATCTTGCTAATGCCACTTGTGTTGCATTTAATGTTCTTACTAATTTTCCTACTTCAGGATTTCCCCATACGGACATTGCGAGCATTAATCCAACAGTCTTTCCTGTTCCAGTTCCGCCCCATATATGTACGACAAATGGCAGTACTCCCAACATTTGATTAAGTGTACTAGCAAATGAAGATGCTAAAAGTAAATGTGCAATTTTACTATCTTTCCTTACTTTTCTGCATACTTCTTTCCATTCTTCGTATTCTCCAACCTCCTTTATACTTGCATAAACATCTTTAAATGCTATGTCTCCATCGTATTTAAGATCATCAACATATGGTGCAAATTCATTTTCTATCCATCCTAATCTATCAGTGCTACGACTAACTGGTATTTCTTTTGCATTTAATGAAACTACATCTGCAATATATGAAACCAGGTCTTTTGCATTCTCTGAATTAACTTCAATTCCTCTGTCAGAAAGTTGTATAATATTTGATTTATTTGCTACTACGCTTCTTTCAATTGTTATGTACTGCCATTTATTGTCTTTGAAAAATGCTAGTTTTATTTTTTCTGTCTCTGAATCAACATTTATCAATCTTTCTACTGGTAATATAGGATGTGAACAAGCTACTATTGTTTGAGGAATCATACCTGCTCCAAGAGTACTTTTAGTTACTCCTGTGTCCTCGCATTCCCATTTTCCACACTTTAAGTCTTTTATAGGTGGTTGTGTGAATTGGATTGTATTACTCCCCCTTTGTTTGAACTTCTGTGCAAATTCGGTTTGGTATGCTTTTAATAACTTGTCAAAACTTCTTATATTTCCAAGTTCTCTTGCTTTGTCTTGTAATTTTATGATTAATGTTGTTCTTGCTACTTGATTGTCCATTGAAAATATATGTTCAAATACTTCTTTGTCTAATATAGACTCTTTGGTTAATTCACTAATTTCCCCAAAAGGTGTAAATCCTTCATCCATTAGTTGATCTGAAAGTTCTAACTCTTGATTCAATCCTCTTCACCACCTTTTTTTCGTATTTCCAAAACCATATTTTATCTTCATTAGATCCATTTATAAATATTTCATCTATTAAAGAATCAATATAGTCTTTATTGTGCATTGCTTCTACATATAAATCGCTGATATCTTCTTCAGGATTTTTTGGTGCATATTCTTCTTCCCATCTCCAAAGTAGATGCAAATAATCACATAGTAATTGAAATGTTTTATTTTCCCATTGCTTAAACATTTCTTCTGTTTTTCTTTTTTGTTTATATTTATTAATTTCTAAATAACTTGCTGGCCTTTCTGCATCCAGGCCTAAACCTAAAGTGTAATTTATGTTTTTCGCTGCTTCTAAAGCATTTATATTTAATAATTCTGATACAAGAGAAATTGAATCGCCACCTTTGCCACATCCAAAGCAATGCCATATTTGTTTTCGTGGCGATATAGAAAAGCTCGCTGTTTTTTCTTTATGAAACGGACACACGCATTTATATGATCTATCAAGTTTTATTCCATAGTGTTCCGCCACTTTTACTATATCCGCTCTTCCTTTAACCTCTCTTATAAAATCCATTTGCTACCTCCTAAAATGGTAAGTCATCGCCATTGTCTGTTGCAGCATCAAATGCTTGATCATATTGATTATCACTTAACTCTTTTTTATTTGGTATTTTTGCTTCTTCAGCTTTATCATAAGAAACTGCGAAGAATGGTTTTACTGCTGTATGTACTTGGCCGTCTTGTCCTAAAAAGTCCTCTTCTCTGAATACTAATCCTACTTTTTTGCCTTCAAGTGTTTTTTCATCAAAATTAAATTTGAATTTGTCGTTTGAAGCTTCTACTGATGTTATTAATCCTTTGAATTTTGGATTTGTTGTTCCTGGATCATATCCTTCAGTAAATACTGTCCAAACACCGCTCCATTTCTTTTCTTCTCTTGTATCGTTGTCAAATCTTCTTTGATAAAAGTCTTTAAATTCTCCCTCTAAAATGTCTATTGCTAATTTTAAATATTCTTTTCCTGCTTGTGTTTTCTCGCAAGCCACTCTTTTAATTATGCATTTATATCCTCCTGCAGGTAATGTTTCAAATTCTCCAAAGGCTTGTGCCTCATCATATCCTTGTGGTTTTTCCATAATTATTTTTCCTCCTCTTCAACTTTAATACATTTATTTTCAAACTTCTTATAAGCATCTAAATATAGTTCTTTTTTGTCTCCGTTATATGTACATTCATAATACATTCCGTTAAATAATGTTGTGCTTAATAATGCTTTGTGATTTTGTAGTGTTTTACAATACCATACATCAAAAACTTCAAATTCTGGAATATTATCACTTTTATCCAAATGATCCTTCTCATAATTTCTAACTATTTCTTTACATTTTTCAATAAATTCTTTACTTCCCATAATTAATTTCCTCCTACAATTTTATTTTTTAAATCATCTAATATTTTGCCCATTTGTTCAGGTGTCACATTTCTAACTTCAACTTCGTTGATTTTTTCTGCCTTTCCATTTGCCAATTTTGGCTTTTGTAGTTCATCATATTTATTAGCTTTTATTACTAGTTCTTTGTATTCTTCACTAGTTATAACTGTCATCATGCTTTTTTACCTCCTTTCTGTTCTTTGTACCAATGCCAAAATCCTTTGAAGTCTGCCCTATGCTTTTTTGCAACTCCTTCGTTGTGTTTTTTCCAGGCTTTCTTTAGGTTATTTCTTTCAATTTTTCTTTGAAGACTCATTTGGTTTTACCTCCTTCTTGGTTAATTCGTAATATTCTCTAATCTTGTCATCTACCATTTTTAAGTCATTATCTATTTTTAGATCAAACATTCCCATTGGTGATTTGCAAGTGCTATATCCATCACTTTGTGTTTCAAAATAATGCTCTTGGCCATCGGTTTTACAAAGCAATACTATTGAGAATAAACCTTCTAATGTAAGTTGGTTATCAAGCATTTTTCCGCTTGTTTTTGCTTTAATTTTTCCTGTGTCTGTTGTTTCTGTATGATGTAAGAAATAAACAATTACATCTGCAGGTGTATTTCTTATAACAAAATCTACTAATCCTCTAAAGTTAAGTGCTACATCAGTAAATTTGTTGTAACCTAATTCTTTGGCTCTGTCGAACATCTCAAAGGCCATTAAGTATTGACTATCATCTATTACATAAGTTTTGAAATTTCCTTTTTGCATATTGCTTTTTATTTGTGTGTAATTTACATTGTCAGCTTTGTTTAGTTGTTTTTTAAATGGTAATGGTTTTCCTGCAATGTTATAAATTACAACATCTTCTTTATTGAAATTACGAAGTGAACAACTTTTACCTGATCCACTTTCTCCTAAAACTAATACTGGTATTCCCATATTTTTTTACCTCCTAAAATAAACTTTGTTGTTCATTAACATCCTGTACTATTACTTCACTATTATCATTAATTGTTACAGCATAATTGAATCCAACAAATCCTTTATATGATCCTTTCGCTTCTTTTATTTTTTCTGATATTTGATAATCGTAATTTGGTTGTAAATACTCTTGGATTTCATCGTTAAATTCTCTGTCTTTTTTTGTTACGCTAACATTTATTTTTAATGTTATTTCTGCTTCTTTACCTGTCAAAATTGCATTTTTAGTCAATGTATCAATTGAGCTTTCTAGTTTTGTTTTCATTGGTTTTAATAATTCACTATCTAAATTTAAATTTTCAATTTTTCTTTTCATTATTTTTCACTTTCCTTCTTTTTTTGTTTATTTGCATAATCTTGCATTCTTCTAGGAACTACTACTGATGTGTTACATTTATCACAACATCTTCCACTATTTACTGGATAGGCATTATTGCCATATCCTTCAAATTCTTTTCCACAAATACTACAATATTGTTCCATTATTTAATCCTCAAACTTTCTCCTCTTGGCTCTAGGTGAGCAAAAGGTAATTCTTTTCCTGCTTCCAAGTCTGCCCTAATTTTGTCATTATCATTTTCAATAATAGTTTTTGTATATTCTTCAGGAACTTCTCCATCAATAGTAAGTGTTTGTTTTCCGCCATTTTTTGCTATATTAAATGTAAATAAATCTGTTGCAAATTTTGTTTTTCCTGTTTGTTTCATTGCATTAAATAAGTTTTGTTTTAATGTATTCACTCTATTTTCAAATACTTTTGCACTTTCCGTTAATCTTTTTGCTTCTTCTTTTCTAGCATTTTTCTTTGCTTCTAATTCTTTTATAATTTTTGCATATCCATCTGCTTTGTCTTCAATTTCTCCTTCAATAGATTCTAATGTATCAAGGATCATTTGCTCATCTACATCCTCGTCATATAGCATATTTAAAACAGTTTCATAATTGTTTGTTAATTCGTATAAATTACTCATTTTAATTTTTCCTCCAATCTTCATAAGCTTCTTCAAAGCTTTCATAATAATTTCCTTGCCACCAAGAGTTTTCTTCTAATATGGCACAGATTACATATTGAGCACATCCATTGTCGTTTATTTTACATAGAAAAGAGCGTTTGCCTTTTCCACCAAATAGAATGTAATAAGAATTTCCATTCATATTGTAAAAAATTCTGTCCATCCTCTTGTCCTTTCTAACTTTCTATGTTAAAATACAAATAGAAAGTATTTATATAAATATTTTTATAGAACTATTTACTTACTTTGCGGTTGGTTGGTAGTTCTATTATTTTTGCAATATCTCTTTCGTCTGATATTACTAAATCTTGAATTATTGCTGAAAAATTGTCTGCTGCAATTTCATAGATTTTTCTTAATTTTGCACTTTTGTCGTTTTTACCGCCATATTCATTTGCAAAACATAAGTCTCTAATCTTTTTGAATTGATCTGCACATTCCCTTTTGATGTCTGTTATTTCTCTGTCTTTTAAATCAATTGTTTCTTGGAGTCTTTTAATAGTTTGACCTTCTTCAGAGTGCTTACCTAACATACTTTTTACCTCCTTTCAATTTTCTTAATTTATATTTCATTGTTGCCAATGTTATAATGTGCCATATGTAGCATTTATCTATTTTGTCCATGTCTTTTTCTTCTCCTTTCCGCTTTCGCTTCTTGGATTTCCATTCTAATTAAAATAATAATTAGTACTGGTATTGAGATATAGACAACTGTCATAATCATATCCATAGTTATTATTTCTGATAATTTTTCTGCAATTATAGTGGCCAATATTGGAAGCCATATAATTGATGTTCCTAACATAAATTCAATAATATTTTTAATAATTTTCATTTGTATTCACTCCTTCTAATATGTTTTTTAATAATTCAAGTTTTGTTTCCGCTTGGATTCTTCTTTCTTTTTCTTTTTCATAGATTTCACGGCTTACTGCATTTCCTCCTACTTTTATTTTGTAGTGTCCTCCTTCAGTTTGTTTATATTCTAATTGGCCGTTATCCATCATATTTTTTACTTCTTTGAAACCAGTATGAAATCTTTTCATATAAGCTGTTAAGCTAATCCATTCTTCTTCCATTTTGATTTCCTCCTTATAATAGTGTGTCGTGTCGCATTTTTACTATTTTTCATTTTTCTCCTTTGCCTCCTTGTTATGATTTCCTAACTTTTTCTTTAAAAAAATAATCAGGTATTTCTTCTTCTTCAATGTCCAATGCTCTACAAAGTTCTTTAATATCTTGCTGATCAAATCTTAATTTGTTGTTTAGTCTTAAATTTAATGAAGTAGATGATATTGTTATTTCCTTCACTAAATTTTCTCTTGTTCCGTATTTCTCTTTGATTCTGCCAAGCAGTTTGCTGTAATCATATGTAATAATAGCTTCTACCATGATATTCATCTCCTTTCTTTTGGTTATGTTTTCCTAACTTTGTATGTATCTTATAACAACTTTTTAATAATGTCAACAGTTTTTTAAAAAAAAGTTTTTATTTCCTAACTTTTTTTTTCAAAAACCTTGCAAAAACCCTATTTTTATAATATAATATGCTCAAATAAAAAAATTAAGGAGGTGCTTATGGAACAAGAATCTTTTGCAAGCCGTTTATCAAAGGCCTTATTAATTAGAAATATGAAACCTATTGATCTAGCAAAAAAGAGCGGTATAAACAAAGCTACTATTAGTGAATATCTAAATGGAAAATACGAGGCAAAACAAACTAATATATATATACTAGCAAAAGCTCTTAATATAAATGAAGCTTGGTTAATGGGATTCGACACAAATATAGATCGTGTTCCTGATAATGAAAGAACTCAAATAATTACATATACATCAACTGATGATTCTATGTTGCCTCTTTTAGGTGTAGATGATGTTGCGTATATTCAACCTCAAGAAACTTATGTGTCAGGAGAAACAATTTATTTTCGTTTAGAGAATAAATTAATGATCAGAAAAATTATAAATAAGGATGATATTATTGAACTTCATGCAATGAATCCATATTATCCTATGTTAAAATATACCACTAAAGAATTAGAAGAAAAAGAATTTGTTGTTATAGGTAAAGTAATAAAAGTAGAAAATAAAAGTGCTTTTAAATAGAAAGGAGTATTTATATGTTAAAATGTAAACATTGTGGTAGCACAAATGTAACAGTTCAAGCAGTAGAAAAACAAAAGAAAAGAGGAATATTAATGTCACTTATATGGATTATACTTGCTGTTTGTACTTGCGGACTTATTTTATTAATTCCATTATTAACTAAAAAAGGAAGCAAAACAAAATCAGTTATAGTTTGTCAAAATTGTGGAAAAATAACAAGAACATAAAAAAGGATAATGTGTTTCAAGTTTGCGACACGACACACATTATCCAAAGCGTAAACACTCGAAAGTGAATACATTTGTATTATATACAAAATGGCTTCATTTTTCAAGTGTTATTCAAAGAAAAATGGAGGTTTTTTTATGGCAGTAAAAACAAACTGCGTTAAGAATGGTATTGCTTATTATAGGATTCATAGAAAAATAAATGGAAAATATGAAGATTTTTATGGTAAGAACAAATCTGATGCAGAAGATCAGTATTACGAAAGAAAAAAAGAAGCTGAAATTGGTGTAATACAAGTTAAAGATATTACTATAAGAATATTACTTCACAAATGGCTTTTTACTGTTAAAATACACGAGATAAAAAATACAACATTAGAAAAATATGAAGGTGATTTTAGAAATCACATAAAACCTTTTTCATTTGCTGACATACCTATTAAAAAGATATCCAGTATTGTTGTACAGGATTATTACAATACATTATTTAAAAAAGAACGATCTACGGAAAAAATTACATCCATTCATAAATTATTACATCAATTCTTTATATATTGTGAAAAAGAAGGTTATATTCCAAAGAATCCATGTAATAAAGGACTGGTTAATATTCCAAAAGACAAGGATGTAGATGTAGATGCAGTTATAGAAAAAAAGAAAGTTCCTTTTAATTATTTTAGAGAAGATGAAATTCCTATATTAAGAGAAGCATTTATTGATAACAAATACAAGGACGTTGTTGATTTTGCTCTTGGTACAGGAATGCGTGAGGGAGAAATTGTTGGCCTTAAATGGATACATTTGAATTTTGAGAAGAGGGAAATCTATGTTAAAAACAATACTACTCGTGCAGCAACATTTACTGAAGATGGTGTTAAAACTGGTTATGAAACTAAAGATGGAACTCCTAAAACAGAAAGCAGTATTGATATTATACCTATGTCAGACTTTATTTATAATCTACTAATGAGATTACCTCGTACATCTGAATATGTATTTACAGCTAATGGTCACCAAATAGATAAAAAGGATCTTGAAAAAATATGGAGAAAAACATTATTAAAATTATCTGAAGAAAAAGAAAATTTTGTATATAGAAAATTCCATGATTTAAGACACACCTTTGCTGTTTTACTTTTACTACATGGAGTTGATTTATATACTATTATGAAACTATTAAGACATAAAAGGATTTCTTCTACTGAAATATATCTTGCAGTATTACCTGAATCAAAAGACGATTCAGTTAATAAATTAAATGAAATCTTTAAAAACTAAAGTGGGAAATAAGTGGGAAATATAAAAAAATAGCAAGTGTTAAAAATCTCTCAAACACTTGCTATTACTATATTTATTACTCTAATATATCAGCTACGACACCAGAACCTACTGTTCTCGCTTAACATTTTCAAATATTTTCAAACATTTTCAAAATACTTATATTTCAATGTTTTATAATATTTTCGTTTTTAATCAATATTAAGTTATTTTAAACTAGAGTGGGAAAAAAGTGGGAAAGTGGGAAATTACCACTTCCAATTAAATCCATCTTTTACACCCATTCTATAAATCTTATACGAATACCTTTTGAATGTATGTAGCAATATTCGATCTATTATGTTTAATTCCACTTTTAAACCTCCTTACATCTTATTGGAGATATCTCTTATTCTATTATACCATATTATGTAAAATAAGTTAACTATGTTGTATGATAGGTATTGACAAATAAATCCCTTGATATATGTAGGTTTCAAAGTTCGACATTTTTCTACAAAATTCTACATTTTTCCTATAAATTCTCATATTTTCCTATTGTAAATTATCAACTAAATCATCTATATAGTCGGCTGCATCTCTTCCTGTTTCTATTTCTTCTTTAGTCTTTTTTATGTAGTTCTTGGCCTCTTGGTATTTTTCTTCTTCAATAAGTCTGCTTATATTATCTAATGAATCAATAATGTTTTTTGCCATATAACAACACCTCTTTCGTTATTTTCTGATGTTATTATATCATTTTATACCTACTTTGTAAATTAGGTATTATATATTTGAGTGAAATATAGCATAGTTAAAATAAATAATACTTTGTTTTACAATATCTATAATGAAAGTGAGGTGAGAAGATGATATATGTACGAGTTAATGAAATACTAAAAGAGAAAAAGAAAACGAAGTATTGGTTTATTAAGAATATGGAAGGTGGTTACCAATCATTATCTCATTTAATGGACAATACTACTACTGGAATAAAATTTGAAACATTAGAAAAAATGTGTAAAATTTTAGAATGTGAACCAGGAGATATTATTGTTAGAAAAAAATCTATTAGAAAGAAGGTTAAAAAAGATGAGCAAACTTCTAAAGCAGTATGAGGAACTTAAGAAAAAAGATCCTGAAAAGATTTATATTTTTAAAGTTGGCATTTTCTATAATATATTAAATGAAGATGCAAGACTAGTTTCAAAAGAAATCGGCCTAAAGCTAACCGACTTAAGTCCTGAAATAATAAAATGTGGATTTCCTGTCGCTACACTAGAGAAATACACTAATTTATTAACAGAACACAATATTAAATTTGAAGTTGTATCTAGTCAAACACCTTCTTATCAAAATGCCTCATATGAGCAGATTGTCAAAAAAATATTAAATATTGATTTAGATAATACAACCTGCAAAGAAGCTTTTGATATATTATATATGATACAACAAAATCTAAAAAATATACAATAAAAAGGGGAGATTTATTCTCCCCTTTTTTTAGCTTAATTTTCTATTTACTATTGCTTGTATAGCATTATAGTCATATCCTGCAGCTTGAAGTCTATTTTTTCTATCTTGGCCATTACCCCAGTCGCCTCTTATAACTTCATTTGCAATTGTCTCATTTGACTTTTTATTTGAATTAGAACTTGATCCTGCACCAAGTTTTTGATTAACAATAGATTGAATTGCATTGTAATCGTATCCTGCTGCGGTCAATCTGTCTTTTCTTTCTTGTCCGTTTCCCCAAGCACCATTTATTACTTCTTGAGCAATTGTTTCATTTGATTTTGTTGATGCTTTTGGAGCAGATGATCCACCGCTTAATTTTTGATTTACTATACTTTGTATTGCAGAATAATTATATCCTGCTGCATTTAATCTATTTTTACGATCATCACCATTTCCCCATTTACCTGCAATTACTTCATCTGCAAGTTCTTCGTTTGATTTACTTCCACTTGGTGTTGATGGTGTAGGCTCGACTTTTCCATCAAGTTGAGCGTTAACTGTATCAGCTAATTCTTTAAATCTTCCACCTAATGTTTTGCCTGGACAATTTGTATTTGCAAACATATCGTGTCTTGTTAAGCTTCCATTTGGTGTTCCATCATATGTAAGTCTGAATCCATATCTTCTACAAATATCAACACACAATTTTACTAAACTATTCCAAGCTGCATCACTTATTGGCCATGGTTCTCCATTAGCACTATTAGCAACTTCAATTGTAATAGCTTGACAATCATTTGCTCTATTAGAAGAAGTCCATGCTCTATTTTCTTCATCTACATAACAAGCAATTTCTCCATCATAACCTATTCCGTAATTTGAGCTTGCCTGTCTGCTTGGATTTGCGAATATATTTCCGCATTGTCTTGCTGTTAATTTACCTGCCATATGATGAGGTGTTATTTTACAAACTTTATAACCTCTTCTTCCTTGAGTATAGTTATTTGTACTTGCAGGAACATAAATACTTGCTAAACTTGATCTACTCATCTTCGTTTTCCTCCCTTCCATTTGATAATTCTTTTTCCATTTCTTCTGTTAATTCGATTTTTTCTTCATCCATATCGAATACCTCCTTATAAAAAATTAATACAGGAAGATTTTTAAATTTTCTTCCTGTATTTAATGGAAACCGTAATTTTTTTACGGCATTATAAAAAAACGGCTTGCGACAATCGATTTTAAGCCGTTTTTTATTCTTGGTTAGTATCATTTGTTGTCTCAATTTCCGTAGTATTTTCAACATTTACTTTTCTAGTAAAGAAATAAGTGAAAACTGCTGTTGCTATATTAGAAAACAATGTAAATACTATTTGAAAAATATCCCAGTTGCCTTTTATTGCAACAATTAAAACTAAAGCTATGATCGTAAGTGTAAATGCTATTGTTACAAAACTTTTTAAATCACTCCACGCTTGTTTCATAATAACTCCTTTCTACGGCATACCTGCACCAGACTTTAACAATGAAATTGCTATTCCAATAACTCCTGCTATGAGTGCACCTGCTATTGTTCTTGTGATCCATTTTATTTTTTCTTTTATTTCTTCAATATCTTTTTCATTTTCTTTGGATAAGTTGTATGCATCGTCCGTTTTTTCTTTATTTTTAGAGTAGTCATCAAGCTTTGTTTCAATTTTTGTAAGTCTTGTAAGAACTTCATTTTCAAAACTATGTTCCATAACCTTGGCCTCCTTTCTTGTATTTTAGTACAAAAAAATAACGCCTTTAAGCGTTTATTCGTAATCTTCTCCAGTTATTTCTTTGTATTCCTCTTCTGTAATCCATTTGCCAACAGCGTTATGGACTCTTGCTTTATTCCATATTCCTTCATCATAATATTTTTTTACCTTTTCAAAATTTTTGCTGTGTTCTGCCATATGATTACACCTCCTCTAGGTCAATATCTGACATCATTGCCAAATATTCTATATCACCTTGCATTTTTATGTTTTTTAATTCTTCAGCAGATAATTCTCTCAACACAAAATGATATCCATCTTCTTCTTGAACTATTTGAACTAATTCCATATGTTCAAATTCTTGTTTTGTTTCTTTGCCATCTTCAGTTCCTTCGATTATAACCTTTGATAATTTACCATTAAAAGTTTCTTCAGTAACTTCCGTTTCTGATATAAAATTGTTTCCATTCATTCCAAGGTTTTCAAGTTTTGTTCCATCAGATAGCGTAATTTTCCATGATTTTTCCATGTTACTTTCCTCCCAAATAAATCATAATATAATTGAGACATATTTGTAATTTGTTGCATAGACATATTTTTATAATTTCCTGCCATCCAACTTTTAAATACATTCTCAATATCCTCATATTTCATTCTGTTATTATCTAGTAATCTTTTATAAGCTTTTACTTTTCTTCTTTCCCTGGTTATTGCTTTTGGACTAATTTTTTTTATAATTCTTCCTGTTTCCGTTAATTGATAATTTATCTGTAATACTTTAAATTGCTGTGATATTTTTGCAATCCTTGTCTTTCTATCATTTATTATTAAGCCAAGTTCATTTGCTATTATTTTTATTTCTTTTAGTAATTGTTTCAAAAATTTTTTATCTTTATGTATAACATAACTGTCGTCTGTGTATCTTCCATAGTATTTACAACCTTTTACTATCTTAATATAATTGTCTATTTTTGAAGGATATGCAATTCCTATATTTTGACTCGGTTGTGATCCTATATCAACACCTTTTCCGTTTTTATTATCTATATTAAACACTTCAAATAAATTTTTTAATATCCACATTGTGACTTTTTTCTCATCTTCATTTACTTTATTCAAAAAAGACTCCATATTTTTTAAGCACAAATTATGAGGGATGCTTGCATAATATCCACTAAAATCTATTAGTAGAATATATCCCTCATTTGTTTTGTACTTTCTATAATATTGATGTAGATGAACTTCTAATCTTTTTCTGTGAAAATGAACCCCTTTATTTTTTTGACTTGCACCATTGTCATAAATAAGATAAGGAGAAATAGCAGGACTTAAAACATTATCACAAAGTAAATGATTTATAGTTTTATCAATCATATTGTCTGTTGTAATATGTCTTATTTTTCCTCTTTCATTTATTGTAAATTTTCTGCCTTTTGTTGGCTTATATTTCCACTCTTTTAATGCTTTTTGAAGTAAGGCTGTTTGCAATAGTTGGTTCATTTCATATAATTGTGATGGATATTTAAAAGGTGCACCTTGTATTGCTTTTGTCCCTGCTTCATAAATAGCATTTGCATCATAAAAAATATTCATAAAAATCACTTTTATAGTATTACTGGTCGTGACCAAATACATAATGATTAGCATTTATCAGTTTTCTCAAACTGAAGGGATAACCTTTCCTTTCCTTTCCCAATACTATACGATGGAATCCAGTCCATAAAAAAAATGTATAGGATGTGAAATCAGGACGCACGCCGTTAGCGTTCGAAGCGTTGTTGTTGTTCGCATTACCGTTGTTGTTCACATTAGCGAAGTTCGAAGAAGAAACCACATACAAAGATTACCCACTAATTATTTTTAATATTTTTCAAAAACCTATTGTCAGTTTGTCGGAGCGATTTTATCATATTAAATTCTTTTTGAATATCTAATACTATACTCATATATTTGTTAAGGTCTGCATATAAACACTCACCTGCATATTGTAATTCATCTTGCAAAGCATTACAACAGGCCATAGCTTTGTCCATTTCCAATCTTCGTTCTTCAAATTCAGCCATATATGTTGGAAATATTGTATTTGCTATTCTTAGATGTTCACTAATGCCACACGCAAAATCAAGAGTTCTATTTGTTACTCTATTTAATTGATGTCTAAAATATTGTCTTGTTCTTTCTTTTACTCTCTCTTGATCATCTTCAGGAAACATTTTTATTTTTTCTGTAATCATTTTTTCAATCTTGCTTTCACTTATATAAAAATTGTTTTCTGCTATTTTTGTTACTGCTTTTCTTATGGCATATGCATTATGTATTACCTCTAATTTTGACTCTTTTCTTTCACTCTTTTTTATATCCGACATAACCTAATAATACTATTTCTCCTTTGCTTAATTATTCGCAAAAGATTATATCACTTTTTTTATATCAATTTAACTCTACCAAACAATCACTATGTTATAAGACAGGGCATAAAGCCCTGTCAGATGCCTGATTATTTGATTAGGAAAGCAGGACGCACGCCGTGAGCGTCCGAAGCGTTGCTGCTGCTCGCACCACCGCTGCTGCTCACATTAGCGAAGTTCGAAGAAGAAACCACATCTCTCAACCAGTACCAATATCTCTCATTATTATCATTTCTTGCTACTATTTTGCTTTGATCTAATTTGAATAATGATAATTGTCTTTTATCAATTCCAGTTTCATATCCGTGATGACTTCCCCAAGCATTGTGCCCATAAACCATACACTCATTCATAAGTTCTATTGTTGATGTAAGCCATTCCCAACCACTAGATGCATTATTTGAGACGGCATTTGTTAGCAAGTTTTTATGACTTAAAATGTGTCCTGCTCCAAAGTCATTATTTATTACAGTCTTAAATGGTGTTAAATAATCTGTGTACATTTTGCTTCCTTTATAGCCCCCAGTTGTTATATTTGAATCATTCATTTTTGCTGTACCCATTATTTTTTCAGGTATCATTAAAACATGAGGCGTTGTGCATTCAGTATCTCCACAATTTAATCTATAATTTAAGTCAGCAACTAAATATTTTCTATTACTATTTTGGCCTATAATATAATCACCAGGGAATATATTATCGAAAGATCCATCAGCAACAGCTTCACTAAATGTTTTACCGTTATATGTTTCATTTCCATAATAGTAATCAGTAATGTCTTTTCCTCTATATATTGCGTTATGTGCTCCTGCATTTGGTGCAACAACTATTGATTTTAAATCTGCAAATTTTGCATCATAATCATCTTGTAATTCCTCTGCTTTTTCAAGTAAATCCTCTTCAGTAACATATACTGTACTTGGATCTACAGTTATTGTTACATTGTTTGCGTTATCTACGGTTATAATCATATCGTAATAATGCTCTTTTTTCGCTGATATTGAATTGTTTATATATTCCGCTTCAGAGTCATAGTTTATATATGCAAATAATATTTCATCTTCAGTATCAGGATCTATCGCATATAAACCTAATTCTCTTAACCAGAATCCTTCTTCAGCATCAGTATTTTTAAATAAACCTCTAACAGTAACCTGTGTTGCAGACTCTCTTGATATTTTAGTTATATCAAAGTCCATTTCTTCATTTACTAAATCTGTTAAGGCTTTTATTTCGGCTACACTTCCTTCTTGTAATGAACCACTACCTATTTTAAATCTTGAAAATTCTAATGTTTTAGATTGTAAGGTTTTGGCTGCCAAGATTGCTCCTTGTGTAGTTATATAAGTAACTCCATATGCCATTTTTTATTCCTCCTCTACTAAATGAATATATTTTCTGTGAACAGGTAAAATCCCTATGTTATAATTCATAGGGACTTCATTTTCATCTATTATTACATCTGTGTTCACAGGTAATTCTATATATGAATCACGAATTAACATCATACCAAAATTATATGGTAGATCCAACATTATTGAAATTTCTTCTATATAATGATCTATATCATATAAAATCTTTTCTAATACATTGGCCTGTTCATAATTCATTGTATTATCATAAATTATTGTTTCAGTAGTTAATGCGTAACAGAACTCTTTTAATGTATCTATGTTGCTTCTTATTCTATCTATATGTGTTCTTGTTGGATAATCCATCATATTCCAATCGGTTTTTATCACTAAAGTTTCAGAGAAGCCATATTTTTTCAAAATATCTTCCAAGTATTCACACCAAGACTCTACTCTATTTAAATCAGTATAGTTATAGCTTCCTTTTAAATGTGTGTTGCTCCCTGGATTATTTAACGCTGTTTCCACATCACTTGCTGTTCTATCATATATTAAATCATCCATTGCTTACCTCCTCTTTAATATAGACATTTCTTACCAACATAGATGCATAATTTTCATTCAAATCTACTTGTCTTAATACTGTCAACAATCTTACTCTTGCATTTATTTCTGCATTTGCTGTAAATCCGCCAGTCAAATTAATGTCTAGCTTTTTAATATGCCCTACTAATTGCCTACTAAAGCTATTACTTTCAATAGCAACATCTTGTGTTAGACTTTCCTCTTCAACAATAAATTCAAATTCTGTTTTATATGTTTTTTGGTAATAGTCTAATACTTTTTGAGCAATTGTTTGAGCATTGCTTTTGTTTATAAAATATGCTGATTCTATTTTTAAAGTATTCAATTTGCTTGTAGAGCTTAAATCTTCAACTTCAACTGATATTTCCTGTGTATTATCTACATATTTATATCCTGTAACAATAACTTCTCTTTCTGTAGTACAATTTATTATTGCGTAATTACAGTTAGATTCAATTATTGTTCCACCTGTGCATGATAGATTATAAACAGGTTCATCAAATAGAACTCTATTTCTGCCAACACTTAATATTCCCTTAAACACTTCTTCAGACTCTCCACCTTGTACATAATTGTGTGCTGTTGCTGCAACTTCTGTTACAATTTCATTTTGTTCTACTTTTCTTGTATTTTGGAATATATTAGTTTGTTCTATTGTGTTGTTATCCTCTTCATCCACAATTGTATAAATTCTAATTTTTGTGCTTCTACTATCATCAGCAATTGCACCAATTGCAAACACAACCTGTTGCAATGCTTCTCTGTGAGTACATATAGGAATATATCCTGTTAATTGAATATTTTTTAAATCTTCTTGTATTTCATATTCATCACTTTCTAATCCTGCAGATGTAAAGATTTCTTCACATAAATCTTCAACAGTTATATTGTTATACATACCTCCGTAAAAGGTTGTTTTATCTATTAATCCTATTAGATCAATTGCTTCAAACTCCATAATTTTATTATCAGCATTTTTCCAGGTATCAAGATAAAATTTACCCATATAAATTTCTTTATTCAATTTTGGTAATGTTTCAATTACTTCAAAAGCTTGCCTTTGTTGTAATAAACTATAAAAGCCTGTTGGATTTATAATATTGAACTCATCTTCCTCTGAATATACTTTAAATCCTAAAGTATTTATACTTACCTCTGAACTTAATAAATCCAATTCTTCAAGTAAGTCTGCACCCATTAAATCTTCATTTTCAAAGATTTTATTTGCACCATATAATATTTGATATAATTTCAAATATCTATAAGGATTATTTGTACCATAGAAAATTATTACTATTTTTTGATAATTTTCTACTATATTATTGCAAACATATTGATAATTGTCAGGATAAAAATCCGCTTCATTTATCAGTTCATTACTTGAATTATAATAAGTTATATTTAAGTGATTGCAATAGTCTCCTGCTTTACTAAATAGAAATGTTAAACCTAAACTACTATGTGGTTCAGTAAAATTTATTGTTAATACAGGAGGTCTTTCAAATAAGCCTGATGAATTACTCATACTGCTTGACCATAAGCACATATCATCTAATACATCAGGCATTAATTCAAAACTACCATCTAATGCAAATTGATTTCTTTCTAGTGTTGCATATTTTATTTCTTCTATATCGTCTTGTTTTAAATCTTCCAAATCAACAAATGATTGTTTATCTGAAATACTTAATTGACTGTCTGATTTTGCAGTAACATCAACAAATCCAAATTTTATTTGTGTTTTTGCTCTCATAATCATCAGCTCCTTGCTGGCTTTTTAGCCGTAAAGTTTACAGTCATGTCTTTTTTATATGCTTTTCCACCTCTAAAATCGTTTATTACTCTTGATACATTATTGAAATAGGCTCTAAATTGAAAATTAGCAATTTGGACTGTGTGAAACTCCTCTGGTTCAGTTAATTTATTCCATAGTCTTTCAAACTCATCATAATTGCTTTCTGTTTGAGGTTCAAATTTAATGTCAGTAAAATTAAAGTAAACACCAATTAAATCTCTTTTTAGATCTCCATCTTCAGTTCTATTTGCGTAGTTATCTAAAAAGTCAGCTGTTTCCTTTATTCCTGCATAAACACCAATATTATATTGATTTCCATCAATTATTATAAAATCGTATCTTTCTGCCATTATGTTGCACCTCCTAATATCAATTTACTTCCTTTTCTCTTGCTTTCTTTGTCTAGTTCAGGTTTCAATACTCTAATCAATTGTGCCATGCTTCCATCAAATTTAAGTGTAATATTTTGTGCTTGAGAATTATTATTTTGGCCAACATTTTGTTCATTGAACATTCTTAAGGCCGTCAAAATCATATCTAGCATTTTGTCTTCAGGTGCAACAACCTCGCCTTGATTTTTGTTATCACCAATTACTGCTAATTGAGGTGTATTTGCTTTTACATAACCACCTTCAGCAAGTCTTGGAAGGTTTAATTGACTCAATTTTCCTATGTTTACACCAGGAATATTGTTTATTAAATCAATAGCACCATTGATCATATTTACAAACTTATTAACAACACCCTCTATCATTCCAAGGACACCATTAATACCACTCTTTACTGCTCCACTAATTGATTCTCCAATTCTAGTTCCTAAATTAGAGAATGTATTTTTTACTCTGTCCCATATTCCTGTAAAGAAGCTTGCTATATTGCTAAATATATTTTTTATTCCATTGTAAGCATTTTGGAAAGTATTTACTATTCCGTTTTTGATATTATTAACTGCATTACTAATACTATTTTTAATATTATTCCATATATTAGAAGCGGTATTTTTTATGTTATTAAATACATTCGTAATATTAGTTTTTATACTATTAAATACATTTGAAATAGTATTTTTTATTCCATTTATTACATTTGAAATTACTGTTTTAATTCCATTCCATATATTTGTAATAAATGTTTTTATACCATTAAAAATATTAGTTATAATAGTTTTTATTGCGTTAAATACAGTTGTTATAATTCCTTTTATAACATTTATAACGCCTTCTATTATTCCTTTAATAGCACTCCAAACTGCTTGAACTATACCTTTTATTGCGTTCCATATTCCATTGAAGAATGTTTTTATACCTTCCCAGGCTTTGTTCCAATCTCCTGTAAATATACCAGTAATAAAATCTATTAATCCTCTAAATACATCTATAATTCCACCAATTGCATCTGCTATATATCCAAATACAGTTGATAATGTATTCCATATTCCTTCAAATATTGGAACTAAAACAGGAAGAACATTTTGAACGATCCAATCAATTACTGGTTTTAAAATGTTATCCCATAATGCTTTTAATAAATCAAATATGCTTCCGCAAAATTCTGCCACTTTATCAACTAATGGCCTTAAATGTTGCTCCCATAATTCTCTTATTTTATTTGCAATTCTTTGTAATGCAGGTGCAACATATTGATTATATACATCTAAAAATTTGCTAAATGTATCGCTTAAACCTGTCTTTATGCTCTCCATTAAAGGATGTATATGAGTATCATATACTTCGTTCCATTTATCGCCTATATATGTAAATGCATCCCCTATTGTATGTAATACTGTTTCTATTGGTTTTAATGTATTTTCTATTGCTTCTTTTATTTTATCAACATTATCAATTATTGGTTGCATAAATATTGATTTTAGATCAACAACAAATTTTCCAATAACTTCTCTTGCACTCATTAAAGGATTAGCAAAAATAGCAATTAAATCAGCACCAATTTGTTTTGCTGTATCTCCACTTAAAACATCTGATATTTCTCCCAAAGCCTGCATAAAGTTTCCAGTTAATGCAAAATCTTTACTTGAAATATCAAACATGTTGCAAATATGAGTTTTTATTCTTTCTTTGTTTTGACTTAAATATTTATCTATACTTCCAACTAGGCCTTCAACAATATTTGTGCCTATTCTTGCAATTGCACCTACTGCTTGGCCTAATGCATAGCAAACTGTTTTTACCCAGTTACTTGCTGAATTTAACACTTTTGGATCAGTCCAAATTTCAATTAAAGTATCTTTTATATTTCCAAGATGCTGTTTTATTCCATCAAAATTGGTGTTTCCAAAACTTACTTCAAATCCTTTTTTAAATATTCCTGCAAGTTGTTTTACTCTATCTAGCAAACCATCAAACATTGAAGTATCTTCTTTTATAGTACTTGTTACATCTAAAGAATCGGTTAATCCTGCACTAGCACCACCGCCAGAGCTTCCGCCTCCTGATCCACTTGAACTATCTGTATCTTTTGGTAATACATTTAAATTATCAAATGATGCTAAATTATTTGATGCTTTCTTCGCTTCTTTTCCTGCTTTTTTTGCACTATCTCCAACACCTGATACGGCATCTGATGCTGTGCCTGCTTGGTTTGCTAAATCTCCTAATCCGCTTGATACAGTTTCTACACTATCAGCTTTCAATCCAAATAAAGACAACAAACCTGAAAGTGCAGTAAATAATCTTGTTACTGCATTTACTGCTGTTGTTATTATTGGTATAAATAGTTTTGCAATAGGTTGTATTACATTTCCAACTGCAGTTTTTAAATTTGTGAATGCTGTATTTAATTGTGCAAGTTTTCCTGAATAAGTACTTGCATAAATCGCAGCATCATTACTTTGGAATTTTGTTTCTTCTAATATTCCATTTACTTCTGCTTGGATTTTTTCTGCTTGTGTTAATTGATTTGTTGTTTTTCCAATTGATTTTGCATAGTCTTCCCACATTTTTGCCACATTCTTGGTAACACCTGCATTATCAACAACAACTGAATTTTCGTTTTTTAAACCTTCTGTCGCTGTCTGAACTGCATCACCTAAAGAATATGTGCTTTGTCTAGCAAAGGTTGCACTGTTTTTCAATGCGGTCATCGTTTTTTCAATTTGATCTGAACTATAACCTCTTAATGCAAGATTTTTATATGCTGCTACGGCATTATTCAAAGGAACTAAACCATCAGAAACATATTCTTGAATAAATTTCTTTGCGTTATCAAAGCTCCTTCCTTGTCCAGTTAATATTGAATTTAAACCTATCCATGCATTTGATGTTTCTGTTGCTACTCTTAAACATTCTTTTCCAAATTTAACAACTGCTGCAACCGAGAAGGCAGCAAGGGCAGCTTTACCAATTTTAGATAATGATGATGAGATTTTTGATGCTGCAGAATTTGCTTGTGCATCTACATTTTTTAATTGTGAATTAAATTTGTCACTATTCAAGATTAGACTTAAATCTATCTCTCCTACATTAGTGCTCATATATCTCACCTACCTTTTTTCTGCCATATTTTTGAACATTGCCTTGAAATTCTCCATTGCTTGTTCATAATCTTCTTCAGTAATGTGTGAGGCTGATTTCTTTAACCATTCATTTCTAATTCTTTTTTCTTCAGGACTAAATTTTTTAAGTGCTTCAGGATCTTTTTCACTTCGTATTCTTACAATGTTTCCTAAAGCAGTCTCTCCATTTATTCCTGCTAAAAGGCTTGAAAATTCTCCCCACTCCATTTCACTGATGTTTTTTCTTAATCGAATCCCATATTGTTGAGCGAATGAACTTTCAATCAAGTCCCAATCGTCAAATAAATCATAATAAGGATCATAACTACTTGGATGTTGGAAATCGTTTCTCCATTTCCTCATAACTTACTTCATTAACAATTGCTGATATTGCTATTACAACAGATGTTAATTGAGGAATTGTAAGCTTCATTTCCTTAATATCCTTTAGGGCTTTTTCTCCCATTAACATTCCAATCATTTTGTACATAGTACCGATTGAAAAATCTTCATTTTTTATACTTTCTTCTACTAGCAAATAATTATCTGCACTATTATCTACCTCGTAAACTTTTCCTTCTGCTAGTTTAATTGTGGCTTTTTCTTTTCCTAATTTTGAACTAATATCAATTTCTGCCATCCTAATTACCTCCGTTTATTTATTTTTAATACAAAAAAAGAGCCCCAGTAGTTATCTACTGAGGCCAAATTTTAGGCTGCTGGTGTTATAGTTGGTGCTCCGTCTGACATAACCTCAAATTCTAATGGTGCAACATTTGTACTGTCACCTGTACCTGCATTTGATACAGATATAATACAATCGAAACTTACTTTTGTTCCGTCTGCAAATTCCCACTCGAATTTAGTTTCAACATCTTGGCCAGTTGCAAACAACTTACCTGCAACATAATCATTTCCATCATCTCCAACATTTCTTTTACCTGAAATGCTTATTGAGAATCCTTTACCTGTTTGCATTCTTCTGATCCATCCTTCTGTTGTCATTGGTGTCCATTCTTCGACATTATTATCCATTGACAAAGAAAATGTTTCGCAGTCTGCAATAGTTTTCATATCTGCAGATTGAGATGATCTTCCTGCTGTACCAATTTTAAATACATTATTAAATACTGGATAAACTCCACTTTGTACTGTAGCCATGGCTTATTCCTCCTCTTCAAATTTTTCATAATAAAAAACCGCTTGTATAACTCTCTCGTAAATGTTGTTGTTATCAGTTCCAACATCTACAGGTTCGTTTGTAAGCAGTTCTATATAATTTATTTTTATTTTGTTTACAACAAATTCTGTGGATTCCATAAGTTTGTTATAAATTTCATATGCTTTTTGCTCTGTTTCTTTAGCATTTTTATTCCAATGAATTAAAATACTAACAGACTTTTCCAAGGTTTTTGTGTTATCAATTCCTCCTATTGCAACATTAGGTCTATTAATAGAATTTAATTGATATACACCAATAGACTTTTCTTTCTTATTATCTAATTTTCCTATATAACAATTCTCTGAAGCAGTATAATTTAAAGATTTAATCCAATCTCTTATATCTGCTAATCCTAACAGTTTCCTCATTATAAACCTGCCTCCTTTTTATAAAATTGTGAAAATGCGTTCTTGCAAAAGTTTTTATTCTTTCCATTTATCCAAGGCTCATACCAATTACCTTGTGCATTTGGATTTTCAGTTGTTTGGAAATTATATTCAGGATGAAAGTACATTCTTCTAGCATAAGGTGTAGAAGTATTTAAACTCACTTTTCCCTTTTTACTATTTGAATAATCTTCATATGTGCTATCATTCTGCATATTTCCTGTATCAAACGGCATTACTTGAGCATTTACAACTTCAGTATGTAAAGCACTAACTGTCTTTTCCAATGCTGTTGTTGCTGCTCGACTTAATTGATTTATTTTAGGAACATTTAATTTTATCTTGGATGTAACTGTTTTCATTACATTATCTCCAACTCTGTAAAATTAACTGTTCCATCAGGATTTCTTGCTTTAGATCCTTGATATATTGATCTTGTTTCTCCAAATACAGTAACTAGGCCACCAGAAATAACAGCTAAATCAGGAGCAATATCGCCAATAAAGTATGCTTTTGCAGTTAATTGAATCACAACTTTTTCTGCACTTAATACCCTTTTAGCTTTGTCCTGGTAATTACATTTAAAATCATCTTCTAATGCAATTACTGGTTCGCCATCTTCTGTTGTTCCTTCGCCATATAAAACAACATGAATATCTGTTTTACATTGTTCTTTTCTTACTAATTTTGGATAATTCATATCAACACCTCAAATTTCTACAAGTTAATCCTGTTTGTCCTAATAGACTATAATCATCTTTTTTTATAGCAATACCATTTTGAACTTCTATATTCCAATTAGATCCAAAGTTTACTGATACGCCATTTATTGAATAACTAGATAATATTGATTGTATCAAGTCTTCATTTTCATATTCAAAATCAGCAAGTCTGCATACAACTTCTTTTACAATGTTCTGTTGGAACTCCGTTAAATTATCAAACCCTCTTCCAACTATACGATTATAAGTCAAAGTATCAATATGCATACTTGCCTTTTTTAATCTTTTTTCAATTTCATCACTTGGAATTGTCCCTTTATAGGTTTCTTGATAATAAGTAACATCAACATAATTACTCATATCGTACCTCCAAATTAAGCATTTTGTTCAATATAGAATTGAATACCTGCGTGTTTCTTATTAAAGATGAATACATCTTCAAAAGACTCTTCAAAGTATGTCCATTTTCCTTGTGATAATGAACTTGGAGCACCTAATTGTGCAAAGTCATATGAAATTACTGGAACAACTGCTGATGGATGAATTAACATCATTTTTACATCTTTTGCAGCTTCAGCAGTTTTTTCATAATAAGTTGATATACTTGCTGTTGATGGTTCAGCAACTACTGTATATGTATCTCCATTCTTTGTATAATAAGTTTTTCCAGTAACAACTGCTTCGTCAGTTGTTTTTTCATATTCGTCACCTTGAACTTCAAATCCATCGTCAGTAAATTTGAAAGCAGATTTCATTGCTGTTGTTGGAACACCAATTATTTCTACTTCACCAATTCTGTCTAATGATCTAGCAACAGCTGTATCAGTAGCACTTAAATTTCTAGCTGCTTCTTTTGCGGTATCGATTAATGTTTTTGTGTATGTATCACAATATAATAATCTTCCTGAAGCAGGAACTCTTGCTTCGTCCATTTTATCCATTAAAGCATCGAATTTTGTTAAAACATTTTGTAATGTTAAAACATCTCCTTCTGTTATTGCTTCAATAGCATTTTTTAATGAATATAATGCTGTTATCATTTCAGCATCCATTTCAGGGAATTTTTGTTCCTCATTCATAACTTTTGTTATGTTTTGGATTGTTGCAACATGGTTTGTCTCGTCAATATCTCTAGGATGGATAAGTGTATCCCATGTTCTATGAGTTTTCAATTTCTTTGGTTCTTCATCATTATTGAAGTTTCTTCCAAAAGTACCAATTGAATCTCTATCTCCATTTTTTCTACCTTTTACAGATAAACTTGGTAGTATAACTGTATCATTTCTTAAAAATTTAACATCTGGTTTTACTGCATTCCATAAAGCACCAAAATATAATACATATGGATATGCTTGAGCTAAAGCTTGTGAATATTCTTTAGCATAATTTAATCCTGTTTTTTCAAATGCCATTTTAATTACCTCCTAATATTTTATTTTTTTATTTTTATTGTTTTTTAGGTCTTACCCCTACAAATCCGAAATCAAATGCTCCATTATTAGAGTTTGTTCCGTTATTTGTATCTGCACCAACAGTTATTCCAACATTTCCTTGAACTTGTTTTTTAAGTCCTGGAACATCGTCTATAACTTTTTGAAGTGCATTTTTTAAAGTATCTTCTAATACATTGCCATCTTTATCTGTACATTTAGTTAAGTCAGCCATTTTTAATAAATAAGGCATTGTTTTATTATCAATATTAAGATCTTCAACGAAATCGTACGCTTTCTTTTCAATCTTTAATCTTTGATTTTCTAATTGTATTTTTTGTAAAGATGCTTGTGCATCAGAAAGTTCTTTATTTTGAGCATTGGCTTGATTTGCTTTTTGAGTTTTAAATGCATTTATTGCACTTTCCA
This sequence comes from Clostridia bacterium, assembly GCA_017462965.1. GTDB lineage: Bacteria > Bacillota > Clostridia > TANB77 > UBA1234 > UBA1234. The sequence continues at coordinate 233 of JAFTQC010000073.1, read as the reverse complement.
TCTCATCTTCGCTTAAACCTTGCTTTTGAAAATAGCTTTTTAATACACTATCTTCTGTTTTTGCATTTCTTCCATCTATCATTTCTTGGATCTTGTTATAATCAATTCCATTAGAATTGTTATTTGGTTGATTTGCATTATTATTGTTTTGCCCCGTAATGTTTTGGGCGTTTTGGTTAGAATTTGCACTATTATTTGCGTTTCCTGCATTGTTTGCATTGTTGTTTGCATTA
>JAFTQC010000072.1 GCA_017462965.1 Clostridia bacterium | reverse complement strand
AGGGACGCCCCTGTTAGTTAAAAATTTTCACGAACAGGGGCGTCCCTCGTGATAAAACAACTCCATCCCATTGTCCAATTTCTTATTCATGTCTTAACGCATCTATCGGATGCATTTCTGCAGCTTTTTTGGCTGGTAGATATCCAAATACAATTCCTATTAAAGATGAAATTCCAACTGCTATTACCACAGAGCTTAGCGTTACTTTTCCTGTAATTCCGAGTACTGTTGATGCTACTCCTGTAAAGAATATTCCTAGAATAATTCCTATACTTCCGCCTATTACACTTGTCGTTATCGCTTCAATTACAAACTGACTAAGTATATCCCATTGATTTGCACCAATCGCTTTTCTAATACCAATTTCTTTTGTTCTCTCAGTAACAGAGACAAGCATAATATTCATGATTCCTACACCACCAACAAGAAGCGAAATTCCTGCAATTGCAACCAATATTGATGTTATTGTGTCAAGCATATCATACATTTCTTCCATCATACTTTGTGCATCCATTATAAAATAATAATCTGCATCATCATAAATACTGTAAAAAAATCTATCAATTTTATCCATTACAGCGTCTGCAAATTTACCGTCCGTATATGTAAAATAAAACATATTAATATATTGAATGTTAAAGACTTTTTGAGCAACTGTATATGGAATTAAAATCAAGTCATCGTCGCTTCCAGCAAGCCCAGAAGCTTTTTCTTCTAATATACCAACAATTTTAAAAGCATTTCCATTTATTTTTATTGTTTTTCCAATAAGTTCATCGTTTGAAACATCATCTCCGAAAAGATCATTTACAACATTAGATCCTACAACACATACTTTTTGTTCTCTTTCAACATCTAAGTATTGAATACTTCTTCCGCTTGCAATCCCTCTATCTCTGATACTTGTATAATCTTCATTTGTTCCATAAACCGTTGTTGTCGTATCTTCATTTTCAAATTTTATAGTTGCACTTGACGTTTGTGTATAAGGTGCATAATGTTTTATTCCTTCTGTCTCACTAACAAGATTTTCTAACTTATCCAAATTCACATATCTTGTATCATTTTGAAACAAAGCCATTACAGTTATGATATTTGATCCCATACTAGTAAACGTTTCTTCAACTTTATTTGTTAAACCATTTCCCATTCCTGATATAAGAATTACCGCTGAAACACCAATTATTATACCAAGCATAGTTAGAAGAGCTCTCATTTTACTTGCCATAAGGCTTTTTACAGCAAGTGAGAAAGATTGTCCTATGTCCATTTTACTCCCCCCTACCTGGTCTATCTTCTATAATTTTTCCATCTTGTAGCCTTACCACTCTTTTTGCTTGTTCTGCAATCGAATTATCGTGAGTAACCAAAATTATAGTATTACCTTCTTGATTTAATTTTTTTATAAGTTCTAAAACTTCAATACCAGTTTTACTATCCAATGCACCAGTTGGCTCATCTGCCAATATTACAGATGGTTCTCCCGCAAGGGCTCTTGCTATTGATACTCTTTGTTGTTGTCCACCAGATAACTGTTGTGGAAATCTATTTTCCATTCCCTTAAGGCCAACTCTTTCCAAAGCCTTCATCGCAATTTCTTTTCTCGCAGCTTTGGGATACCTTTTATATATAAGTGGTAATTCTACATTACTCAAGATAGAAAGTTTTTGTATTAAGTTATATTGCTGAAATATAAAACCTAATTCTGTGTTTCTGATGTAAGAAAGCTCATCATCAGTCATTGTACTAACATCAATTCCATCCAATATGTATTCTCCAGATGTAGGTATATCTAAACATCCTATTATGTTCATGCACGTAGATTTTCCACTACCAGACTGGCCAACAATTGCAACAAATTCGCCTTTGTCGATATGTAAATCTATTCCGTCTAAGGCATGAACTTCAACATCCCCAGTTTCATATATTTTATACACATTCTTTAAATCAATCATTTGTTTCTCCTTTACATTCCACCTTGCAAATGACTAAAATCTAAAATTCCAGATTGAGTTAATTTGTCGATAAGTACGACATCTCCTTCTTTTATACCGCTAATTATTTCAATATAATCACTGTTGTTTTGACCGATTTCAACACTGACTTTCTCATAACCCATTGGCACTTTCGAATCTGCGTCTTGGTAATTTACATCAGCTACTTTTCTATACACAACATTTCCTTTTCTAACAGCTGATAAAGGAACTCTAATAACATCATTTATAGACGTAATTTTAATACTCGCGTCAACATTCATACCTGCATATATTTCACTATTACTTTCAAGCTCTATCAAAACTGTGTATGTTGTAATACCGGCTGTTGTCTTACCTATAGTATTAATATTTGCAACTGTTCCAACAAATTCTTTTCCTTCTAAAGCATCAATCGTAACTTCAACTTCTTGACCAACTTTAACTTTCGCAATATCTAATTCATCAACTTCCATTTCGAATTTCTTTATTGAATTATCTACAACTGTAACCATTATATTTGAAGAAGCAGATTGGAAATTAGAAATAATATCACCAAGCTTATTATTTTTATATGCAATAGTACCTGAAATTGGAGACGTAATATAATAATTTTCTAGTTGTTTTTCAACATTTGAAAGCGAATTTTTTGCATTCTTTAATGCTATTTGCGCATTACTTAATGATGTTTGCAGATCTGTATTTTCAAGAATTGCTATAACAGCTCCCGTATTTACGTAATCACCATTTTTCACATAAACTTCCTTTACTGTTCCCATGCTTTTAGCTTTAACCATATTGTTCGTTACACCCGTGACAAACGCCGTATTAGCACTTGAAATAGCTGTTCCAGCGTCTGTGTAAATTGTTCCTTTTACTTGAGCATTTGTCAAACTATATCCAGTAGTTTCAACTCTTATTGTAACTTCTACAACCTGCGATCCATCAGCAAGTAAAAAGTTTCTGTCACTAACATTTGTAACAACACCTTCAACATTAGACAAATATGAGATATATGTTAATGTCGCTCTATTTCCAACTCTAATTGGACTAGCAGTAGAATTTGCAAATTGTAACACAACTTCATATTGATTTTTTTCAACAACATTACAAATTTGCATAGCATTAGTTACATATGCACCTTTTGAAATTGTTAAATCGCTAATATGACCATTATCGTTTGAAACAATTGTCAAATCAGAAATTTGTTTTCTTATATTATTATAATTTATTTGAGCTTGTTCAACTGCAAGTTTTGCTGTCGATAATGATGCATCTAAATCTTCTGAATCGATAACATATAGCAAATCATCTTTATTTACGTTTTGCCCAACAACAATATAATCTTCAATAATTTCTCCATTCACAGTCGGATAAATGTTGTAGACTCTGTTTTCCTCTATTGTCCCTTTACCTTCAACAATTACGTTTATATCACCACTATCTGCAGTAACTTCTTCATAATTAAACTTGCTTTTAACTTCTCCACTAGAATTTTTTGAATATCCACTAATAGCAAAGAATGCAATAATTACTATCAAAAATATGAGAATTTTTTTTCTACCTTTTTTCTTCTTTATTTTTTCTATTCTTCTCTTTTTTTCTATAATATTCTCATTTTCAACTTGCTCTGAGCTCATAATGTACCTCCTATAAAAACTATTCAATTAAGTTTATTACTTTTTTTAACAAACTACAAGCTTTTCACACATTCTTCACTAAAGGGACGCTCCTTTTTGCTAGAAATTTTTGCAAAAAGGAGCGTCCCCCTTGCTAAGCTTTTTCTCCTATTTTCATTCCTATTTCAACTTTTACTTCCGTATCTTCTTTATTTTTTTGCAGAATGTCTGCGTCTATTTTTATAGAGTTTTTTTCAAAAATCTGTACTATTGTTGATCCACCGAAATCAAAAAAGCCTTTTTCTTGCATTTTAGAGAATGTTTTGCACTCGTGATTTACCATCTTACCAACAAGCATAGCGCCTACTTCTATTTGAATAACTTCCCCAAAATTTTCTGTCTGCAAAACACTAACAACCCTAGAATTCTTAGAATATACATTATACTTTTCCGAAATTGGTCTGACAGTATGAAGTTTTCCTTTTATGTATTTTGAAGAAATAAGTTCTCCATTATCCAGAAAATGATATCTATGATAATCATGGAGTGACAGCCTATAAATCAAACAAACTCCATTTTTATATTTTTTACTTAATTTATCATCTTGTAATAAATCTTTTAAATCGTATGTTGATTTTTTTATTTTTAATACACTTTTTTCATCTAAAAAAACTACTTGCAGCTTTGAGTCAGCGATAGCAAGTAGCTTTTCTTTTTTCATACACTCTTTTGCAATATCATTTTCCACATTTCTTTTTCTTATAAAGAAATCTCTAAATGACTTATAACTCTCAGGCTCATCATACATTTCCATATTTATATTATATTTTTGAATAAATGATTTTATTTTTCTTTTAGACATTTTACTACGTTGATATATAGCTAAAGAATTTGAAAACCATCTGCTTGCAAATATAAACTTAAGAAAAACTCTTCCCACAACTGTATTATATAGAAATTCTGCGCCTTTTTGTGCCGTTTCTTCTTCAACAACATACGTATTATTTTTTCTCTCCCAAATCTTCATATATTAGCTCCACATTATAATTATAGCAGTAACAGCTACAGCCATTATAGAAAAAATTGCATACCAAATTCCCTTTGGTTTTGGTATTTTTATATTCAATATGAATAAAATAGCCATTGACAAATAAATAGCTGCCCATAAATATACATTGAAAAAGTTAAATAACAATCCTAATGTATGAATCAAAGGTAAAATCAACGCAGCACTTGTAACTGGTAAACCTGTGTAATGTTTAACCGGACCTTCCGTATCGGCTATTAAATTAAACCAAGCAAGTCTAATTATTCCACCAAGCACATACAAAACTATTGCTACACCCAAAAATTTCTTTTCTGCAAATAACTTTGCCCCCATAAAAGCGGGAAGTCCTAGAAAAAGAAACACATCTGCTAAAGAATCAATTTGAATTCCAAACTCCTTTTCCTCTTCTGTTCTCTTGCACATTCTAGCAACCTTTCCGTCGAACAAGTCACAAATTCCTGCAAATATCAAACAAATCATTGCATAAGAAAGATTATTACTCATTACAAACATTGTTCCTAAAACTCCAAAAATTACTCCTATATACGTAACTATTACAGATTTATTATATTTACCAATGAACATATTTTCCTCCCACTATTGCTTCAATCTTTTATCCACTGAATCGACAATAATTTCATATTTTTTTATTACTTCATATTTAGGTATATTTTTATTAAACTGCTCGAAAACTTTGTCCCAATCTGCATTATCGTTTTCCCTTATATACACATAACAAGATAATACATCTTTATCAAGGAATATTTTAACACTATTAATATTAGGACTCAATTCTTTTATCTTTTTTTCCAGAATTTCCGGAGAAATGTTTTCTCCATTCGTTCCTATTATAACATTTTTCTTTCTTCCTGTAATATAAAGTTTTTTATCTTTTATGTATCCTATATCGCCTGTTAAGAAATAGCCATTCTGGGTAAAAACTCTATTTGTCAATTCTTGATTGTTAGCATATCCTAGAAAAACATTGTCACCTTTTACTGCAATTTCTCCATTTCCATTTTCATCTGGATTTAAAATTTTAACATCTATATCTTCAAATATCGTTCCAACACTTCTTGTATCATCTGTGTATGGATATTCAATAGAAAAAGATGAGCTTGTCTCAGATAAAGCATATGCTTCCATTATATTTAATTTCTTGTCTTTATATATTTTTCTTATCGTTTCATCAAAATGTGCTCCACCACAAAATAAATATTTTATTCTAGTACCAAAAGCCTTATCAATGTTATCTTTGTATCCCTCGTACATCTTCACGTATATAAGCGGTACCGCACAAAAAATTGTTGGATTAACTTCTAGCAATTCTTTGGAAATATTTTCTGTTGATGAAGCAAGATATATTGTATATCCAGATATTAAGGAAAAAATAAAATTATATATATTCCCGTACGTATGTGTTAATGGCAAAAACAAATAACATACATCGTTTTCATCAAATAAAACTCTTCGTTTCAATGATTCGTATCCTGAAAAAATATTTTTTAGTGAAAGCATAACCGCTTTTGGAGACGATGTTGTACCACTTGTAAATATAATTTTTGAACAAGAGTTAATTTCTTTTGGCTCAAAATCAAACATATCAAACTTTTTCGAATTTAACTCTTGACCTTTTTCAAATATCGTTTTAAAATCACTTTGCATACAGATATAAATCATGTCTGGAAACTCTAATTTTATTTTTTCAATTACATCTTTCTTGGTATCACTATAAATTATACAGCTTATATCTAAAAAATTTAGAACTTCTTTTAATTCTTCATATTTCCACTCTTTAGATACTGTAACACTTTCCCCGACATAACTCATAATTGCAACATCACTGATCATCCAATTAATACTATTTTCCGAAAAAATGATTATCTTTTTATCTTTCAAATTTTTATCAATTAAATAGTCTGCTAAGTATACTACTTTTTCAACAAAGTTTCCAAAAGTAATGCTCTCATACTTTTCATTTTTCTTTTCGAAAATATAGTCCCTACTTTTCCATTTTTGATAATCAGATTTTAATAGCTCTTCAATTTTAATCATCTATCTTGCACCTCATTAAAACATATTCATACACATTTGTTACAAGCTCTGTGCCATATGTTTGTGTTATTTTTCCGTCTCGTGCTAAAGCACCAATACTAGGAAGTTTGTTCTTTTTTAACTCCTCTTCAATAGCTCCAACTAAAGCCTTACCAAGACCTTTATGATTTTTATCTGCACCCATATATAACATTACATACTCTTTTGGTGACTCTCTAATTTTTAAAATATCAATTAAATTAAATAAGTTATTTAAATGATAAACTTTATTATTATAATTAGGAACACTTATATAAAAACCTACTGGTTTTTTATTGTAATACGCAAATCTAACCATGTCTGTATTTAATATATATTTATAACCCGAAAATACATCTTTAAAATCTTCTAATGATAAATGTTTATAAATTGGAAAATCACTATACAATTCTGTTATCATATAATAAAGTTCTTCCATTAGTTTGTCATAATTTTTCAAATCTGGACTTATTATTTCATAACCATTTTTCGTAAAGTTTTCATATCGTTCTTCAAATTTTCCATTTATATAATGTTCAGTGATAACGGGAAAAATATTTGAAATATAATGATTTGTCACCTCATAGCCATTTTCTAAAAACATTTTATAATAATAATCTTTGTTATATGGTTCACCTGTATAAGGCATTTTATCAAACGCATTAATTTTTAAACGATATTTAATCCAAAATGATGCATCAACAGGACCCACAAGCTCTTTATAGCTTTTTTCTTTAGCAAAGTTATATGCTGTTTCAAATAAGAATTTTGCTATATCATTATTTTTCACACATTCAAAAAAGCCTATATAAGCCGTTGTATCATCTGGATATGTTGTTATACAAAAACGACCTACAACTTTATTATCATCATATATCAAAAACTTATCTAAGTGAAAATATTTACTGAGCGGATGCACATTTAAAAGTAATTTTTCAATTTCTTTTTTATTTTCCATATTTTCTGATTTACTATATATTTTCTTTGATAAATTTATAAACTCTTTTACATATTTTCTTTCGTACTCAAATTTTATATACTCCATGGCCTTTGTATAATAAATTAATATTATACACTCCCTTCTTTTCGTATTATTTCAATAGTTCCATTGCTTCCATCCATTTTAACTATATCTCCTGTTTTAATTATATCTAAAACATTTTCAACACCAACTATTGAAGGTATTTTTAATTCTCTTGAGATGATTGCAGTATGTGATAATAGTGATCCCTTCTCAGAAATCACACCTTTTGCTGTAGCAAGCAAAAATACCCAACCCGGATCTGTCATTTTAGTAATTAAAATTTTATCTTTTACATTTCCAATATTATTAATATCTTCAATAACTAAAGCTTCTCCTTCCACAACTCCGCGAAGAACATGGAACACCTGTTATTTTATTTTTTGACAAATATATTTTTTTAGAATTTATTGATTTATGTATTTTGTTAAATTCATTTTTTTCAAATATAATTCTTGAATATGTAGGCAATAATTTATAAATTTCGTATTCTTCTTTCCTACACTTTATAATTTGTCTTAAATCACTTGGCTTTTCAACAGATTCAAATATTTCATCTAATGTTAAATAGAAAATATCTTTTTGGTTTGATATAATATTTTCTTTTTCAAAGTTATTTCCAATAGCTAAAATCATTTCTCTTACCATACCAAAAATTCTACTTCTGTTAAGTCTTGATATTTCTCTATTTTTTATTCCATGCATGCACTTTTTTATATAAAATTTAGTTAAAAAGTTTTCATTTTCAATATTATCAAATTTAGTTTTGTTTATATTTTTATATAATTCTTCTAGCTTTTTCCTATCATTCGTATATTCATTTATCTTATTTATTAGTAACTCAGGATTAGTTCTAAATGTTTCACTTTCCATTTTTAATTCTTCTAAACTTCTATCACCATAATCTCTTATATAATCATTAAACTTATCTTTGAATTCTTCCTTAGATATTTTGTCTTTTTGATATGATAAATTAATCAAAGCTTTAATAGGTTTTATACTTTCTATATTAGAAATCCCAGAGATATAATTATTCGCAACTTCTTCATAATTTTTATATTTCTTTTTCAAATTATGTTTTAATAAACCCGTGAATATAAATGAAGACATATCATTATAAAGCGTTATATCCCAATCGCTTAAAAGTCTATTTTCAACCTCGTTATATAGTTTTAAAATTTCTTTTGAAGACATATTATTATTGAAGTTCGAGTAAAAGTAATTATTTACCTGCGTAAATTCTTCATTTAACTTTTTCATATTTTTACTAGCATTTAATATTTCATACACCGAATTGAAATATGTCATCATTCTTGTAATTACAGGAATATTCACTTTTTCTTTATCATATATTTTGTTTTTTACACCAAGCATTTCCTGCCACACAGGAATAATCTTTTTATTAAGTGGTAAAAATTTAATCACCGTATACCAATTACTTATTTTGTAATATAATCTTCCATTTGCATTTCCAACCATATTAGAAAACACATGATCATATTTATTAAGCACTTTTTTATTTTTTAATACTCTCTTGCTTACACTTCTAAATATTCCTCCATACACACTGTTCACAAATGAACACGTTAGTGGAAGGCTTATCCCTGGATAACTTTCTACAATATTACTATTATCTAAAATCAATGGACTACTATCATTTATCGTAGTTATTTTTCTTGCCTGAAGAATGTATATTATATTATCTTTAACTGCAAATTCGATATCTAAAAAGTCTCCCAAAATTGCTTTAATTTTTGAAGCCATTTCTATAAGTTCTTCTATTTTCTCATTATTTAAATATTCTGTCTTACCTTCATAATAATAAACTTTGTCTGTTAAATTATAATAGTATGTAGTAGTATCTACTTTGTCTTGCACTACGTTTTCACCAACACCTTTTCCTACTACAATAACACTTTCGTTTAAAATCCCTTGAGGATTTGATGTGAATAAAATTCCTGAATAATCTGCACATATCATTTCTTGAACAATTACATTCATTTTCAAAGTTTCAGTTTTAAGATTGTTTCTTTTTATGTATTCTAAAACACTTTCGTTATATAACGATTTTAAACAAAGTTCTATTTTTTCTTTTAGTTCAATTTTCTTCACGTTTAAAAATGTATCAAACAGACCTGCGAAACTACTATCATCTGAATCTTCTATATTAGCTGACGAACGAACTGAATATAAATCACTCTGCAAATTTATCTCAAAGTTTCCTTTTACGATGTCTTCATGAGTTACCACAACAAAGTTTGGAATATTAATATTGTTTTCCTTTAATTTTTTTAGATTTTCAATTTTAGTTCCAAGCATCATATTTTCCCCACCAATAGATACAATGCAACAGTCAGAAGCATTATTGACTCTTGTATGTATGTATATTTTTCTACCTTTGTTACAATTTTATATTTGGTTGGATCTTTTATAAACGCTATAAATTTGTATGTCATCCAACTAATATTTACAAGTAGTAATATTACTGATATTTTATTTAAGTTTATTACTAACAATACATTTGTTATAATATCAATCCATGTAAGTAGTAATACAAATCTTGTTGATTTTTCATATCCAAATAATTTTGAATATGTTGTATAGTCATTTTCATCCTTCGGTGCTTTAATTTTTCTAGATATTTCCCATATTAAAGCTGGAAAATATAGCGTCCATAATGTTAGAAAATTAACTAGTGTGAATGCTTCCAAGCCATATTTTATACATGTAAAAGAAATAATATATGTGTTTACAATTAGTTGTACCGGATTATGTGTAATCAAAGCAAGTGGTAAACTTGGTTGAATTTTACTTCGCTGAAAAAACCATTTGCTCATCAAATATCCATAAGCGTATAAGATTATAAAAAAGACAAAATTGTTCATAAATAATAAATTTAAAATAATTGCAATTGTTTCAACTATTATTCCTACAACTATTAAATCTTTCTTTTCTACGCGACCGCTTGGAAGTGGCCTTTCTTTAAAAAGTTTTTTATCTGTTTCATAATCTTTAAAATCGTCTGCTATTCTAAGCCACATCAAAAATGCAAATATTGTGTATCCTCCAACACATTCTTGTATTCCGATGTCAAACTCAGTTATCCCATTATTTAATAGAATAATAAAATATATTTCTAAAAAAACGATTAAGGCAAGTAAAAGTCTTGGAATTATTGGATACATTTCTTTAAAATATATATTCAATCTTTTTAACATACAAATCCTCCAAACCACCTATTTTTCTATTGTTATAATTCCAGTAGCACCATCTATTGTTATAATATCTCCGTCTTTTATTTTTTTCATCACTTCATGACAACTTACAATTGCAGGTATACCGTATTCTCTAGCCACTATTGCTGCATGACACAAAATTCCTCCATATTCAGTTACAATACCAGATAAAATTGCAAACTTTGGAGTCCAACCTGTATCTGTAAATTTAGTTATTAAAATATCATTTTCTTTTAATCTATCTATTTGATTAAAATCTTCTATTACTCTTGCTGTTCCTTTTACAGTTCCAGTATTTGCAGCAAGTCCTTTAATAATAGCATTTTCGTTTTTTTGTTTTTCACTTGAAGTACTAAAAATGTTTCCTATCTCATTTTCACTTAAATAGTTACGATAAGAATTATAATATTTTTTATTTTTGGTTATTAATGCATTCAAATCTTCGGCGGTCTTTTTCTTATCAATAAAATCCCACAAATCTGAAACTCTTATAAACCATATATCATCAATATCTTTCAAAACGCCAACCTTTTTGTAATGCTTAGCAAGACTGATCGTATAAACTCTAATCAAATAATAAAATCTTGTAGAAACATCTCTGAATTCTTCTCTCCACCAAAGCATCTTTCGCATATTTTCTACTTTAATTTTTATCTTATTAAATTTTCTTTTATTAACTTGTTCCTTAATAGATTTTAAAATTTTCTCATATCTTTCTTGGCCATTCTTTTTATCTTCCAAAGGACTATACTTATCATCTAGTATTACCATCTCTTTTATATTTGTTATTATTGGCAATTTATCCTCATAATAACATGGATAAGTTACATCAAGTTCTTTATCTGAATGATATCCATATTTATCAATTATTTGTTTTACTTGTGGCATGCAATATTTAGTATCTTCCATATTATTTGCAATTTGGTTTATAGCAGTATTTTCCCAATATTTTAAATCCTCTTCATTTTGTCTAATTTTTCTTGTAACATTCCACATATCATAAAAAGGTAATAAATGTGAGATATTATCTATTGATCCAAGTAAAGTCAAATAGTCACTTTCAGATACATATTTTAAAAGTCCATCTTTATAAAGTGACTGATGTATCGTATTAATAAAAATTTGCCAGAAATATGTTGCTTCACTTTGTAAATATGTTTTCTTAGTTAATTGATACCATTCTTTTTCTATGTCTTCTATTTGATTTTCTTCAAAATGTTTTTTACAATTCTCATATTTTGTAAGCAAATCACTTTTATAATTTTCTGCATTTAAATTTCTTTCTTTTAAAATTTTTCTTTGAGCAATTGCAATTCGCGCAATTCTTATAAGTGAACCCGGTGTAACTTTTGTAGTTTGTCCGTCCCCCTCATAATTGATTTTTACTCCATATTCACTGTCAAATTCTCTTTCCTTATATCCTATTACTTTACTCATTGCAAGCTTTACAGCAGACATATTCCAATAACATCTGCCATAAAACATCTCTCCAAGTTTTCTATTCAAATCACTTTCCTTCAAAATTTTTGAATCAATCATAAATTTTCGTAAAGTGAACTCCCAAATGTATTCATATAAGCTCCACATATATGGTGTACACACTGTTGCAGACACTCCACCATCTTTAAAATCTGCTGTTGACCACATATCCTTGATATCTAAATATTTTAGGCTTGTTATCTTTCGAGCTTGTAATATGAACAATTGATTATCTTTTAGAGCAAATTCAATATCACAAGGGTAACCAAAATATAATTGGATTTTTGAAAATTCTTCTCCTATTCTTTTTAATGTTTCCGCGTCTATGTATTTGTTTTTTTCGTCTACTTCAATGCTTTCATCGTACCAATTATAATTATATTGCTCTGGTGCAGCTTTTCCGCTAACTAAATTTTCACCTAAACCTGGAGCAATTTCGATAAGCATTTGCTTATCATTTCCCGTTAAGGGATTTAAAGTAAATGCAACGCCACTATATTCAGAATCAACCATTTCCTGAATTATAACTGACATATATAAATCGTCTAGTTTTATTTTATTATTTATTAAATATGAAAGCACTGTTTCTGAAAACATTGATTTATAGCAGGAAACGATAGCTGTTTCAATGTTATCAATTCCTTGAACATTTAACATTGTTTCATACTGCCCTGCAAATGAATAATGTTCCAAATCCTCTTTCATTCCACTACTTCTAACGGCGTACTTTTTTGTTTCATCTATGTATTTATTAATTTCATTTTTTATTTCTTCAGGTATTTTTGTTTTCTGAAAAACGTTAAGAATTCTATTGCTTATTTCTGATACGTTTTCTTTTTTAACAACGTTAAGTAAGTTATTTATTTCATCATCTAGATTATTTTCCCTTATCACTTTTTGATATGTATCTTTATCTAAAACAAATCCATTCGGAACATTAAATCCATTTGATTTCATATCACTCAGAAACTTAGCTTTATTACCTATTTCATTTCCTTTATTTTCACCTAATTTGATTATCATTTGTTCACGCCTACCCTTTAAAACATATTTTTTCTCAACTTCATAAAATAAAGCAACATATTTAGAATAAAATGAGTTGCACTACCAAGCAAAACGTACATTATATAAAATGTTAAGCTCATCTTATAAAACATTGCTACTACTAATGTACAACCTAAAACTGAATCTGCTTGATCTAAGAAAATAAAAAATATTTTCTTAACTCCTGAAACTGTTTTTCCCGGTTCAACATCTAGTCTCCTTTTTAGAAAACTATTTGGTAATTCAAATAGCGAATATCCAAGTCCAAGTAAAATTCCAATAATCAAATTAAACATGATTGTATTTTCATTATTTACATATAGCAAATTAAATTTTCCTAAATTCGAAAACTCACACAAAACACCCCAAAGCAATGCCATAATTACGTTTAATAGAATATATCCGACAAAACCTTTATATGTCTTGTTATCACCAAATACTCTTTTTCCATCAACAAAATTTTTACCAAAATCAATTGGTGTTTTTAACTTGGTTAAAATCGGTAGTTTACACCAAATCATATTTAAAATCCCCGCAATAATTGGAGGCATCAAAGTTACATACATACAAATTATATTTTCAAACATAAAATCTCCTCAAAAACAGACCTATTTCTACAATTTATATTAGCATATTTCGACACCATATACAAATCCAAAACATACCTTCAAACCGCAAAAGTTCATCCACGATGTTCTTCAACATATTGAATCGCTCTATTATTTGTGATAGAATGCAGGCAAAATAATACTCTTATAAGGAGGATTTTTATGGTATTAAGAATCTTAGGTACAGGTATCAAAAGAACTAGCGTACGTGAAGATGGACGCTACGTACTCGACCTTTTGTCTGGTGAGCGGATTGAATTCACCGGAGAGCTCGTTAGTGTCACTGGTATAGACTTCGGTGTCGAACTGAAAATTAAGGATGACGATAAAAAGGAGGAATCTTAAGTGAGAAACCAAGGTAATGTATGCCTTGATTTACTATAACTCCAGAGGTGGTATCACACTCTCGCCTTTGTACAATGCTGACGGCACACTCAGACTTTACGAGCCGAATGAATAGTAAATATAAAAAATCAACCCCAGCAACGACTTTCGTAGCTGGGGTTAAATTTTTCCTTATCTTACCACTTTTTCATGTGTTTCTGATAGAATCGTGCCATCATTTTGTCGATACGCTTACTTTGCCATGCTACATGCATATATACACCTAGGCAGCGTTTCATCTTTGTGTGAATAACCGAATATGCCTTCTTCCGGTCTGTCTCCGTCTCAATACAGACGAGATTCATCCATTTTTCTATGTCGACAACCGACTGTTCTCTGATCAATTTATAGTAAATGAACAGAGCCGTTACAACGAATTCGAAATCAGTATTTCTGAGAAGGATTGGAGTGTCATTAACCGAGTTTCCCCAAGTTATTGGCGTCAACTCGCTCCTTACAAACTCTCGTATTTTTTGCAAAACGTCGCTGTTTTGCTCTTTGAAATCTTGCATTTTGTCTTTTACTTGTGCCGTATCACCATCGCAATACTCAAAAGCCTTCGAAAGCGCCTCCTTTACTTCCGCGTGGTCAATTTGACTTTCCTCAGTTGCTTCAACCAAATTCCGAATCAACCTGTGAATTTCATTAGTGAGCACGAAATTCATCCTTTCTAGCAATTTTTACAGAATTATATCACGTCATTATGTAAAATGCAACTTGAATTTTTACACAATTTCGTACCTTTTCAATTTAATTTTATTGGATACAAAAGCTTCGTCATCGCAGATTGGCCTTGACAAATCTGTTGACAGATATTTCTTATTATCGTCTGGAAATACCGTTACCATAGGTATATCATGCTTATTTTGTGCTAAGATACAACCTATCAAATTTGCTCCAGATGAAATTCCAACTCCTAGTCCTAGTTCCTTTGAAAGTTTTCTTGCCATGTTAACTGCATCATCATCATTAATCAAGAATATATCATCAATTAATTCTCTATTTACCAAATCAGGAACGAAATCATCTCCGATCCCCTCAATCTTATGTTCTTCTATAATTCTACCTTCAGAAATCATTGGCATTTTATCAGGTTCAATCGCTATAGCTTTCATGTTTGGATTTATTTCCTTTAATCTTTTTCCGACTCCCATCAAAGTTCCACCCGTACCGACACCAGAAACAAAACCATAGCAGTCTTCTTTAACCTGACTTAAAATTTCTTCTGCAGTTGTTTCATAATGAGCCAAGAAATTATATTTACTAGCAAATTGATTCGCTAAAAATCCATCATTCTCCAACGCTAATTTTCTGGACTCTTCAAGACATTTGAGAAAACCACCCTCTTCTTTGCTAATTAAAATAACTTCCGCACCATATCCACCAATCAATTTAACTCTTTCTTTACTAACCCAATCTGGCATAAAAATATATACAGGGTGATTATAATATCGTCCAAGTGCCGCAAGCGAAATGCCAGTATTTCCACTTGTCACTTCTATAATAGGCATCCCTGCTTGAAGCTCTCCACTTTTTTTCGCATTGTCAAGAATATAATACGCAACTCGATCCTTTATGCTACCAGTCAAATTAAAGTATTCAAGTTTTGCATACACATATTTTTCAATTCCGTCATATTCATAAATAATCTTAATCATTGGTGTATTTCCAATAATTCTGTTAATCACATTACACCTCCATACATTTATTATATTTATTTTTTGTTATTTGGTTAATCTTGAATTAAAAATATTTTATTTACCATAAGAATTATTCAATTTTTCTAAACGCTTATCCTTGTTTTCATTACGCCAATCATCAACATTTATAAGATTTACAATCAAATCTTCTTTGGTTAATTTATCAAAATAATTCTTATATGCATTTATATAGTCGCCTTGCTTTGTACTTATATTTTCAACAAAATATTCAAAAATCCATTCTTCATATCCATTTATATCTGCCGCATTTGTTAACGTTCTTTTCTCGCTAAATACATCTTTTGTATTAAAATTATTATTTCCAAATGTCAACTCTTTTACAATCGTACACTCTTCTGTATCTGAAATTTCTGTATCATACGAATTTACAAATAATTTTTTCCCATTTGAATCGGAATATTTTGATAGACTAGTAATATCTAAATCAAGTTCACTAATTTTTTCAATTTTATTACTATCGCATTCATACACAAAAGTAGTAGGAGCTTTATCTATCATATATTGAACTAATAATTCTTTCTCTGTATCACCATTCAAATCTACAAAGCAAAAGCTCTCAAAATCCCCAGAATCCCATATATTACTATTGTTGTAGAAAACACTCACTATATGATTATTTTCTTCTTGCATTATATTTCTAGCTTTTAGCCTACTTTCAAATTCTCCACAATATGTATACGTTTCATTTTCCATCAAAAAGTTTTCTGTACCTTCATAAGCATCATCAAACTTAATTCCGTTGTTATCTACCCTTACAAGCTCTATATTAAAATCCACATTTTCAGTAGCAAAAGTTGTACCACTTTTCTTTTGAACTTTACAGCTTATATTTTTTTCATTTATATCATATGTTCCAACATAATCCATATCACCAGATACAACTAAAAAAACATTATCTCCATAAAACTCAATTTTATGAACTTGCTCACTCGATTCATTTTGCACTTCATATTTACCTGTCTTGAAGTTATCCAAAATCTCTTCTTTAGATGAATTATTGTAAATAAATCCTTCACATCCGCTCAAAGTGAACAATATAAAAATACAGCTTATCACACTAATTATTTTTCCAAACTTTTTCATATGCACCCTCCTTAAACAATTATATCATATTGAGTATAAATTCAAAGGAATTGGAAATACTATTTTTAAAAGTAAAAAGTTAGCAAGAGGGACGCTCCTTTTTGCTATGCTATTAGGAGGTCCATATGTGTTCTTATTGGATTGAGACAACTAAAAATTTAGAAAAGGAATACAAACATTTATCTGATGATATAGATGTTGATGTCTGTATTATTGGTGCCGGATTAGTTGGTATCACAAGCGCATACTATCTTTCTGATAGTAAGTTAAAGGTTGCTATTGTAGAAAGAGATTCAGTTTGTTCTCATGTAAGTGGAAAATCTACTGCAAAAATAACTTCACAGCATAATCTTTTTTACGATTATCTAATTAATTCATATAGTCATGATTTAGCAAAAAAATATTTAGATGCCAACGAAGAAGCCGTTCAAAGAATTAAAGATATTATCGATAAAGAAAAAATTGATTGCGATTTTTCTGTTCAAGATAGTTATGTCTATGCTTATTCTTCAGAAGAGTTGTTTGATATTGAAAAAGAAGTAAGTGCGGTAAAGTCTTTAGATTTTCCTTGTGAATTTGTTAAAGAAATACCTATGCCAATTAAAACTCTTGGTGCAATTAAGTTCCCAAATCAAGCACAATTTAATCCAAGAAAATATGCTCTTGCACTATGTGATATTGTAACAAAAAAAGGGATTGATATTTATACAAGCACTGTTGTTACTGATGTTGAAAGTTTTGATAGTGGCTATATTGTTTCCACTGCAAATAATAGTATAAAAGCAAAATATGTAATTTTAGCAACACACTATCCTATCATTAATTTCCCTGGATTTTATTTTTTGAAAATGTATCAAAGCATGTCTTATGCAATTGCTGTTGATACCAAATGTGATTTGCCGGAAGGAATGTATATAAATAGTTCTATCCCAACTTTTTCTTTTAGAACCACTCCATATAAAGACAAAAAATTATTAATTGTTGCTGGTGCTGATCACAAGACTGGAGAAAAAATAGATTTAGAAAATGCCTACGAAATATTAGAAAAAAAAGCTAAAGAGCTTTATCCTGAGAGTGAAGTCTTATACAAATGGTGTACAGAAGATTGTATTTCTTTGGACAAAATACCATACATCGGCGATTTTTCTTCTATAATGCCAAACCTTTATGTTGCAACAGGTTTCAAAAAATGGGGAATCACATTTTCAAACGTTGCAAGCAAAATCATAACTGACAAAATTTTAGGAAACAAAAATAAATATGAAAATACCTTTGAAGCAACAAGATTAGAGCCAATTAAAAATCGTGACGAACTTGGAAATATGGTTAAGGAATCAATATATTCACTTGTTATAAACAAATTAAAAGATTCACCAGACACTTTAGATGACGTTGGAATGGATGAAGGAAAAATTATTGAATACGAAAATGAAAAAGTCGGGGTTTATCGTGATACAAATGGGAAATGTTATTTTATAAAACCTGTTTGTGCTCATCTGGGCTGTGAACTCAGCTTCAATAATGTCGAAAAAACATGGGACTGCCCATGCCACGGTTCACGTTACGACATAAACGGTAACGTACTTTCAGAACCTGCAATCCATAATATCTAGCAAGAGGTCAGCAAGAGGGACGCCCCTTTTTGTGAAAAGTTTTCACAAAAAGGGGCGTCCCTCTTGCTGATCTCTTGCTGATCTCCTGCTGACTTCTTGCTGAAAAAACGATTGTCTCTTCTTATTAAAGTTCATTCACTGTTTTTTCTAATAATTCATCTAATTCTTTTTCTGTATAGAATTGATAACTTGCTTCATAAATCAGTTTTTTCTTTAGTGCATCGCAAACTGTTTCAATATCCTTTTTTATAATATCTACTTCAGAAATTTTCTTTATTTCTTCCAATATTGATTCGTAAGAATTATACTTTATATCAATAAAATCATCCATGAATTTATTGTTATATATTTTAAAATCACTTTGCTTCATTATTCGAAGTTTTTCTTTATCGGTTTCTTCAAGTTTTCTTTTTTTAATAGAAGTATAAAAATTGTTGTTCCACATATAATCTGTAAATAAATGTGTTACATATCCGACAAAAAGCGGATTGTGTGAATCAATTTCCATCTTATATTTTTCATAAAAAAGAATATACGAAGGTATTTCTTTATTTCTAAAATGTGTTATGTCATGACTAATTTTCTTAGAAATATTCGTAACTACATATGAATTATTTATGTCCGGCAAAATGCTTCCTATTAAAAATAACTCATAATCCTTTTCATTAAATTTATATTTTTCATTCAATCTTTTACTAATTTCTAAATGTGTTTTCCAGTTTGGCAATTCTATTCTCCTTTTTCTAACAAACTATATAGATTATTCTCACATATGTATTTGTATATACGTGTATCAATTAAAGATTCAATATCCTCGCAATCTTTCGTGGCAATCTTTTTTCTAACAAGTGTAGAAGATGTTGAAATCAAAGGAAAATCTTTAATCAAAACAAAATTTTCTTTTCCCTCAAATTTTTGAATTAAACTTTCCATATCGATATCATCTCTTCCAAGTACGACAACTTTATTTTCTAAAATTTTATCAACACTTTTCCATTCATGAAATTTTACTAAGTTATCGGCTCCAATTATCAAGTACAATTCATCGTCAAAATCATTTTTTAACGACGTTAATATTTCATTCGTATACTTAAAATCGCCATATTTTGCCGTTACTATTATTTTTTCATTTTCATAAAACTTTAACATATCTAATCTATATTTAGTATCAATCAAATTTTGCTTTCCCCAATAATTCTCTGTCGGAATCATCAAAATTTTATCAACATATTTTTTCTCAAGTAAAAAATCTACAATTGCCTTGTGACCTTTATGCACAGGATTAAAACTTCCAACATAAACCCCAAGTCTCATATCAATCACCTCTTACATTAATTAAAATTACATTTCCATACTCATAGGCGGAGGTGGTGGTGGAGTTGCAACTTGCTGCGTAGCCTGTTGTGCAGCGATTTGCATATTTTGTTCTTGTGCAGTAATCATTGGTGCTTGCTCTATAGCAGCAACTTCTCTACTTGCTTCTTGAATCTGATTCATTTTTATATTAGAAGCCCAAGACTTCACATATGAACTAAAAGAAGGATTTGTTGCACCAGGTATTTCTGTCAAAGGAACATCACAACGATGCTCTTCAGCTGGTCTATTCTCGCTATACCTATCATAACCTTTAAATTGTTTGTCTGATTTTAGTGCTTTATGAGCAAATTTTCCATTAAAAAATTTCCCGCAATCTCTATCATTCGTCAAATCACAATTTAGCCAATTATCACCTATTCGAACTTGATTCCAGGCATGTCCTGCTTTTCCTTCTCCTTTTTGATTCCCACCAACAGTAATACTTTCAATATTAACGCAACTTAGTGCATTTTTTAAAATTTCAGAATACCCCGCACAGATACATTTTCCATCAAGCAGTCCACCTTCTAAATTTCTACACCTCATTTGCAATTCTGGATCCATCTCACCTTTTTTAGATATAGCATAATTATCATACTTTATATTAGACAATCTAGAATAAACTTTTGAAAATGCTTCAACCTGACTTTTAGGATTTCCATCTTCTGCTACTGGAATGCCTTCAACAACTTTATCAATCGCTCCACGTATCTGTCCATATCTTTCTCTAGTATACATATCCTTTCTAGAATTTGGATTTTGTGCATCTTGCATTCTAACATATTTAATATCTGGGTTTTGCTCTAAAGTAGGCTGATCCAATTCCGAAACAGTAGCAATACGCTTAACACCAGCATTCCAATTTGCTCTATTTCCTTCGTTCTTATAATATTCTGCATTCACCATATCATCTAATTTTCGAAGTTCGATACCATTTTCTACGCCCCACTCACAGATATCAGAAATTTCTTCCATCCCCTGAATAGCCGCCCCCTGTGCCAAATCACTCAAACTAACATATGATAATTCTCCATGATTATTTCTTATAAAATCTTTTCTAATATCTGCACTTTTCACCGTTGATACAGCTCTAACAATTGGAATACTTTGTTTGTAATTTTCATCTACTCTTAACGGCGCAACAACTTCTCTAATAAAATCATCTTCATTTATACCATTAGCCAGAGCAACCCTTTCACTTATTTCTAAAGGGATAGAATCATCAAGTATATATTGTTTTTTCTCCTCAACATCACTTAGGGCATCAATCAAATACTCTGACGCAAGTGAATCAAGTTCAAAGTACTGGCCAGATAAAGCATTACGTATATATAAATCCTTTTGATCAGTATACTCATAACCACCATCTGTCATATATAGTCTCGCTTTACTGAAAGGCTCTAAATCAACGCCTTCGACTTCACCTCTTATACACGCATCACGAAAAGTATCATCTCCTAACATCGAAATAATAGCCTCTTTTTGAAACGAATTCAGCCCATAATTAGAATTTGCAATAAAAGATTTAATGTACTCTTTATCGTCACATATCTCCATAAGCACATTTCCAATTTCATACATAGAAAAATTCTCTCCACCATATTCATAAAGAAGATTTTCTAAAAGTGTCTTATCTTTAGTTTGCAATATTAAATCAATACGCTCTTTTACATCAACCATATTTTTTCCACCCTTATCTTATGCTTTTCCAAATAATTTTCTAAAAAATTGTTTTATCTTTTCAGAAATTGTTTTTGGTTTCATTGGCAAATTTTCATTTTCTACTGCTGTACTACTTGCTTCATTTTCAGAATCCTTCAAATCTTGTATAACTTCATCTCGATAAGCTCTATATTCCGGTATCTCTTCATTTTTCTCATAAATAGCCTTAAGTTCAAGCTTTTCATTTTCATCCGTACAAATATATTTTATATACAAAACTGATAAAATTGTAGCCGCTTTCTTCGAAATTCTTTGCTCTTCAATAGGACCATTAATATCAAATGAATATTCGTAATCTCTATCTTGTTCACGCATCATTTTTCCTATCACATTTTTCGGAATAAAATTTACAATATTAAAAGCATCAAGCACCGTAAGAACTTCTTTGTAAACTCTTGCCTGTTCTGCATTCTTCATAAAATTTCTCCTTTGTACAAAATATTTTCTAATGTAAATGAAAGAAACTTTCATTTGAGACTTTAATGCCATTTATTTTTATTTCTTCCAGCAAATCTTTTTCACTTACAATTGATCCATCTAGATTGATACTCTTTACATTTGGAGCCGAACTAATTACATTAATGATATTTTCAATCTTGTAATTATGAATCTCTATTTCTTCCAAACTACGCATTATCATTAAACCTGCTAAATTCAAAGAATCCATATCTTCTTTAAAACCAACAATTGACAAGCTCTTAAGATTAGAACTTTTCACGTATGAAATTTTAAAATCAACACAATTGTCTAAATACAAATCCTCTAACTTCGGATTATTTACACTATTTGATACTAATTTGAAACCACAAAAATCAAACTCCAAAAATTCAAGCTCTGGAAGTTCATTTATTATATCAATATCTTGATCCGTTATTTCAAAACCAGATATACTGCATTGTTTAAGCCCCTTCAAAAATTTCAAATCTGATATTTGATAATCATTAATTCCACCAAAAATGTTCTCTTTATTTATTGATATTTTTTCAACACTCTCTAAATCTTCATCACTAATCTCAGTTAATTTCTTATTTAGAATTTTAGAAATTTCTTTTTTGAAATCCTGACTCTTTATAGCATCAAACATATCATTTCTCCTTTTTATTTTTTAACATATATAAAACATACTCTTGAGCTTTTTGGCCAAGCTCTCTTTCATAAACTTCGCCATGTATTTCATTATTAGAAATACTTCTAATTGCGATTACTGGAATATCATAGTTACGTGCAATCTGAAAAACAGCTGCACTTTCCATTTCTTCACATAACGTCTGATATTTAGCAGAATAGTGCTTTATTAGATCAGCTTCTTTATTCCATGCATCTCCACTTCCTATAATGCCATAATGAACTTTACTTGAAGGATTATTAATTACAAACTCATTTTCAACACTCTTTGCCAACTCAATTAGCTTTTCACTTGCAGCTACAACTATACTCTCAACATCTTGAGGTAAATGACCATATCTCTTTAATTCCCAAGAAAAAGGATCCGATCCTTCATTCTTACCTAAGCATCCAGTTCTAAACGAATTCAAATTTATAATTCCTGTACTAACTACAATATCACCCTTATGCACAATTTCTGCATGACCACCAGCAGTACCTTCAACCCAGATTAATTTAGGATTATATTTCATTATTCCAAGCGTGGTCGCAGTTGCAGCATTTATTATTCCTACATTCGCATGACAAATTACTACATTATTATTTAACAAATTTCCTTCATAAAAAGTGCAACTTTTCTCCTCAACCACGTTTCTTAATTCTAATTTATTAAGCAAAACATCTAATTCAACATCTTTCATTGCACCTATTATTAAAATAACATCTTCGTACATTATTTTCGAACCTCTCTTTTATAACAAAGCTTCTACAAATATTTTATCCCTAGTCTAGTATATATTGCAATCTTTTTTTGGAAATTGGGACGGTTCCTTTTTTATCAAGAGGGACGCCCCTTTTTGAGAAAATTCTCATCAAGAGGGACAGCCCTTTTTGAGAGAGCATGTCATCAACAGGGACAGCCCTTTTTGATAAACAAGTAAAAATAATTTGCGCTATTATTAATACTTACATTTATCAAAAAGGGCTGTCCCTGTTGATGACATGCTCTCTCAAAAAGGGCTGTCCCTGTTGATGACATGCTCTCTCAAAAAGGGCTGTCCAAATTTTTTATTTCTCTATTAAGCTTTCTCCCGTCATTTCTTTTGGTTGTTCAACTCCCATTATTTCAAGCATTGTTGGAGCTATGTCAGCAAGTCTTCCTTCTTTTAATTTGACACCATCTTCAAGTCCAACAGCAACTAATGGAACTAGATTTGTCGTATGCGCTGTATGTGGATCACCTGTTTCGTAGTCAATCATTTGTTCAGCATTACCATGGTCGGCAGTAATTAAAATCGTTCCATTTACACGTTTAACTTCTTCAACTACTCTTCCAACACATTCATCAACAGTTTCAACCGCTTTTATAGCAGCATCTAAATATCCTGTATGACCAACCATATCACAGTTAGCAAAATTCAATATTATAACATCATAAGTAGACTTTCTAATTACATCAACTAGTTTGTCTGTAACTTCATATGCACTCATTTCTGGCTTCAAGTCATATGTAGCAACCTTAGGAGAAGCCACCAAAATTCTGTCTTCGTTTTCATATTTAACTTCATTTCCGCCATTAAAGAAGAATGTAACATGCGCATATTTTTCAGTTTCTGCTATTCTTAATTGTTTGTATCCAAGTTTACTAATGTATTCACCGAAAGTATTTTCGATAGCTGCAGTTTTATAAGCAACTTCTACATTATCTATTGTATCATCATAATCTGTCATACAAACATATGTAAGATTCAATTTTTCTCTTTCAAATCCTGCAAAATCATTATCAACAAACGCTCTTGTAATTTCTCTTGCTCTATCTCTTCTGAAATTATAGAAAATTACAGAATCATTATTTTTTATCAAACCTACTGGTGTTTCATTTTCAACAATAACAGTTGGCTTAATAAATTCATCAAATTCTTCTCTTTGATAAGCAGATTCAATAGCATTTATTGCAGTTTTAGCAGTAAATCCTTCACCTTTAGTTAAAGCATCATATGCAAGCTTAACTCTATCCCAGTTAGTATCTCTATCCATTGCATAATATCTACCACTTATGCTAGCAATTTTACCAACACCAATTTCTGCAATCTTTTCTTCTAATTCTTGAATATAACCTTCACCAGATGTTGGCGCTGTATCTCTTCCATCTGTAAAGCAATGTACACATACCTTTTCCAAACCATTCTTCTTGCATAGTTCTAATAACGCATATAAATGATTTACATGTGTATGAACACCACCATCAGAAGTAAGCCCCATCAAATGCATCGCACTATTATTAGCTTTACAATTTTCAACAGCTTTAAGGAAAGCTTCATTCTCGAAGAAATCACCATCTTGAATTGATTTTGTTATCTTTGCTAAATCTTGATAAACAATTCTACCAGCACCAATATTCATATGTCCAACTTCAGATGTACCCATTTGTCCATCAGGAAGTCCCACATTTAAGCCACTTGTATGGATTACTGTATTAGGATTTTGTTTCATTATCGAATCTAGATTAGGAGTTTTAGCAAGTCTAACAGCATTACCATCCTCTGTCTCATTTATCCCCCAACCATCTAATATAGCAAGCATAACTAGTTTTTTATCCATTTTTTTCGTCTCCTTTTTCTTTCTCTAAATCGGGACAAGGGGACGGTTCTTTTGTCCTTTTTTATATCATATTTTCAATACTCTAAATAAAATTTTAAAAAAGGACAAAAGAACCGTCCCTTTGTCCCGATTCTAACTATCATTATTTGTTGTAATTAACTATCTTAGCAAATTCTTCTGGATCCAAGCTTGCTCCACCAACTAATCCACCATCAATATCTGACATATTAAATAGTTCATTAGCATTTGAAGACTTCACGCTTCCGCCATATTGAATTATAACTTCTTCAGCTACTGCTCCGAAAAGATTTCTGATTTCATCTCTTATCCAAGCACAAGCTTCATTAGCATCTTCTTTAGAAGCTGTTTTGCCTGTACCAATAGCCCAAATAGGCTCATAAGCAATTATAGTTTTAGCAACATCTTCGTTAGACAAACCATCCAAAGCAAGTCTAACTTGAGTTGTAACAAAATCTTTAGTTATACCAGCTTCTCTTTGTTCTAAAGTTTCACCAACACAAACAATAGGTTTCAAACCATTAGCAAGAGACGCCTTCAATTTTTTATTAACACTCTCATCAGTTTCATTATAATATTGTCTTCTCTCAGAATGACCTATTATAACATATTCCATTCCTATATCTTTAAGCATTTTTACAGAAACTTCTCCTGTATACGCACCTTTTTCTTCATAATGCACGTTTTGAACACCAATCTTTACATTTGTATCTTTAGCAAGTTCTTTCATAACACATACATCTATGTATGGCACACAAAGAACAACTTCACTCTCAGACTCTTTAACAAGTTCTGGAAAGCTTTGCATGAACGCTTTTGCATCTTCTGGAGATTTGTTCATCTTCCAATTTCCTGCAATAACTTTTCTACGCATTTTATCACTTCTTTCTATTTATTTTTTTCTAACTACACCTTTCCAAATTTGCATCAAAATTAGTAGCTTGCGGAATTTTTAAATTGAGTGACGCACGGAGGCGTACTGTGGTACGTTGAGTACGGAACCAATTTAAAACATTCCGCAAGATGCTGATTTTCATGCAAATTATTTATCTTGTAAACAAGCGATGCCAGGCAAAGTCTTGCCCTCGATGAACTCTAGTGAGGCTCCACCACCAGTAGAAACGTGTGTCATTTTTTCTGACAATCCTGCTTTTTCTACTGCAGCAGCACTATCTCCGCCACCAATGATTGTAACTGCATCTTCATTTTCTGCAAGCGCATTTGCTATGGCATTTGTTCCATTAGCAAATTTGTTAAGTTCGAAGAAACCAACAGGTCCATTCCAAATAATTGTTTTATATTCTTTGATAGCTTCTGTAAACAATTTGATTGATTCAGGTCCAATATCTAATCCTTCTAAACCATCTGGAATATCATTTGAAGGACATACAGTTGTTTCAGCATCTTCAGCTGGTGCAGCTGCGCATAACGTATCAACTGGGAAATACAATTTAACACCTTTAGCTTCTGCTTTAGCCAAGATTTCTTTTGCCAAATCTAATTTATCAAGTTCGCAAATTGAATTACCAACATTTCCGCCTTGAGCCTTAGCAAAAGTATATGTCATACCTCCACCAATCATAAGTCCATCAACTTTATCTAATAAGTTTTCAATAACACCGATCTTTGTAGAAACTTTAGATCCACCAAGAATTGCAAGGAAAGGTCTCTTTGGCTCATTTAAAGCTCCACCCATTATTCCAATTTCTTTTTGGATTAGGTATCCACAAGCAGCTGGTAAATAATCAGCAACACCAGCAGTAGAAGCGTGAGCTCTGTGAGCTGTTCCAAAAGCATCATTTACATATAATTCAGCAAGTGAAGCAAGTTCTTTTGCAAACGCTGGATCATTTGCTTCTTCTTCAGGATGTAAACGAACATTTTCAATTAACATTACATCTCCATCATTTAAAGCAGCAGCTTTAGCTTTTGCATCCTCGCCAACAACATCACTAGCAAAAGGAACTTCTCTATTTAATAATTCTGAAAGTCTCTTAGCTACAGGAGCAAGACTTTGTTTATTTTTTGTCTTACCAATATGAGAACATAAAATAACTCTACCACCTTGTTCCATCAAATATTTAATTGTTGGAAGGGCCTCTGTTATTCTTCTATCATCAGTAATTTCTGTTTTTGTTTCAACATCAAGAGGAACATTAAAATCACATCTAACTAAAACTTTTTTACCTTTTACATCGATATCTTCAATTGTTTTCTTATTTAACATACCGAAAAACTTCCTTTCTCTCTATATTAAAATTTAGGGCTGGCACTTTCTAAATATGCCGGCCCCTCACTGTTTTTATTTAACTATATTTTATAAAACTTTCAATATTTTCTATATCTTCAAAACGTGTCAAAATCATTAGATTACGAAAATTTATGAAGTCCGCGAGCGCGCAAGCGTATGTTTATACGCTGAGCACCAAGGACGAATAAACTTTTTGTAAGATGATGATTTTCACGCGTTTTTATTTGTTGTCAACCGAGTGCATATAAGCTGCTAAATCCAATAATTTATTTGAATATCCCCACTCATTATCATACCAAGCAACTAACTTTACGAATGTATCTGTTAAAGCGATACCAGCTTTTTCATCAAATATTGATGTTCTTGAATCATGGATGAAATCAGATGATACTAATAATTCATCTGTATATCCTAAAATTCCTTTTAATTCACCTTCAGAAGCTTCTTTAACAGCAGCACAAATTTCTTCGTATGTTGCAGGTTTCTCAAGGTTAACTGTTAAGTCAACAACTGAAACATCAACAGTTGGAACTCTGAATGCCATACCTGTTAATTTACCATTTAATGCAGGTATAACTTTACCAACAGCTTTTGCAGCACCTGTAGATGAAGGAATAATATTAGCACTAGCAGCTCTACCGCCTCTCCAGTCCTTCTTAGAAGCACCGTCAACTGTTTTTTGAGTAGCTGTAGTAGCGTGAACTGTTGTCATTAAACCATCTTTAATTCCAAATTTATCATTAATAACTTTAGCTAAAGGAGCTAAACAGTTTGTTGTACAAGATGCATTTGAAACAACTGTCATATCACTTGTATATGTTTCGTTGTTAACACCCATAACAAACATAGGAGCATCTTTAGATGGAGCACTAATAACTACTTTTTTAGCTCCACCTTGTAAGTGTGCACTAGCTGTTTCAGTTGTTGTAAATACTCCTGAACATTCTAATACATATTCTACACCAGCTTCTCCCCATGGAATTTGAGCTGGATCTTTTTCATTATATACTTTAATTGTATTACCGTTTACAACTAAGCATCCATTCTCTTCATGAACTTCACCTTTGAATTGACCATGAACTGTATCGTGTTTAATCATGTATACCATGTAATCAACAGAAATGAATGGATCGTTTATTGCAACGACATCAATATCCTCCTTATCAAATGATGCAGAAAAGGCTAAACTACCGATTCTACCAAAACCATTAATACCAACTTTTACTGACATAATTAATTCCTCCTTAATTAATTTCTACAAGGGTTATTCTATACTATTCTTTACTCGATATCAATATTTTATTAAAAAATGAAATATAAAATTACGTCTCTTTTTCATAAAAAAAGACATAAAAAAAGGACGCTGGTTAGGCGTCCTTACGCTCGAATTTCACAAGCTCGACCAGAACGATCTCGACAGGAAATTCGTTGAGTCCCGCAAAATACTTCCGCAGGGTCTGCGTGAGTTCTTCTTGCAGCTGTTCAGCCTTTTTAAGTTCTTCAGGCTTCACCAGCTCAACAACACGGCTTCCATGATACGGATCTCCAGAAGTTCGGTCCTCTCCTTTAAAGCGGAGAAGGAACTCAACGTCATAAAGATCATACACCGGCTTAGAATTCACTTTTTGCGTCATTTGTTTTTTACCTCCAAAATTTCGATTTGCATGGTACATCTACAACTCATGTTTACATAAGCAATAAACATTATACGCTCATTTTAGTGCAATGTCAAGGAAAAACACAGAAAACTAGCAAGAGGGACCGTTCCAATTTTCAATTTAAAAGCGTCCAAGTCAGACCTGGACGCTTTCAAAAGAGTTATAAGTTATCAGTTAGCAGTGGCCAATTCATAGCCACGGGTGTATACTGTGTAGATTCTTCCCGGCACAATAGCATTGAGCCGAATCTGTGTACCGTCGCCGTTTGCGTAGTTTCGAACAAGTTCATTCTCGTTCATGAGAACTTGACGTCCTTCGGCGAGGAAACCGAGAATGCACCGATTCTTGGAAGAACAGACACTCTCCTGCGCCTGATCATCCACCAGTTTCACACCGCTCACAATTTTGGTAATGCGGATCTTAGTTGCTCCACTTCTGTGTTCCATGTTTGGCTTCCCCTTTCTGTATTTTTTCTTTTTGACATAACCAATACATATGTTTCGACATTAGTGTGTTTTTGCCGCTTTCACCCCAAATACGAATGTCATGAGAATGAGTAATCGACTTACATATAACCCCTCCATTTTCTAAGGTCCTGTTCAGTTGCATAATTTACAATGGTATTTTATTATATTTTATGTAATATGTCAACCTTCATTTGCATATTTTTACAATTTTCGCAATATTTCGCCCCTCTTACTACAAAAAAAAGATACTGTTTAAAACAGTATCTTCTTTGGTGCCCAAGGCGGGACTTGAACCCGCATGGTTTCCCGCACGATTTTGAGTCGTGTGCGTCTGCCAATTCCGCCACTCGGGCAAGCAACTCTCTAATTTCGAGTACTTGCTTATTATATTCTATATGTTTTTCTTTTGCAAGTTTTTTTATATTAAATTTTTAAGAATTTGCACTTTTAAGGGACATCCCAAAAGTGCAAATTCAATCTTCATAATTTGCTATCTCATCCCTAATTATTGTCGTAGCACCATGTCCAGGATAGACAATCGTGTTTTCGGGAAGCTTCAATAATTTATCCTTTATCGCCCACAGTATTTCTCTTTCTGAGCCTGTTTTCAAATCAGTTCTGCCTCTAGTTCCCTTAAACAAAGTGTCTCCACTAAATAATGCATCTTTTATCAATATACACATGCTTCCAGCGGTATGTCCTGGAGTATGAATGATATCTGCTTGTAATCCACCAAACTCCAAAACATCGCCATCTTTAACTGTCACATCAGCATTTAGAAAATTATTCTCTACTCCAAGTAATTCGCACATATTTATAGATTCATCCGCAAGACCTTCAGCATCTTCTTCATTTATAACTATCTTAGCTCTTGGATATTCGTGCTTCAAAGCCCTTAACCCCGCAACATGATCAACATGACAATGAGTCAAAATTATATATTTAAGCTTTATTTGTGCATTTTCTATAAAATTAATTATTTTATCAATTCCAGCACCTGCATCAATTAACACGCCTTCCTTCGTGTTTTCATCAGCAACTAAATACATGTTTGTAAACATGCTCGTATTGCCAACCTGCGCCCTAAAAGTCTTCATTATCATGAATTTATCCTCCAATATTTTGCTACAAGTTTATTTTTGTCTGTGTACATCGTACACGCTATCTACCTTTCTAATAACCTTTATTACTTTATTAAGCATTTCTATATCTACAACTTCAAGTCCTATTGTTATAATCGCAACCCTATTATTTTGAACTGTTCTAGCATTAATTGAAACAATTTTAGCTTTCAGATCACCAACCGCAACAGTAACATCTGCAAGTAATCCATTTCTGTCATTTGCATAAATCTCAAGCTCAGCCATATAAGAAGCATTATTTTCTTTATACCAAGAAACATCTATAAGTCTTTGTTCTTCTGTTAATAATTCTTTACAATTTATGCAATCAGCTCTATGAACTGAAACACCTCTACCTTTTGTTATATATCCAATTATGTCATCACCAGGAAGTGGATTGCAGCAACGAGAAAGTTTTACCAAGCAATTATCGATTCCCTTAACTATAATACCCGACTTCGAAACCTTACTCTTATCAGGACGTTTATTTTGACGAAGTTCATTTATCTTGTTTTCAATTTCCTCTTCTTTATGCTCTTTCTTATACTCTTCAAGTAATCTTGTAATGATTTTCGCCGGCGAAATTGCACCAAAGCCAATCGCTGCATAACAATCGTCTAACGAGTTATATTTGTATCTTTGAAGCGCCTTCTCAATCCATTCTGTTTTAAATAATTCTGCAAAAGACATTCCGATTCTCTTTAATTCTTTCTCAACTAGTTCTTTTCCCTTAGCTGTATTTTCTTCTCTTTGAGCTTTTTTAAACCAGTTTTGAATCTTGCTACGTGCTTGCGTAGTTTTTACAATCTTGAGCCAATCACGACTTGGACCTTTTGTATTATCTGATGTAACAATTTCAACGATATCACCATTTTGTAATGGCGTAGTAATTGGAACCATCTTACTATTTATTTTTGCACCAATCATTCTGTTTCCAACTTGTTCGTGAATCATGTATGCCAAATCAATTGGAATACTTCCAGCTGGAAGCGCTTTGATATCACCCTTTGGTGTAAATACAAAAACATCCTCATCGAACAAATCAAATTTCAATTTATTCATGAAATCTCTATCGTCGTTAGTCTCTTTTTGCCATTCTAGAGTTTCTCTAAGCCAAGACAATTTTTCATCAGAAGCAGAAATATTCTTTCCTTCTTTATACGCCCAGTGTGCTGCGATACCATACTCAGCAACCCTATGCATGTCCCACGTTCTAATTTGTATTTCAAAAGGCGTTCCACCATTTCCTATAAGCGTTGTATGAAGCGATTGATACATGTTAGGCTTTGGAACCGCAATATAGTCTTTGAAACGTCCAGGCATCGGCTTATATAATTCATGAACCAATCCAAGCGCCGCATAACAATCTTTAACAGAATTCACAATAATTCTCATCGCAAACAAATCATAAATTTGCTCAATTGATTTATTATCTTTTTGCATCTTTCTATGAATACTATAAAGATGCTTTGGTCTTCCATAAACCTCAGCTTCAATTCTAACTTCTTTTAATTTTTTTCTAATTTCTAGAATTATATCATTTATAAATTTTTCACGTTCTGCACGCTTAGAATTAATTGCCTCAACCAACTCTTTATATGCATCAGGTTCTAGATATAGCAAGCTTAAATCCTCAAGTTCCCACTTTATAGAATAAATACCAAGTCTGTTTGCAAGTGGCGCATATAATTGTCTCGTTTCTTTTGCAATTGCAGTTTTTCTGTCATCACTTAAATGCTTCAAAGTCCTCATATTATGAAGTCTATCAGCAAGCTTTATCATGACAACTCTTATATCTTTAGCCATTGCCAAGAAAAACTTTCTGTAATTTTCAACTTGTTCTTCCTCTTTATCTATGTAACTTGCTATTTTACCAAGTTTTGTTACTCCATCTACCAAAACCGCAATTTCTTCATTGAATTCCTTCTTCATATCTTCAAGAGTTGCCGGTGTATCTTCAACAACATCATGTAGAAGCGCCGCACAAATAGCATTATCATCTAACTCCAGTGTTGAAACAATATACGCAACTTCTAGCGGATGAACAATATATGGCTCACCTGATTTTCTTTTTTGTTCTTCATGATAACGATTAGCATATTCGTAAGCCTTCATTATTAACTTTGTATCAGATCTTTTATTATAACTTTTTACTCTGGCGATTATATCTTCGATTTTCGTCATATATCATCATCCTCCTGCTTTATGTATCTCTACAAACTTTTCTTCAAATCTTTTACATTCATCTGAATTTTTTCAATTCCATTAAAACTATTTATTTCTAATGCATGAAGCACATCTACTTTATCACCAATTTTGATACTATATTTTTGATTTCCCATATTAAAAGCAATCGCATCATATACATGCACACCATCTTTAAGTGATAATTTCAAATGTTTCTCATTTGATAAAAGTCTTACTCCATCTACCTTTATATTTTTATATACAAAAACAGGCGGTGGATTTCCTTCACCAAATGGTTTTAAAAGTTCAATTTCTTTAAGTGTTTCATACGATATATTTTCAGAAGTAACTTCTGCATCAATTTTAACTGTTGGTTGTAAATCCTTTGTTCCTTTTTCTTTTGCAATTTCTTCAACTTTCTTTGAAAAAGCTTCTAGTTTTTCTTCTTCAATCGAAAGCCCGATAGCCATTTCATGACCACCAAACTTCATAAGTAAATCAGTGCATTTAGAAAGTGCATCATGCAAATCAAAACCTTCAATACTTCTGCCAGATCCTTTGCCAACGCCATTTTCAAGTGATATCAAAATTGATGGCTTATAATAAAGTTCTGTTATTTTAGAAGCAACAATACCAATAACACCATGATGCCAATTCTCATGATACAAAACAATTATATCTTTCTCATATAACTTGTCCTTTTCAATCATATCAACAGCTTGATTTATTATATTTTTCTCGACATCTTGTCTTTCTTTATTCGTATCACTAAGTTCTAGCGCCATCTTATACGCTTTTTCAGGATTATTCTCAAGTAGCAATTCAAGCGCCAAATCAGCCTTTCCCATTCGTCCAGACGCATTTATTCTTGGAGCAATACCAAACGAAATCGCTGTAGAACTTAAATCCTTCCCCGTTTCATAACCACTAACTCTTATAAGAGCCTGTAAACCAATATTACGAGTTTGTCTCATAAGAATTAAACCAAAATTCACAATTATTCTATTTTCATCAACTAAAGGAACAATATCGGCAATCGTCCCAAGAGCAACTATATCAATATATTTTAAATATCTTTTTCTATCAAAATTCAATTTATATGATATTGCTTGAATAAGCTTAAATGTGACACCAACTCCCGCAAGCGAATTAAAAGGATATGTACTATCAGGTCTCTTGGCATCAACAACAGCAAGCGCATCAGGTAATCTTTCAGGGCACTCATGATGGTCAGTAACAATAACTTTCATCCCAAGCCTTTTAGCATATTCAACCTCTTCATATGCAGAAATTCCACAATCCACCGTTATCAAAAGTTTCGTACCATTACTTGCGATTTTGTCCAACGCATCATTATTTAAACCATATCCCTCTTCAAGCCTACTCGGCAAATAATGCTCAGCATTCACTCCCATATCAGCAAAAAACTTTTTAAGCACCGATACACTCGTAATTCCATCAACATCATAATCACCGTATATAGTAATCTTTTCTTTTTTATTACACGAATCAATTATGGTATCCACGGCAATCTGCATGTCATTTAATAAAAAAGGATCATACAAATTATCAATTTTAGGATGTAAAAAATCATCAATAGTATCTTTAGATTCAAACTCTCTACAAAGCAATATTTTAGCAAGCAATTCAGAAACATTATTTTCTTCAGCTATTTTTTTAACTTTATCATCTTCAAACTTTGAATATAACCACTTCTTAACCATCTTTACCCCCATCATAAAACCATAAAGACATTTTACCTCATAATATTCGTAACTTCAACACATTTTTAGCAATGGGGACAGTCCTTTTTGCTACTCGCAAAAAAGACTGTCCCCACTATCATCTTTCATAAATTTCGCATAATTTTTTTGTAACATTTTTTATTTCATAATCATTATATAAATCTTCATTTATGTATGATCTAAATTCTGTCGTTATCGGCAACGCCATTATATGTTTGCACCACTCTTCTTTATCAGCATCTTCAATTCCAAGTTTCAACATGTTCTTATTGTATAAAGCTTCATCCGGAATGTTCTTTGAGACAAAACAAGGTAGTGCTGTTAATTGAGCTTCGATAAGTGACAATGGCAATCCTTCATATTTAGAAGGGAATAAAAATGCGTCCATAGCTTGTAATACGTCATTTACATCTTTTCTTACTCCTAAAAATGACACACTATTATCCAATCCATTTTCCTTACAATACAAAGTTAGTTCACCGCGTAACTGTCCATCTCCACATAAAAGTAATTTATATTTTTTGTCTAATTTATTTAATTCTTTAAACATCTCGATTATAAATCTTTGATTTTTTGCCTCATCAAATCTACCAACATGCCCAAGAACTATATCTCCAGAGTTAAATCCTAATTTTTCTCTCATTTCATTTCTTTTTTCTTCTCTATATGCATATTTAGCAACTGGCATTCCGTTATATATCACTTCAAAATTTCTGGCACCATACAGCCATTTCCCTGCAGCATCACCACACGCCAAATGACTGTTTGAAAAAGCATATAACAATGGTCTAAACAATTTATTGAGCCATTCTTTAGAATGTGAAGTACTATGCGAATGTACTATTATATTTTTTATATGAGATAATTTAGCAATCATCAAATCTATAAAAACAATACTATTTGCTGTATGCCTGTGAAAAGCTATATATGAATTGTTTTTTAATATTTTCCTTAATTCAAAAATATGTTTTACTGGATGTTTTTCAATTCTAGGAATTATATATATATTGCCCCCAAGCTCTTTTATCTCTTTTTCAAAAAAACTCTCTTCTTCGTTTTGTAATATGAAATCAAATTGATATTTTTCCTTATCTAAACTTCCATATGCATTCATTATAAAGTTTTCTATTCCACCCATTCCCATTGAATTAAGCATATGCACTATTCTTTTTTGCACCTTTAATCATCCTTTCAACGCTATCACATATTAACGGAATCCTCCGGCCGCCTCCGCCGCCTCCAAAAGAGCCTCCGCCGCCTCCACCTGATGAAAATCCTCCACCACCAGACGAATAAGACTCAGCTCTTGATTTGGCTGTTTTAGCAGTTCTCACACCAGTATCTGTAACTATTCTAATATAATCAATTTCCTCAAATGATTCAAAAGCAGATATCTCCATAATTTCAGGATACAAATCTTTAAAATCCTTAGCGACTTTATCAGCTATACCAACAATTTGAGCAAATATCAAATAATCTTCAAATAACTTAACCTCTATAGGTTCTCTTTCATTTATTAAAGTATAATCCTTTAAATATTTTTCTAATCCAGCAATATTTAATGTCTCTTGAAAAGAATTATCTGCCAAAACATATTGTTTCTTTTTGAAAAGACCTCCAAATTTTTCAATTCTTAATTCATCTTTTTGGGTTAACTTTTCTTTTTCTTCTTTAATTGCTTTTTCAAACCAATTTAACAATTTATTATATTTTCTATTACACCATTTTTCTAACTCTTTCTTTTCAAGAACACCATCTTTACTTGCATAATACATTAATTGATACATTTGTTTTTCATAAAAATTATTTATCTCCAACATACTATTACGATTTAATGAAATGGTACTTTCTTCTTTAGAAAACAAACCATTTTTTTCAACCTTATTTATCTTAGCTTTTCCTTCTTTAACCCATTTCAAAATTAATGCACCTAAAAAATCGGTTTTATTGTTAGAAATATCTGCTAGATCTGCCAGATAAAATATTTTAAAGAAATCTCCTTCACATGGCAACTCTCTGTAATAAGTATCGGTATGCCTTACTTGTCTTATTTGATCCATTGTAAGTCTTACTTTTTGATTAGTATTAAATACTATAACAAAACTAAAAAAATATATAAAAACAATTATCAAACCAACAAAAATTTCTGTATTACTACTATTATCGTTACTGTAATGTATCGCTCCATCTTCAGCCATTTCATAATAATAATTAAAATCTTTATTTTCTTTTACCGCAGTATCAAATGTATTACTTGGAAACTTTACTAAAATAACCATATACTCATTTGAATTAATAGCACCATTAGAGTGCATTTTTATTTCACCATCATAAACGTAAGTGGGTGCGCCATAGTCACCATATCCCCATACATCAAGAGAATCTTCAAATCTGTCATCCGCATGAATTGTAATTTCAACATTCTCTATTCTATTAGAAAAATCATGCGGAATAAGCGTCCAATAAATCATTTGCGAATCATTTAATTCTATAACAAAATTTGTTATTTCATATTGCACAGTATAAGTCTTAGAACCATATTCACTAATTCCCCAACAAATCTCTACTCCGTCACTTATATAATTCAACCCACACTTATTTTTCTTGCTTTCCAAAGTTCCATTAGTATTCCATGATGATAACGTTGTATACGTAGTGCCATCTTCATCCGATACTCTTAAATTCTTTATATCTGATCTTCCTAAATTATAATAAGGATGATAGCTTTCCGTTCCTTGATTTGTATAGCATTTCCAAACTTCTGTTATCTCTGCATCTCCTGATTCATCAATATAGATATCCATAGTAATCGAATCTATTGAATTTGCATTAACCGTTGTTGAAAATATCATAATCATCATCAAAAACATTACGACAATTTTCTTCATAAAAAATCGCTCCTTCCTAAAAATAGCAAGAGGGACGCCCCTTTTTGCAAGAAGTTTTCAGCAAAAAGGGGCGTCCCTCTTGCTAAGTTCCGTCACCTTGATTATTTTTCTTATCTTCTAAACAAAGATTCTGTTATTCTTCTACAATCTCGCATTATTTCTTGCTCGTCAGCATTTATTATTTGTCTGTTCTCCATTACAATTTGTCCATTAATAATGCTTGTTTCAACATCTGCACCGTTTACAGAATAAGCAAGTAATGAGTAGATGTCGTGCATTGGACAAAGATGTGGTTTGTTTATGTCAATTATGACTATATCTGCTTTTTTATTTTCTTCTAAAGAACCAACTTCACTGTCTATTCCCAGAACTTTAGCACCTTCTATCGTAGCCATTTTCATAACGTCCTCTCCAGAAAGAGCTGTGGCACTTTGATATATTACTTTTTGCAAATATGCTGCAGATTTTATTTCTTCAAACATATCAAGTGTATTCGTACTGCCTTGTCCATCCGTTCCAAGCGCAACATTTATGCCGTTTGATCTTAATTTTCTTATATCAGCAATTCCACTACCCAATTTTTGATTTGAAACAGGATTATGAACAATTCCTCCACTTATTTCTTTCAATGTCTCAATTGATTCATTATCTATATGCACTCCATGTGCAAGCATAACGTGATAATTAAATACATTAGCTTTTTTCAAGTATTCAGTAGCTGTCATTTGATATTTATCAGCCATTTGTTTTACTTCATCTTTTGTCTCTAAATAATGTATGTGTATTGGACTTCCCAATCTATCAGCAAGTTCAACACCTCTTCTTATAGTATCAGGTGGACATGTATATGGAGCATGTAATCCAACACATATTTTAATTCTTCCGTCAGCTTTGTTATGCCAATTATTATATAATTCTTCAGCCTCAGCAACTCTCTTATGTGCCTCTTCACCATCTCCAATTATACAACGAGAAAGAATTGCACGAAGACCTAATTTTTCAGCCATTTTCGCAGTTTCATCTTCAAAGAAATATTGATCATTAAAAGTCGTCGTACCACTCTTAATCATTTCGATACCAGAAAGCATTGATGCACTATATACATCACTTGCCGTCATCTTATCTTCAACTGGCCAAATATCCTTTTGAAGCCATGTCATAAGTTCTTTCTCATCAGCACAACCTCTAAAAAGGGACATGCCAACATGTGTATGCGCATTTATCAAACCTGGCATTACAATCTTGTTAGTCGCATCAATAACCCTATCAACTTCACAATCTATATGACCAATTCTTTTTATTCTATCGTCTTCAATTAAAATATCGCCTTTTATAATTTCTGAAACCATTGAAACAATATAACCATTTTTTATTAAAATCTTCATGTTTCCTCTCCTTTTATTGCATTACTCAAGTATTTCTTTCAAGCTTTCGCCTATTATCTTGTATATATCTGATAACATTACGTCAAACGCAACTTCTTTATCAAAAAATTCTTTAACTTTAACATTTGATGCAAGTATTGAATATAATGATTGTAATTTTTCCATTTTCTCTTGCTCTGCTTCTTTTCCCTGCATCAACAAAGATTGAACTTCAACTTGTTTCTCTCTAAAATCTTTTATCATCGCTTTTGTTTTTTCATCTTTGTATAATTCATCTTTGATTTCTAAATATTCTCTAACTTCTCTGCAATCTTTGATTGCTCTAACTAATTCATGCACTTTATCGTATGGATTCATATTCTAAAACCTCCCAAATTTTCTATACCTTGATTATCTAACATTTGCTACCTATTGTCAAGAATTCACAAATATCCCAAAGTAATGAATTTTTTGCAGATTATTGTGCAAAATATATTATAGATTTTTCTATTTTTTTGAGGTGACTTATGCTTAATTTTTTTAAACATTTTATGAAAAATGATAAAAAAGAATTTCATATACAAAAACCCGAGCCTGCCCCCACACTTTCAAAGGACCTTAATATACATGCATCATTAGATGAAAATAAAAAGTTTTTGTCTGAATTACTACACTATCCATTATCAAACGATGTTCAATTTAGAGATATTAATATTTGCATAAATGACAAGTTTTATAAAGGACTTCTTATTTCATATGATGGTCTTGTGAACAATGACATAATAAATAATTACATTTTAAGAGAACTTATGAATGAAAATAATAGATTTAATACAAGCGACTCCAAAAGTATTTTAAAAAACAAATCAATTCCAAATTTAAAGGACATCATTTGCAACTCAATATTAACAGATTGTCAAGTTAGCGCTGTATCAACTTTTGAAAAAGTTGTAGAGAATATTTTGCACGGTGATTCTGCTCTATTTATTGATGGCGAAACGTATTCCCTTATATGTGATACAAAAAACATTCCAGGTCGAAGTGTTACGAAATCTGAAATTGAGATGAATTTAAAAGGACCTGCAGAAGGATTTATAGAAAATTTTCGAACAAATACGGCTTTAATTAGAAAATTTGTAAAAGATGAAAATTTGATTTTTGAAAGTGTTGAAGTCGGAACTGAGACGACAACAAGATGTGCAATTGCCTATATTTCAACGATTGCAAATGATTCTATTGTTGACGAAGTTAGGCGAAGAATTAATGGAGTTGAAGTCGACTATTTACTTGATAGTGGCGAATTAGAGCAATTAATTGAGGATAAAACTTTTATAATTGATCCATTAATTTTGAGCACAGAACGACCTGACAAAGTGGCATCGCATCTCATTGAAGGACGCGTTGCAATAATTGTTGAAGGAAGCAACAATGTATTAATTGTTCCAGCGATTTTCTCGGATTTTACGCATGCTTCAGAAGATTCATACCTTCGCTTTCCATACGCCGAAATGCTCAGAATATTCAGATTGCCTGCTATTTTTCTTTCAATATTTTTGCCTGGATTATATATATCTATTTGTAATTTTCACCAGGAAATGATTCCAACAGATTTACTTTTTGCAATTGCAGGCGCACGCGAAAAAGTCCCGTTTACGATGCTCACTGAACTTTTAATAATGGAAATAGCTTTTGAAATAATTCGTGAAGCAAGTATTAGAACCCCAGCACCTATGGGTGCAACAATCGGAATTGTCGGAACATTAATTTTAGGACAAGCCATTGTTTCAGCTAACATTGTTAGTCCTATTTTAGTAATTATCGTTGCACTTACTGGTATCAGCACTTTTGTTACAACAAATTATGCTTTAAATTATAGTTTTAGAATTTTAAGATTTTTTTATATTTTACTTGGTGCAACAGCCGGTTTTTTCGGACTCGCAATTGGTATTTTTATTCATCTTTGCCTGCTTACATCTACGACATCTTTCGGTGTTCCATATCTTACACCATTTGCACCAACACGAAAAGGAATATTCAAGGATGATTTATTTATCTTTCCTATCTGGAAGAAAGAAAATCGTCCACCATTTCTGAAAACCAAAAAACCTGTACGAGAACCCCATATCTCAAGAAAGTGGGATACTAGCGAAAAAGGAGGTAATAAAAATTGATTTTTAAAGGATTTCTTGAAAACTTTGAATGCATCGCAACTCTTGGATGCATGACTATTATTCCAATTATTTTAACGCTTCCTACTTTTTCAGCACACTATTTCGGAACAGCAAGTTTTTTATACGCCGTTTATTCTAGCATAGTTGCAGGAATTCTATTTTTTATACTTTTCAAATTCTTTTCGAAATACAAAAATAAGGACATTTTAGATGTCGCAGAAATCGCAGGCGGAAAGCTCTTGAAATATATCACTGGACTCATTGTGGTTCTTTATTTGATGACAGCAGCAGTAATAACACTTAGCGAATTTAATGAAAATGTAAGAAATATTTTATTTGACGAAGCGCCCTCAATCTACATTTCATTACTTTTTATAATTACTGTACTTATAGGCTGTCTAATCG
The DNA here is from genome assembly GCA_017462965.1 of Clostridia bacterium. GTDB lineage: Bacteria > Bacillota > Clostridia > TANB77 > UBA1234 > UBA1234. The sequence goes on along the minus strand of JAFTQC010000072.1, from coordinate 2,882 downwards.
GATTAAAAGGTATTTTTCGCGCAAGTACTATACTTGCTCCATTTATGATTATAGGTTTCATCGGCATGTTTTTTGCACTTGTTCCAAGTATAGATTTGACGAACTTTACTCCTGTTTTCGGCAATGGCATCTCGGACCTTTTCATAGGTGGCGCATATAAAATCTCTGGTTACGAAAGCTTAGCGCTTCTTTTCTTAATCGCACCAAACATCAAAAATTTTGATAAAACCGCTAGAAACTCATTTTTCATGATAGCCTTTTTCTTACTTAGTGCGTTTTTTCTAATCTTTGGCGTCATGTCGTATCCATCACTTACAGATAACTATTTACCATTTTTCGAGCTTACAAAATTAATTAGTTACGGCAGATTTGTCCAACGTGTAGAATCAATTTTTGTATTACTTTGGCTTATTGCTACATTTATTTACCTTACTATTGGAATAAGTTTTTCCGTTTTAATACTAAAAAAGATTTTTAATATCAAAAACTCAAAAATATTTCTTGTAATCGCCTGTATCATCGTACTTATACTAAGCAGAGTCCTTACATCATATATTGATATATTAAAATTTAGAGAAATTGTTTCTATATATTTGTCACCTCTTTTAATTGTTGTATACCCTTTTATACTCATACTTTTAGCCAATCTCAAAAACTCTAAAAATAATAAGGAGACTAATTATGCAACACAATAAATCTTTTAAATTAATTTTGCTTTTACTATTGTCGCTCTTCTTAACTACTGGATGCTACAACAAAAAGGAATTAGATAATCTTGCATATGTTATCGGTATCGGCGCAGACATTGGCAGCGGTGATAATTTAGACATAACTTATCAAATAGCCATCCCGCTAAAGGTTTCGTCAAATGAAGGTAAAACTGGTGAAGAAAATTTTACTACGTATACAGTTTCGGCTCCTTCACTTTATGTTGGTAACTCAAAAGTCAATGCACTTACAAGTAAAGAAGTAAATCTATCGCATGTTAAATTAATTGTATACTCAGAAGAACTTGCTAAAAACGATTTGTCTGGACATATAAATAGTTTAATAAGTAATGTTTCAATTAGACCCAAAACAACTGTAGCAATATGTAAAAATTCAGCAAAGGATTTTTTAAAAAATATTACACCAGATTTGGAATCCAGCCCTGCAAGATATTATGAACTCCTTTTCTCTTCTCAAAATCGTACAAATGAAAGTGCCAAAAGTGAGCTCATAGATTTTTACACTGCAACAACTTCAATAGAGCGAGATTCTGCAATAATACTACTTTCTAATAAAAAATCTGGTGATGATTCTGATACTTCAAAAAAATCCGGAAACTCTAACGATTCTCAAAATTCTGAGCAAAACTCGACAGGAAGCTCTTCAGAAGGTCAAAGTTCACAAGGTTCAAGCTCTTCTCAAGGTGATAAAGAAAATTCGCAAAAGAAATTTGCTGGTCTTGCCGTATTTAAAGGAAGTAAAATGGTTGGAGAAATTCCGCAAGATTTAATAATGTCGCATCTAATTTTAACTAATGAATTAAAACAAGGAGATATCACCGTATACGATGCAAAAGAAGATGGAAAGCTTGCCAGTATATTCTTAAGACAAGAAAAAAAGTGCAAATATGATGTAACGATGAAAAACGATATTCCTGAAATCAATATCAAAATTAAATTAACGGGACATTTGCGCTCCTCAACCAGCACAACAGACTATTTAGATAAAGAAAATAAAAATATCCTTACATCAAATATTGAAAAAGAAATCAAAACTTTAGTTGAAAAGTATATACAACTAACCCAAAGCTATAATACAGACACTGCAGGAATTGGGAGATATGTAAAACAAGAATTTTTAACTTGGGACGAATTTGAAAAACTAAAATGGAATGAACAATACAAGAATGCAAGGTTTAATATAAATGTTGATGTTGATTTAAATGTTTCTAGAATCATATTCCATAGAATTTCCAATATTTAACAAAAAAATTTCGACCATCAAGGACGTCCTCGGTGGTCGAAATTAAACTTTAATCTGTAATTAAGCATTTACTGCCATTAATGAACCAACTGCGATAGTAAGAATTATAAAAATCAAACCTGCATATTTTGTATATTTAGCTAATCTTGCTTCTCTACTTGAACCCATTGAACCGCCTCTATTTGCTTCACTTGCAACTAGGCTTGCCCCTTCTTTTCCTTCTTGTAAAAGAACTAAGATTACAACTATAATTCCTGTCAATATTTGTAAAATTGTTAATAAGCTTTGCATAGTTTCTCCTCCTTATCTCATAACACAAAGTATATTAACATATTTTTCTTAATTTGACAACAAAAAAATAAAAAAAGTGTGCAAGGGGGACGCCCCTCTTGATAAAGTGCAAAATCTGAATTTCTTGCTTTTTCTTACTTTTTATGGTATCTTTTTATGAGAATTATGTAAAAAGGAGTTACACCAATTATGAAAATAAATGTTGTATTAGTAGAACCTGAAATACCTCAAAATACTGGAAATATAGCTAGAACTTGTGCTGCAACTGATTCAAAATTGCATTTAGTTCATCCTCTTGGCTTTGATATTAGCGAAAAGCAAGTAAAACGTGCTGGTCTTGATTATTGGGATAAAGTAGATATTGAAGAGCATGCATCTTTAAAAGATTTTCTAGAAAAGTATCCGCCATCTGATAATAATATGTATTTTTTAACTACAAAAGGTCAAAAGTGCTATACAGAAGTCGATTTTTCAAATTTTGAAAATGTATTTATTTTGTTTGGAAAAGAAACAAAAGGATTACCTGAAGAATTGTTACTTGATAATTTAGAAACTGCAATAAGAATTCCTATGAAAAAGGATTTGCGTTCTCTTAATTTATCAAATTCAGTAGCAATAGT
>JAFTQC010000039.1 GCA_017462965.1 Clostridia bacterium | reverse complement strand
TCACCCTCTCTTTTTACTTTATTCAATTTATCATTTAATACTTTAATTGAAATTAGGTTACATAGAACATTAAGCACAAATACTACTATAGAAACTATGCAATATACTTTTGCGCTCCTAGGAACAGCTTTAATAAACAACTCTATGTATGTTGGAACAGTATCACTTAATACATTTAAAAATATAATTTCGACTAATGCCACTATTCCTGAAAATACTAAAAATCCCACGGTGAAATATAATATCATTTTTAAAATATTTTTGATTTTTTGCATTTTAAACACTCCTTTCATCTAAGAAATTCATTATGCTTTTTACTTTTCGTCTTGAAACATATTCTTTGCTATTATCATCAAACACAACAACAATTTTTCCAGTCTCACTTATGTCAAAGCATTTTATATGTTTATAATTTGCAATGCATCCTTTTGAAATTCTTATGAAATTTGAGCTCAAATTTTCCACTTCATAAAGTTTACTTTTAATTTTATAATCTTTATCCTTAATCTTACAATAATTATATTTTTTATCGCTATAAAAACATATAATATCATCATAGCTAATTTCTTTTATTGTGTTGTTACAATTAACTAATACCTTAGAATCATTATTTTTTTCATACTGACTTATATATAAAGCAAGTTTTTCTACAGACTCATCTAAAATGGGAGATTTTATTAAAATTTCTATTTCATCTTTGTTAAGCTTCTTATCTTCGATTTTTTCTATTTTAATTTTCATAAAATTCCCCCTTTATATATCTTAAGTATAGTCCCATATCTATATAATTTCTAGATTTGAAGCATAAGCGGTTATATAAAACAGATAAACGGCAAAAAAATCATCCATTAGGGACGTCCGTCAAATGGATGATTTTTATTAATCATTTATTTAAATACTCTTGGAACTCTATCTGAAATTGTACACATTATTTCATAATTTATTGTATCACATGAAGAGGCCACTTCTTCTAATGTTATATTTTCATTATCCCAAATATAAACATCATCCCCTACCTCAACATCTTCAAAATCGGTTATATCCACCATAAAACTATCCATGCATATGTTTCCTATGATTGGTACTTTATTTCCGTTTATAACCACTTCTCCTTTGTTAGAAAGAGATCTTCTTAATCCATCTGCATATCCTATAGGAATTGTTGCAACTTTTGTCATTCGAGTAGTTGTAAAGCTTCTCGAATATCCGATTGAAATACCTTCTTTAACTTCTTTAATGAAAGTTACTTTAGATTTTAATTTACAAACTGGTTTTAAATTTATTTTCTGCATAGTTTCTTCGTATGATTCATATCCATATAAGATGATTCCTGGCCTTACCAAGTTATAATAACCATTAGAATAATTTAAAATTCCGTTTGAAGCTGAAGTATGTAGGTATTTCAAATCTTCAAAGCATTCTCTTTCTTCATTAAGTGCAAATTCAAAAGATTTAAGTTGTTTATTAGTATATTCATCATCATAATCTGCACAAGATAAATGAGTATACATCCCTTCTATAAACACATTCGGATGCGCTTTCACTTTTTCTATAAACTCCTTGACTCTACGAGGATGAATTCCGGTTCTTCCCATACCTGTACCAATTTCAATATGAACTTTTACATTCTTACCAGCTTTAGCTAGTTCTTCTAAAAAACCTTCTGAACTAAGTCCAACTGTAATATCGTACTTTGCAATTTTTTCAACTTCATCTTTATACGGCTGATTAAGCACAAAAATTTCTTTTGTATATCCAAGATTTCTAAGTTCAATTGCTTCATCCACAATTGCGACCGCAACTATATCAAACATCTCTAATATATCTAATCTTTTATTTAAATATGTCCCATACGCATTCGCCTTAATAACAGGCATTATTTTCACGCCTTCTCCAACATATTTTTTTATTTGCTCCACATTATATTTAAAAGCATTTAAATCAACTTCCATAACTGTAGGTCTAGTAATTTCCATTGATTTTCCCTCCTTTCTAAGTTCTTTTTTTCGAAAAATCGTCCATCGGGGACGTCCGTCAAATGGACGAAAATGGACAAAAGCCCAGTCCCTTTGTCCAATTTTTAATTTATAAATTCAAAATCTATTCTTCTAGATAGTTTGTCCGCATCTATTACTCTAACCGTAACTTTATCACCAATCTTATATATGTTTTTTGTATGCTCGCCGATCAAAGCTACATTTATTTCATCAAACACATAATAGTCATCATTCATATTTTCTACATGAACCAACCCTTCTATTGTATTATCAAGTTCAACAAACGCACCAAAAGAAGTTACTCCAGAAATATATCCTTCAAAAGTCTCTCCTATGTGTTCTTTCATATACTCGCATTTTTTTATTGTTGTTAGTTCCTCTTCTGCCTCTTCTGATTTTTGCTCCATTTCTGAAGAGGTTTCTGCATATTGAATTGATAGTCTAGTGTATTTTTCAAATGTTGATCCTGCTATATCACCATTTGCTAAATAGTCTGATATTACTCTGTGAATGAAGAGGTCTGGATATCTTCTAATTGGTGACGTAAAATGACAATAGTTTTTTAGCGCAAGCCCAAAATGTCCCAAGTTATGATTACTGTACTTTGCAAGTTGCATCGTTCTAAGCCCCATCATTGAAATAACTTTCTCTTCCGGTTTACCTTTTGAAATTTCTAATATATTTTGAATATCTTTTGGCTTTATATTTTCAGGTATATTATCTGTATAATTCAAATTATTTAAAAACACTTTAAATCTTTGCAGTTTATCTGCATCAGGAATTTCGTGTACTCTATAAATAAACGGAATTTTCAACTCTGAAAACTGCTTAGCAACACATTCATTTGCAAGCACCATAAATTGTTCAATAAGTCTATTAGCAAGTGTTGTTTCATATGGTTTAATTTCAATCACCTTATCATTTTCATCAACAATAACTTTTGTTTCTGGAACTGAAAAATCTATTGCACCTTCATTTTTTCTTTTAGCTATGAGTTTTAGTGCTAATTCTTTCATTAGCATTAATGTATCTACAAATTTTTCATATCCACTTGGAATATCGTTTTGCTCAATAACCTTATACACATTATCATATGTCATTTTCTTTTTTGAATTAATAACAGCTTTATATAAATGGCTTTCTAAAATGTTTGCATTCTTATCAAGTAAAATATCTATAGATAAAGTATTTCTATCTTCACCTTCATTAAGACTACAAATGCCATTTGAAAGTTCTTTTGGAAGCATTGGTATAACAGAATCTAAAAGATATACACTTGTACCTCTTTTAGCAGCTTCTTTATCAAGCGGAGTATTTTCTCTAACATAATTACTAACATCCGCAATATGCACACCTAAAAGATAATTACCTTCAACCATTTCAAGAGAAATCGCATCATCAATATCTTTTGTATCAGCACCATCAATAGTAAAAATTTCTTTATCCCTTAAATCTTTTCTGCCATCTGTGTTCAAAACAACTTGAGGAATCATCTCTGCTTCTTTTTGAACAGCCTTCGGAAACACCCTTTTATAATCATATGCTCTTAAAATAGCAAGTAAATCGACGCTTGAATCATTTGCATGTCCAAGATTTTCTATAATTTTCCCCTCTGCATTTTTATTAATTCCAGGGTAATGCGTAATTTGTACAACAACTTTATCATTATTCTTTGCTTTATTACTATTCTTCTTTGAAATATATATATCGTTAAAGAGCTTCTTATCGTCGGGAACAACGAAACCATAATTTTTGCCTTTCATATAAGTTCCAACAACGGTCTTCGTGTTTCTTTCTATAACATCAATAACTCTACCTTCAGCTCTTCTTTCCTCAACTTTTTCACTTACTATTTCAACTGAAACAACATCACCATTCATTGCAGGTCCTGTGCTATTAGGCGGAATAAAAATATCATCTTCACGACCTTCAACCTCTAAAAAACCAAAACCTCTTTCATGGCCAACAAAAGTTCCAGTAACTAAATTTCTATTTTTTCTCATAAATCTCATCCAATCTATTTGGTTTTGGACAAGGAATGGTGATTCTTAGCAAGAGGGACCGTTCCTTGTCCAAAACAATTATATCTAAAACTTCATTAATCCTCAAGCATTATAAAAAGCACACTATCATTTAATAATAGTGTGCCCATATTTTGAAAAGGGAACCATCCCAATTTCCAAAAATTATTTAACTAGTCTCAATGCTTCTTTAGCAATTATTATTTCTTCGTTTGTAGCGATTACAAACATTTTAACTTTTGAATCTTCAGTGCTAACAACACCTTCGTACATTTCGTCGCCCATATGTGAATCATCATATTTGATTCCGAATTCTTCTAAACCTTCGATACAAGCTTTAACAACGTCTGGATTGTGCTCTCCGATTCCACCTTCAAATGTAATGCAATCTACATGTCCAAGAACTGCTAAGTATGCACCAACATATTTTCTAACTCTGTATGCTAAAACGTCAAGAGCCATAGCAGCACGCTCGTCACCTTCATCGCGAAGCATTCTTAAGTCTCTGATATCACCTGTTTTGCCAGATAAAGCAAGTAAACCAGATTTTTTATTTAAAGTGTTTAACATTTCGTGGATATCCATATTTTCTCTTTCCATTACGAACTCAAGAATTGCAGGATCTAAATCACCAGATCTTGTTCCCATTACTAAACCTTCAAGTGGTGTGAATCCCATTGATGTATCAACGCATTTACCGTTTTTAACAGCTGTGATACTTGATCCATTTCCTAAGTGACAAGAAATCATATTTACTTCATTTACATCTTTTCCAAGTAATCTAGCAGCTTCTTCTGTTACGAATTGGTGTGACATTCCATGAGCACCATATCTTCTGATTCCGTATTTTTCATACCAATCATATGGAACACCATACATATAAGCTTTTTCAGGCATTGTTTGATGGAAAGTTGTATCAAATACTAATACTTGTGGAATTCCTTCCATTGTTTCAAAACAAGCATTTATACCTTGTAATGCAGCTGGGTTGTGAAGTGGCGCATATGGAATTGATTTTGTTTTAAATCTTTCTAACACGTCTGGAGTAACAAGTGTAGATTCTTTGAAGAAAGGACCTGCATTTACAACTCTGTGACCAATAGCTGAAACTTCGCTCAAATCTTTAACAGCTCCAACTTTTTCATCTGTTAGGTATCTAACAACTGCTCTAAATGCAGCTACGTGTTCTGGAAGTGGTAATTCTTCTTTAATTTTAGCGCCATTTCCTTTGTATTCTATAAATGGGCTACCGATTTCTCCCTCTGAAGCGCCGATTCTGTCACATTTTCCTTTTGCTAATACTTCTTCATTATCCATATCAATTAATTGGAATTTAAGTGAAGAACTTCCGCAGTTAACTACTAATATTTTCATTTTTATTTCTCCTTTTTTTATATAATTTAAATTTACTATTCCATAGCTTGCATAGCTGTAATAGCTACAACGCCAACTATATCATCACTACTGCATCCTCTGCTTAAGTCATTTACAGGTCTTGCAATACCTTGAGTAACAGGGCCATAAGCTTCAGCTTTTGCAAGTCTTTCAACTAATTTATATCCAATATTTCCAGCATTTAAATCAGGGAATATTAATACATTTGCTTTTCCAGCAACATCACTATCTGGAGCTTTTTTAGCACCAACTGATGGAACTATAGAAGCATCAAGTTGCATTTCACCATCTATTAAAATTTCTGGTGCTTTTTCTCTAACAAGTTTTGTAGCATTTATAACTTTTGAAGTCATATCTGTTAAAGGTGCACTTCCATGTGTAGAATATGAAAGCATTGATACTCTAGCTTCTTTACCTGTTAATGCTTTCCAACTTTTTGCTGATGAAATAGCAATCTCAGATAACTCATCTTCGTTTGGATTTACATTAAGACCACAATCTGAGAATAAGAACATTCCATTTTCACCTAGTTCGCAGTTAGGAACATTCATAATGAAAAATGATGAAACAAGTTTAACACCTGGTGCTGTCTTCAATATTTGTAAAGAAGGTCTTAGTGTATCAGCTGTTGAGCAAATGCTACCAGCAACTAATCCATCAGCATCGCCTTGTTTAACCATCATCGTTCCAAAATATATAGTATTCTTCATTGTTTCTTCTGCTTTTTCAGGTGTCATTCCTTTTGCTTTTCTAAGTTCATAAAAAGCATTTGCATATTCGCTTGTTTTTTCAGAAGTAGCTGGATCAATTATTGTAATATCTGATAAATCAATATTTCCAGCAATATTTTGAAGTTCATCTTTATTTCCAATTAAAACAACTTTTGCAAAACCCTCGTCAGTAATTTTTCTTGCAGCTTCCAATACTCTGATGTCAGTACTTTCAGGAAGTACAATAGTTTTCATAGAGCCTTTTACTTTTTCTTTTATTTCATCAATAAAACTCATAAACTTACATCTCCCTTTATATAAATTTCTTAAAGATTATATACTTAAAACTCACGATTTTCAAGAGTTTGATGTTTTAATTTTCGTCCATTTAACGGACGTCCCCAATGTACGAAAAAGCTCCAGTAGTAATTAAACTACTGGAGCTTTTCTGCTCATTGATTACAGAAGATCGGAATCCTTGACTTTCTGCACACTGGCGATTCGGAACAGTTCCCAGATGCGACGCGAGGAAACCTCCATCCTCATGTTGGGATACTTCTCACGAAGCTCGAGCGCAGAAGAAACGACGCGGACTTCTTCGTCGTTCACCGTCTTCACGGTATGATCCTCGAAAATGGAATACCGTTGTACCGGAATTTGAACGAGATAACCATTCACGACATCACGCTGCGTCTTGGAAAGCCTGTTCATCGCGCTCACGAAGCTGTAGCTCGGCACAAAATACCGGACATCTCCTTCTATCCTCGTCTTGAACATCTCCTCGTCATAACCCTTCTGCATAAGCAGTTCCACGAAGGTCTCGCCGTCCATGAAAACCGGCTTCATATTCACCGACTGGTGATAAGCCTTGTACATTTTGGAGTTACTCATTCTAACAATCCTCCCATACACAAAAGTGATTAACCAACGCAGATATTATATTATAGCTCGTGCATTATGTAAATAATAAATTTTCAAAAATAAAAGAGTCCAGTGCTTTTACACACTGGACCCTCTTGGGTGAGGTCATCACACGACTTGTTGGTTAGCTGTTGACGCCACCCAAAATCCGCATGAAGCCTTCGCGGGTGCGAACCCTGGCCATTTCCGCCTCGTACAGTTCCATCACACCGGGCGTGGCGCAATCGACCTGCAGATTGGGAATCAGCTGGGAGAAATACACCGCGTACTTGACGATATAGTAGTCACCCTTGGAAAGGCCGGACCTGCGCATGGAAGTTTCGAGCCAGGGCAGCTTGTCGAACGGAACGTACTCAACCCTGACGTTCAGGCCGAAGTTCTCCCGAACGATATCAGCCCAAGCGAGCGGATCCATGGCATCGATGTCGCGGAACGACGGACCAGGCACGATGATGTCGAGGCTACGCAGATACTGCTTCTCCTCGTCACATCCCATGATGGCGTTGTTCTGGCACTCCTTGAGCGCAGCCGCATCCATGAAGATCACGTTGGGTTGCATCTGCGGAGCTACCCCGACAACCGGAACGTTATCCTCCAACGGTACCATCTCGGAATGCTCTTCGTCGTCGAGCCACTCATCATCGGACTGGTCGTCATCATAAGCATTACCATAAGCAATCTGAATGGGATTTTCATCTTCATTCTGATTGACCTCTGGTTCAGGATCTTGCATGTTGCCTTCTCCCTTGACGCTCACGATGCTGTCCACACAGGCATTTCCTTGGTTGCTCGGCTCATTCCACGCATTCCACACAGGAATTTGTTCCCGCGCGGTCAGAATGTCCATGACAACCCTGACGAAGGTGTCGTGGTCGTTGGCATAGCCACGCGCCAGGAAGTTCAGGACCTGCATGAGGACGAACTTCGTGCGAATCCTGCGCCAACCGTGGCGGATGCTGTACATCGGACGATCCAGGAACGACTCCTTGGTCAGCTCATAAATGAGCCGCATGATGGCGATGACCACCATGAAAGGGTTCCGGTAACGTTCAATGCAAGCGCCGAGCATGATGCTCAGATGCTCCTCGGGGACTTCGCGGAGTTTCTCGCCATACAGGTACCGCACACCGATTTCTCGGCAGAAGTTACACCTGTAGATCCAGCGATCGAAGAACTCGTTGTTCTCCTGAGAAACAGCCGACTGGGAAACCATGGACTTGACGTTTTCTGCCATTTTGCTACCTCCTTGTGGTGCATTGCAGATATCGAGCAAGTTAACGGTGTTGCCATCTTCATCGGTCCTCCTTCAAAGTGACCTCAAATTGATGACCTCTTGGTGTCGCTATCCCATACATGGTCTAGCTAAGGTGAACAAAAGAGCTATCCACCTATAACACAATCTCTTTGCGTTGACAGATTGTATTATAACATCTTTTTTGTTTTATGTAAAGTTTTATATACATACCCTTTTCTTATTTTATACATTAATTTTTCTTATTTTTATCAATAACTACAATTTTCAAAGATGCAATTATCTGTTAAAATGGACAAAGGGACGGGGCTTTTGTCCATAAAATATACTTTTTTAGAATAACAGTCACAAGGAGGTTTAAAATGTTACTTACACATACAGTCGAAATGCATGAAGCAAATCAAAAAATAAGTCAACTTTTAAAAAATAAATTTAATATTTCATCTCGTCTTCTTACAAAATTAAAAATGAATCAAAAGATTATTGTAAATGGACAAGCCGTATTTTCAAGCTATATTCTTCATGAAAAAGACCAAATTTGTGTAAAAATAGATTTTCAAGAAGAAGATTTTATAGCAGCTGAAAATATCAAATTAAATATTTTATATGAAGATGAGTATTTATTAGCGGTAAGCAAACCTGCCGGAATGGTGGTTCATCCGTCGTCATATCACTTAAATAATACACTCGCTAATGGAGTCAAATATTACTTGAATAATAGCAAAAAAATACGCCCTGTAAACCGCTTGGATAGGGATACCTCCGGCATTGTTGTATTCGCCAAAAATGAATATATACAAGAACTTATGAAAAATGATGGATCAATGCAAAAAGAGTATTTAACTATAGTTACTGGACTATTAGCAAATAAAAAAGATACTATAAACAAACCAATTGCTAGAAAAGAAGGCAGCATAATGGAACGAATCGTTGATGCGACTGGACAAGATGCAATCACTCATTACAACGTTTTAGATGAATCTGTAGAAAACAACCTCTCTTTAGTTCATGTCGTTTTAGAAACTGGACGCACGCATCAAATTCGCGTACATTTCGCTTATTTAGGAAATTCAATCTTAGGTGACACATTGTACGGAACAGAAACAAACTTGATAAATAGACAATCCTTACACGCATGGAAGCTATCTTTTAGTCATCCAATTACAAAAGAAAAAATAACTATATTAGCTGATATTCCGAATGACATGAAAAATGTAATGAAATTAGCTAATCTTAATAAATTTTAAATTTTCTAAATCACTAATTAGAATTTCATCAGGATTATTAATTGATGTTAACGTTATATAGTCTGCGCCAACATCAGTTAATATTCCTGTTTTTTTTATTAATTCATCATCAATATAAAATTCACAAGAACTTTTTCTTCCTATGTATCTTCTAAGTACCCTTTCCATAGTCATTTGACTCAAATTTTGGTTTTGAAGTAAATTTTGATTCAAAATCGAACTTAAATTACGATTTTCTCGCATATCACACGTTCTCCTATCTTTATAGAATTACAATATAATATGCAAAAAGATAAATTGTGTGAATTTCTTTTTTATCAAAAAGGGGCGTCCCTCTTGCTAATCTACAAAAAAGAAAAAGACCTGCTGTTTCGCAAGTCTTGTTCATGTATAAGTTTAAGGAGCAAATCTATAAGCCGGGTTCTGTCTTGGATAATCATTTATCTAGGACATATGTCGCCACATGCCTCAAGCCACATTTTGTGAAAAAGAAAAGACGAGCAGCCTATATATTCTTTTTCCAGTGTTGCTCCGGGTGGGGTTTACATAGCAGATATGTCTCCATACCTCTGGTAGGCTCTTACCCTGCCTTTCCATCCTTACCTTTACAAGTAAAGGCGGTTTATTTCTGTTGCACTTTCCTTAGAGTTACCTCCACCAGCCGTTAGCTGGCACCCTGCTCTATGGAGCCCGGACTTTCCTCTCGTATTTCTTCAATACCAGCGATTATCTGACTTACTCCTTAAATATAATACAAGCTAAAATTAATTATGTCAATATCCATTTCCTTCTATTTATGACCCTGTCGACGCATACTGCTTCAATCCTATCTTCCACACTCCAGATGAAATAAGCATAAATATAATCGTAACAATTGGCGTTAATCCATACCAAATTGGAACATTTCCTTTATCCAATAAATAAAGTAGCGGAAAATAATTTACACACCCAAACGGAATTATATATGTAAAAATATTTGCAAACCATTTTTCATAAATACTTATTGGATACGACGAAACTTCTCTCCCTCCATCAGAAATTATATTCATGAACTCCATACCCTCAATTGTCCAAAAACTAAAAGAAGCCTTAAGCAACAGTATTGAGAAAAATAGTATTATCGATCCGCATATCATAAGAAGTAATACAAAAACTTTATAAAAATTCCAATCAACATTAACTGTAAAAATTGCATAAAGCAAAATTACTATTGCATCCACAAGTCTTCCTATTTTACCAATTTCAAACTCTGAACATAAGACCTGAAGCGTTATATTTCTTGGCCTTGTAAGGAGCCTATCAAGCAACCCATTTTTTACTTGTTTATGAAAATGATCAAGTCCCCTTCCAAACATTTCAGTGGTCACATGTCCAAAAAGCGCAATCCCTGTAGTAAGTAGAATTTCGCTAACAGTATATCCATCAATGCTTCCAAAACTCTTTAAAAGAATCAATGAACCAATAATAGCAAGAAGAGAGCTAAGCGCAGAAGCAATTACCGTTAGTATAAAAGAAACTTTGTATTCTATATCACATTTAATATGCATAAGCATTGATTTTAAATATAATAGCACCTCTCATCCCTCCTATCCACCTTGAACAACTAACTTCTTAGTTGCATTCTTCATAATTATATTTCCAGCAAGTATAACAATAAGGGTCCAAACTAACTGAATTACTATGCTTTCAATTCCTTCAGCTATAGAAATATTTCCAACATAAATTCTAAAAGGCAAATCCATTATTAACCTAAAAGGTAGTGCATAACAAATTGTCTTTAAAACTCCTGGCATAAAAGGAATTGGTATAACACCACCTGCAAAGAAATCCGCAACGACACCGTATATTGAAAAAATTCCTCTTGATGATGTCGTAAAAAACATTAAAGAATAAATCAGCATTGTTAATCCCAGTGACAAAAACAGTCCTAAAAACAACGTTACGAGAAATAAAATAAACGCTTCAATTGAGGCTGGCGCCATAAGTCGATAATGCGACGGTAAAAATATCGAAATTATAATTATAGGAGCAAACCTTAAAAGCGTGCTCGCCACCTTACTTGCCAATAATTTCGAATACCAGTAATAATAAATATTAAGTGGTCTAACAAATTCGTAAGACACCTGTCCTGTAACTATCGAATCATGAATCTCCGAATCAACAAAACTAAATCGTGTAAGCATCAAAAATGCTTGTCCAAGCCAAATATACGACACAAGTTCATGCCACGCCATTGGCGTATCGATTCCAGCTCTGTAATATGCATTATACATCATAAGCATCATTGCACCCCAGAAAAACTGCGTAGCAACACCTGCAATTGCCGCAAAACGATACTGAAGGCCAACCGCAATTCGAAGCTTAACAAAAGATAAATATGCTTTCATTTTGCCCTCCTATTCTATTTTCATATCCGTATACATTTTTGCGATAACTTCTTCAATAGGTGAACTTTCAATCTGTATATCCATAATATTAACTTGCTTTGCTAAATAGCCAATTACCTCCTGAACTTTTATAATGTTTGAATTAAATTTCAAAACCGCACGCTGCTCATTTTGCTCCACAACATCAACATTCGGAATATTAATTTTTTTCTTGGTAAATTCATACTGCGCACTCATAATGAATTTAGGTGAATATTTTTTTCGAATGTCGCTCAGCGAACCATCATACAACTTTCTTCCCTTGCCTATCAAAATAATCCTATTCGTCAAAGCCTCGATATCCTGCATATCATGCGTCGTTAAAATTACAGTGGTTCCCTTCTTTTCATTAATTTCTTTAATGAATTTTCTAACCGCAATCTTCGAAACAGCATCAAGCCCAATAGTCGGCTCATCTAAAAATAATATCTTAGGATTATGAAGTAATGAACCTGCTATCTCGCATCTCATTCTTTGACCTAAACTTAATTGTCTTGTTGGAATTTTTATAATTTGACCTAAATCTAATGCTTCAATCAGCATTTCTCGGGTGTCCTCAAACTCTTTGTTTGGAACTTTATAGATATCTCGTAAGAGATAAAAAGAATCATCGGGTGGAACGTCCCACCATAATTGAGAGCGTTGACCGAACACAACGCCAATATTTTTAACATACTCTTTTCTGTCTTTGTAAGGAACCTTGTTGTCAATAATACATTTACCACTTGTTGGATTTAAAATACCACACATAATCTTTGTCGTAGTAGACTTCCCTGCACCATTCGGACCGTATGTATCCGAACTATTTCGCCCTTCTTGATATCGAATGAAACATCGCTAAGTGCATGAATTTCTCGGTACCTCTTCTTCACAAATGACTTTAGTACATCTTTTGGATCTGAACTTCGCTCTGCTACTTTAAATGTTTT
Organism: Clostridia bacterium; assembly: GCA_017462965.1. GTDB lineage: Bacteria > Bacillota > Clostridia > TANB77 > UBA1234 > UBA1234. Next base: position 28,159 of record JAFTQC010000039.1, on the reverse strand, counting down.
AGAAATATTCTCCAGATGTATCACAAAAAACACCTCCTTAAAATTTTTCTAGCAATAATTAAAACGCAACGAATGGTCAAAGTTTATACCATAATTCGACAAATGTAAAGACATTTTTTAATTAAATTTTTATTTGCTAATATTAGAAAAACGATGTATAATATGTAAACTGAAATCAACATATATACAAGGAGGATTTTATGCAAAAACCAATAGTTACAATGGAAATGGAAAATGGAGATATAATAAAAATGGAACTTTATCCAAACAAAGCTCCAGAAACAGTTAATAATTTTATTTCATTAATCAACAAAGGATTTTATGACGGTTTAATATTTCACAGAACAATACCTGGCTTTATGGCACAAGGCGGAGACCCTGAAGGCACTGGTATGGGTGGTCCTGGCTACTCTATTAAAGGAGAATTTAATGAAAATGGATTTGAAAATTCTTTAACTCACGTAAGAGGTATGGTTTCAATGGCTAGAAGCATGATGCCAGACAGCGCTGGTTCTCAATTCTTCATCGTTACAGATGATTCTACATTCTTAGATGGAAAATATGCTGCATTCGGTCAAGTAATCGAAGGTATGGATGCCGTAGACACAATCGTAAAATCTAGAGTTATCACTAGAAGTCCATACGGTGGCGGAAAAGATAGACCAGTTGAGCCACCTGTAATGAAAAAAGTTACAGTAGAAACATTTGGCGAAACATACGCTGAACCAAATAAACTATAATACGTAAAAGAGGCGTCTTATATAAGACGTCTCTTCCACTTTTCAAACAGTTTTATCTTCTATGTCTTCACTGAACCTAAGTAAATATCCATTCGGATCTTGTACCAAAAATTCTCTACATCCAAGCATCACATCATCTTTACGATACCAATGATCCTCTATTTCTTCAAAAATTTTATAATTATTTTCCTTTAATCTTGAATATATTTCATTAATATTAGTAACATCTATCTGAAAATTTATTCCGAATACCAAGCGGATACTCAAGCTCTCCAACTTTCCACTTAAATTTTCCTTTATCTATTTCTTGAACCATAAGTTGAACCTTATCTAATTGCAAAAAAGCAAATCTGTTTTCTGGTCTATCATATTCAACGTGAAAACCAATTAAATCCACGTAAAAATGAAGCGTTTCCTCTAGATTAAAAACATCAAATTCAGGTATCATCTGATTCCATTCCATTATTTTTCCTCCTTTTTATTTTTAAGCTTGACGTTTTTAGGTAACGTCACTATAATTGTTTTCATGAGGTGTTCGGATATGATGTGATTTGCCCTTTTTCTTACAAAAGAAAAGGGGGTGATGCCGGTGATTAAAACTGATTACATATCTTTGTTAATTGAAGTTATAATTATCGCTTCCTTCTTAAAGATACTAATCAATAAGAAGTACAAATAAAAAGAAAAATCACTCTATCCTTTGCACGGGAAAACTAGAGTGATTAGTTAAACTCGGGCAAGTCACATTGTGACTAACACCTCTCTTTATTTTTATTATACTGTATTTTATGTAGTTGTCAAATTATAAATTATTTCTGTTCGCTTCAAATTTATCAAAATCTTCTTAAAATATTAATATTGTATTCCCCAAACAACCATTGTTTTTGCTGGTTTGCCACAACATACGCAAGTGTCTGAAATGTGTTCCTGCTCTTCTTCAAAAGGAATACATCTTGATTTTGTTCCTCTAATTTCTTTTATTTTAAGCTCGCAATCTTCATCACCACACCACATTGCCTTTACGAATCCTGGTTGAGTTCTCATGATTTTCTCAAACTCTTCCATGTTTGTAGCAGTGAATGTAAGTTCATCTCTTCTCTTCTTCGCAGCTTCGAATAAATTGTTTTGAATGTTTTCCATCAAATCTTGAACATATTTTACAATATCTTCATCAAGTGATATAACCATTTTTTCTCTTGTGTCACGTCTTGCTACTGTTAACTGATTTGCTTCCATATCTTTTGGACCAATTTCAATTCTAACTGGAATACCATTTGTTTCATGCTCTGCAAATTTAAATCCTGGTGATTTGTCACTTCTATCTATGAAAGCTGTAATTCCTGCAGCAGATAATTTTGCAAGAATTTCTTCAGCTTTTGCCATAACGTTTTCTTCCATTTTGATTGGAACGATAGCAACTTGTCTTGGTGCAATCTTTGGTGGTAACACAAGCCCATTGTCATCACTATGAACCATAATTAATCCACCGATCATTCTTGTAGAAACACCCCATGATGTTTGGTACACGTATTCTAATTCGTTGTTTTTGTTGCTAAAAGTTATATTAAATGGTTTGCTAAATTTTTGTCCGAAATAATGTGATGTTCCACTTTGAAGTGATACACCATTATACATTAATGCTTCGATTGTATATGTATATTCAGCACCAGCAAATTTTTCTTTTTCTGTTTTTTGTCCAACAATTGCAGGAATTGCTAAATATTCTTCGAAGAATTTCTTATATACCATAAGCATTCTAAGTGTTTCTTCTTCGGCTTCTTTAGCTGTTTCATGAATTGTGTGACCTTCTTGCCATAAAAACTCTCTTGAACGTAAGAATGGTCTTGTTTCTTTTTCCCATCTACAAACGTTAACCCATTGATTATATAGTTTAGGTAAATCTCTGTGAGATTTAACTGTATTTGCATAATATTCACTAAACAATGTCTCAGAAGTAGGTCTGAAGCAAAGTCTTTCTTCTAATTCATTATGGCCTCCATGAGTAATCCATGCAACTTCTGGTGCAAAACCTTCAACATGCTCAGCCTCTTTCATAAGTAAAGATTCTGGTATAAAAACTGGCATATTAACATTTTGATGTCCTGTTTCTTTGAACATACCATCTAATGTTTTTTGAATGTTTTCCCAGATAGCATACCCATTGGGTTCTAAAATAACGCATCCCTTTACACCTGAATATGTAGCAAGTTTTGCTGCTCTTACGACATCATCGTACCATCTAGCAAAGTCTTCTGTACGTGAAGTGATTGCCTTATTTTTCATATTATTTCCCCCTTAAAAAATTAAATAATTACTGCTATTTGTACTGTCTCGACTCAAATCGAATTTGCTCACAGTACCCAACTATTATACAACTTAAGACCATATATTGCAAGCTTTAGCAAGAGGGACGCCCCTTTTTGTGAAAAATTTCACAAAAAGGGGCGTCCCTCTTGCTAGAATTATTTTTTCTTCTTGTCACACCTAATCCGGCAATATACCTTCATGAGCATAACTCTCTTTTCAAACATTCTGAGGCGTGAGAGTTCAGGGTCTGCATACTCACTAGCCGGAAGGCCGAGTTCCAATCCCAGCCTAATTTCACGCATCTGAGATGCGCTAAATTTAGGACTTGCATAAATGCTTACGTTTACCTTTTTTACAAGTCCCATTCTGAGCTGCTGCATTTGGCTTGCATTGTACCCTTTTTGATACACACTTGTATCAATTCCCGCTGACAATCCAAACCGGATTTCACGCATTTGTGAATACGTATACTGCTCCGGCTTTGCATATACGCTAATGTCAAGGCCAGCCTTAAGTCCCAAAAGGAGTTCGTCCCTTTGTTTTAAATTGCAATCCTCCCATGATTCACGAATTGCACGCATGCTCAGGTAAGGATATGCAGGGTTCAAAATAAGCGTTACATCAAACCCCTCGATCATACCAAACCGAATTTCACGCATCTGTTCATACGTATACTGAATATCCGCATAAACGCTGACATCAATGCCACTTTGCATGCCATGCCGAATCTCGCGCATTTGAAATCTCGTATACTCCGGCGTAACATACTTCGTAATATCTACGCCTTTCTCGAGACCTCTGCGGATTTGCTCCATCTTGTGATAATGATACTGCTTGTTGGCATACTTAGTGATATCAAGACCACGGCTTAGCCCTAAAGCAAGCTGTGACATCTGCTTATCACTGAATTCCGGATTTGCAAACGCTGACGGATCACCATGATGTAAACCATATTTTCTAAGCTTCATCATCTGCTCCGCGTCGAATTCAGGTTTGGCAAACACGTGCAAATAAAGATTTTTCTCTTCAAGCCCTATCCGAATCTCCCGCATTTGCCATTCGTCGTAATGTGGATACGCGTATACCGAAACATCTACGCCCCGTTCAAGTCCCTCCTCAATCTGTCTTCTTTGCCTCACACTGAATTTTTCGAAATCAATGTTTTCGATACCATTCATCTTCCTTTCCTCCTTATAGACCAAATTATTCTCTATTTCCAAGCAACATGAAACTAACCTCATAAATTATACAATCTATCAACTTATTTTGTCAACCTTTCGTCAAAAGGACGGTTTGGAAATTGGGACGGTTCTCTTTTCCAAATTTGTAACAGTTATATTTGAGTTTATAACTTGTTTAGCAAATTTGGAAAAGAGAACCGTCCCAATTTCCAAACCGTCCTTTTGTCCATTTTTATATTAAAATTCTGTTTTCTTGCCTCTACTCATAAGGTTCATCGTTGCTTCTTCTGGAGTTTTGCCTTTATGAATAATGTCATACATTTCATTTATTATTGGCGTGCTAACGCTATGCTTTTGAGCAAGTATGTATGCACCTTCAACCGCGTTGATTCCTTCAACGACCATTCCAACTTCTTTAACAGCTTCTTCAACAGATTTACCTTGACCAATTAAGATACCGGCTCTTCTATTTCTACTATGCATACTCGAGCATGTAACAAATAAATCTCCAACACCTGTTAAACCATAAAATGTTTGTCTTTTTGCGCCAGCTTCTACCCCTAATCTTGATATTTCAACGATTCCACGAGTAATCAAAGCAGCTACAGTATTATCACCATATCCAAGTCCATTGGCAATTCCACAGGCTAAGGCAATTATATTTTTTAAAGAACCACCCATTTCAACGCCTAGCAAATCATCATTTATATACACTCTAAATTTTGGATTCATAAAAACACTTTGTAAATGCTCTGACATAGCATCATCTTCACTTGATATGACCACTGCAGTAGGGATTTGCTCCGAAACTTCCTCTGCATGACTAGGACCTGAAAGTGCTGACACTTTATTATTTGGGAAAACTTCCTTTATAACTTCCGTATAGACCTTTTGAGTATCCTTCTCCATTCCTTTTGAACATAGAACAAAAACTTGATTTTCAGTGACAAAAGGAAGCATATTATTAAGTGTAGCCCTTATTGCATTTGAAGGTGTAACTATCAATACAATATTAGTATCCTTAAGCGCATCTTCCAATTCTGTGTAACATTCTAGACCATCTGGAATTGTGATGTTCGGCAAGAACTTACACTTTTTGTCTTCGTTTATCATTCTAGCTTCTTCTGGATTGTATGACCAAAGCTTTACATTGTGTCCATTACTGTTTAAAAGTATCGCCAAAGCTACACCCCAGCTTCCACTACCTATAACTGAAATATTTTCAGACATATATTACTTTCCTCCCTTTTCTTCCGCAACCTTTTCAGAAGCTTCCAATTCTGCTTTTGCAGCAGCTTCTTCTTTTTCCTTTTTAGTTTTCCATAATTTATTTTCTGTACCGTTTAGTAATCTATCAATATTTGCTCTATGTCTATAAATTGCAAGCGAAGCTAATAAACATGCAAAAACAACATACGGAATTTTAAGCGACAAATCTGAAGAAGCTCCAAAAGCATCACCTATTACCAAAACTAAAACCGGATACAAAAACGACCCAAATATTGAGCCAAGGGAAACCATTCTTGATGCTATCATTAAAATTATTGCAAACAAAGCACATGTTAAACCAATTACCGGCTCGATGGTAAGAATAACACCAAGTGAAGTTGCTATTCCTTTTCCGCCTTTAAACCCATAATATATAGGGAAATTATGCCCAAGTATCGCCGCAAATCCGGCCACAAGTGTAGCTAATTCAAAAGCCATTGGCAACATATTAGTTTCCACAGCCCCTTGACCGAAAAGCATTAACGCCATTCCAAGCTTTATCGCTATAAAACCTTTCAATATGTCAAATGTCAACACTAATAGTGCTGGCAATTTACCAAGCGTTCTCAAAGTGTTTGTAGTACCCGCATTTCCGCTGCCATGATCTCTAATATCGCCTTTTCCCATAAGTTTACAAAGAACAATTGAAAGATTAATGCTTCCAATCAAATATCCAACCATTGCAACAACTAACAAATGCAATATAAAGCTAGCTCCCATAATAGTTCCTCCTTATATTATTTTTCCTTTAGTTTTTCTCTTACTATAATTCTAACTGGTGTTCCTTCAAGTCCACCAAAATTCTTTCTTATCTGGTTTTCGATATATCTTTGATAAGAAAAATGGAACAATTTTGCACTGTTACAAAATACAACAAATGTTGGAGGTCTTGTTGAAACTTGAGTTGCATAATATATTTTAAGTCTTCTCCCCTTGTCGCTTGGTGGTTGTACAAGCGTAATCGCTTCTTCAATTACACTGTTAAGCATTCCCGTTGTAGCTCTAAATGAATTTTGCTCATTTACAGCATTTATTAGTGGGAACAGTTTGTCCACTCTTTGCCCTGTAAGTGCTGAAACAAATATTACTGGAGCATATGTTAAATAAGCAAGTTTTGTGTAAACATCTTTCTTAAATGCTTCAAGCGTTCCTGTTTCCTTCTCTATTAAATCCCATTTATTAACTAAAATTATAATTCCTTTTCCAGCCTCATGAGCTTCACCTGCAATTTTCGCATCTTGGTCTGTAACACCTTCTGTTGCATCAATTACAAGCACACATACATGAGAATCTTCAATTGCAGTTTTAGCTCTTAAAATACTGAATTTTTCTATATTTTCTTCAATTTTACTCTTTCTTCTTATTCCGGCAGTATCAACAAAAATATATTTACCATGTTCATTTTCAAATTTCGAATCAACTGCATCTCTTGTTGTTCCAGCAACATCAGAAACTATAAGTCTGTTTTCGCCAAGAATTTTATTAATCATTGAAGATTTTCCAGCATTAGGTTTTCCAATAAGAGCAACACGAATATATTCATCATCTTCGGTTAAATCCTCTTCCTGTGGAAAATGATCATAAATCGCATCTAAAACTTCGCCTGTACCAAGCTGATTTAACGAAGATATAGGAAGTGGATCACCTAAGCCCAAATTATAAAATTCATAAATATCATCAGGTGGTTCACCTATTTTATCAACTTTATTACAAACTAAAACTATTGGTTTTTTAGTTTTTCTAAGCATTGTAGCAACTTCATAATCTGCAGCAGTAACACCTTGTTTGATATCTGTCAAAAAGATAATCACGTCTGCAGTTTCCATAGCTATTTCTGCTTGTCTTCTCATCTGAACCAAAATTTCATCGTTTGAATCAGGCTCAATTCCACCAGTATCAATCAGTGTGAACTTTCTTCCTTTCCACTCTGAATCCGCATAAACACGATCTCTTGTAACGCCTGGTGTATCTTCAACAATTGATTTCTTTTCACCTATTATATAATTAAAAAAAGTAGACTTACCAACGTTTGGTCTACCTATCAAAGCTACTATTGGTTTTGCCATTTTTACTTTCACCTCACCTAAGACATTTTACAGGAAAAACATGTAAAAGTCAATGAGCAACGAGGACAGCCCTTTTTGCTAAGCATCTTGCAGCCCCAAAATGGCAATTCCTACCATAACTATAAGAATACTGATATATTGAGCTATACCAAGCTTTTCTTTAAGAAATATACGCGAAAGTAAAATTGAAACTATGCTGTAAGATGCAACCATTGGCGCTGAAACAATTGCAGCATCACTCATTGCATAAACATATGTAAATTGTCCAGCTGTTTCAAAAATAGCTGCTGAAATTCTGTCCTTTTGCTCTTTTAAGTGCATTTTTTCTTTCTTCACGAAATATAGATATATAAATATGATAAGAGCACATATGAAGAAAGTAAGCTCGTATGAAGTATTTGCTACATTTTCAAGTGTTAATTCTGTGACATTTCTAAGAGGTGTCAAAGCGATATCATCTAAATAATATGCATCAAAAAATGTTCCAAGAGAATCAATTATGCAATAAAAAATCGGGAACATGAAAGCAATAAATCCAATTTTATACTTCTTGTTATTCTGCTTCTCATAATCATCCTGTTTCCTTTTTTCAAATAATCCAAGCAAAAACACACCTACACAAATTAAAACTACTGCAACTATCGAAGGTAAATTCATTGTTTGCTGCAACAAAATCGCGCAAAGTATACACACAACCGCACCTGACGAATTTTGTATAGGCGAAGATATTGATAATTCTAGGTATTTAAGTCCAAAGTAACCTATCGTCATCGATAATATGTACATTATCGAAACTGGCAAATAAATTAAAATGTTTGAAAAATCATAATTCATATCACCAAAAAGTAGCATAAATGCTGCATGAAGTCCCATAACCAGACCAACAATCATAGTCGTTTTTAAATGACTATATTTGTCATTTTCGTCAGCACCTTTCTTGTAAAACAAATCTGCTGCTCCCCACGCAAGCATCGTAATTAAAGCAAATGTAAACCACATATATTACTTCATCTCCTCTTTTGTATTTTTCTTCCAAAAATATGCTATATCAAATTTCCATTTTTTTCAACTCTAGTTATAAATTTCGTCCATTTAACGGACGTCCCTCGTGGACGAAAAAAAGAGAGCCTCTTTTCTGCAAATGCTGCATAAAGAAAGCTCTCGCTTGCGCGCGACTTACCAATGAAACAAAACCTTGAGGACCCACCGGATAAAGCCTATGAGAAGCAAAATCCCGATGACCTTCCAGATTCCAAAGGCAATCGCCCAGGCAAGAAGAACGCCCACTGCGTGTTGTACCCATAAAAGGACATCACTCAGCGTTCCGCCGAAAAGGACAATAATGATGAGCAAAATTCCGATTGTCTTGAGCATTTATATGGCTCCTTTCTTTCCATGTCTTTTCATTACCAAAAGTGCAAACCTACATCTATATTATACCATATCTTTTTATTTGACACAAATCAGCACGTGTTATAGAATTCTATTTGTTACATAGCTCTAAGAAGTTTAGAGCTAAATTTTATTTTAAGGAGGCTTTTTTTATGAAAAAGTATGTATGTGAATTAATTGGTACTGCAGTATTAGTGTTATTTGGTTGTGGTAGTGCCGCTGTTGCAGGTGGAACTTTAGGAACACTAGGAATTGCCTTAGCTTTTGGTTTATCAATCGTTGCAATGGCTTATGTAATTGGAAATGTTTCTGGATGCCACATCAATCCAGCAGTTTCTCTAGCAATGCTTATTAACAAAAAATTATCAGTAAAAGAATTCGTTTGTTATGTAGTTGCACAAATTATAGGTGCATTCGCAGGTGCTGGATTACTTTACTTTATCATCAATAACAGTGCTTCTCTAGACGTTGCTACAACTGGTCTTGGCGCAAATGGATATGGTGCATTATCTTCTGTAGGACTTGGATTAATTGGTGCAATTTTAGTTGAAATAATTTTAACTTTCGTTTTCATTTACACAATTTTAGGTGTTACGTCAGACGCTTCAAAATCTTCAGTTGCAGGAATAGTAATTGGTTTAACATTAACTTTTGTACATATCATGGGAATTCCTCTTACAGGAACATCTGTAAATCCAGCTAGAAGCCTTGCTCCAGCAGTTTTAGTTGGTGGCGAAGCATTAAGCCAAGTTTGGGTGTTCTTAGTAGCTCCTCTAGTTGGTAGCGCTCTTGCAGCTTTAGCATTCAAAGCATTAAACAAAGAAAACTAATTTACAATATTAAAAACGGAAGTGTCTATATGAAAAAAGATAAAGCTATATCCGTAACTCGTGTGGTTGCAATGCTTTTTATTGTTTTATGCCATTTATTTATGTTTTATGGGTATAATTCACTTGGTCAAATATTTAATGTTGGCGTAGAAGTTTTTTTAATAATTTCTGGTTTTTTATATGCCAATAAAGATATAAAAGATGAAAAAAAATTCATAAAAAACCGTATTCTAAAAATAAATATACCATTGTATATCTTAACAACTTTTATACTTCTTATTTATGTTTTAAATGGTAAACTACGTATGTTACTATTTGCTCCAATATATTTTTTAAATTTACAAGGATTTGACTTTTTGCTTCCAAAAAGTAATTTCCCAGTAATTCAAAACATCACGTATTTATGGTTTTTAACGGTTATAATGTTATGTTATTTTTTAACTGTAATAATAAAAAGATTCGATAAGAAATATAATAACTCTCTGTATACTGATAACAAAAAATTATTTAAAACGTTTTTGCTATTAATATTTGTAGATGTCATATTAGCATATTTGGGTTTTAACTTCGGATATTTTCTTGCTTATTTTCTTGGGTATGTTCTTGGAAAAAGGAATAAAGAAATAACGCTAAAGAAGTATTTATTCGCTACTTTAACTATGCTTCTTGCCATATCAATACGATTAATCTGTAAAAACACAATTGACAATACGACTTTATATAACATGGTTGTTGTGATTTTCACACACACAGCCCTTGCTTATTGGATTTACCAATCAATAAAATTCGCAGAGAAATATTTGAAAAGGCTATTTTCGTTCATTGCAGATAGCAAAATAATTAACTGGCTTGATAAGCATTCAATGTCAATATACTTAACTCACTGCTTATTTCTTTCGGATATACTTTCAGTCAAGTATTTTTGTGATAGTATCCCGATACAAATGACGCTTTTCTTTATTTTTACTGCTTTATCAGCTATGCTTCTGAGTTTTTTAGCAGATAATCTTTCAGAAGTTATAAAAAAACATTAGTTCTGAATTTTTCTTAAATCATAAATTGTAATCGCTGTAGACAAAAGAAGAGCCCATCCCCTAAAAAGGATTGGGCTCTTTTGTAATTATTTAACCATTTTTAAGCAAAACTTCTTCTATGCAATCTGCAATATTTTCACAAGCATCAAAACAATCTTCAAGCGTTTCATACATTCTTGACCATTTTATTATTTGAATAGGATCTTTCTCATTCTTATATAGCTCTTTAACAGAATTTTCATATAATTTGTCAGCTTCTTCTTCTAATTTATTTACTTCAATAACCTTATTTTTAATTTCATTTACATTTTTCAAATTGTTCATTGCAACGATTAAATCGTAAGTTGTTCCAACAGCTGTTTCTAATAACTCTATCGATTTCTTCATATTTTCCTTTATTTCCGTTATTATAAATATATCTATGTCGATTACCACTTCGTCTATTTCATCAACTAAATCATCAATTTTGTGCGCAATTGCAACAATATCTTCCCTATCAATAGGAGGTAAAAAATCTTTCAAAAGAAACCTTTTCAATTCGTGTAAAATGTTATCTGCTTGATTTTCTATATCATGAATTTTCTTCTTTTCTTCAGCAGCTGACTCACCATTGAAATTGCTAATGTAATTTTTCAATTCTTTTGTTGCATCTTTTGCAAGGCTTGCTGCTTTAGTAAATTGTTCAAAATAACTAAATTCATTTTTCTTTTTCATAAAACCTATACCTCCATATTAAAATATTTTCATGAATGCATATGTAGAAAGCATTCCTAAAAGTCCACAACCTGGGAACGTTAAAACCCATGCTAAAACCATTTCCTTTACAACTTTCCAATTTACATTCGATAATCGTTTGGCTGAACCAACACCCATGATTGCTGTGGTCTTTGTGTGAGTTGTACTTACAGGTATACCTAAAGTGCTTGATAAAAACAAGCAAATAGCACCAGCAATATCTGCAGCACATCCTTCATAAGGTTCCATCTTAACCATACCAGTTCCAACCGTTTTAATAATTCTATAACCACCTATTGATGTTCCAAGCGTCATCACTACCGAACATAAAATTATAAGCCACAATGGAATAACAAAATCAGTTACCCCAGCATTTCCATTTGCAAGGCAAATTCCAAGTAAAAATATTCCCATAAATTTTTGACCATCTTGTGCACCATGCATAAACGCCATAGCTGCGCCACCAACAACTTGTGTCTTTTTAAAGAACCTAGTAGCTTTTTGCCTGTCCGCATTTTTGAAAGTTATTCTAATAATTTTTGTAACCAAAAATCCAAACGTAAAACCTAAAACCGTTGATATAACTAATCCATATAATACTTTAACCCATTCGCTTCCATTAATACCTGAAAAACCATGTTGAATAGCAATGGCTGCACCAGAAATTCCAGCTATCAATGCATGGCTTTCACTCGTAGGAATTCCAAACCACCAAGCAGCAATCGCCCAAACCACAATAGAAACCATAGCTGCCGCCAGAGCAACTAATGCTTGTTCTGAATTATTTCCGAAATCAACCATTTTATATATCGTCTGCACAACAGTTGCATTAAACGTTGTCATAACGAAAACTCCTAAGAAGTTAAAAATTGCCGCCATCATAATTGATTTTTTAGGAGTTAATGATCTTGTTGAAACACAGGTAGCAATCGCATTCGGTGCATCAGTCCAACCATTAACTAAAATAACACCCAATGTTAAAAGCGTTATTATAATTAATGCAGGATTCGCTATTAGTTGTTCCAAAAAACTTAAAAATGTAATTTCCATAAATACCTCCTTTTTTATAAATTATAATATATTTTTTTAGTATTAAATAGGATTTTCCATTATTATTTTTGTTTACAAATTTTACGTATTTTTTACACATACTTTATTACGTGTTAATTTTTTTAATATATGATTCAATCATTCAAAGGAGGATCGAAATGAAAACAAATATATCTAATTTAATGAATATCGTAGCAGAATATGAAAGAAACCTAAATGAATTATCAAATCAATTGTTAGGACATGTATATACAACTATAACAAAAGAATTAGATGGACGTGAAAATGTCATTGAAGATTTTAAAGCTGATTTTTCAGAAGAATATTCTGATTACTTAGAATACTCAAATAAAATTGCAAAAATTAAAAAAGTAATTTATCAAAAAAATAACGAATTAAAATTACCAAACGGAAAAACGATTCAAGACACTTTAGTCGAATTAAACTTACTTAGAAAACAATCAGATTTGTTCACTAGACTACTATGGTATAAAAATGTAAATAAGAGAATTACAGAAGTAAATAATTCATATTTTGAATGTAAAAATTTAAATTTCAAACCTGAAGAAATTAAGACAGAACTAAAAAAAGTCGAAGAACAAATACAAGAAATCGAATTCGAAATATCTAAACTAAATTCAATCGAATTCGAAATTGAATTATAAACTCCATTCCCACTCTTTTTGTGGTGCTTGCTTTGCAAGTTAAATGAGAGTACTTGCTACCCTACCAGCCACACATATTCACCTAAATATTTATATATAGATTGTGTTATTTTTGAAGCAGGGTTATTAGAAAGCTTTTGTTACAATTTATAATTTATTTCAAATTACAAATTATATTTACAATTAACGCACTTATATACATAGATTAAATTTATTAATATTTATAATATTTAAGTGAATATGAAAAAACACCATTCCTTAAAATAAGAATGGTGTTTTTTTATTTGGAAATTGGGACGGTTCCTTTTTCCAAAAAGGACAAAAGCCCCGTCCCTCTGTCCATATTTAGAATAATTCTGCAAGTTCCATATATTCTTTTATCATATTCATATTCTCAAGTATTATTTCATTTTTATATGCAGTCATAAATAATCTATAAGGAGTTATAAGAATTTTGGCATTATCAATCATAATATAAACAATATTTCCTTCAAAATATAGCGAAACATATTTTTTATATTTATCACCAAGTTCTTTTAATTTCAATTTAAATTCTGAATTTAGGTAATCTTCACTAATAACGTAATTATTTTCAATAACTTCTATATTTGACACGTCATTCTCTACAGAATAATTAACCCAAACTCTTTTGCAACTAGTCTTTGCAATTTCTTTGTGTGCAAAAACACCATTAAAGATATCATATGAATATCCTTCTGAATCAAAACATTGTAACCTAACTTCAGATGTAATAAATTTTTTATCATTAAGTGAACCAATAACCGTATTTTCAGACAAAAAACGTTTGTGTTCAAAAAGCGAATTGAAATAAATATTTCTCTCAAAAAACTCTTTGTTTATTCCCTGCAGAGTAAATTTATCAGGCGCTATTAATGATTTAAATGTTGGATAAATTAATTTTTTAAGCGCGATTTTATCATTTTTTTCTGATGATCCGACAAAACCAGCATAAGCAACAAACGCAACACCAAAAAGTATAAAAGATAAAAAGCCACCAATCATAAAAAATGTTCCATCCATGTCAAATGAATCTTCCACAATAGACCAAATACATCCAAACAAGAAAAATAAACAAAATAATATAACACTTATTCTACCCATTTTTCTTTTTCTGATTTCAACTTTGTCAAATTCATCACATTTTTCTTCATATAATTTTTTATTTTTTTCGAAATCTACATTCTGATCGAAACTTTTAAGTTTAGAATACTCTGCATTATGAAACTTTATAAAGTTTTCTAGCTCTTCTTTATAAAATTCTTCCGAATGTATTTCTTGCTCTTCTTCATTATAAAAGAGTTCATCACCAATTAATATTCTAACTTTTTCAACATATTCATCTTCTACAGAAACAGTCACAACTCTAATTCTGTCATCTTCTCCGCTTCTTTGATTAATACATACCTTTTCACGTATTTCTTTTTCATATGGCACGCCATGTTCATCTAATATTTGATAAACAAAAAAATGGTTATCCTCAGCATTATATCTTACCCTTTCTATTTCTCCTTCGTATACAATTTTCATAAATATTCACTCCTATGATTTTATATTATTCATTAACATTTCCCGATATTTTCCTTATTATATCATATTGAATTTATATAAAGATAGTCCTCCCAAAGTATTTTCCCTTTACATAATGCGTTGCCTTTCCGTATTATTGGTGTTATAATATTATTATCCCATTAAATTTGCAGGAGGGTACTCATCATGAAGAAGATTCAAGTCGGCATTGGTATGGACAACGTCAAGGTTTTCCAGCGCGTGGACACGGATGCTGAGCATATCCATTGCTCTCGCGAAGCGCTTGCAGATGCGATTTCTCGTATTACTGTTGGCGCCGCACCCTTTTCCCGCCATACGATCAGCCTGGACCACGTTGTCGGCCATGATCGTTGCGTAAAGGTCGCTCCCGAAGACAAAATCGTCATGTGGCAGCGTCCCGGCCGCAGCGGCAAGACCCCGATGTTCGCCAGCGCCAAGTCTCAGGTCGAGACGAAGGACGTCAACGTTGTCCTTTGCTTCGACAATGAGGAGCTATGCGAGTATGTCGTCATCACCGCCTTCACCGGCGTTGATGCTCCCCAGGAGCCTTGGGATCCGCGCGTGCGCAATCTCGAGTTCTCCACGAAGTTCTGGGCAGAACACGCCCTGGTACCCACGGAGGAAGAAATCAGTCTGATGAAGGCTGAAGGAATCCTCTAATAGACATGATAAATGTCTAAAAAAGTGCAGCATCCACCGGTGCTGCACTTCTTCTTGCTTTCTTTTTATTGCTCTTTCATATTAATTCCTTTTTTATATAAATTAATTAATTCTTGACTTCTTTTTGAAATTTCCTGCTGTGTATTTTTTATTTGTAAATCAACATCATTTATCAAATATATATAATATTTTTTTAATTCTTTCTTTTCTACTTCAGACATCATATCTTCTGAAATTAAATTTTCTTCAAATTTTTTATGCAAATCTATAATCGATTGATCAAAGTTACTATTATTTTCATTAATAGTATTTTCTGAAGTATTATTCAAATTAGCGGATTGAATATTCTCGTTTCTTAAATCGTTGTCAGATACTTTATTTTTAACACAAAACAGATTTTTTATTTTGTTTATGATTCTTTTAAAAAAACTATTTTCAAATTCAATCATGCCTTTATTTTTACCCATTATCCGTTGCACCTCTTTTTAATTTAATTTTAAAACTACTCTTTTTCTCCAGAAGATATATCTCTTTCTTCTTTTCTTATTAAATTTTTAACTTTCGATATTCTTTTGACAAGTCCATTAAGACTTTGTTTAAGGTTTCCGAGCATACCACGTTTTTCTTTGTATATAGTTCTGCATTCATCTAATGAAGTCTCCTCCATAGATTTCTCATCATCAGGACTCCAGCACTTTGCCGGCTTATATAAAACTGCTGGAGCACCAAGCGTACGCCCTACCGCTTGCATAGCATCTTCATTTAATTTTATAGAATGAAATTCAATATCTTCTGTAATAATCTGAAAAACACTAGTATTAATATCATTAGGTTCAAAATGTTCATTCTTCTTTTCTTCAAACGTAACTGGGCTAACCGGAACATAGTCAAAAGTTCTAAACTCTTCTACAGTTTTTGTATCTATACCTACACTCATTGTCTCATCATATGACATACTTAAAAGCTTCTCTACTTTTTTTCCGTCCTCTATACAACTTAAAATAACAAAATCTATTAAATCTTCATGTGTCTTTTTAATTGACGAAATCAAATCAACCCCTGAATTAATATATTCTATACGACCATCGAGTCCAAAAATTTTATCTGCCTCTTCAGGAGACACTATATTGATTCCAACAAGTTCTATTTGTTTAGATTCTTTTTCTTGTTCTCTTTTCACCTTAACACCCTTTGGGACAAACTTATCCGCTTTTAATTCACAAGTTGTATATGAATGATCATACATATGCGGTTCATAGCAGTCATCAGAAGGATAGTTTGCATTCCATATATTAAGAACATTAGATTCAATTGTTTCATTATCCATATTAATTAAAACTGTTGCTTTTTCTGTCGGAATAAAATCAGTTTTTTTAAACGCTTCTACTTCTTCAATATCAAAGAAAATGGCACTAGGCGAATAATATTCGGCAATCTTTTGAGCAACAGTAATTTCATATTTTTTATTATTTAATTCGCATTGTAACACAGGTATTCCTTCAGCTACACTGCAAGGATTCTCCTCAAAATCTCCGGCAAAATCGACTATCATAATAATACAAAGAATCATATCCACTTTGCCTTGAGCTTAATTTTAAAAATCTATGTCCATATTTTTCTTCTTCAAATTGTTCAGGAGGAATAAATCGTACTCCAACTAAATTATAAGTTTGATCTTTGCGTAATCTTTTCGCAAAATATTGACGTGCCTCTGGCGTCAACGTTTCTGGTATAACTCCATTTTCCCTTATTTGGTTAAAAATGCTCTCAACTTCGTCCATACATACCCTCCTTATTTTTGAAAGCTAACAATTATAGATTCATGCTTTCCAAAAATTCTTTTTTCAATATCTTGTATTGAATGACTATATTTTTTACCAATCACAATTATATTGTCATAAATCACATCAGGAAGAATTTGATATAAATCGGTATCAAAACAAGAATAATTTGTTCCATCAGCAAAAAAAGATGCAATATAAGATTTGCCAAGTCCGCTGTCCCCAACAAAAATCCACACAGGACGATTCTGCATCATTCTTCTTGTCTTTATAAACAAAGCTCTATTTATCAAAATTTTGTCATCTTCTTGAATAAATAAACCATCACTTACTAATTCATAATCTTCAGATTCGTTTTCTATAACTTCTGCAATAAAAGGACCCTTGCTTGTCATAGCAACACCACCGTGAAGTCTAACTACTTTTTTCACATGACACTTCACTTTATCTTCTATCATTGTTTGCATCGAATTTATATGTATTTCATATGAATCATTATCTAAGGTACAAATCAAAATAATATCTTCTTGTTCTTTAAAATCACAATTTATTTTTTTATCAAATCTCACACCATTAATTTTATAATTCATTGTACTCTATCCTTATTTTTATAAAATACTTACCTATGAAAATGATATCAATTAATTATGTTTTTTGTCAAATAATAATAGCAATAAGACTAGATTATTTATAACTCTTCATTTCCTTTGCACGTATTATCATCTTTTGTTCCTTAGTTGCCCAATAGTCTCTAAATAACACCGCCAGTATAACCTCTGTTTCCTTCATCATTTCCTGTTCATTAAAATCAATGAAATTAGTTACACTGTATTGATATTCTATATCTTTTTCTTTTTCCATGTTTTCGATAATATACCTAGGAATTTTTTCATAATCTTCTTTATTTACATATTTCAAAATTTCTAAAACTTCCGTATATGCTTTAGGTAATAACTTAATGTTAATCATTTCTATCTCCCCCTATTCTATCGTTCGCTCGCTCACGCCATCTACTTATTATTCTAGAAATAATATTTTTATCATTAAGTTCAGCATTAGGCAACGTCCTTCTAGCAATGTCCATTGTTGTTAGAATTTTTGGTTCATCCTCATGTTTATCGTCAACTTGCTTTGAAAATTCAAATTCTTGTTGACCAATAGTTAACAGATATTGTTGAATTGCTTGAAAATCGTGTTCTCCATCTTTTATGACTGAAGCCAATTTATGTACTTTTTTATGCATTTCTGGTGTTTGTGGCGTATAATGCGCTATAGCCGTTCCAAACTTATACATTGTAAGACCCGCACCAATTTCTATCGGAAAATAGTGTTCTTCACTAAAATTAGTAAGCATTTCTGCACCATGATTCCATAATTCATCCGCATCTTCTATATCCGGGAAACGTTCTTTTAAAACTTCTTCAATACCCTCTCTATCTATTGAGCCATCTCTTTTGAATTTGCCATAGCAATCAAAATATATTCCTAAACAATTATCCGGATCCATCTCATACTCACTTTTAAATCTACTAGCCATAAGTGGCTCTGTACCATTAGGCAGCATTCCTTTTTCATCCATAAAATCAATAAACGCATTCTCATAATAAATAGACAAAAATTCTCTAAGAAGAGTAAAATTATGATATCCCATTACAGTTTCTGATTGCTTTGTACACAAATGATGCATAAATTCATGCACTAACGTATACGCCGAATTCACAGTGCCATCAAATTTATATCTAATCTTATTTTCACAATGTGAATAATGTGATTCTTTCTCACCATATGGATCAAGAAGCTCTATTCCACCATTAGCTCTCAAGTTTTTGAATTCATCAAGTAAGCCTTGAGATTCATCTATTCTACCTAGAAATTCTTCTGTTAAATCAAAGACGGTATCTAATGATATCGGAGTTTTATCTTCCCTTGCATCTTTACCTTCTTTCTCTTTTTTTCTACCAAAACTAAGCATATTTACAAAAGATTCAAAATTTTCATTTATAAAAGAATTCTCTCCAACAGCCTCGGCAATCCCTTCAATATAATCAATTATAATAGTCTCTGGATCATGCTGCTTTTTGCATAAATCTATTACCAATCTTGTATATCTATTTATTCCAACTTTCTCAATCATACTTTTACGTCTTTCAAACATTTCTGAAAACTCAGGCCAATACGCCTCTAAAAATCTTTTTTCCTTTTCATATTTTTTCATTTCGTCCGGTGTTAATGAATCAATATCTGGATATAAAGCATTTAAACATTCTTCAACATTTTTTCTCATCAAATCACTCTTTCTTTATTTATTAATATAAAGCTTTCTACATCATTTCCACGCCACAATCCTATAAAGCATATAGCTTAATAAAATTCTTTTATCAGTAATATAATACTTTACATATTATTTGAATAAAAAACATTCTTTATCATGTGAATAAATAATACCTATCGCCTGTAAATAAGAATATATAATTGTGCTCCCCACAAATTTCATTCCTCTTTTTTGTAAATCAGACGAAATTTTATCCGACAGCTCGTTTGTTGTTTTATCAATTTCATAAATAATCTTATCATCAGTAAAACTCTTTAAATAATTATAAAACAACCCATATTCATTTACTATCATTTTAAAAATTTTACTATTATTTATACTTGCGTTTATCTTCAATCTATTTCTTATAATTTCTTTATTATTTAGTAATTCTTCGATTTTCTTATCATCATATAAACAAACTTTATTTATATCGAAATTATCAAAAGCTTTTCTAAAATTTTCTCGTTTGTTCAAAACACACTCCCAAGACAATCCCGCTTGGAAAGACTCTAGTATTAGCATTTCATATAAATATTTTTCATCAAAATTAGGTTTGCACCATTCATTATCATGATACTCAATATACTTTGGATTTTTCAAATTACACCATTTGCATCTTGTTTTGTCTTTCATAATTATCTCACCGCCTCAATCAATATCGAGTTCCTTATTAATATACAATACTCGTAACAGTTTCCACATAAGTTTCCATATCTATTTGTTTATTATTATTCAAATCTTCTTTATATTGATCAAAATTAAAGCGGTATCTTTTTCCTGTTCTCTCTTCATCATTTCGCACGGTGTACTCAATATACGTTACACCTTCATTATAATAATATTCTGGAATCACATTGCAATATTCGATATAGTATTCTCCAGAGTATACCGAATTAACATATTTCATTACATCTTCATCCAATCTTTCAGGGATGCCCCATTCTTCTCTCCATTGTTTATCAGCATCAATAAGTTCAACCTCTTCTCCATTTGCTGTATAATGACAAATATAATCTGTATATTCACCATTTATATTTATTATGATTGTTGATATCAGTGACGAAGCTGGTTCTTTTTTTAGATTATAAACTTTCATAATTTCATTTAAAGCATTTTTAATATTTTCTAGTTGTTCTTCTTCATCAGCTAGTGTTCCAAAATAGTCAATTGACGAAACCATTCCATCTAAATATTCTAATTTAATATCATATTTTTCCGCAATATTCGAAAGTTCATCTTCAATCGATGCCGTCAAATTATCATAATAATCATCCGATGTAAATGCTTGATACCAAAAAGTTGAACCATCCATTCCAACTGGAGAATATGCACTTTTAGCAGTAAAAGTAATGTTTCTATCTTTTTCAATTAAGACAACTTTATTGTAACGATCTTTTTTCTCTTTTGCTTTTTGGTTACCTTCACTAGAAATCAATTCAACCTCAATGTTATATTCGTCTTCAATGTATTTAATCAATTTTGAAGAAGACTTTATTTTACCACAGCCTGTTAACGAAATTAACATTACAGTAAAAAGTAATCCGTACATGACAATATTTAAAAACGGGTTTGTTTTTTTCATATATACCTTCCTCTTTTCATTTATATTTCTACATCATTTATTTTTTTCTTTTTTCTCTGATCAATTCTACTCATAATTTCATCCGAAATTTCCTGTGGAGTTCTTCCCTCCGCATATACCACCATAGTTGCCAATTCTTTATTACATGGATTTCTTAGAAACTCTAAATTATCACTTGTATCTCCAGTTGAACGCGATGCCATTATCTCTAATGCCTTACTCTCATCTTTACACGGCAACAGCAAAACTACATTTTTAAACGGTTTTAATTCTTTTTTCACTTTTTCAAATATAGTTTTGTCTTTATATATAGAATGTCCCGCACCAAAATCAACAACAGCATATGCACCTTCACGCTTTTCCGCCGCAATTATTAATGAATGTATCATATGATAACTGAACTCGTCCGGCGTTTTAAATTTCGCTCTCTCTCCGTTTTTTCTAGCTTCACTTGCCATCTTATCCAAGCAAACTCTTGGTATTCCAAATCTTTCTTCCAAATCATCTGCTACTGTCGATTTACCAGCACCAGATGGACCAATTAGGATAATGCTATCTTCATATAAATTTTTATTCATAGGGTTCACCTCTTACTATTCAAAATCAAACTCTTCTTCCTCTCTCTTTCTATTTATCAAACTTTTCAGCACTTCCATTTTTTCTTCGAATTTAAAGATTTTTATATTTGATTTATTGATATTTAAACTATCACATTTTTCTAGTATATAATCGACAAACTTTATGCAGGCCGAATACTTATCCAAACAATATCCATCTGCATAAAAATATTTTTTATTTATGTAATCACAATAATCTATACATTCATATTCTATTGCACAATTAAAGAACTCCAAATCATCATAAATTATTCTTAACAATATGAAAAATTAAGTTATACCTTTGTTCAAGTTTATTTTCACCCTCTAGTTGTTCTATCAAAACGGGATTTCTATACCACATTGAAAACAGCACTTCATCATCGTCTGCAATCATACATTCTGCATATTTCCATAGAATGTTGTAGCTTTTAATCATATTAAGTAAAAACACTTGATGTAAAGATCCACAAAAAAATTTCTATCAGGAGATAGAGATTTTTTATGAATTTAATATGTCGATAATTTTTTGCCCATGAACTTTTGCCTTTACAAGAGGTAAAATATTTTGCTCTTTTAATTCTTCAACAGATGTCGGCATTTTTTCCAACAACATTTCGAGTTCTTCATTATTAAACACATAATATGGAGGAATTTTCATGCTCTTTGCTGTTTCTGTACGAAAAGTTTTCAATTTTTCTCTTAAACACTCCTTATCAATATTCGCTTGTTGTTCATCTGTAGATTTAAATGTAATTTCTTCTGTTTCTTGCAATGTAGCAACTTCATTTTCTTTATTCAAATTATATGTAGCTTCATAATCAACTTCTACCGGAACATTCAAATTCAAAATCGCCTGTGCAATTTTTTCTGTCCTCTTTTTTGAATCAACCAAATCTTTATCCAACTTAGATAAATCATATTCAATTTGTCTAACCAAAGCATCTGAACGAATTATCCTATATTTAATATCTTTTGGTGCATACTTAGTATTAAGGATATTTTCCTTTTTAGCCATAACAACCATAGTCTTATACCACTTATCAAAATTACCATCATAAATAAATGAAAATAACTTGCCATTGTTCTTAGCCCAAATCTTTCTAAAAACATCTTTTTGTCTATCAACCTGTCTAATTGGAGAATATATACCTTTTTTTACTTTTTTCCCTTCAAACACATATTCTCTAATAAAATCACCTTTATCAGTTACAGTAATATTTCCAATCAAATTTTTACACTCAATAAAATAAATATATCCTCTAGTAATAACTACAAAATCAATCTGAGCTTTAAAATCTTCAAAAGCAATATTTAAATCATGTATAACATACATTCCAATATTAGCATTCTTAAGTTCATACATAATTTCTTTTTCGCCCCAAAGACCTTGCTCGGCCATAAACAAATCTTGTGCTATTTCTTTATTATCCGGATACATTTCGTTTAACTTTTTCAAAGCTTCGACTTTACGTTCCAACTCACAATCTGTTTTCAAGAAAATTGTATCTCTAAATTTTTCGAATAATGCCATGATTCACCTTCTAACTTTAGTAATATTTCCCTTACTAGATGGTATTATAGCATAAAAAAATATGGTTTCATAGTGGCATGTATGAGAGTTATTTTTTACAACAGATAACAAAAGTATATATATAAGGTGCGGATATGGTATAATTAAAAAAACTTCAACCAAGTATATTAGAAATTTAAAATACACAATAGGAGGTTCATATGATTTTAACACAATTGCAAGAAGAACTGATACAAGAAATGGTCAAACAAGGAGCAACAAAACAAATAATCAATATGGTAATGCCAAGATTAAAAACAGTAGAACATCAACAAGAAATGATGGAATATTTAATTTCAATCAGGGACAAAGAAATTTCAGAAACAACGGTAGTGTTACGAGCAATAGATATAAAATATCGGAAGAACCCAAAAATAATCCTAGTTTTTCATACCCTTTAAATGTAGG
Organism: Clostridia bacterium; assembly: GCA_017462965.1. Lineage (GTDB taxonomy): Bacteria > Bacillota > Clostridia > TANB77 > UBA1234 > UBA1234. The sequence goes on along the minus strand of JAFTQC010000039.1, from coordinate 4,407 downwards.
CATATCAGAAAATTCTTTATAAACTTCAAACAAAAGAGCAAAATAAGTCTTTGATAAATTGCATCAAACACTCATCTTGCTCTTCTTTTATAGATTATTTATTCACTATTGTATTTACATCCATATACTCATTATTTGCATTTCTTACCTCAAAATGAAGATGTGTTCCTGTTGCATTTCCTGTTTTACCAACGATCATTATTTCATCTCCAGCATTAACACTATCTCCAGCTTCAACTAAAATTGTCGAGCCGTGATGATAACTTGATATACTGCCATCTACATGTTTTATTTCAACATAATTTCCTTTTTCTGTATCATATGTAGCCACTTCAACAACTCCACTTGCCGCAGCTTTTACTTTTGTACCTTCTTTGGCAACTAAATCTATTCCGGTGTGCGTCCTTTCTTCTTTCGTAATAGGATGTACTCTTGTACCAAATGTTAAACTTACATTTGTATATTCTATGGGCACAATATATTCAACTTTTGGAATTATTTCTTCTTGTTTATCTACTTCATCAAAAATTTCGCCTATCATCTTTATCGTCTCGTTATCTGCTTTTGTTACTTTATCGCTTGCAAATGATATTGTTAAAACCGAAACCATTAATATTGTTACTACTATAATAAACATTGAATTTTTAATATTCTTGTTTTTCATTTGTATTATTCTCCTTTCAATTTCTTTTTTGCTACTGCATATACCTGGCATTTTGTTTTCCTTTAAATTGCACAATTCAGTAATTTTCAATATTGCCATACAGTATTCCTTTACTGTAATATTGGTCTTTAACACTGAATTATCCGTTATAATTTCCAAATCTTGTTTTATTGTCTTAAATGCTATTTTTACAATTGGATTGAACCAATGTATTCGCTCCAAAATATTAAACATTATGTATAAAATGTGATGATTTCTTTTATAATGATTTAATTCGTGAACAATAATACATTTAAGTTCATTATCAGAGAAGTTTAATATTTCTTCTGTAAGCAATATTTGAGGATTAAATATTCCATATAGCGAAGGCATTTTTATTTTATCTTGAACAACTATTTGAACATCTTTATCTACATTCAATTCATTTTGACATTCCTTTAGAAGTCTTGAAATTTTCTCTGGAACTTCAGCTGATTTTTTTGTATTCAAACTTTTATAAATCAATCCATCTGCAACAATCAAAGACAAAGCAATTGAAAACCATACAAATGATGCAATTTCCTGCAAACTCATTTTTTCAGTATCCACACTTATTACATTCTCATCATTTACATTAAGATTTTCATTATTTAATTGCATCGATTCCGTCAATACATAAGTTTTGTCCAGGTTTATAAAATTTTTAATACTTAAATGACTTTGAAAATTTAAAGGAACAATTAAAACTACCATAAATATAATCCATAGCAAACTTGCATTTTCTTGATTTACCTTGTTTTTAATACACTTTCTAGCTATCAAAATAATAAGAAATACCAAACTTGCTATTGTCGACATGGATAATATATTTATAAAAAAAGTTTCTAACATTATTTATCCTCCTCATCTCCAACTAATTTTATTAAATCTTCTAAATCCTGTTTACTCAATTTCTTTGACTTCGCAAAAGCTACCAGCATATTATTAATTGAGCCATTATATAATTTGTCAATAAAATTATTAGTTTCTTTCGACTTATAATCATATTCAGATACTTTAGGCTTGTATATTAACAAAGATTTATCCTCTCGAATCACATCAATAAATTCTTTATTAACAAGTCTAGTTACTAATGTCATAATCGTATTGTTTTTCCATTCCTTTTTCTTTTTTACTTCACTAATTATTTCAAGTGAAGTGCTTGCGCCTTTTTGCCATAATACTTGCATTACCTCTAACTCTGCTTCAGAAATATTTTTCATTTAAACTCCTCCTTCACCAAACTACATTTGTAGTTTATATCTACATACTACATTTGTAGTTTGAAAAAGTCAATATGTTTTTATAAAAAAAGTTAGTTCATCTATTATTCCATCGATTTGTCCTATTAGCTTTAGTAAATGACATATTTCAATATAAATATTGGTAACTACACTATAGGAACTACACTCACTAGCGCATATCAACCTTTCAAAAAGCTCTCCGACCTTCTAGCAGTCCGAAATACAGTTGTATTAAGGTTTTGCAGACTCTTGTGTTATTTCTTTTGAAGCCTTGATTTGTGTGATTTTCTAAGAGAAGACGTGAAAAAACAGCCATCATTTTTTTGAGTTTTGATGACTGTTTTTCTTTCTGTATTTTCTATATTTTCTGTATTTTCTGTGTGGGAGACTGAATGATGACTGAATGAAAAAGAGAGTGTAATCATAAATTGATGTTGCATTTTTACCCAAAATAAATTTCCCAAACTTTTAAATTAGTATTAATATCTATAAAATAAAATTTATCTTTTTCAACTATAACATCAAATTTATCATATTCATAAAATTTTGAAATATCGTAGGTATTGTTTTCAAATTCAATAACATCTCTCAAATATTTGCTTTTCTCACAAACATAACTACACGATGCACAAAGCATCAACATTTTTGCAGCATATTTAAAACGCATTAAATTAATTTCTTTATCATCTGAATCAGGTATATCTAAAAACATATAATCTGTATATGTATGTTCTATAAATTCTTCTAAAGAAGCAATATCAATCTTATTATCTAATAACAGTTTTAATGTTTTTATTCCTTCAAAAGTGCACCTAAAGCTTAACATCCAAAGAGGATTGATGTCATCATCATCATCATTTTTTAACAGGGAAATTTTATGTATCATACCATTATTAATAAACATTTCTGTGATTTCATATAAATTTTTACATTCTTCTTCATCACATATTAATTCTCCATAAAGATGCTCTTTTAAATCATTTCTACTTATAGCACCCAAAGGATCTGCACCTAAATTTAATAGTTCCAATATTTTTTCTTTATTTAAAATTTCTTTACAGCACTCATTGTAAAGTTTATTATTTAAATCAATTTGTTCCATACAATCTCCTTTCTTTTCAAGCATTTATTTCACTTAATATCTTTTTACGGTCCCATAAAAGAAATTAAATTATATCCCTCTTCATTGCCTTTTATTATCATTTTTTGAAGACACTCTATAAATCTTTTATAGAAATTAACAATTTCATCTACAGAGTCACTTTTATATCCCTTACGTATAAAATCTAATTTTGAATTGTTACAATCTTCTTTCAATAAAATCATTATTTGATTTATTTCGTCTATCATTTTCTCTATATCTTCAATGGTGTAATAGTTGTTAGTCAAATTCCACTCAAAATCTTCTTCGTCAATTCTATTTTTATTTTCTGGTAAATTATTATTAAAATATTTTAACAATAATGGGTATAAAAAATCATATACAGTATCTTCTTCGATAGATATTGAAAAGTCTGACATTGCTTTCACATTATCATCTAAATCTGTATCTTTATTTATGTTTATTATTTTAGCTAGAAAAATATTAAAATAAGAACCCCCACAACTTCCCTCTATTATTCTGTTCAAACTATTTCCACATTCAATTACTTCGATATTCTTTGCAAACCATTTAGTTTCTGTAATTTGTTGTGACAAATACGTTTCCCATTGTGTAGTTAAATCATCCTCTTTCGACTTTTGGTATCTTTTGGCTCCAAATAATTCTTCACTATCAAAAATGTAATCTTGTTCTTCATCATTAATATGTAATCTAACTTTATATGGTTGAGTATTAAATGTAATCGCAGTCATCAAATCATAATATGAAACATATTCGCCTTTATGGAATAAGTATGGATCAACAACCTTAATGTTTTTCTCAAAAAATTTATCTTCCTCTATATTAAAATTCAAATAAGGATTATATTCTTTATAAAAAGATTCTGTCGATGTAGTTGGACAAACATAATAACATCCTTCATTATACTTATATAAAAACAATAATTCTCTATTATCTCCTACACTAACCAATACTCTTTCAGGTTGTTTGTTGGCTTGTACCAACAACATTAATTCATAATACGAAATCATAAAAACACCTCACTTATTCAAATTATGTTTTATACATTTATCTATCATGTGATCTTTACCCTTGTTTCTAGGCGGTTTATTCTTAATTTTCAAAGATTTATGCCAATTAGATCTTCCCTGCCACATAAGGCTTTCAAGTTCCATATAATCAGTTTCTTTTTCCTGTGCTTCCTTTTCCCATTCATCCCATTCATCTGTCAAAGATTTTTTTATATCTTTCCATTTAACATATAAAATATTATCATTTTTATCAGTCAAAGTTACTTCTCCATAATCGAAGAATGGTTTAAATGTAATTTTTAAATCATCACCTATCATAAACTCTATTTTTTCTATAAAGTTACATTT
>JAFTQC010000028.1 GCA_017462965.1 Clostridia bacterium | reverse complement strand
ATAGTAACCACTATCAATTAGAGTTATAATATAATTTTGAACGCATCTTGCTTGAATATAAATAGGCTTCAAGGAGTTCCACGCTTCATATGTTCCTAATAAATTGCTTTCATATTGTTTTAAGCTTTCCTTTTTACTGCTTTCATCAATTTTCAAATAAATAGCCAAATTTTTAAAGCACTCAAAGGATTTGTTCAATATGCTATCATTGTTTAATGAAAAATGCGAATTGTACTTAATTAAACAATCAAAATATATCATTTCAAACCAAAGATATTGGGAGTCGTCATTATACAATTTCAAAAAATCTTGCATTTTGACTAATGCGTGTTTTCCTACTGTTTGATACTCAGTTATATTATCACGAAAATATAATGCGGTTCTTAATACTTGAAAATATATAATGTAGTTCTCGTTTGTAATTTTACAATTGTTTATTGTGTCAAAATATAATGTATTCCAAAATTCTTCATATCCGCCACAGATAAGAGAGAGTTTTTGTGTCGCATCACATATTAACATCAATTTATAATTTTCATTTTTGTCTTTTAAAAAATCTTTAAATTTCAAATGATTTTGATAAGTATTTTCGTGTTCTCTTAAAAGTGCGTATCTATCCGAAATATTCCAATAAGCAAAAACCTTTTGTTCCGTTGTGAAGCTTTCATCCGTCAGCATAGGATTTAACAATTCTATTACTTGCCTTTTTGCTTCCTGCGTTGATTCTTTTATTAAATCATTGAATTTATTTGCTATCTTTTCAAAACACATGACACCACCTCGCAAAAACAATTATATCAATAATTGTTTGACATAACAAGACTTGTATTTGTTAGATTTTTGTGGTATAATTATATTGCAAGAAAAAGCTTATTTAACCTATATAAACCTGTTAAGCGAGTGCAAAAAAATCTGCACTCGCCATTTTTATTCACTATATCATAACATTTACTCCGTTCAAAGCAAATATTGCATTTCAAATACTCCGTTGTCGGTGTTTAATATTTCATACGATAATTTAATTATTCCTTTAGCAAAAATACTGCGATTTGTTGCTCTATGAGTAAATTCTATCTCTTCACCATCTGGATTAGCAATCAAAACAGAATGTTCCCCCACTATACCACCGGCTCTTACGCTTAATATATTTACGGATAAATCTGCATTGGCGTTTAGCAACTCCTTTTTTATCATTAAAGCTGTGCCGCTTGGAGAGTCTATTTTTGCTTTATGATGCTTTTCAATAATAGTTATGTCTAAAGGTCTTTGTACGCTAACATAAGTTTTTATTGCCTTTATCAAGTAATGTAATTCTACGCTAAAATTCGCTGAATGAATAACAGGTGCATACATACCTAATAACGAAATTCTTTCTAAATCTTCATCATTAAAGCCTGTTGTTGCAATTATCAAGGGCTTTTTGAGAATTAAATATTTTTCATAATTTTGATTTATAAACACATCTCTTTTTGTTGCATCGATAATTACATCACACTCTTTGCAATTCATTACATCATTTTCAACGAACACAAGGCTTTTCTTGTATTCTGTATAATCTGAAACATTAGCGTTTATGTATTCACTATTTGGTCGTGTGATTGCTTTCAAAAGCACTAATTTATCATCATTTTGTATTAAATCAATTATTTGCTTTGCTAATCTGCCCGTACATCCAACAATTCCAATTCTTATCATTTTAAATTCCTTTCTGTTATTGTTAATATAATAAAAAAATATCGCAAATCGACACAAATTCGACTTGCGATATTCTCATATACCTATTTTTATAAAGCGTCTTATAAATTTAGGGTACGACAAAGCAAGCCTGACCTTTGAATGCAGCCACGCTTCATTTGTTTTATCATAGTATTAACTATTGAATAAACATACATTGTCGATACTCCTTGCTTAGTAATTTACTTAATTGTAGCACCAAATTTAAGCTTTATCAATTAGTTTAGTCAAATAAACATCAAATTCTTCTCTTGTTTTAAACACAATAAAGTCCTTGCTTGGATATTTTTTGTGTAATTCAATAATTCTCGGTTTTCGCTTTTCTTCAAAATCAAGTACACCACACTCAAAAGCTTCAAAATTCCCTTGTTGCTTATCTAAATGGTTTGGAAAATCAGTTCTTTCTTGTAATTCTCTTTGTCTTACGCTTTCAAGACAAACAGATGTATCAATGTCTAAAAAATATATTGCATCTGCTTCTTTAAAACGAATTTCAAGCGTGCTTATATGCATCCCGTCTATTATCCATTGTTTACTTGCTACTAAATTTCTTTGTATCTCTGCCCATTCCTCTCGGCTCGGGTGTGTCCAATTCTTTTGCCAATATAACAAGTCCAAGTGTATAAGTGGTAAGCCTGTTATTTCAGCCAATTTCTTTGAAAAATAGCTTTTTCCACTTCCGTTATTACCAAGGACTATTACTTTTTTATAATTAAAGTCCATTTTCTATTTCACCGATTTTTATATCAACCATTTTCTTCATAAACGGTAAATCCGTTTCGCTTGGATTGTCAATTCTAAATGTGCAACAACATACTCTGGGAAATTTCTTGCCAAAAATCTCTTTGGGTTTCCCACCACTACAACCACCACATAAGCCACATTGGTCAACATATTTCCAAGCTGTTTCTTTCAAATTTTCTTCTATTGGGTAGTTTGCAAGATAATCAGAGCTTATATCATCCGACCAAACAGTCCAATTTCTGTCAGGCTCTTCGGGGTCTTTAATTGCT
>JAFTQC010000071.1 GCA_017462965.1 Clostridia bacterium | reverse complement strand
TTCAAAGCATAGCAATAATATACTCATTATTGAACCAACTTAATGTTGCTATTATACCATTGCTTGCAACTACCGGTTGCACACTTTCTTATGTATCAAATTATATTTCTTAGCATACTTAAGACAGTATTCTTCTGCCGATGAGCCGCTTGGTGCACATATTTCAATTGGTTTCTTGTCTTTTCTTCCTGTGATGGCAGGCCATACAATCTCTGTATTCTTTCCTTTTACAATGATTCTTTGGATCTTTTCGCAATCCATAAATACCCATTGTTCCACTTGAATGACTGACTCAGGAACCACAATTTCAAGCAAATGCGCTCCTCTAAAGGCAGCCCGGCTGATATGTAAAAGATTATCCGGTAGCTCTATGGATGTAATAGACGCTCCATGAAAAGCCTCCGTTCCGATATATCTCAAACTATCCGGCAACCTTACTGAACGTAATCTGCTTGCATTTACCCAACTCATGTCAGCAATGCCGGTTGTCCCTTCCCGAACAATAAGTTCCTCTTTTTCTTCCCATTTGTAATCAATCAGCCAGTGTCCAATATATAATTCTTCTTGGCTTCCTTCCTCATACTGCGCCATAATTCCGCACTCTTTAAACGCATCACGTCTGATATTTTTAACACTTTGGGGAATATGTATTTCAAGTAAGCTCACACATTTATGGAATATTCCGCTTGGTATCTCATCAATTCCTTCCGGCAAAGATATACGCTGCAATGCCACGCATCCTGCAAATGCTGACGCTCCTATGTCATCCATTCTGCTTGGAAAAATAATATTTTGAAGCTTGGTACAATTCGTAAAACAACTATTTCCTATAATCCGCAACTCTTCCGGCAAAACAACCTCTGTGATTAACTCACAATCCTTGAAGGCCTCATCGGCAATCGTTGTCGTTCCTCTTTTTACTTCAAAGACACCGCTACAGTTTGAATGAACTCTTGTCAAAGTATGGTTAATATACGTTGCTCCCTCGGCTTTAAATATGCCTGTATCCTTAAAAGCATTTACCTTTATTAACATCTGACCATTTTGTCCTAAGATTTCATCCAAATGATTGCATCCTTCAAAGGCAGATTCACCAATTTCTCCGATATTACCATGTAAAACTACCTTCTCGATTATTGTTTCGTAAGAAAATGCCCTATCAGCAATGTAATTGATAAGTATACCACCAACAGATTCAGGGATAACTAATACACTTGTGATAGGCGCAATTTCATCATCAATGAATTTATCCACACGATAATTCTCATAAACGTACCTTCCATTTTTTAGAACAAATCCCCGACCCGGATACGCCATTTCGTCAGGCATCCCGCCCCGGTTAACGTCCATGCTTGCCTGATATCTTTGGAAACCTTCCTCCAATTCTCTTGCACGTTTATAGGAGATAATGGAATTATGCCCCTTACCATCCATATAGATGAACCAACCGTTTTTAAATATAATCTGACTTTCCCACATGGAAAATACATTCATGTTAATTACCTCCTGTGCCTACGCATGTACATCATCTTCCTGATTGAATTGGTTGCTCCGGCAAACTGAATGTTATCTTTTTTTATATGTCACTACAATTCCAACTATAGAAGCGAAAAAAATAATGGGTGCAAGTCTTACAAATAAAAATTCAAATCCGTGCATTATTGTTCCCGCCACAGCCAACTCAGGATCTTTGTAATCCCAAACCAAATAAGGACTATTCATGGATACATTTTCTAACGTGGAATATATAATCATAACAGTCCTCCTTAGAACATTTGCAAATTTTTAAAACTATTTTAAGCCACACATCTCATACAATTCTTCAATACATGGAGATTTGTATTCAATATACTTATCCATATCATTTGGAAATAACTGTGCCGCTGTTTCTTTCGTCGAACCGTACTTTTCTACTGCTGCGAGATTGCTTCTGAGATAATCTCTAAATGTAATATGACGAAGTAATTCTTTGGACTGTTGTGGACATACATACAAATGATGCTTTTGCAAATGTGGTTTATTTGAATATTTGAATGCTTCTCTGTCTTTTATTCCAAGGTTACCTTCGTGAGTATAGCCGATAGTTTCCAATCGGCTAACAACAGTATCAAAAATCGAGTAATCTTTAATTATAACATCAATATCAATGCATGGTTTAGCAGACAATCCTTCCACTGATGTACTTCCAACATGTTCAATTCCGATAGTCAAATCACCGATTGCTTGTTCAAGTTCCTTCTTTATTTCTTCAAAAGCAGACTTCCACGCTTCATCATAAGGCACAACTATCACTTTTTTGTCCACACTTGCCACCTCCGTCAAATTCATATTAGTCAATTTCATTGTAGCATACGTATCAGTAAAATGCCACGGAATGAAAGTTGGTTATGGTGTATCCCCTATCCCTGGTAACCTTTTTAAATCCAATGAACTTATTGTCGACATCTGATATACAGCCAACTCATGTAACAGTTTCATTCGTTCTGCTTGACCTATGCCTTGCCGAATCAAGATTGCATTATAACTTTCCATATTTGCTAATACCAACAACTGATAAATTGTTGCGTTATCACGAATATTTCCCACTTCATCTGGGCTCTCGTCCCTCCATTGTTTTGCAGTTTTACCAAACAATACCACATTGAGCATATCTGCCTCACTGGCATATGTATATGAAATTTGAGTTGGTGTTAGTTCTGGGGGAATCAGATTCGCTTTGATTGCATCTGTATGAATTCGATAATTTATTTTTGAAAGTTCTCTGTTCAAATTCCAATTTAAAGATAATCGACTATTCTCTTCTGCTTTTAATCTTTTGTAATCTTTAATGATATACAATTTAAATTCAGGCGATATCCATGACGCAAATTCAAATGCAATATCTGAATGCGCATATGTTCCACCATACCGACCTGCTTTACTAACAATTCCAATAGCATCTGTCGAATCAATCCATTTCTTTGGAGACATAGTAAATGCATTCGCACCAGCTTGATTTTTAAACCCCTCGAATTCGATGGGTTTAAAATTTGAATTATGTAACGTCTCCCACAATCCAAGAAATTCAATAACATCTCGATTTCTCATCCAATTTTGTATTACCGCAGTTGGATTATCACTTTTATATCGTGCAATATCTGTAATCGAAATATACTCATTCAGAAAATCCTCAGTATATATTCCGATATCAATTCCATTTGCATGAATAACTTCTTTAGTTGTTTTGGGCACAAAAATTTCCTCCTTATGTATAATTTTATATGTCCTATTTGACTTATTTGTTAAAAAAAATACCCCTCTCGTCACACAAAATTATATCACCTTTCTCGTGCTCGAACAAGTGTTCTTTTGCAATATCTTCCTAACCGTGCGTAAACAAAGTAGTCATGCACCAGAAGTGCATGACTGCCCAAGTAAATTTCCTATTCTCTTCAACATATTGGAATTGGTCTATAACATTCCAATACACTCGACAACCTTGTTATTCCACTCCTGCAAACTAAGCCCTCTCTGTGGTAAATAATACACTTTGGTAATTAATTCTTGAGGTATATGTTTTTCTATTTGTTCTTTGTACTGCTCAGGTACAATACAAGCAAATAAATAATCAAACAGTGAAATTTCATCTTTCACTTTAATCGGATGATAGCCATCAAAAGCATGACCTTTATGTTTTATAATATCTTTATACCTTATATAAAAACGCACTCCTGCATCAAAATTTCCTTTCACAAAATCTTCTTCACACGGAAAATCTTCTGAGAGAACAACATAATCACCAACTAAATGAGTTCCCCATCCGAACATAACATATTCGTAAAAATGTGCGGGGTCTTCCCAACCATTCGCTTTTCTTTCAATTGCAAGTTCTTCTCCTGTCTTACCATAAGCCTTAGTTGCAGAAAGCAATTTACCACTAGATAATATTTTCTGTGCCGCATCAACATTTGCCGCATGATAAACGAATTCTTCAATAGCATCTGCAATAGGCGGGATGTATTCTTTTCCATCAATTTTGTTAGCGGCGTCTTGAACTGCAGATAAGATATCATCATTCTCGCATACAATTTCCAATTTATCTCCACATGCTTTTTCATAAGATATAAATGCTAATATATTATTCCATTCCCAGTCTTGAATCTTAGGATAGTCTACTAAACAAAAAAGGTATACCCCTTTTTTTATTATTGACCTATTATCATTAGCAATCTTGAGTATCATTTTATAACCTCCACAACTTCAAGTTATCTCTTTATTAATGCTTCAACAATGTTTTTTTCAATATATTCTACTCTGTCAAAAACCATAGGCTTAAAATGTGCAGTTATGGCTACTACAATTTGATTTTTTCTATCAACATATATAATATTACCACCATCACCAATAGCGGCAATTACCTCTCTTGTTCTGTGAGGAAGCCACCACAAAAAACCATAATCCTGATTTCCAAATTTCTCATCGGTAGATATGTAGGATTTTGTCATCATTTCAATCCAATTCTCACTTATAATACGGGTATTATTATAAACTCCGTTATTAAGCACCATCAAACCTATCTGTGCCATTTCATAAGCAGAAAGAGATAATCCCCAACCTGCAGTTGGCATACCTGTCGGGTCCAAAAACCAAACCTTTCCGTGGTCATTTTTATTCATTAAATACTCAAACTGGTCTTCTTTGCTCTCACAACCTGCATTGCTTCTTGGTACAATTCCTAAAGGTTTAAAAAGATATTCGTTAGCAAAATCAAGCACATTCATACCACTCGTAATTCTGATAATTCCCAAAAGAATTTGAACACCGAGAGTGTGATATCTGAATTCATTAGTGATACCTTTGCGACCACCCAAAACATCCAATGTTGTCAGTGTCCAATCTTCCGATGTGCAAACCTTTGTCCAAGGTTCACTCTTTCCCTTATAGGGTGCTGTCATTGTAAGCAAATGTTTAATTGTAACTTTAAATATAGTTTGCTCTCCTCTTTTAGGAGTGTAAATTTCGCTGTAATAGTCCATCACAAAGTCGTCTACACTTTTTATCAAACCTTGGTCAATGGCAATACCTATTAACAATGCTGTTACAGATTTTGTGACACTCATTACATTCATTGTATCGTCCTTTTTAAAACCATCTTTATACTCTTCAATTTCTAGTATATTATCTTTATAGGCTACAATCTGTTTTATATTTATATCATTTTTACTTGAATAAGTATCTAAAACTTTCTTCATCAAAACTTCCTCCTGTAAAGCAGTAAAAATCATATTATTTGGACGTCCTATAATAAGCCTAGGTGAATTAAAAATTAATTTTAATAGTTTTTTCAAAAAAGATATCTAAGTTAATCAATGTCATTTAGTTTAAGTTTTTAGTTATTAAGTTAAGAGCCACTTCAATGCATGGTTTGTGAAGTGGCTCCCTTTTTTTATTATGAATTTTTAAGCTATAAAACTGAAAGTTTACGGCTTTCTGACTATTCAAATAACATGTTATCAAAATTATGCAACATCCACTCGGTCATTTTCTTATTTGTTTCGTAAAGTTCCCTATACTTCTCTTGTTCAGAAAACCACGCTGTTGATATAAGCTGATTTGTAATAACAACATATGGAATTGCTTTCCACTCGTTATC
>JAFTQC010000027.1 GCA_017462965.1 Clostridia bacterium | reverse complement strand
AGAGACCTTATTTACGAAAAAGACCTCGCATTGGAATGGGTTATTTCCTCCAAATATAGAGCTGAATACTCTTTTCATAATCGGTAGGTTGTTAGTGTCTAATGTGTGCCTACCTGCTCCAAATAGGTCAAGAGCTTGCCCATCTTTATAGAATAAAGCCTCTTGTGACTCACCAACTATTAACTGAGATTTTGAGTTAAAGTCTTGAATGCTATGTTTATGTACAATGTTACTGTTATCGCCTTCAAATCTAATTGTATCAAGGATATTGCTCATTACTGCCTCCTTACAAAGCTTATTAATAAAATATTAACACTAATTAGTAATAATGTCAAGTAATTTAATGTAAATGAACAACATTTTATTCTCGAATTTCAACAATAATTTAGAAAATTTATTCTAAGCTTGAAACTTCCTTTAATATGTTCCAATAAAATAAGGCAGGGTCGTTGATAAGTATGTGCGTGATATCGTGTTAGAAAAATATTCTTAAAGAAAAATTCCCAAATCATCATCTTTCTCTTGCAATTAAGCTGTTATTATGCTATAATACAAGAGCCAAACAATCTTAATATCGTAGTTATAGGTCATTTCTGTCTATGGGATAACTATAGCTTTTTCGTCGTACAACCGAAAGAACTCGTTTTGGTAAAAACGCAGACCCCGTTCGGTTGTATAGAAAACCTATGCTACGAATAGATTGTTTGGCGACAATTGGAGTTCTGCGTTTTTCGGTGCGCTGACTTCAGTTGGCGCACTTTTTATTTTATCAAAAAATTAGAAAAGAGGAAAGAAAAATGAAAAAAAGTTTGCTTACATTTATCATTGTTTTACTTTGCGTTGTATCACTTGTAGCATGCATAGGTGAGCAGGGTATTCCTGGTGAGCAGGGTATCCAAGGAGAGAAAGGAGATAAGGGGGAGATTGGAGAACCAGGTAGAGATGGTAAGTCTGCATTCGAACTTGCACAGGAAGAAGGGTTCGAGGGGACAGTAGAGGAATGGCTTCTTACTCTTGTAGGTGAAAAAGGAGAAATCGGCGCTGAGGTTGCCAATGTTGAAAAAACCACAACAAACGGTCTTGTGGATACATATACAATTACTTTTAGTAATGGCAAAACAACGACCTTTGATGTGAAAAATGGTGAAGCGGGTATAGGTATTACTGGTATATATTTGTTAGATAGCAATGATAACATTGATACATATGAAATTATGCTTAGCAACGGAGAAAAAAGCACATTCACTGTAAGAAATGGTGACAAAGGTGACAAGGGAGATGAAGGTAAGTCCGCATTTGAAATTGCTAAAGAAGCGGGGTTCAAAGGAACTGTTGAGGAGTGGTTACTTTCGTTGGTAGGTGAAAAAGGAGATAAGGGTGACATAGGTGCGGAAGTGTCAAGTGTAAGTAAGACTAACAGCAATGGTCTTGTGGACACTTATACAATTGTCTTCTCAAATGGTAAAGTGAGTACTTTTACCGTCTCAAATGCTAATAGCATTATTGAAATTGAAAAAACTGCAAGTAATGATATTACAGATATTTACACTATTACTATGTCAAATGGAAATACATTCTCATTTACAGTAACAAATGGCCAAAAGGGAGATAAGGGCGACAAAGGAGATAAAGGTGATGTGGGTCCTCAAGGTTTGCAAGGCGATAAAGGTGACAAAGGCGAAACGGGTGAAACTGGCAGAACCGCTGAGTTTCGTGTAACCGACGGATGGATGCAGTGGAAGTATACAGATGAAGCTAATAATGAGTGGAAGAATCTTTATGAAACTGATGGTACACCTGCGCCTGAGGGTCTTGTTTCAATACGTTTTTCACTGAATGGAGGAAGTCTTGACGGAACTGATAGTACAATTTATGTAACATCAGGCATCACGGTTGAACTTCCTATTCCTAGAAAACACGGATATACATTTCTTGGATGGTATAAAAATATAAATGATAAGTATCCGGTTTCAAATCCTTATCGTGTTCACGAAAGCAATGTGCTTTATGCAAAATGGGAAGCTGGTGCAGTGATTACTGGTACAAAAATCTATGATTTAAATGATTTAGTATCGATTTCTAAAAATTTAGATGGCACATATGTGCTAATGAATGATATAGATTGTAAAGGGATGAAATTAGACATAATAACTTCTAAGACACAACCATTTACAGGATTATTTGATGGACAAGGATATCAGATTTATAATTTCGCTGTTACTCCAGATACAAATGGTTATTCAGGCTTGTTCTGTTATAATAATGGAACTATACGTAATTTGAGATGTACCGAAGTGATCGGTGATGTATCATCAACACCAGGTAATTTACTATTTATGGGTGGTCTTTGTGGATATAATGGCGGAATTATCGAAAAATGTGAAGTACAAGGAACTTTAAATACCCTTATGGGAAAAACCCGCACACTAGGATTGATTGCCGCGGTCAATGAAGGAAATATAGAGAATTGTATTGTTTCTGGATATGTAAATGCTCAGTCTGCATCACTTTCAAATAATGCATACTATGTTGGTGGTGCGGTAGGAGAAAATTCTGGAAAAATTCAAAACTGTTTTGCAAATGTGAAAGTATATGCACACGGAAACGCTTATAAGTCTAGTGGTGCTGGTCAGGTTGGTGGCATTGCAGGGAAAAATTCAGAAAGCGGTCAAATTTCTCACTGTATTGTTATGGGTTGCGTTATAGGACATAATTTATCATCTACTTCGCAAACCTGTTATTCGGGCGATGTGGTTGGAAGGAATTTAGGTGGATTGTCCAATTGTTTCAAGCATGAAGACTTTATTCTTGATAAAGGAGTTTTGTCGAATCTTGCAACATCTGTATCGACTAACAATATGAATAATTCTGAATTATATCTATATTCATTAAAATGGGATAGCGTTGTTTGGAATGTTGAAAATTTGGACATTTCAAATGCTAAATACCCTACATTGTTTTCTTTGCGTAAATAATACGATTTATATATCATTACAAAAAATCAAATTAACACATTTTTTGCAAAATGTCTAAAGAGACAATACTATTTTGATATGCATCCCGAAAATTATACACTTTTGGGGTGCATGTTTTTGAAAAGATACATAAAAATATGATAGTATTTTGGCGCATAAATGACAATATACGAAACAAAATCATAAACACATCATTTTAGGTTTACAATAACCTCTAATTTTTTGTATTAGAATTGTGTAATACGAAAAAAGGAACGAATTAAAATGAAATTGAATAGCAAGTCGAAAGTATCGATCCCTAGGGCAAATGAGAATTTTTCGCGTGTACAAGAATGGTCGACAAGTTTGGTGATTTTTATATTTTAAGAACGCAAACCGAAATATAAGTAGGGGGACATTGAGCAAGGTTCTACCACCGAAATAACAGACGACGTGAAGAACATTTTTGAAAACAGTTGTCCCTATATGTTTCACTTGTTCAGTGTGTTCAAATAGGGACAATTGTTTATATATTTTCTTGTTTTACTACTCTACGATGTTTTTGACATAGAAATATTTGCGGCATTTAGCATATTCTCAATAAATATGCCGTATCCAGTAGTGGGGTCGTTGATAAGAACGTGCGTCACAGCACCGACAAGCTTGCCGTTCTGAATTATCGGTGAGCCGCTCACGAGTGTGGTCAAGAAAGGACAACAGTTTTTACGGATTATTTACAAATTGCTTTCAGTTGACAATAGAATAAAAAGGGTGTATAATTATAGATGAACGAGTGGT
>JAFTQC010000070.1 GCA_017462965.1 Clostridia bacterium | reverse complement strand
TTTCTGTCTTCTTCAGGAAGTGTAAATACATAAACGTCTATCTCATATTGAAAATCATTATTGATATATACCGCAAGCTTACCGTTATATTCTTTTAGTAAATATATCTTTTTTTCTTCTTTTGTATTGTTAATTTCATTATAAGTTGGTGTATAAATTTCTACTGAATCATTAATCTTTTCAATTTTACTGTTTAAATTAAACCAAACAACAAGAAAAAGAATAATGGTTAAAGCAGTTAACAAATACAAAAAAATATAAAGCTTCTTTTTTTCTATATATTCTGAATAATTTTTATCTTGTTCCATTATTTAAGCTCCTTTAAATTGTATATAAGATATTATTGTGCAAACAATATTTGTGTATACGAAAAGAGGTGAATTTTTTTGAAAGTAAAGAAAAAATCTACCACTAAAAAGCTACTATTAATATTTCTAATAACACTATTATGCTTACCAATTATATCTGGAATTATTATTTACAATAGTTTAAATAAAGACATTGACATATCGCTTTTAAGCAAAGGAACAACATCGGTTACAAAGATATTTTATTTTGACTATGAGGATAGAAAAAACAGAGTAGGTGTGCCAACGGAGCTTACCGATGAAGCCATATTTACCACGAGAAGCGAGTGGTGCTCAATATATGAAATTCCAAATAATTTAAAAAATGCGTTTATAGCAATAGAGGATAAAAGATTTTACGAACACGACGGTGTAGATTGGTTAAGAACCTCAAAAGCGCTGCTTAACTATGTTTTTAAATTTGACAAAAGCGGTTATGGTGGCTCAACTATTACACAACAGCTTATTAAAAATATAACCGGAGAAAATGATTTTTCACCAAAAAGAAAATTAGAGGAAATATTCAGAGCTCTCAATATTGAAAAAAGAATGAGCAAGAATGAAATTTTAGAGTCATATTTAAACGTGGTATATATGTCAGAAAACTGTTACGGAGTTTGCGCAGCATCCAAGGTATATTTCAATAAGGATTTAAACGAATTGACATTGGCAGAATGTGCGTCTTTGGCTTCAATTGTACAGAATCCGTCTAAATATGACCCGTATTCAAATCCAAAAAACAACGTAAAAAGAAGAAACATTGTTTTAAAAGAGATGTTGTCGCAAAGCTTCATTACATTGGATGAATACAATGACGCCATTAACGAAGATTTAAATGTAAATTCTAAAATTGATAATTTTAAAAGCAGTGGCACTTACTCATGGTACACAGAAGCATTAATAAAAGAAGTGACAGAAGACTTATCAAAGACCTATAACTTAAACGAGCGTTCTGCAAGACAATTAATTTTAAAGGGTGGCTTAAATGTTTATGCGCTCTTGGATCCGGACTTACAAAGCTATGCTGAAAAAGTTTATGCTAACAATAAAGCTTATTTTGAAAATCAAAATGGAACATATCCTCAGTCAAGCTGTGTTGTCATCGACCCATACACTTCTGACATTTTAGCAATCGTTGGCGGAGTTGGTAAAAAAGAAGGGAACTTGATCTATAACCGTGCGTCTCAAGCAAAAAGACCTCTTGGATCAGTCATTAAGCCACTTTCTGTTTATTCACCCGCCTTAGAACAAAATATCATCAATTATTCAACCGTGTATGATGATACACCGATAAAACTGCTGAATAACGAATATTGGCCAAAAAATTCCCCAAATAAATACAGGGGATTAGTGCCTATCAGCTATGCCGTTGAACATTCAATTAATACGGTTGCGGTAAAGGTATTAAAAGATCTAAGTATAGACACATCTATGAAATATCTAAATAAGTTCAATATTCATACTGACGAGGAAAGGGATTACAACGAGTCCTCAATAGCCTTAGGTCAATTAACTTACGGTGATACACTTTTGAATGTAACTAATGCATATACTTCTTTTGCTAACGGTGGTTATATTTCTACTCCCAAAACTTATTTATATGTAACCGACAACAACGGAAATAAAATATTAGAAAAGGAATCAACCACAAAAAAAGTAATATCCGAAGAAAGTGCTTATATAATGACCATGATGTTAAAAAATGTTGTGGATAGCGGAACAGCTTCTTATCTAACCTTAAAAGATATAGTTGAAACAGCAGGAAAAACAGGAACTACCAGTAACAACGAGGATAAATGGTTCGTAGGCTATACGCCATACTATGTCTGTGGTGTCTGGACAGGATATGATACACCTGTAGCAATGAATTATATAAAAAACCCTTCTTGTTTAATTTTTGATAATATAATGAATTATGCACATAAAAATCTTGATTGTGCAAAAGGATTTGATGAACCAATCGGCATCTTTAAACAGGAGTTCTGTTTTGACTCCGGTTTTTTACCCTCTAATAACTGTGAAAAAGACCTTCGAGGTAATAGAATAATGATAGGTTATTATAAATTCGGAAATATACCAAAGGAAAATTGCGAAATTCATAAAATGGTTGATGTTGATGCAAGTGATGGCTCAATTTTAAATGGATTTGTGCCGTTTTGGAAAAAAAGAAGAGTAGCTCTATTAAACTACGAACGAGAAGAATTAGACGGAATACAGGTATCAGATGAAGAATACTTGATTAATAACAGAAAAAAGAATTAATTAAAAAATCACCTCATATATTGTTGTGAGGTGATTTTTTTGAAGCTCATTAAAAGAATTAATTATTATTTTGATCGTATAAGCCACGATATTAGACTGATAAATATTAAATCTACTTTAATCATATCATCAATAACGCTTTTTTCAGGTTTATTTAGCTGGATTATAGGTGGAAGAGCTGATAGGGTAGTTCTATTATATATTTTTCCGCGAGGAGCATTACCATTAGGAATAATGTATTTTTTATGGGCGATCTCATTCGCTTATATTGGCATAATAATCGGTGGAGTTGCATATGGGTGCGAAAAATACAAAAAAAGAGAAGCGATAAAATCAGTAGCTTTTTTAATATTAGCATTTATGTGTCTGCTTTGTGTTTATCCGTTATTCTTTAAATCACTATCGCCCTTAATAACCTTTATCGTATTATTGGTATCAGTTTTCTTCACTTTTTTAGCGCTAATATCGTGCTTTAGAATTTATTCATTATGGACTATTTGTATTTTTCTTCACTTGATATGGCTACTTTATAATACCTACATGTCAATTATAATTGCTTTAATAAACTAATAGAGGTGTATGATGAAATTTATCAAGCTGTTTTCACTTTTTCTAACAATATTAATGTTAAGTATGAGTATTAATATTTCAGCTCTTACTATAAAGAACACCGACTTCGATTTAAACGTAAAAAGCGCTGTTTTAATGGATGCGAATACCGGCACTGTCCTTTATGAAAAAAATATGAATGAAAGCTTGCCGCCTGCATCTGTCACTAAAATCATGACGCTTCTGCTTGTATTTGACGCTATCAAAGCAGGAACTTTAAATTATAAAGATATGCTGACAGTTAGCGAGAACGCTGCATCAATGGGAGGCTCTCAGGTCTATTTAGAACCCGGAGAAAGCATGAGTGTTGATGAGCTATTAAAGTGTGTAATTATTGCTTCCGCAAACGATGCAGCACTCACATTAGCAGAGCATGTTGCAGGAAGCGAAGAAGCCTTCGTTTCTATGATGAACGAAAAAGCAAAGGAATTAGGTATGAAAAATACCAATTTCGAAAACGTAACAGGTTTAGATGATGAAGTAACAAATCACACTACCAGTGCATATGATATTGCACTAATGTCAAAAGAGCTACTCAAGCATCAGGACATTCAAAAATACACTACTATTTGGATGGATACAATAAGAAATGGAGAATTTGGCCTTTCAAATACTAATAGGCTCGTAAAATTTTATAAAGGCATAACTGGCTTAAAAACAGGCTCAACAAACAAAGCCGGCTTTTGTGTAAGTGCGAGTGCCAAAAGAGGCAATTTGCACTTAATCGCGGTTATAATGGGTGCTCCCACTTCAAATGACAGAAACATTGCTGCAACAAAGCTGCTTGATTATGGCTTTGCTAATTACGGTATATATTCTGATGAAAAGCAAGAATATGGAACTATTAAAGTAATAAAAGGTAAAAGCGATGAAATTAAAATAGGATACGACGGAATTGAGATATTAGAAAATTTAGGTAACGAATCAAAAGTTGAAAAAGAAATAATAATCAATGAAAACGTATGCGCTCCAATCAAAGCAGGTGATGAGATAGGAAGTATTAAGTATAAGTTGGATGGTAAAATATTAAAAGAAAGTAAGATTGTTTCATTAGAAAACTGTGAAAAAATGAATTTTTTTGAATTTTTTGTTAAAGCAATTAAAAACTATCTTTTTATTTGAAAAAAATATAAAAAAGTGTTGAATTTTTAAGTAACTTGTTGTATTATATATAAAGTATAAAATATAGGAGTTAAAAAATCATGGCGCTTAAATTAAATAGTAAATTTTTAGATAATTATGTTTCTAAGGATGATATAAATAATATTTCAAACGAAGTGTGTAATGCTCAGAAAGTATTGAATTCACGCTCCGGCGAAGGAAATGATTTTCTTGGTTGGGTTGACCTACCGGTAAATTATGATAAGGATGAATTTTCAAGAATCAAGGTTGCTGCAAAAAATATACAAGAATCTTGTGATATTTTTGTTGTTATAGGTATTGGTGGATCTTATCTCGGTGCAAGAGCCGCAATTGAATTTGTAAAGTCACCCGTGTATAATAATTTACCTAATAAGAAAACACCTGATATTTATTTTGCAGGTAACTCTATTAGTGCCTCATCTTTAAACGATCTTCTAAAAATTTGCGAAGGTAAGGATGTTTGTATTAACGTTGTTTCAAAATCAGGCACTACAACAGAGCCTGCTGTTGCATTTAGAGTTTTCAGAGCTCTCTTGGAAGAAAAATATGGCAAAGAGGGTGCAAAGAAGAGAATATTTGCAACAACCGATAAAGCTAAGGGAACCCTTAAAAAGTTTTCCGATGAAAACGGATATGAAACCTTTGTTGTTCCGGATGATGTCGGCGGAAGATTTTCAGTTCTTACAGCTGTTGGCTTGTTACCGATTGCTGTTGCCGGTATTGACATCGATTCAATGATGAAGGGTGCACAGGACGCACGTGTTGCATACTCAAATGAAGACATTGAGTCAAATGATTGTCTTAAATATGTGGCTATTAGAAACATTCTTCTTCGCAAAGGAAAAAGTGTTGAAATATTAGCTGCGTATGAGCCTGCTGCACAAATGCTTTGCGAATGGTGGAAGCAGCTGTTCGGAGAAAGCGAAGGCAAGGACAAAAAGGGTATTTATCCAAGCTCTGTTATTTTTTCTACAGATTTGCACTCATTGGGACAGTTTATTCAAGACGGTTCAAGAATTATGTTTGAAACTGTTCTTGATATTAAAAAATCAAATGATGAACTTTTGATTCCGTTTGACCCTAACAATGTTGATAAGCTTAATTTCTTATCAGGTAAGGATCTTGATTACGTTAATCATACCGCTATGCTCGGTACTTTATTCGCACATTCAGATGGAGATGTACCAAACATTGTATTAGAGTTAGATGACAGAAGCGAATATTCATTCGGATATCTAATCTACTTTTTTGAGCTTGCTTGTGCTATTTCCGGTTACACACTTGGAGTTAATCCTTTTAACCAACCGGGTGTTGAAAGCTATAAGAAAAATATGTTTGCTCTGTTGGGAAAAGAAGGATACGAAGAACTGAGAGCAGAGCTTACAAAGCGAATTAAATAAAATTGTTAAACGGTTTGGAATTTATTCAAGCCGTTTTTTATGACAAAAGTGCGCTATTTTAGTCATTTTACTTAAAAAAAATTGAAATTTTCAAAAAATATTAGATAATTTTAACAAAAGCTATTGATTTTTTCTAAAAAGTAGTGTATAATAAAACCAGAAAGAAAAAGATATTGTGGAGGACAACAATATGATGAAAATTATCATCGGTGTGAAAGGCACTGGCAAAACAAAAACGCTTATCGAGATGATAAATTCCGCACTGGAGACCTCAAAGGGTTCTGTAGTGTGTATCGAAAAAGGCGACAATTTAAAACTTACACTTAGTTACAAATGTAGACTTATCAATTCTGATGAGTATATGATAAATGATGCACAATCACTTTATGGCTTTATTGCTGGATTGTTAGCAAGTAACCACGATATCACCGATCTCTTTATAGATGCTACTTTTAGAATTTGTAATAGAGATTTGGAAGCTTTCGATAAATTTGTTGTAGAAGCTGACAATTTAGCCGCTAAAAATGACGTTAATTTGGTAATGACACTTTCGATGCCAGCTGAAAACGCAACTGACAACATTAAAAAGTATCTATAATCAAATTATAGCGCTAAGACCTAAGTGCCGCATCTTACTACTAAATTATAGAATGTTGAGGACAGGCCAATGTACGATTTATCAAACTTTATAGGCTAATTACGGAATAAGTAATACACAGCACATGTTATTTTTATAACGAATTTTTTATTAGGCTGAGAAATGTTCAGATTCGCAGTATTTAGCTAACAACCAATCAAAGATTTAACGCTTTCAGGAACAGAGGTGTTTCTATGTTTAGGAAATATCACTTGTTAGAAATCTAAGATTAGTGAGGATAGACCAATGGGCTAATTAATATTTTTCTACATTAGAAAATTTGATCAAAATACTAACCATTTTACGATTATATTTAGGTGACTACCAATGCAATACTTTTTTGATAAGAATTTTTCAAACAATGCGTGTTTAACCGATTCTTAAATGTTTTTCGTGTGGTTTATATAGATTATTAGTACATTAAATAATTATACGGGAATCCGACATTCTGTTGGATTCCTTTCTTTTAATTTCTACTTATTATGACAAAATTTAGTTATTAGCATAATATAATAGGGAAGAGCTATCTATTAGTTCTTTAAGCTATTAGGAGGTAATTACCTATGTTAGATAACAAGTTTTGTTCTTCTCCTCATCAGAAAGAAAATATTTGTATAGATACTCATAGAGTTTTAGATTCTTGTCGTGATAAAGATTGTTTCGAAAACGTCAGAGTATATCTAACCGATTTTGGTGAAGAAATAATTGATCGCACATCAATTGTGCGTGCTAAATGCGCCAAGATTGTATCTGCCTATATTGATATAAACGATGTACCATTCAATAGAGGCTTTTATCAATTAAACATAAAAATGTATGTTAAATTAACCTTTGAAGCATGCATTTCACAGGGAAATATCCAAGAATTTGAGGGTATAGCAGTAGTAGAAAAGAAGGTTGTTCTATATGGCAGCGAAGGAAATGTAAGAATCTTCAAAAGCGAACCAAACAAATCCGGTTTTTGCAACGCAATGCCTTGTGAGGGAAATCAAACAAATAATTTGCCTATCGCAGTGTTAGAAACCGTTGACCCGGTTGTTTTAAATGTGAAGGTTGTTGAACCAAGGGTGTTCACATGTAGCTGCTGTTGTTGCATTGAAGATATACCCGATTTCGTTTATAACCACATTAACGGTAAGCTATGTGACAGAGACGATAAAGCGTTAGTTGTGTCATTAGGATTTTTTTCAGTAGTTAAAATTGAAAGACCGACACAATTGATAGTTAATGCCACGGAATATAACATCCCAGACAAAGAATGTATTACTGCGCAAGAGGATGATCCTTGCACATTATTCAAAGCAATGGCGTTTCCGGTAAACGAATTCTCACCTCAAATTTTTAACAATTCGGCTTGCCCTTGTTCCGGTCCTGTTACAATGGGCAAAAAGGATAAGGACACAACTCGTGGTGGCTGTGGCTGCAACAATTAAATTTCAAGTGGTAGGCTTTTTAGACTACCACTTTTCTATTAAAAAGTTTATGAAATTTACTAAATTACTTGATTTTTTTAAACAAATGATATATTATATAATAGATAAAAATATTTAGGAGAATTGATATGGCAATTTTAGTAACAGGTGGAACAGGATTTATAGGTTCACATACAGTAGTACAGCTTTTAAATGATGGCAGAGAAGTGGTTATATTAGATAATCTTTGCAATTCAAAGCTCTGCGTGCTTGATAGAATCAAAGAAATTACCGGCAAAACACCTAAGTTTTATAAAGGCGATATTTTAAACACTGATGATATTGAAATGGTTTTCAAAGAGAATTCTATTGATTCTGTAATTCACTTCGCTGGCTTAAAGGCGGTTGGTGAAAGCGTTGCAAAGCCTATGTGGTATTACCACAACAATGTAACAGGCACTTTAAATCTTTGCAAAATCATGTCTAAATACAATTGCAAAAAAATTGTATTTTCTTCTTCTGCAACTGTATATGGAAAACCTAAGTCAGTTCCAATTAATGAAGATTTTCCACTCTCAACCACCAATCCATACGGGGAGACCAAATTAATGATAGAAAGAATTCTTTCTGATGTCTACGTATCCGATAATGAGTGGAGCATATCTATTCTCAGATATTTTAATCCAATTGGAGCGCACGAAAGCGGTTTAATGGGTGAAGATCCTAAGGGCATTCCAAATAATCTTTTACCTTATATTGCAAGAGTAGCTTTTGGTAAATATGACCACGTAAACGTATTTGGTAATGATTATGCAACTCCAGACGGAACCGGAGTACGCGACTATATACACGTAGTTGACCTTGCAAATGCGCACTTGAAGGCTCTCGACAGAGCTGCTAAAGTAACCGGAGTAGAGCACTATAACATTGGTACAGGTGTTGGATACTCAGTTCTCGATATTATACATGCTTTTGAAAAAGCTGTTGGTCACGAAATCAAATATGTAATTTGCGACAGACGCCCAGGCGACATCGATGAGTGTTATGCTAATCCAAAGAAAGCTTATGAGATACTTGGTTGGAAAGCAATATATGATATAGACAAAATGTGTCTAGATGCTGCAAATTGGCAAAATAAAAATCCGGATGGCTATGGAGAATAATAATGATTAAAAAAGAATTATTTGGCAAAAAACCGTGTGGTTGCCCTGTTCATGCATATACCTTAACCAACTATTTTGGTGCAAGCGTTAAAATAATTACTTTAGGTGCAACAATTGTTTCTATTAAGGTACCGGACAAGAATGATAATTTTGCTGACGTTGTATGCGGATATGACGATGTTGACTCCTATCTAAACAATAGTGGATATCAGGGTGCCATAATTGGAAGATATGGTAATAGAATTAGTAATTCTTCATTCAATCTCGATGGAGTAGAATACAAATTATATAACAACGAAGGTGACAACCATTTACATGGTGGTAAAGAGGGCTTCGACAAAAAGATTTGGGATGCCAAGGCTTGGGAAGTTGGTAACACAATGTATCTTGAAATGTCTTGCTTCAGTGAAGATATGGAGGAAGGCTATCCCGGCAATTTAAATGTAAAAGTACTTTATACTTTTGACCATAATAACACACTTTCGATTAATTACATAGCCACTACCGATAAAAAAACTGTAATTAATTTGACCAATCACGCTTATTTCAATTTAGGTGGATGTGGCTCGAGC
Organism: Clostridia bacterium; assembly: GCA_017462965.1. Lineage (GTDB taxonomy): Bacteria > Bacillota > Clostridia > TANB77 > UBA1234 > UBA1234. The sequence goes on along the minus strand of JAFTQC010000070.1, from coordinate 123 downwards.
AAAATCACCAATCATACCTTGTGGTTGGACTCAGATAAAATTTCGGAAATCGATGAAAAACTCATCCCAACCGGAAATATAATCAACATAAAGAGAACAGCTTTCGATTTTAGAAAAGAGAAG
>JAFTQC010000069.1 GCA_017462965.1 Clostridia bacterium | reverse complement strand
TTTACTAATATCTTCAACTTGTTCTTCTATTTCCCAATATCCAAAATTATAGCATCTACCTATCGCACGAATAGATTTTATAACTCTACCTTTTAATTTCAAAGAAGATAAAAAGTATTCTAGAACATCTGCATCTTGTATTAACGGAACTTGCCAATCAAAGAAATCGAATTCTTTTTTCTCTTTGGCTTGTTCTTTTTCTGAACTTCCTTTTTTTAGCCACTCCCACCAACTAATTGTACTTTCATCTATCATATTAGCACCTCCCAGCACCTTATTAAGACTTAACTAAACATATTATATCATTAATTGAAACTAAAACACAGGCCCTCAAGTTGACATATTATAACAATGATTGTATAATATCTTTACAGAGTTAATTCCCTTGGGCAATTGGAGCCCAGTAGAGGGTAACTCTTGGTTAACCAAAAGGTATTAGTTTGAACCACTAAATATAACTAGGTTCTTTTCAGAATCAGAAGTTACGAGTGGCAGATTAATGCTTTTTTATTTTTTTATATTGTTCTTTATTCTTCTCAATCATTCTTTCAAAACTTTCTGTACCACCCTGATAATAATAATAATCTATTATAGGAATTTTTTCTCCTTCTTCATTTTCAATTTTATTCTTTATGGTAATTCCCATTAATATTTCATATGGATTTTCATTAATATCTGTATATTCGCATAAAATCAAAGCATAATCTGCTCTTTCAAAAGCTTTCTTATCTTTTTTTATTTTGTAATGAATATCAAAAACAAATTCTTCACTACCACCATTCACAATTTCTTCTGTTGAAAAATTCTTTTGTTCTTTTTTAGTATTTACAGATTGTACCCTTACACATTCTTCAGCATTATGCAAAGAATAAAATCTTATATTCTGTGCCAATCCATTTCCTATGTTTTCAAGATTTATTTTTACAGAAACATACTCATCACCAGAAATTTTTTTATTAATATTTTTAGCATCAACAATATATTGATATATATCATTATTCTTTTCTATTCTTTGTAAATCTTTAAGACGTAATCTTGGCCTATATGATTCTTTACTATTAATTCTAATTTGTTTATTTGTCATACAAGTAGCTATATATACACTAAAAAACACTGTAACTACAGTTGAAAAATATGTGCCACAAAAATCAAACCACGATTCTATCGAAAAAAGAAACGAAAAATATGATCCTATATTAAAACAATCTAATCCAAACAAGAAAAACGGAAATGCAAGCAGACTCTCTAACATTACCATAATAAAATATTCTTCTTCATTTTTATTTTTGCAAGTTATTATTGTCATAAGTATTATAAATACAACAACCATACACACAAAACCTATTATTATATTCATTTTTACCTCCATAAAAATACGTAGAGCAGCAGCCTTACCACTCTACGTATCTTTTGTAAATTTATTCATCTGTCACATTATATCATAATTTGTAATATACTTCCATAATTATCTTATGTAGAATTATAATTTAAATTTTATCTCCACAACCTCTTGCATTTTTTCTCAACCCAAGTTAACATCACAACAATTTTAGGAGGTGGTTTTACTTTGGATATTTTAGATATTATTTTTGAAGCACGTGTGAATGACGTTGCAACTCTAAGCGAAGAGGACAAGACTAACATTGAGTACCATTCGAATAGTTCTGCTGCTTATGAAAAAATTGAAGCTTTGCTGAGTGATTTTTGTCCAGATAATGCTTATGATGTTCTCGTTGCAATCGATGATTTTGTAAGCGAAATCAATTATGAGGCAGGTTATTTTAATGAAAAATATTACAAACAAGGTTTCTGTGATGGCGTTGGTCTCATGAAATATATGTTAACTAAAAATTCTTAAAAATTGGGCGATTTTCGCCCTTTTTTGATGCCTTTTTTTCATACTTTTTACTACTTATGCATTTTTGGCATTTATCGTGTATTTTGCTTGTATCAATCGCTACACGCATTTTTGCATCGTCATATTTTCCCTCAGACACCACACCCCCTCTAGAAAAACCATTTTTATTCTTTGAATGTCCCCTCACCGTTCCCTATTTTCTATTTTTTTAAAGCATGACTGGGGGGTGTGTTTTGTAGCAAATTTTCTCCACTCTTTGTGGTTTTATGCTATTTCTTATGTTCGTACAAAAGTTGTTACATTTGTACACCAGAGATAAAGTTAGAAGTAGAGTTAAAGAAAATGCTAGATGTAGAAGTAGAGATAAAAATTTTTGTTTCAAATTTACGATTGATTTTCCCACGTCGTCACATTGTGACACGATTGTGCAAACTTGTGACACACGCTTGTCACTTCGTTACGTAGAGATAGATATAGAACTAGATATAGAGTTAGAAATAGATCTAGAAGCAGAAGTAGATTTAAAATCAGATTTTTCATTTTTTTGCAAATTTTTTCAAAACTTTTTTCATTTACTCCCGAGCACCTTGCAACCGTAAACTCCACTCCCAGTGGTATTTCAAAGCATTTTATCCCTTGACTTTTTCTTTTTTTAGAGTTTTAATTAGAACAACAGTTCTTATTGATTCTGTATTCCAATTAATGTTAATAGATTAAAAAATTTTGTTAAAGGAGTGATTTAAATGGCAAGTTCAATTGTTAAGAAAAAGAAAGCTACTCATCGTGGTCGTAATGAAGGTAGTGTCTATCAAAGAAAAGATGGCAAATGGATGGGACAAGTTCAAATCGGTTTTAAGCCAGATGGTTCTCGTAAGTTCATCACTAAAAGCGGTAAAACAAAACAAGAAATTACTAATTGGCTTGCTGAAACTCGTAACGACATTTTGAAAAATACTTTTATCGAGCCTTCAACTCTTACTCTTGAAGAATGGCTTTGGAATTGGATGACAACTTACAAAATGAAACAAGTTAGTGCTAGTACATACACAAGATATCTGTACTTCATGAACATTCATATTGTTCCCCATATCGGTAAAATGAAGTTATCTGATCTTCGTACGATTCATCTTCAAAGATTGTATAATCAATTGCAAGATAGCGGTATGTCCTATTCTTCACTTAAACACTTACATGCCATTTTTAATCAATCTTTGGATGTAGCTGTGCGTGATAACTTAATCTCTAAAAATTATGCAACATATACCGTCAGAAACAAACCAAGACGCTCTCCAGAGGTTCCTGTTCTTACAAAGGATGAACAACACATCTTAATCAATAATTTGCCTTTTAACCCTATTGGTGTCCTTATTAGAACTGCTCTTGGAACAGGTGCAAGATTAGGTGAATTACTTGGACTTAGTTGGAAAGATATCGACTTTGAAAATAATATCATTCATATTCGAAATGGAGTTATTAGAGAAAATCTTTTCACTGCTGATGATAAGAAAGTCGATACATATCAGATTGTTCTTGGACCTTTAAAAACACATAAAAGTAAAAGGGATATTCCAATAAACGATATAACCGCTTCTCTACTTCGAAAATACAAATTGCAGCAAAGAAGCTTTTTAAGGAATAAAAACCTTGTGCCTACACTTGTATTTCCAAACGATTATAATGAGCTTTGGGAACCAAGAGATGCACGAGCACAATATGGAAGAGTTCTTAGAGATATTGGCTTGCCTTATATAAAATTTCACGCATTAAGGCACACATTCGCAACACGAATTATGGAAGCAAATGTACATCCAAAAGTTGCTCAAGAATTACTTGGCCATAGCACAGTTACAATCACTATGGATACATATTCGCATGTAATGCCAGAGCAAAAGAAAGAAGCCATGGAAAGAATAAAGGGAATCGTGTAGATTCCCTCTTCAAATTTATATTTTATTATATGTTGTTTTTAAAGTGTTCAATTTGCGATTTAAATGGGGCAAAAAGGCGTTTAAATGTTTTTGTCTGTTAGTTTTCTTAACTAACTGGTAAAAAACATTTAAAACGTTACAAACCACGCTATCATAAAATTTTCATGTAAATTACTTCTTTACAATTAGTATTATTCCAATTACGGTATAATGGTTTTCCATTGTACCAGATACGGAATAATATATTTTTTTATTTTATATATCGCTTATTCTCAAATACAATTTTTTCAGATGTTCTATTGATAAATCAATTATAGGTTCATACATAAAAGAATTTATATGAATATTTTCCGAAGTCATTAATAACACTTCACTAAGAATCTCCTTTATTTCATTGTCTTCTTTTGTATTATCAAATTTTATACTTGTAAACAATTTTCTAGTTTGATTTCCTTTAATAGAATTTACTATATCGTCATTATTAATTCTATTAATCATATATAATTCAGCTTTTAATCTAATTGCAATCGATAATACAATTTTATTTTCTAAAAAAATATCTGTATCATCTACATTTTTAATTAAATTATCTGCTTCATTCATTATAAAATCTAAAATATTTTCATCATCATATGTTATCTCGCTACTGTTTATTCCCCATATTTTTTGAAATATATCAGAAATATCTTTTAAAGTAATTTGGGCCGTTTCTTTTACTACATGTTTATTTACAATTTCTTCTTTTTTTATATGTAAAACATGAGTAAGCATATTGTACTCAATATTATCTTCTTTCCCTCCCATATATTCACTAATATTTCTAATAAACGGTATCGATGCAATAAATACGTTTTTCTTATCACTTATATCTTTTTTCCATGTATAAAAAACATTTCCAAAATATTTACCGTCCTTAATTTTTATTTCATTATTGTCTTTTATTGCAAAATATGCATTACCTTTTAAACCCAAACGATTAGAGACAGTTCTGTAAAAATCAAAATTATGCGTTAAAATTAATATTTTAAAACTTGTTATTTTCTGCAAATCACATAAGTACTCAACTATTGCGTATTTATTCTTATAATCAAACGAATCTGCTAAATCGTCAATTACTATAAAATACTCTTTTCCTGTTTCCTTAGCTTTTTCAAATTCATATAACAAGTTTAATATATAATATGCTTTCTTCTCTCCATTACTCAAACACTCAATAAGATTATCTTTTGAAGTACTAATTCGATCCTCTCCATATTTATATTCTATTGATAATCTTTCCTCTCGTAATATTACATCTTCTTTATTTTTCACTTCTATGTCAAAAGGGACAAAAAAGCGTGCTTTAAATATTTCCTTTACACTATGCCAGGTCGTTTCCTCTTTTCTAGCATCATCTAATATTTTCTTAATTTTGTCTTTTGATGCCTTATATTCGAATATCAAGCTTTCAAATTCATTTTTTGTCGAATGCATATAATTTACAATCATACGCAATCTAAAATCACTAATATTGCATAAATAATGTAAAATACTTCTATGTTCAAGTAAATATTCTTTAAATTTCCTAATGCCTGCAGGACTTTTTAATTGTTTATCTATTCTGTCAAAATGTGCTTTTAATTCTTCATCATTTAATTCTCTATTCCTTTCCTCTTCAATTATCTCATCCAATTGTTTTTCATTTTCAATATCTAAAGTACTATTTTTTAATCTTATTTTATGACCCGCACCAAAATAACCATTTTCACTCAAATTTTTGGATATAATTTCAGCATTATAATGATTAAATTTACCTTTTACAAATATACTTGATTTTTCAAATATTCTATTATACGTGTTTATATATTCTTCTATTAAATTTAAAAATTCTTCATCACCAAATAACTTTTCTGTATCTTTATTAAATATTTCCTTATATTTTATTTTTTTTAACTTTTCATCAATATATACAAGAAATTCTATATTATCATGAATATAATCAAAAAACTCTAATATACTATGAAATCTACCAGGCTGTATTTTATTAGCAATTTCCATTAAATCTTCCCTTGAAAGCCCCGATATACTTTTCACACTTTTCAGCAATATCTCAAGCTTCTTATTTATACCAGAATAAATTTCATCATATTCTTTTTTTAATTTTTGACTGGCTAATAATGATGTATTTTCTTCCATATTATCAATTTTCTTTTCAGAATCTACAACAATAATTTGGTCTTTATTTAATGCATCAGTTTCATCAACCCAAATGTTTACTTCCCCATTTATATTTCTGATTCTATCTTTTGGAATCGTTCCATCAACAATTGATTTCATTGTGTTAGCAAAAGAAGTCTTCATTATTCCATTTGAAGCATATATTATATTGGTATTATTTTGTAAAAAATCTAATTCAAACTCTGTAAAATTAATGCCATAACAATTTTTTAGCTTAAAATTTATTTTATTCATACAACCACCCCTCTTATATACTACTATACTTAGATTAAAAACTTTGTCGAAATATAACGAAAAAAGCAGAAAATTTAAATTTATTAAACTTTCCGCTTCCCTCTTCATATTTTTATAAAGTATTATATTTTTCCTCTACATACTCCAGAAAACATTCTTTATCTCTATCAAATTGAAATAAATAATATCTATCCTCACTATTTTCTTCATATATTTCACCGCAATTTACACATATATTGTTATATTCGTATTTTTTTTCTTTGAGTTTATTATTTAATACTTTTTTATCATCACAAAGAATCTCTATTTCTGTCCAATGAGTTATATCATCATAAACTGTCAACTCTCTTAAAGCTCCAATTGATATTAATTTAATTATATAATGTCTTATTGCATCATATTTTGATTTCCAAATACAATTGTTATTATAATCAAACTCCTTAAAATATGATAATTTTGAATAATTATCCACATATGAATTTATTTTTGCAATTTGAATAATTTTTCCTTTTCTATTTAATATAAATTTATTAAAAATTTCTGTTTGCCAAACCTTTCTAGAACATTTAAATGCATACTCACCTTTAACAGGTATATTACATATTTCTAATTGCCTTTCTTGTTTTATATTTAAGTATTCTTGTATGATATTAGGAATATTTTTTATATTTCTCTTCTTTATTCTTTTATAAAATTCCTGAGGATTTTCTTGTTTTAATTTTTCTCTTTCTCTCTGTTTTAATTTCGTTAAACTTTCCTTTTTAGTATAATTTTTATCATATATAAAAAATCCTTCATTATGTATAATGTTCTTTATAGTTTTATCAAATTCATCTATATATGATTTATAAATCCATTGCCTAGGTGCTTCTTTCAATATATATTCGTCTAAATTAAAATTTCTATTTTCTAACATTTCTATTTCTACTGATGTTAAATCAATTTCTATAGTATCAATCCCAGATTCAACTACTTTTTTTGCTTTAATATCATCTACAGCATGAGTAACTAGAATTTCAATAGATAGTTTTTTGCCATTTATTTCACATAAACAATCTGGAATATAATTATTAATTCTCTTTTCGTTTTCCAACCACGTATATTTATATTTTTCAGATGTAAATATTGATTTATTTAAATATTTTGAGTTTCCTTTATCTTTATCTAAATATTCTTTGTATTTACCTTTAAATATTTCTCTACCATAATGCATTGCATGACATTCATTAACACTAAGTTCTGGTAATACTATATAATTACTTTTCTTTATTAATTCTTTTGCATACTGATGTAAAGCACTTTCTATATTCCCACTACAATTACCTATTCGATTAAAGCTATCTTCTTCTGTTTGATGTGCAAAATGCCATCTATTCTTTTCTCCCATTCTTGGAATTAATCTTTTATTACATTCAACACAAGTAAACTTCTTTTGTTTTAATATATTTGCATTATTAGAAGCATTATTTATATACACTATTTTGTCATTTTCGTCTTTAGCAAATGGATTTTTTAAATCACTCATTATTAACCTTCTTTACTATTACATTATTTATCTATTTTTAAATTATTTTCTATAAATATAAAAAGCAAACTAAGCCTTTGACAACTTTCATCAAACACCTACTTTGCTTTTCATTTGTATATATTAATTTTTATAATTTACTTATATATTTTAAATTCTGTATCTATGTAATCTTCTGCATTCAAAATAATATTTTCATTTATATATTGTTTTCTTGCTTCCTTTATTGATCCCTCTTCATTGTCCGCTTCTATATCAATTATTTTAGATAATATTTCTTTTATTTCAACTTTATAAAACATAAATTCATCCCTTAAACTAAATAGATTCATCTTCACAATTAATATTTAAATTAATAATCCATTCATAAAATCTACAGCAATATCATCCAATGTTTTTCTTATTTCTATCCATTCCTTATTCAAATCAATTGTTCTTATCACCATTTTATGCTTATTCATAATAGATGTTTTATTGATAATCGGTTCATTTATTGTTTGTGCATATAACAACATTCCTACCACCTTATTTTCCTTATACGGATCCAAGTTATCAACATATGCTAGCACTTGATAAAGATTAGCACTGCTTACAACTTTCGAACCATATTGTGTATCAGACAAAATGTGACTATAAAATTTAGCGTCAATAACTAGTATTTTTTCATTATATTCTAATGTTATATCCGTTTTCATTATCGGTAATAAATCCGCTGCAGATTCTTCATTAAAACGTAATATTTGAGATTTCGCCTTTAACATTGGATAATGTTTTCTATAATATTCTCTCAAGAAATTTTCATATATTCGACTTATAACTGTATCATCCAAGAATTCTTTAAACAAATTATTTCCTTTCACATCAGAAACAATTAACTCTTCTAATATTAATTTACAAATTAATATGCTGTTTTTATATGAATTGTTATTTCTATCAAATCTAACCATATCCCATTTGATTGATGTTCGTTCTATTGTATCTACATTAGAATAATATGCAAGTAGCTTTTTTAATTGTATCTTTATTCTATCTGTTACTTTTTGAGATTTGATTAAATAAACAAGTGTTGTTTTTATTATTCTATTAATTAATACATTCGCAGTAAATTCATCATATTCACAATAGACCCTTTTGTTAATTAGTGAATTATTTTTTATCGTATCTGTAATATTAATTTTCCCACGAATATTTTTCAATTCAGTTTCTTCATAGTTATAACTTTTATAAACTCCTTGCTTTAGTTGTCCTTTTAACAACAAACAAAGTAACGTTGAAAACAATTCATAAATATTTTCAAACGCTTCAGCCCCAAGTTTTTCTTCGTCTTTTGCATTCAGTTTATTTTCATTAAAAGTATAACATAGCATATAATAAATATTTTTTATTTTATTATCAACACTAATCATTTAATACTCCATTCATCGTAGTTATACATCTTTCTAAGGATTCCTCATCATCGTACCAATATTCATCAAACAAAGGAAGAATATCATATTTTATAATATTTCTTAAGTCCTTCAATTTTTTATTACAAAAATAACTATGACCTATCATGAAACCTTTACCTAAAGATTTATCCTCTGCTATATACGAATTTATATTTTTCATTACATCTATTATTGCTTGAGCCTTATCGCCAAAATTACTTTTTAATTCATTTTGAAAATTAATATTATCAAATGCTGGTTCTATTCTTATAAAAGCAAATCTTCTACGTAATGCATAATCTATTAACGCAAGAGATCTATCAGCTGTATTCATTAGTCCTATTATATATAAATTTTTCGGTATTGAAAAATATTCTTGTGAATATACTAATCTTAATTCTTCTTCTCTTTTATCACTTTCTATTAACATTAATAATTCGCCAAAAATCCTACTCAAATTACCGCGATTTATTTCATCTATAATTAAATAGTAATTATTATTAGGATCATTTTCTGCTTTTTTGCACAATGAATAAAACATTCCTTTTTGTAACTTAAAACCATCCTCTATTGGTCTATATCCCTCTACAAAATCTTCGTAAGAATAACTCTGGTGAAATTGAATAAATTCAATTTTTGATTTATCAATACATCCCATTAATGAATATGCTAACCTTTTTGCCATAAATGTTTTTCCAACTCCGTGGAGCACCTTCTAAAATAATATTCTTCTTCATTTTCAATGTAGAAACAATATCATCATATTTTTCTTCATTAATATAAACTTCGTCTAAAAAATTTTCTTTATTATAATTTTCCAATATTATTTCTTTTGGATCTTCTTCATCATTTTCTTCATAGTTTTCTCCATGTAATATTACATCAAATAAGAATCCCCATAGTATCCATCCCGTAACAAGCAAATTCTTATTTTCCAAAAATTCAAAATCTTTCTTTAATTGTTTTGTTAATGCAAAATTTAAATCTTCTGCTGTTGATAATCCTTCGTAATTGTATTCAAAATAATCTAATAATTCGATTAATCTTGATTTTGACACAACACTTACAAATCTATCTGGATAATATTGAAATAACATCTTTGTAAGAACTATATCCATACCTTTTAGTAAGGAATATTCATCTGAATCTTTTCTTTTTAATGGGTCATTAGAAGTTCCGTATTCATTTAAATATGTATATAATTCATTTCTAAATTCATTCCATTTTTCATCAGTTTCATCCTCTGCAATATTCTGACCAGCAATTTCTAGAGTTTCTCCTTTATTTCTCCAAAAAGCTCCATGCTTCTTAGATGTACCGCCACCTATTCCAACAATACCTTTATACTTTCCAAATTCTAATTTGTATGATAAAGTTTTTTCTTTGCCTACTTTCCCAAGAGCATATTCATCTAATGATAAATCTCTTATTCTTTGAAGTGGATATTCCTCTTGAAATTCATTTAACATATCAATTTCTTCTTTGGCATTATTTGTTACATTTTCAATAACACTAAAATAATATCTTCTGAAAACTTCTTTGTTATCAATTTCTTCATTTACTTCTACATTTTCAAAAGTATAACTATTATTTAATAAATTTAAATTTGTCAAAGATAAATAGTTGTCAACTCTTTTACTATATTCTTTTAAATTTGCTTTATTTTCCGCAGATACTATAGTGTTTCTGTCTTTTAATTTGACATATGGATTAATACCTTCTGATAAAGCATTTTTCAAAATTCTAAATGATCCTTTTGGTTCATCAGAAGAAATGTTTACACCTTTGCCTGGATTTTCCACAAGAGGATCATATACACTTAGCATATTAAATATAATCTCTTCATCTTTATCAGACATTTTGTAAATAGCTTCTTCCGAAAAAAGAGTTAACAATTTACTAATATTTTCTTCATATTCTTTTAATCCGTCCGTAACGTTTTCTCCAATCAACCATAAACATAGAACTTTTAAATAATTGTTTTCCGATTGTTCAACTAGTAAATCTAATTCATCTATATTCTTTGTATATAGTATTTTTTTAGAATATCTTTTTCCACCAGTTCTTTCACTACTAAAAGCTTTTGATATACTGAATTCTATTTTTGCCAATCTCCATACCAACTCAAAAGCAACTATTAATGCTTCTATTTGAGACGCAAATAATTGATTGTTATTAATAATTTCCTCAATATTAATATTTTGAGTAATATACGATGAAATAAGATTTAATAAATCGTCTTTAATTTCATCACTTATCACTATTTTATCATCAACCTCTTTAGAATAAGCTACTTCTGCCACTTTACCATTAACTTTCCAAATTAAATAAAGTAATGCTATTGTTGCCTTTTCATTAGGTAGTGAAGATTTTATTCCCAACTTCAAATCTATTTTATCATATGATTTTATCCAATTCGGTTTTATCATTTTTTCTTCTTATCCCCCTCTATATCTTTCATAATTGATTCAGCAACCGCTTGTGCAAGTTTAGGCGGAACTGCATTACCAACTTGTTTCATTTGTGATGTTTTCGAGCCACAAAAAATAAAATTATCAGGAAATGATTGCAATCTTGCCGCTTCTCTAACAGTAATCGCTCTATTCAAAAATGGATGAGTAAATTTTCCAGATGACGGAGTATCAAATCTAGTAGTAATTGTTACCGATACGTCATCCTTATTCATTCTTGTCCAAGTACCACTATATATAGATTTAGTTAAAAGTTCTTTTGGTAAGCATTCTTTTCCACATTCTGGAGGAATCAACTCTAATTTTTTTAACGCATCAGCAGAATGTTTAGTTGCAACGTGATTATATAATTTTTTTTGATTATTTCGCATAATTTTCTGATAATTAGATTCTATATTTTTCACATACTCTTGTTCTTCTCTGCCTTCACCAGAATTCAAGTATGCTAAATCGCTTATCGCTTCCCAGATAGATACTCTTCTCTCATTAGGTTCTGGCAACGCTACAGAATTTTTACCTAATTTTCCTATTATTACAGCTCTTCTTCTCGATTGTGGGACTCCATAATTTTCAGCATTAAGGACATCCATATTTAACGTATACCCCTGTTCATTAAAAAGTTCTATAATTTGCTTCTTAAAATATCCGTTGCATGTAGTAAGTATGTTGGGCACATTTTCTATAACAAAATACTTTGGTCGTACAAACTTAACAATTTCATAGTAATATTTAAATAAAAAGTTTCTTTCATCATTAATTGATAATCTTTTTCCTTTTTGTGAAAATCCTTGACATGGAGGACCACCAATAATCACATCTATATTATCTTTATATTTTTCAAAAGTATCTTTAATAGATATTTTAGTTATATCCCCAATAAGCATTTCAGTCGTTCGATGATTTACTTTATACGCATTCGCAATATCACTGTCATATTCATTTGCAAATACCACGTTAAACCCTGCATTTTCAAATCCTAATGACAATCCACCTACTCCTGCAAACAAGTCAATAACTTTAGGTTTTGTTTCCATATTCATCTATCCTTTTCTTTGCAATATCATAATATTCGTTATCTAATTCTATACCTATAAAATCTCTATTCATTTGTTGTGCAACTACACCTGTTGTCCCACTTCCCATAAAAGGATCTAAAACAACATCACCTTCATTTGAAAGTAATCCTATAAAATGATTCATTAAACATTCTGGTTTTTGTGTTGGATGTTTTCCAAATTTTTTTTCTTTTAATGGTACTACAGAAGTTTCAACAAAATCATGTATAAGTTTTGATTGATTGTTAAAAGTTCCTGTTTTCTTTTTATAAATAAAATAAATCCATGATTCTGTCGAATTTACGAAATGTAAATTCATATTTCTTGGCATTGGATTAAGCTTATGCCATATTCCTGTTGTTTTATAATAAAAGCCATAACTTTCTGCTATCTCAATTACCGTTTCAACTTTTATGGCCGACATAAATACAATTGCTGCTCCACCAATTTTCATCACTCTCGATGCTTCTTTAAAAAAACTATTAATTGTTTTTTTCCATTCTTCAAATTCCAAATTATCCCACCCTGCATCACCAAAGAAATTGGTACGCATTTTTTTTAAATTTGTATCTCTATTTTTCATAAAATTCCCCAAATTATATGGTGGATCTGTTAACAGTAAATCTATAGAATCAGACTGAATACTTTGCATTGCTTTCATACAGTCATCATTAAATAATTCTATTTTTGACATTAAAATAACCTCTTCTTTCTTTTGTATAGTACTTTTCGTGTTTTATTATATCATATATTGTATTATTTTTTCCATATGAATACTAAATTTAGTGTATCTCATTCTATCGTAAAAGAAAAACTACAAATTACATAATCATTTTCCTAAATATCATCTATAAAGACATTAGAATACTAATTTATTCATATTTTCCTGTATAAATTATATTTTAAACTCCTTATACTGTATTCTTTTGTTTGATTTACATATATATCGCATCCGACCTTCCGTGCCACTCTTTCCATGCTCCCCAAAACTCACCAAAACCCACTCAAAAAATCACCCAAATTAAAGACTAACCATCCCCCACAAATGACTGAACACCAACACTTTCAACCACATCACCCAAAAAGACTAACCAATGACTGAAAATCGCTTCAAACTCCACACATTCTCCGACCTCTCTAAATTCGAAAGCACCTCACACTCTAGCAAATCCAGTCATATCAACCAACTCCACAATTTTGAAAAGAACTGTCCTTCTAGGTCAGTGTTCTATCGAACAATTACCAAAAACAAAAAAGTATATCCTTTTACAGACATACTTCTTTTGCAAATTCTTTATTTATTTTAACTCTACATAATCACACATATTATAGCAATTAACCTTTGTTCCATTTATCATTTCTCTTTTATATGGTGTATGTAAATGTCCATGTACGCAGTATGGTACTTTATTCTTAAACAAGTAATACAAAATTCCAAATAAACCTTGATGTGCAACATCATTTATATCACTTAATCCATATGGAGCATCATGACTTACTAATATATCTACTTTTTCTTTATCATTCAAAAACTCTATGCTCTCTTTTTGTGTAAACGAAGGGAAATCATCCGTTTTATATTTATAACTTCCTTGAATTCCTAATAATTTTACTCCATTTATATCGATAATTTCACCATTTAAATTTTTCAAGTTGAATTTATCAATATAATTATAATCATGATTTCCAAGTAAAGCATATATTTTTTCTTTGTTTACATATTTGAGGATTGTATTTACATCTCCAATACTATGGTCGCCAAGTAATAAACATACGTCATATTCTTTGTGTTCCATCATAAATTGATGAAATTCATCTTCTTTTAAACAACCATGGGTATCAGCTATAATAAGTATTTGAATTTTCTTGTTAAATGAGTCACATTTGCCAAACATTTCTAACAATGTATTTTCTTGATTTTTGTATTTAGGATTAATCCCATATAAAAATTGTTTGTCTTTTTTAGTTTCTTTTACTATATTTTTATAGTATTTGGAAATTATATTTTTACCAAAATTAAACATAACTACCTCTTCGTATTATAACCTATTCAAATTTTCTATATACCCTTCCACTATCGGAATTCTCGCCTTATCTTTCTCTCTTGAACTCGATTTTAAATATTCTAAATATTCAAATATGTTTTGAACCATATAACCATTCTCTAATTTTTCTGGCTTATATTTTAAATCTTCAAACTTTCCATCACAAACGCATTCAACTTTATCATTTACGATGTACCAGCCGTTTTCTTTTTCTACTAATTCATAATTTTCTTTTAGCTGTTCTAATCCTTTAAATGTTACAGCAATATCTAAATCTCCAGCGTTTTCATATATTCCTCTTAAAACTAACCCACCAGACGATAAAACCCAAAATTCTTCTTTGTCAATTTTTAATGTGTTCATTAAAGCTATTAATTCTTCTTTATTCATTCTATTAGACATTTTCATTTCTCCTCTTTTTATTTATTTCCAGTACAACCGCCTTTATCTTTACTGCAATCATGAGTTGCACAATCGTGATCATGATTATGTCCATGATGATTACATTTTTTGTTTGGATCATATTTTAATTTTCCAACGATAAAATCTTTAACTGCTTCGTCTGCATCTCCTGTAACACCAGGATATACTTTTATATTATTCTCTTCTAAAATATTTCTCGCTCCGCTTCCAAGACCTCCACATATTAAAATGTTGACACATTCAGATATTAGAAGCTCACCTAATAATCCATGTCCACTTCCGTTTGTATTTATTATTTTTTCATTAACTATTTTTTCTTCATCAATTTCATATATTTTAAATTGTTGTGAATGTCCAAAATGTTGAAATATTTCTCCATTTTCATAAGTTACTGCTATTTTCATACCTTTTCCTCCTTAAATATTTATTCTTCCACCTTTTCTAAATATATTCTATCTTTGAATGCTCCACGTTTTTCTACTTTTCCCGTCCTGATTTTCTCAAATTCTTCAAGCGATACTCCCTTCGCATCTAGCAAACCATATATCACTTCGACCACATCCGCCAATTCTTCAACGTTTCCATCTGCAAGGTATTCGTTTACTTCTTCTTGAAGTTTTATGTTAAGCTCGTTTAAATATTCTTCTTCATTCAAAACTCTTGTTACAGGATTCTCGCCTTTCTCTTCAATTATTTCTGGGATTTTATCTCTAACCAATTTATTGTAAACACGCATTTTATTCGCTCCTTTCGCATCGATTTCCTCATTTAAATATATCACAGCTGTACCTTTGCTTCAATATTGACTTGCATACAAATACCGGATGTAAAATGGCACAAAAATATCCCCCAGCGAAGCTAAGGGATATTGTGTTTTGAGTCAAATATTCATTTTTACTCTTTGGAATTTTTCGTCGGGTCATACCACAGATTCTTATGTTTTCCCTGCCGGTCCCACGTCGGGATTTTCTTATATTTTGTGGAACAACAACTGCAGCTCGTTTCACCTTTGAAATGTATCAGTTTGTCGTGGTGATGCTCATGACAGCCACACTGCCCATTATGCCCTGTATGCGAATGGCCGTGATGATGGTGGTGGTGATGATGACCATGTGCATGCGTTGTCACTTCAACATTACATTCTTTTTCAGCACATTCTTCAGTTGCACCTTCAATCTCAAGTGTGACATGGCTTATACCCAGTTCTTTCAGTTTTCCCCTAACTGTCTGCTTCAAAAGCACCACATCGTCAGAATCCGAAACTACATGCATGGTCGCGTAGTTGCTCATTCCATCCATACTCCAAATGTGAATGTGGTGAACATCGCTTACGCCTTCGACTTCAGTCAAGGTTTTCCTTACTCGCTCAATGTCAAATCCAGCCGGCATTTTCTCTAAGAACAGGTCCAGAATCGCCCTATAAGATTTCAGCGCATTTACCATGATGAAGATTGCGACGAGAATCGAAAGTACAGGGTCGATAATGCCAAAGTCGGTAAGCTTCATTGTTACAGCTCCGATTAAGACAACTACCCATCCTAAAACATCCTCAAGCATATGCAAGTTGACGGCTTTTTGATTGAGTGAATCGCCTTCACGTGTGAAGTATGCTGCCAAGAAGTTCACGCTCGCACCAATAATTGCAAAGATAATCATTCCGTCATAATTGATTGCGACAGGATTGATAATGCGATTAATGGCATTTGCGATGACAAACGCTGAACCGACAATCAGAATCGTACTGGTAATGAGCGCTCCCAAGACCGAATACCTTGCATAACCATACGTGTATTGACCGTCCGGCTGCTTCTTGCTCTTCTTTTCAAGCACGTACGCAAGCCCAATGCTCAGCGCATCGCCCAGGTCGTGCACAGCATCTGAAACAATCGCAACACTTCCAGTGAAGATACCTCCAATCAATTCAAATACCGAGAAAAACGCATTCAGCAAGAATGCTACCAGGATGTTCCGCTCCGTCCTCATTCGATGATACCTCCTAAATTATTAGTTTGCCCCTTTTTACACCGTTTTTCCTGCATTATACAACGCTTCCTGCTATTAGTCAATTTTAAAAAGGTGACAAAAAAAGAGCAAGATTTAATCTCGCCCTATTTTCTCTTTCTATTTATTTTAGATATCTCTTTGAATTTTTCATTTTTCGCCTTTAAATATCCTTCACTATCGTTGTTATACATCGCTTCATTTTTTAGTTTCAAATATGCGTTATATCTTTCTCGCGACAGCTCTCCAATTTCAATTGCTTCTAATATTTTGCATCCTGGTTCGCTTGTATGTGTACAGTCTGAAAATTTACACCTTCCTAAATATTGTTCCACATCTGAAAATGTTTTTTCTAAACCTTCGTCGCATGCCCACATTCCAAGTTCACGCATTCCTGGGGTATCTATTACCATAGCTCCTGTTGGTAGCATAATTAGTTGCCTTACTGTTGTTGTATGTCTTCCTCTTGAATCCTCTTCACGTATTTCTCCTGTCGTCATTACTTCTTCACCCATCAGCGTATTCACAAGTGTTGATTTTCCAACACCGGATGAACCCAAGAATACAACAGTTTTTCCAGCAGCAAAGTATTTATTTAATTCTTCAAGCCCTGCTCCATCCATACAGCTAACTGCATGCACATCTACACCTATTGCAACACTTTCAACCTCACTTACATATTCAAGATAGTTAGGAACCAAATCTCGTTTTGTCAAAACTATTACCGGCATCGCACCAGATTCCCAAGCTAAGCTTAAATATCTTTCGATTCTTCGAACATTGAAATTATCATTAAGCGATTGCATTATAAATACATAATCAAAATTTGCTGCAACAAGTTGTTCGTGTTGATGATGCTTTTCATGATTTCTGTCAGCTGTAGATGAAACTCTTGAAAACGAGCTGTCTCGCTTCAAAGTTTCAAGTATCATGCTATCTCCACTATCATTCCATTCAATCATGACAAAATCTCCTATAGTCGGATATATTGCATTTGGATTATCATAATAGCTTCCTCTTTTAATTTGCGCAAATGTTTTTCCATTATCACAAACAACTTCATAGCGCTCTCTGTATGTAGTTATAACTCTCGCAGGAATCCCAACAGTTTTGTTTAACAGTTTTTCTTCTTTCAAACCATAATCTTTTATGTTCATTATTATTTCAACTTCACTTCCCACTCTTTTTCCTTAAATCCAACTAATACATCTTCGCCATCTATAACAACTAGTGGTCTCTTCACAAGCATTCCATCGCTTGATAGCAATTCTATTTTTTCTTCATCACTCATCGTGGCAAGCTTATCTTTAAGTCCAAGTTCTTTATATTTAAGCCCACTCGTATTAAAAAACTTTTTCGTTTCTAATCCGCTTAACTTAAGCCATTTACGTAATTCGCTCGCACTTGGATTTTGCTCGACAATATGTCTATCTTCAAATTCAATACCATGATCTATTAACCACTTTTTCGCTTTTTGGCATGTTGTACACTTTGGATATTCAACAAATAATACCTTCTTCATTTTGCCTCCTAGTGTGGACAATTTTCTCCGTCCCATTTGTCCACAAAATTATTAAAACACAACTGGTTCAAATGTTACTTCAATTTCATTTTCAGTTCCTGCATTTTCAATAAATGTTATCTTTGTTATTTCATCATTTTCTTCTTCATAACTTCCTGTTATATCAACTCTTGAAGTGTCTTCTATTTTCGATAATTGATATGTGATTGTTTCGTTTTCAATATCAATCCAATAAAATCCGTAAACTTCATATATTCCTTCCAACTCATTTGTAGCATAAACTTTAGAAAACGTTCCAATTCCTTCAAATATAATACCTGGTATCGCCATATAGTTTTCGCCGTATACAGTTGTAAGTTCAACAGCTTCCCCATTCGCACTTGCTGATGTTGGAACCCAGCTTGATGACATTAATGAATTTGTTAAGTTTAATTCTTTCTTTTGCTCTTCAGTTTTCTTATCGAATTCAATCGTGTAGTCATTTCCATCTAGATAATCTGCTTCCTCATAGATAATCTTAGTAACAACGCCATCTACTTCTTCATATGCGCCTTGCATAACTTTCCCAGAATTATATGTATACGTTATTTTCTTTGTTTCTGTATCAATATCATATTTACCATAATTCATGTTGTACTCTTGATCAGGTTCATACCATGTTAATGAACAATAAAACGTATCATCCTCATAAAAAGTAATTCCGCCACCGTATCTAATTATACTGCCATATAACATTGATAAAGATGACACTTCATCACCACTGTAAGCATTACTTGGACGCCATTCGCCCTCAGCTACCAACATATTTTTAATTTCTTCTTTTGTCAAAGCATCCTTATTTTGTACTTCTTGATTGCCCATTTCTGGATTTTCAATTTCACCATTATCCATAGATTTCACAAAAACAAAACCTAATGCAATTACTAAAATCACTGCAATGATTGCTATAATCTTTTTCTTCATATAATCCACTCCTATATATTTTTTTTATCATTTTATCATAACACAATAAATTAATCTACAATTCCATAATTTTCACTCACAGAATCTTTAAATAACCCTATTTGTG
Organism: Clostridia bacterium; assembly: GCA_017462965.1. Classification (GTDB taxonomy): domain Bacteria; phylum Bacillota; class Clostridia; order TANB77; family UBA1234; genus UBA1234. The sequence continues at coordinate 55,883 of JAFTQC010000069.1, read as the reverse complement.
GTGTGATATATGTAAACTTCACAAAGCATGCTAACAATACTACTAACACAATTAAAGCAACGTTTTTATAACATGGTAAATTTGAAATTATGATTCTATACGAGGCATATTCCCCAATCACTACAGCAACATAAAAAATTAATATATTAATTGTTGCATAATTTGTACCAACTATACCTGTATATGTATAAAAAATAACGACCGTAAAAATCATTGCTGTCAAAATTCCAACAGTTTTAGCACACACAAAATTATCAATATCTTTTCCAAAATAAAAATGTCCAACAATAATTGTGATAAGCATTGGATAATATAACAATTTCAAGTGCTCCCATGTACTTTCATTTACAGCACTTATCGCTCCAACAAACAGATTATTCCCAGACCATTTAAAAACAAAATGCAGTATCGTACCTAAAATAGCTACAAATACTGCACTTAAAATTTGATAATTTCTTATTTTAATTTTTGACATATATATCACTCCTTCAGGTAATATATACGCATCCATATCTTTTATATTCTTAATTTTACTTTTCCATAAGCCACGCTATGTCAGTTACATAAATAACTTCACATGCTCCATCTCCCTGATCAGTTCGTGACAAGCTAGTTCCCCATTTGAAAAATCCCCCATCATCAGTATTACTATAAATTTTCACTAGATATCCATCTAGTTTTATATAATCATTAGTTTCAACTTTCTTTATTAATTTTTCTACACTTTTGTCACTTGGTATAATGTGGTTGTTAGACAAATGTTCATTTATTTTTTTCCATCCTCCCACACTATTTACCCACTTATTATCTTTGATACTCAAATTTAAGCTTCTAGTTCCCATCGATGACCATTTGACATTAATATTATTTTCTGGATTTGCTAAAAAACCCCATGTCATACCAAAGTCTCTTGGAGAAAGCTTGTCCCCCAAACCATACCCGCCATATGCTTGTACATCAACGACTCTACCGCTAATACTATACTCCGCCAAATATGTTATTTCTATTTTTTCTCCATCAACTTCTTTAACAGTACCACCAGTCGTTTTAATTTGCACAGGTCCTGGCAAATCTCTCAAGCTACTTACATATTTGACATTTTTTTCTTCTTCACGAGCACCTCTAACAAAATATAGTATCATAAAAACGATGATAAGAATTATGCCTAAAACTAATAAATTTACTAACAAATCTCCCCATACTATCTTTTTACGGTCTTTAATTCTCTGATCTTTTTTAGCAAGTTTTTGTAACGCGGCATTGTATGTTGCGCCATCAATTTCTCCCGCAATTAATAGTTGTTTCCATTCTGCAATTTCTTTGTCTAAATCAAACATAATTCATCACCTCTTTTACTATTAACCATTGTTATAATTATGTTAACATGTCTTTGAAACAATTGTCAATTTTTTTGTATTTTCTTGGCAAATATTAATAAATCTTATAACTATCATTAAAACAAATATTACCATATATTGCCATTTATATTTACTTTTTATGTAAATTATGCTATAATAATATGTGCATGGTGAATAACTTTGCAAAACAAAACTTCAACACTATTAAATTGGAGGTATGTACATGTTCAACGCTTCTGCTCTTCTTCGTTTCTTCGACGACCATAAAGATCTTCCGCACGTAAGTAAGTATCACCTCGAGAATTTCAAGGAGCACTGTCTCCTTGTGATCGACGAGATGGCGAAAAGAACTACTGATTCTGCTATGCTCATCGCAGCCTGCCTGCATGACATTGCGAAGCCGCGTACACAGGGATACAACAAGATCAATCAGCCCTGCTTCTATGGCCACGAAAAGGTGACTGATGAAGAGCTGAGCCAGTTCCTGACTCCCGATGATGCGCGTTACGAGCGCGTCAAGGCACTGATTCTGTGCCACATGACGCCCTACAACGTGATCAACAAGGACGAGACGGATACCGTGGTTCCGAAGCTCTGTCAGAAGGCCCTGAAGAAGGCTGGCATCGAAATCGAAGTGGATGACGCGTTCATTCATGAGGTGATGATGCTTCACGAGGCCGATGATGCCGGCACGATTCGCTCTGATGAGAATCTGGCTGGCATCAATGAACGTATCGAGACCGCCATCTCCCGCATTGCGGAGTTGGCATGAGAACAAAAAACCTGTGAGACCGCTTTTGCGACTCACAGGTTTCTCATTTTTTCTATTTATTAATCTCTTCTCTTTCCCATTAAACTTAACAATTTTAGAAATATATTTATAAAATCTAGATATAACGAAAGTGCTCCCATAACTACTAATTTTGTGATATTCTCGTCATCTTGCGTAGCCATTATCTCGGCATAACCTCTAATTTTCTGAACATCGTATGCAGTAAGCCCAACAAATACGATAATTCCTACAATTGAAACAATAAAACTGAACATATCATTCATTATAAATATGTCAACAATTCCTGCAATTATTAATCCTATAAGAGCCATCATAAAGAATGAACCAGCCTTCGTTAAATCTTTTTTCGTAAATTTACCATATAATGCTGCACCACCAAACATGCCTGCAGTTACGAGAAAGACTGCTCCAACCGATGCATACGTGTACATAAGTATAATTGGAGATAACGTGATACCATTTACTATTGCATACAACATAAAAGCAAAGATACCTGTTCCAGCTCCAACCTTAGTTATTCTGGCACTCAAGTAGAAAACGATAATTAATTCTGCAATTAACCAAAGCAAAATTGTGTCTGCTATAAATAGTAACAGATTTAAATTACTTAATACTATAAACGATGTAATGCTTGTTACAAGTAATCCACCCATCATCATACCAAATACTCTTTGTAAAATATTTGATATATCTGTTTTAACTTCTTGCATTTCTATTGGATTTATTTCTTCATTCATAACAATCCGCCTCCTTTTTCTTTCGAAAATACACTAATACATGCCAAACATATATATATTTTACAACTTTTGGAAGGAATTGTCAACTTATGTATACCTCTCAAAAAAAGACTCCAATGAAATACGATTTCATCAGAGTCATATTTTTTTAATTTTTATGTTCGATTAATTGGTCTAAAATTTTAATTTCTTGTTTCATTGTGTCATCTCCAATTTGATCAATTTCCGTTTCTAAATATGTTTTCAATTGACCAAAAGTAGTTTTATATTCATCACTTACACTTAAATTAACAGACATTCTTTCATGCTCTCCAAGCATAATTCTAACTTCCTCAACCGTACAGTTACAATCAACAATACCACTTACAGGTAAAATTAAAAATCTTGGTTCTTCACTTCTCTCATACAAAATCCAGTTTTTAATTGTGTTTGCATATCTTGTTAATGCAATAGCTTTTCTAATTCCTGTATTTGCATAATGTTCTTCTTCGTTATCTATAAAATTAACTTCTTGCGAATTTGCATGGCTTGTTCCATTTCTATCTTTGTATGCAACACTTAGCTTTAATACGCCATCTTCTTTGTCGCTTATCTTATTTAATTTTAAAAGAACAACTCCACCTTTAACTTCTCCGTCTACAGATTTTGAAGGGAACAACGTATTAACCTTCATTATACTTCCATCTTCTTTATTTACAGTATCTGAACCATAAACAGTAGCAATTTCATAATCTTCAGATTCTAGATTTAATTCTAAATCAAATACTAATGGAGTAACCATAAAATCAAATTGTTCACCCATTCTCTCTTCAAATTCATCTACTGTATGCACAGAATAATAGTTAGCACCCTTAACATCTGATAATGCTTCAATAAGATTTGTATTAAAATCAACACCAACACCTATAAAAGTCGTATTAATACCTTCATCCGCATTATCTTTTATATCAGCTAACAATCCATCTTTTGATGTATTTCCAAGGTTAGGCATAGCGTCTGTAATCACAATAATTCTATTTTCATATTCATCACTGTCTACATCTTTCAAATCATCAAATAACTTAGTAGCTTCTGTATATCCCGCATCAAAGTTCGTACCACCTTGAGCCTGAATTTCTAATATATGTTCTTTTATTGCCTCCATATCAGTTTCAGCAACTAAACTAAGTTCTTTTCCCATATACGCTGCATTATCAAATAGAATCATACCAAATCTATCATCATCTTTTAATTGATCTATCAATATATTTACAGCTTCATTCGCAGCTTCCATTTTAGATTTGTTTTCTCCCAATTTAAATGGATTATCATAGTAATAATCTCCTAAGCTAGACGTCATTGAACCTGAAATATCTAAGACAACAACCAAATTAAGTTTCTTTCTTGCAAAATCACTTTCCTTAATATTTGAATTAAGTCCAACCGTCATATAATATTCTTTTTGGTTTGATATTGGATCTTTTGAAATTGCAATCGAATAAGATGGTGAAAATAAATCTTCTGATTCATTCACCATTCCAGTGTCAAACGTATAATCATAAAAAAGTCCATTATATGTTATATCTGTAGAAATTGGAAAATAACCTTCTTTAATATTTTCTCTAAAGTTATTAATATCCTTTGCACCACCAACTGAAAATCCTAAATTTGCAGCTGAATCCATTGCAACACTCTCCATCATAACTCCACCCGTTGGCGCCATGCTTTGAGCCGCACTATTAGTAGCCACCGAACCGAAAATGCCACTCAAGAAACCTTCTGAAGAAAGCGGTTTTCCATCATACTTCCAGTCATCTACTTTTACAACTTTCTCTCCATCACCATTTTGACCAGTAACAGGCTTATTAGTATTTTCGTTCATAAACCACATTACGCCGCCAACAGACGCTATAACAACTATAATTACACAAATAATTATTATTATCCTTTTCTTGTTTTTCATATACATTCCCCCCTACCAAAATCATAAACTATATTTATTTAGACGACAAGAAAATATAAAAGTTCTCTCAAATTCAAAAATTTTTCTCACATTCTTTTCGTCCACGAGGGACGTCCATTAAATGGACGAACAAGAGTCGTTGCAATGTACTTAATATAAAATTCTTGACTCGAATTTTTTAGTATTTTAAAATAATGAGTAGAGATTTAGATTTTTATAATATTTGAAGGGGGATTTTTATGAATAAATCTGAAATGTTTGGGGCTTTTATTTTTGCCTTTGTTGGTGCAATTTTTCTTGTTGTTGGCTTATTTGTTCATTCAAGCAATACTAAATTTATGGAAACGGCGAAAAGTATTGAAGCTGAAATTACAGATATCCGTGTTGGGTATGATAGCGACGGTGACACAACACACGATGTTTTAGTAGAATTTATGGTTGACGGCGAAAGATACGGCGGAAAACTTGATACATACACTTCTTCTATGCGTGAAGGCGGTACTACTACTGTTTATTATGATCCTCAAAACCCTCATGATTTCAGAGGTAGTGGCACAGGTTTCATCGGTCTAATCTTTTCCGGTATGGGCGGTCTGTTTTTTGTAATTGGTATTGTAATGATAATTAGTAAAGTTAAAAGCAGTTCAAATGCCAAAACACTAAAGGCTACCGGAACTTTACTTCATGCAAAAATAAATGACGTAACTCTTAATACAGCTTATGCTGTAAATGGAAGGAATCCATATAGATTAAGTGCTTCGGCTATTGATCCTTCAACGGGCAAGACATTAGTTTTCGAAAGTGGTAATGTTTGGTTTAATGTTAAAGCAATTGTAGATACCAACGCTGTAGAAACTGTTGATGTGTACTTAGATCCAACAAATCCTAAAAAATATTTTGTTGATGTTGATTCTTTAAGAACATATATTGGTAATTAAAATAAAAATTAGGCTCCCTATAGCATAGGGAGCCTTTTGTTGCAAAATACAGATTGTAGAATTATTTTTCAATTGTGACAAGTTTGAAGAAAAACCTGCAAATCGACGAGAAGCTGGCATGCGGATATTCTTCCTTGATTTCCGGATGCTTAGCAAGCCATCCTTTCCAAATTTCCTGCAGTTGCTGCTCCAGAGTCTCGTGAAACAAAGAAAACTTAGAAACAATTGCCTTGATGGAAATTTGAGAAACCTTCTCCATGTCAGCTACAATCTTAAGTGCAGCACGAAGCAGGCCTTCGTCAGCCGGAAGTCCAAGAGCTTCACAGAAGAAATTAATGTTGTAATCCAGCGACATGTCCTTGGTCATGCGACTAAGACCTTCTGTAAATTTCTTGTAGAGAGCTGTTTCCAATGAACTGTTTTTCAAACACTTCGGAACATCTACCTCTTCTACTGCAACTTCTTTGGCTTCCACTTCCGGCGATTCATCATCAAGAAATGGAAGTTCCGGAATTTCCATTTCGGTAATATCGAAATCATCCGGTTCGTCGTCGGCAGATACATCCTCTTCTACCTGCTCATAGCCGTCATACGCAAAGTACAACGTCCCTGGCAAAATCCTGAGAATTTCACTCATGAAGCGAGGATGCGCATACCCCACAACACCAGAAATTCGTTCACGACACAGCCACCTGCCATGCTGTAAAAGCATGGAACCACCAGCGTAATCCTTACACATCGGGTCAGTATAAGTCACGTCATATACGCTGTAGAATGAAAGAAATTTCACCCCACCATCGTCACGAGCGTCCTTCGTAATCGGCACAACATACGCAAGACTGTCGTCAATCGCACAAACAACCGAATGCACATACCGGCCGCTAACCTCACCAGGCATATGATAACCATAGTTACAAGTAACTATGTCACCAACCTTGATATCCACCAAAGGATGCGGATGATACATCATTGCCAGCTCACAGATGGCCGTAGAAATAAAACTTGCAATCGACTTTGCTTCAGCATTGTTACGATTGATAGCCATTCCAGCAACCTGAAGGAACTTGTTCACACGTTCCTCAATAAGCTTGTGACTGAATTCCGCTCTGGGAAATTCAATTTGTTGAGGCTTACTATTCTTTTCCATAGCATCCTCACTCATCACCTTAACCGTGGACGGCTCTTTCCGCTCATCAGGAATCATCTCGACCCTACGAACCTTAAATGTTCCCTTGATATACTCCACAATCTCATCGAACTCAGAAGCATCAAGATTCGATACTTGAAGGATTCCCTTCTTACTATCAAGTTCCACCTGTGCATTAAATGCATTCATCCGTTTTAGGAACTCGCTATCACCAAAAGCGTCCAACAGAGAAACTTCAAGGCGTAACTTCATGATCACTCATCCTTTCATTGTTATGTCGTCTTTGAATACAGCCTTCACGTCGCGTAACAATTTATCTCGGAATTATCCTCCCTTCATTTTCTGTATTTTGCCTATAATTTGCATCAATTCGCACAAAATCATAGACTTTACTTACAAATGCGAGTATATCATCCTTTTATATTATTTTCAATCAAATATATTCAACTTGAACCCCCATATGTTGCTCATTTTCAAGTTTTATATTATAATATTATGTATACAAGTTTTCTTGTCATTTCTTCCTAAGTGGAAGTTTGGCAATTTGGACATAGATTAAAACACAAAAGAACGCACACCGATTCAAAACCTGCAAACCACGTATTTTAGGAAGGAGAAAATCAGAGATGAACAGAAATGAAGTAAAAAAGGAACTGGAACTCACAAAGGTGCAGGCGAAAGCTGTGGCAATCTTTGACTACATTGCATCAAGGTATGCCGACATCACCTATTGTGACAGTGCCCAAAACACGCTCAACTTTGTCACGTTCTTCATGCGTCAAGAACGTATCGAAGCTGCTGCTCAGGCCGTTGCAAAACGTTCCATCCAGACCATTCTGAGCGCGCTCCAAAAGGAATTCCCTGACGAGACCGAACTGACCAACGTCTCTATTCGGTGGCTGCAAACCTCCTTTTTGGTCATGTGCAAAAAAGTTCGAATCCAGTATGAGACTCCCGTCATGAATCTCTTTTTCTGGAACCCGAAGCTGCGCGATGTCTTCAAGGAGGCTTTCATCAAGCAAGCTATCGACATTTTGGGACAATGCACTTTCGAAGCACCACAGGACGTCTGGGCTTGCGTATGGCGCTACGACAAATTCAGCATGTAACACACACAACCATCTCTCCACCTCATACAATTGGGTATGGGGTGGTTTTTTTAGCAAGAGGGACGCCCCTTTTTGTGAAAAATTTTCACAAAAAGGGGCGTCCCTCTTGCTATTAAGAATCTCTTACACTTGCATTACACTCGTTTGTTACTTTTTCAATAACCTTATTAAATACCGTAAGTACCTCTTCATCACTTAATGTCTTTTCAGGATCATTAAATGTCAACGTATACGCGATTGATTTCTTGTTTTCACCTAAATTTGCTCCTGTATAAACATCAAATACTTTAAGTGAAATTAATCTCTTTCCTGCGCTCTTTCTAATTACTTTTTCTATATCCTCTGATTTAGTTTCATTATCTACTATGAATGCTACGTCTTTAGCTACATTTGGGAATTTTGAAATTTCTTTATATTTCATTCCTTCATGCTTCATTTCTGATAATTTCTCTAAATTAATTTCTAAAACATAGATATTTTCTTTTGATGCAATGTTTGGATGTATCTTTCCAATTACACCAACTTTTTCTCCATCTACAATTATGCTTGCTGCTTGACCTGGATGCAATTCTTTTGGCAAATCATTTACTTCTAATGCATATCTTCCAGCAAATCCAAGGTGATCAAGTAATTCTTCCATGATTCCTTTAGCTACGTAGAAATCAACAACTTTTTTCTCAAGACCAACAGTATAAACACCTGTCATAAGCGCAGCTATTGATAAATGCTCACCATAACTTCCGTCTTTTTTATGAAAGCTCTTTCCGATTTCAAAAATAGAAATATCTTTTTCATTTCTAGCTTTATTATAATCGTAAACCATTTTTAATGATGGCAATAAACTGTTACGCAAAGCGTTTCTTTCTTCTGTCATTGGATCTAATATCTTAACTGTTTCAAAAGTATCTGTTGAATATTTTTGAACTTCAGCTTCTGGAATTAATGCATAACTCAATGTTTCATTTAATCCAAGCTCAACCATCTTATTTCTAGCAGCTCTCTTGAACTTATCATAATGTCCTGGAATTACAGGAAGAATCATCTTCTTACCTTGTATGTTATCCATACCATAATAACGTCCAATATCATGAATAATATCTTCCTTAATTTGAAGATCAAGTCTTCTTGATGGAACACTTACATGTAACATATCTCCATCAACTTTTGTTTCAAGACGAAGTCTTCTTAAAATATCCAATATTTTCTCATTTGGAATATCGATTCCAAGAACATCTCTAATCTTTGTATATGTAACATCGATTACTCTGTCTTCTTTTTCAGCTTTATCATAAACAGCCATTCCACCAACAACAGTAGCATCAGCATATTTTTCTAGCAAGTGACAACTTCTCTCGATAGCAAGTAAAGTTTTCTTTGGATCCAAACCTTTTTCAAATCTGTTACTAGCTTCACTTCTTAAAATTTTCTTAGAAGTAAGTCTTACTTTAACAGGATTAAATATCGCTGATTCAATTACAATATTTTTTGTATCCATTTCAACTTCAGTTGAAAGACCACCCATAACACCGGCAAGACCAATTGCTTTTTCTTTATCAGCAATTACAATATCATTCTCAGATAATTCTCTTTCTTGCTCATCAAGTGTTGTAAGCTTTTCACCATTTGCAGCCATTCTAACTTTTAAAGTATCACCAAGTCTATCAGCATCATAATAATGAAGTGGTTGACCAACTTCTAGCATTACATAGTTACTTATATCAACAACGTTATTGATTGGTCTAATACCAGAAGCAATAAGTCTATTTTTCATCCATGTTGGACTTTCTTTAATCACTACATTTTCAACTTTCTTTGCATAGAATAAAGAACAATTTTCTGTTTCAATTTCTAAATTAAATTTCTTCGCGAAATCATCAGAAGTTTCTTTATATTCAACTTCGATATTCTTCATAGGTAAATCATATAATGCAGAAATCTCATAAGCCATACCTAAAATACTTAGCAAATCTCCTCTGTTAGCTGTAAGTTCAAAATCAACAACTTCATCATCCATTTCTAAATACTTGATAGGATCCTCACCAACAACCGCATCCTCGCCAAGTTCAGCAATACCTTCAACATCTTCAGGTTTCAAATATTTATGTTCAAGACCAAGTTCTTCAACAGAGCAAAGCATTCCACAAGACTCTTCGCCCCTAATTTTACCTTTTTTAATAGTTCCACCAGGAAGCTCAGCACCAACTAATGCAACAATTACTTTGATACCTTCACGTGCATTTGGAGCACCGCAAACTACATTTAAAATCTCTGTTCCAATATCAACCTTGCAAAGATGTAAATGATCAGAATTAGGATGATCTTTACACTCAAGTATTTTACCAATAGTTAGGCCACTAACTTTAAGTAAAGGCCCCGCACTATCGTACTCATTTCCTACGTTAGTCATATCTTCGCCAAGAGTAACAGCATCCACAGGAACATCTATATAATCTTTTAAAAAATTAATACTTAATTTCATACTCTTCATCCTTTCTATCAAATTGTCTTAAGAATCTGATGTCATTTCCATACATATATCTAATATCAGGAATTGCATATTTAAACATCGCAAGTCTATCAAGACCTGTACCGAAAGCAAATCCAGTAAATTCATCAGGATCATATCCACCCATTTTTAATACATTTGGATGAACCATACCAGCGCCTAAAAGCTCAATCCAACCAGTTTTCTTACAAAGTGGACAACCTTTACCACCACATTTAAAGCAAGTTACATCAACTTCACAAGATGGTGATGTGAATGGGAAATAACTTGGTCTGAAACGAACTTTAGTTTCTTCACCCAACAATTTCTTCGCGAAAATCTCAAGAGTTCCCTTAAGATCAGCAAGTGAAATATTTTTATCGATAACTAATCCTTCAACTTGACCGAATTGATGAGAGTGAGTAGCATCATCATCTCTTCTATAAGTCTTACCAGGACAAATAACTCTAATTGGAGATTTTTCAGTATTCGCTTGCATTACCCTTGATTGAGAAGACGAAGTTTGTGTACGAAGCAAATACTCTTCATCAATATAGAAAGTATCTTGCGCATCTCTTGCAGGATGACCAACAGTATAATTCAAAAGTCTGAAACAATGCTCATCATCTTCAAGCTCAGGACCATCAACAACATCATATCCCATAGAAACGAACAAATCTTCAACTTCTTCGATAATTCTGTTAAAAGGATGCTTAGAACCTCTCATATTTTTAACAGAAGGAAGCGAAATATCAATAGTTTCCTCCTTAAGCTTCTTATTAACAAGCTCTTCTTCTAATCTTGTCTTATTTTTATCATACGCATCATTAAAAGCCACTCTCAAAGTATTAACATGCATACCATATTCTTTCTTTTCTTCATTAGGCACATCTTTAATACCCGCACTAAGCTCAGTAATAATACCTTTCTTACCTTGATACTGAACCTTTAAATCATTTAGCTCTTGCATCGTCTTAACATCCGCAAAAGCCTTCGCAAGCTCTTCAAGCAAACCATTAATTTTCTCTTGCATCTACAATTCCTCCTTAATTGATTTTGAAAAAAGGACCCTTTTTAGTTTTTTTGGAAATTGGGACGGTTCCTTTTTCCAAATTTACAACTATATATTTTAATTAGCAATCCTTTAATTAAATTTGGAAAAAGGAACCGTCCCAATTTCCAAAAAACTGTCCATTGTCCTTTTTTTGAGACAACAAAAATCCCAAGCACGGGATTTCTCTCATGCTTGGGACGAATAAACATTTTTAGCGCTTATCGCGGTACCACCCAAATTCCGACTCGTGCTTGCACAAATCGACACTTGAAAAAGATTAACGCTCTTAACACGTGTTATTTTCATAACATGGCTCCTACATCCGAAATTCATTTATTTGTTTATCTTTGAAAAGCTCTCAGCCGGTGGCTTTTCATTCCTGTAAGAGGTCAAACAAACTACTAAATATGTAATCAACACCAAAAACTGTAATAATAATATACTTTTTTTTTGAAAAAGTCAACCCATTTAAATTTGCGCTATTGAAATTTATGTACACTTGTGTTATTATGTTAATGGATAAAATAACTCTTCAAGGAGGAAGTTTCTATGTCTGACAACAACAAGTACAACTGCACCAACCCGGCTCCCGCACCCATTTGCCCTGTCGTAATTGTCGAGAATCCGGCAGAAAAAGTCACGGATCCTATTCACCCCTCCATCAAAGCCTATCGGGAGAAGTTTCCCAACCGCAACTACTGGCGTCCGCCTATCGACGTGTATTCCCGTGATGGATTCACCGTGATCGGGCGTGACACCTAAGACATCATGCCTTGTGTAGGCTTGACACGGCCACCAATGGCTGGCCGTGATCTTTGTTTTACCGCACGTAAAGCCGCTTTCACCCTGGAATTGGGTGGGCGGCTTTACGTGTTTTTCTGTATAAAAAACAGCCCTCCATCTCTGAAGGGCTGAATTTTTATTTATTTTTTGTACGCGAATGATTCTATTTAAAAAGAAAAGCAGACTCGCTTCGCATACTTTCTCGAAGCCTTGACACGCGGGTGCGGCTCGAAGATGTGGATAACATTGCTGTTCTTCTCCTTGAGGCCAATACCCCTGTTGGGAACAAACTGACCCTTGTGAGACGGCTCCTGGATAAGCCACTCACCCTTGAGGTGTCTGACTGCAGCATAGAACTCTGCAGCTTTCGGATACACCTTCAGCTGATACTCGGTGTCAGGAGTTACAACAGCCTGAATGGACTTTGCAAAGGTCGGATACTCCTTCTTCACATATTCCAGATTCATCCGAAGCAGCTCATGATTCTGCTTGAACCGGAAGCGCACACCCAGTGCATAAGGGAATCGTGCACCAGCGGCGCGATTTTTGCCGAAATAAAAAAGTACGTGCTCCGTGGGAAGCTCAACCTTACCAACAAAGCGCTTATCCTTCGGGGCATCAGAGGGCATGAAAACGGTAACGCCATCCTCGATATCGCACCAAGTGATAACATCGATAATCTTGGCAGCGTCTTCAATCGTGAATGACCGGCCAGACAGCTTTTCGATATCCTGAATAACCGTTCTGGCAGCCTCTGCTCTCGCAAAGGAGTTCTTCATAAAACCCTGATAATTCTTGTCCATTTCGCTGTAATCCATCATTGCAGCAATTTCCATACTTATCCTCCTTGTTGTTAGTCATGGTGTATGAGTTTCTTATCTTATTAACCTCGGAAATTTCTTTCCAAAGATTAATTTAAAATGGATTAGGGCGCTGCACCGCAGCGCCCCTGGTAGTCGGTCCGATCAAGCCTTCGGGGCAACCTTCCACTTGCCACCATCAAGCTTCCACTCGAAACCATCCGGAATGTCAATATCCGGCGGCGTCATGGGGCGAATCGCCCACTTGTTGCCTTCCAGCTTCCACTCGTAGCCCTCAGGGACCTCAACGCTCGGCTTCTGCATCCGCACAGCTTCAGCAAAAGACGGGGTCTGAGGCTCCTCCTCGACGACCACAGCCTCTACAGGCCTGCGACGACGATGCATCTGGGGAACCGGAGGCTCCTCCTCGACGACCACGGCTTCGACAACCGGAGAGTCATCATAGTCGTCATAGTCGTCGTATTCGTCAGCATAGCGAATCTCATCAGGCTCTACAACCTCTTCGTCATACTCGAACTCGTCCTCCTCATAGTACGAGGTGGCGCGGCGAGCCTGACGCTTCTGAGGCTTCCTGCTGTTCACGGCACCGACGAGCCCAGAAAAGAGGCTTCCGATGAAATCCGGAACGGACAGGTTGTAGATGTACGCAGCGACAGCCAGGACAATCGCGATGACTGCCAGGATGGTCAGGCCGGTCAGGGACGAACCCAGGATGGCCATCAGATCCGGGAAGATCAGCCGGAGTGCCAGGAAGCCCACGCCAATGATGAGCATCCACTTGTTAGAGCTCGCCATCTTGGGCTGCTGAGGCTTGCGGCTGTGCTTGGCGGGCTGCTTGCGCACCTGCTGAGCATTGCGGGCGGCGGTCGGTCGGGCAGTGTTGCGGGTGGCGTTGTTGTTGGACCTTGCGTTCTTGGACATGATTGTGTCCTCCTTCAAAAATTTATTGGGTCTACCAAGTATTATTATACAGAAATTTATTCCAAAAGTCAACAAAAAGGTAACGTATTATGTTACGTTACCTTCCATTTATAATCGCCTTTATAAAACCATTTCCCAATGATTCACACTTTACAATTTCAACACCTAATTTATCTTTTACTTCTTCTAGTGTAAGATTATCCAAGAATATGTCTTCATCATCTTTTAACATTTTCTGATCTATCACCAAATATTCGCCAATCTCCTTATTTTTCAACCCTTCTATCAAATCTCCACCAGTAATTAGTCCCGTCACCGTGATTTCAGGACCAAAGAAATGATTCTCTATTGCATAAACATTTACTTTAAGTCCATCAAACGTTTTTTCTAATATATCAGCCTTTTCACGAATGAAGTTATATGCACTCTTTCCTGTAGCAATAGAAACCGTCTTTTCAATCTTCCTTGGCTTATATCTCATAAGCGACTTATTAAAATTCATTGTAAAATATGCAAGTAAGCCAATGCCGTCTTCCAATTGCTCAAAGTTGCCATATCTACTAGAATCAGGGATTTCTCTCTCAGCTTTTACATAAAACTCATCTGCACAAAAAACAAGATTGTCACCATACTCTTTCTTAAATTTGTTTTGCCATGATTCTACCTGATCTATTACCTTTCCCGCAGAAACCTTGTCAAATCCCTCTAATTTGTATAATCCTTCTCTATATTTAGTAAGTCCAACTGGGACAATAGCTATAGACAACAAATTAGGATAAAATTCAGAAAGCTCTCGAATTGTTCTATCCAAAACCTCTCCATCATTTATACCAGGGCATAAAACTATCTGCGCATTTACTCCGATGCCATGATCAGTTAAATACTTTATGTAATCCAATATAAAACCGGCATTCTTATTATTAAGCATCATTTTTCTAACTTCCGGATCTGTAGCATGGACCGACACATTAATAGGCGTCAAATGATAATTTATAATTCTATCCAAATCCTTATATCCAGAATTTGTAAATGTAACATAATTTCCCGTCATAAACGAAAGTCTAAAATCATCATCTTTGAAAATCAAAGTTTCACGAACCTTTGGAGGCAATTGATCCATAAAGCAAAAAATACATTTATTCGCGCAACTTCTTGGTTTATCAATAAGTTGTTCTTCAAAAACTAGACCTAAATCTTCATTTTCCTCTTTTTCTATCTCGACATCCCAAATTTCTCCATCAGATTTTTCAATGGTAACAACGACATATTCATCAAAAATTTGGTATTTATAATCCAATATATCCTTAATTTCAGTATCATTAATCGTTAATAAATAGTCACCAGCCTCAATTTCCATCTCTTCAGCAATTGAATCAGGTAATACATCTTTTATAAGTATTTTTTTCATTATTTCACCTCAATTCTTACCCTAACAACAAAAAAAGCAACTTGATCAAGTTGCCTTAAATTGCTTTTATTAGTCATTAGCTACTGTTTTCTCTTTTTTAGCTATTACTTCTTTACCATCGTAGTAACCACAATTTTTGCATACTCTGTGTGGTTGTACTGGTTCGTGGCAATGAGAACACTCAACGAAACCTGGAGCATCTAATTTCCATGTAGATCTTCTTAAACCAGTTCTAGCTTTAGACCATCTTCTTTTTGGTTGTGCCATTGTATTTCCCTCCTCTAGGTCAATTTATTATTATTATAAGTGTGTTAATTCTATCTATCATCTAACGCGTAAAACGCGCATTATCAATGACTAGCTGAAAAAATACACTAAAACGACGTAACCTTCTAGTGTCAACGTACGAAATTATATCTTGTTTTATTTAATTTGTCAAGTATCTGATTAACTAATGCTTTTAATTTAAGTTAATACCTAATCTAATGGATAAAACTTAATCGTAGCCTCTGGAATAGCGCCCACATACTTTGGCTTTTCAATGTTCAAATCGAACGTAGCCAATGGTTTTAAAGAACTATATGTAGCGTTAGTTGTATAACTTTCTTCTTTTTGGGCCGAATTAGCCATCGAATTAGCGGCTTCTTCCACATTTCCAGCAGGTAAATATTTATTTTTCTTAAATCCAAAAGACATAAAAAATTTACTAAAAATATTGCCCATTAGTCATTCCCCTTTTCTTTTGTAATTTCTACTATATTCTATATGTATTTTTTTAATGTTTCAAGCTTTTATTTTAAATCTTTAACTAAATCCTTAAATTTATTTCCTCTTTCAACAAAGTTCTTAAACATATCAAAACTAGCACTTGCAGGTGAAAAGAAGACACTGTCCCCACTAACTGAATTTTGAAAAGCTATTTTTACCGTATCTTCAAGTGTTTCACATTCAAATATAGGCAATTCAATATCTCCACCACGTTCTTTAATTTCATTCAATGTGGCAGTTTTAATCTTATCCTTCGTTTGTCCCATAAGTATCAAAATTTTAACGTGATCAACAATATATCTACCCATATCAGTATAATCTAAATGTTTATCATAACCACCAGCTATTAAGATTACCTTGTCTTTAAAGCTTGCAAGACCAGCAATTGTACGTGTAGGACTGGTTCCAATTGAATCGTTATACCATTTAACACCATCTAGCTCTCTAATAAATTCATTTCTATGCTCAACACCTCTAAATGTTGTAAGAACATTTTGGATAGATTCAATCGTAACCAAATCTTTAACGGCAGCTATTGCTGTACAAGCATTTTCAACATTATGCATTCCCAAAAGTAAGATTTCATTTATGTTTATTACAGAAATCTTTTCTTTTTCATCAATAAGCTTGATTTCGCCATCTTCAAGAGCTACACCAGATGTAATCTTAGATTTCGTAGAAAAAAACCTAACTGTGCCTTTTGACTCATTTGCAAAATCATTTGTAATTTCGTTATCATAATTTAATACAAGAATATCATCTGAAGTCTGATATTTAAAAATATTTTTCTTTGCATCTATATATTCTTCATAAGATTTATGTACATCTAAATGGTTTGGCGAAATATTTGTAACAACTGAAATATTAGGACTTTTTTCTAGCGTCATTAATTGAAAACTGCTAAGTTCTAATACAACTATATCTTCTGGCTTCATTTCGTCAATTCTAGCAAATAAAGGTGTACCAATATTTCCTCCGAGATAACAGTTATATCCCTCTTCACAAAGCATTTTATATATAAGCGTTGTCGTTGTTGTCTTTCCATCGCTTCCTGTTACTGCAATGATCTTTGATGGACATAATTCAATAAGCATTTCAATCTCTGAAGTAAGCCTTGCACCTCTTTCAATTTCCTTTTGAATAGCAGGGAAATCAGGTCTCATTCCTGGTGTTCTAAAAATAATATCATATCCATGCAAATTATCTAAATAATCTTCACCAAGCGAAAAATTAATTCCCTGTAATACATATTCTTCAATTAAAGCTTTTCCAAGTTCTTCTTCTGTCTTCTTGTCAAAAACAGTTATATTTACATCTAAATCAAGTAAATACTTAATGAGAGGGGTGTTACTAACACCCATTCCCATTATCGCAACATACTTACCTTTTATGTTTTCTTTAAACTCTTCTAGCTTTTTATTGCTATACATCAAATCACTCTCCATTACTAATCACCTAAACAAATTCCAATTCGTCTAGCAGTTTTTACCCAATCACCGTCTAAATCTACAGTCTTTATGTTTGAAGATTCCTCTCCAATCTTTGTATCTTTACCAGCAACTTCATCTAGTGGCACGTGTGTTATCTTACCATTTAACAAAGTTACCATTTCATTAAATTTTCCTTCAATTGCAAGTTGCATTGCCATTGAGCCGTATTCAGTAGACAATATTCTGTCATAAGGACCTGTATTACCACCTCTTTGCAAATAGCCAAGCATTGTACTTCTAGCTTCTATGCCAGTAAGTCTTTCAACTTCCTTTGCAACATAATCGCCAGCTCCACCAAGTCTGATTTTATCAGGACTATCGCTAACTGTTGACTTAACCGTTAGCTCTCCGCCAAGAGGTTTTGCACCTTCGGCAACCACAATTATGCTATATTTTTGACCTCTATCTTTTCTTTGATTTATTTTTTCAACAACTTTATTTAAGTCATATGGTATTTCTGGTATTAATATTGTATCCGCACCACCTGCAATTCCAGCAGCAAGAGCAATCCATCCAGCATATCTTCCCATTACCTCAAGAATAAGAACTCTCCCATGTGATTCAGCAGTTGTTCTAATTCTATCAATTGCTTCTGTAGCAACTTCTACAGCAGTATAAAAACCGAATGTTGTATCAGTATGTGGAACATCGTTGTCAATAGTCTTTGGTACACCAATTACATTAATTCCTCTTCTAGTGTAGTCTCTAGCTGATTTTAAAGAACCATCTCCACCAATAATAATTAAACAATCATATCCATCCTTTTTTAATCTCTCAGCGATTTCTACCGATTTATCAACATATTCTGTCTCACCATTTTCATTTTTAACAGGAATAGCAAATGTATTTGTTTTATTGTTAGAACCTAAAATTGTTCCACCCTTTGATATTATTCCATTTGTAATTTTAGGATCTAATTTAATATATCTATTTTCTAGAAGACCTTTGTAGCCTTCTAGAAAACCATATGTTTCAACGCCTGCATATTCGGCAGTTTTAACAATACCTCTAATAACCGCATTTAATCCTGGACAATCTCCTCCTGCAGTAATAACACCAACTTTTTTTACCATAATAATACTTCCTCCTTATTTTTTCTTAAGCAATTTTCTATTCTTCTTCCCACCAAAATGGTTCATCTTCGCCACTACCTTCTTCTTCATAGTAGTTGTCTTCTTCAAACTCACCACTTTCAATATAGCTTTCCCAACCATCTGGATATGTATGTGTTATATAATTTCCATATTCATCTTTTTCACAATAATGAACTTCACAATAATCAAATGGAACCTCAAATTCATAGTCTTTTGGTAATGACTTTGGTGGTTCTTCATATTTTCTATCAATACAAACTTTTTCTATTGTTGTATTCATACTTAAACATGTTGGATTTGCAAGTAATCCAGAATCTGCACAAACAGGTGTAAGTACATGTAGTGTACATTCTTCTGTAGGCAAATACTCTTTGTTAAATAATTCATTAACTGTTCTATCTCCTCTTGGATCAGCTCTACATATATCTGTAGCTAGAAGTCCAGAATCTGCACAAACAGACGCAGTAACAACACCTGATGGCTTTGTAAAGTTTTTCTTTTCTAAGTTTGCATGTACTTCTTTCATAACTGCTTTCCAAATCTTAGCTGCAGGATTTCCTGATGCATTTACCGTCTTTTGCTCATCATATCCTACCCAAACCGAACCTACATAATATGGTGTAAACCCAGCAAACCATCTATCCATAGAATCATTTGTTGTACCTGTTTTACCTGCAACTGGCATTCCATTTGGAAGAGCCGCTGAACTACCTGTAGCATTAACACCAGTAACAACGTCTCTAAGCATGCTTGTAAGTATATAAGCAGACGCTGGAGAAATAACTTCTCTTAGTTCACTAACTTTTTCAATCAAAACTTCTTCATTTCTATCAATAACTTTTGTATATAATTTAGGTTCTAAATAAATTCCACTATTTGCAATCGCACCATATGCAGCAGCATGTTCATATGGTGATATTCCTTTTGTCAAACCTCCAAGTGCTAGAGCTCCAGGATATACATCCCTCGAATCATCTATAGATGTTATTCCGAATTTTTTTAAATATGTTATAGACAAATCTGAACCAACTGTTTCAAACGCCTTTGCCGCAATTATATTGCTCGATACTTCAATCGCTTTACGAACTGTTGTTAATCCTCTATGTTGCGAATAACTATTATGAGGAGTCCAGTAATTTATTCCAACCTTGAACGTTGTTGGAATATCGTCAAATGTTGTAGCAGCTGTGAATTTACCAGAATCTATTCCTGGAGCATATACAGCTAAAGGTTTTATTGTTGAACCTGGTGCTCTATATGTCATCGTAGCTCTATTTAATCCTCTTAGTACTGTTTTTTCACCAGCACCACCAATTAAGCCTACAACATTACCTTTTGTATAATCTATTATTACCATTGCTGATTGTAGTTCTGGATCATATTCTCCTGTGCGAAGCTTAAAATAATCTTGATTTTGATATACCTCTTCCATTATGTTTTGTATTTCTGGATCTATAGTCGTATATATTTTAAGCCCATTTGAATATATCATTTTTTGTGCCATAATAGCTGTAACGCCTTTTTCTTTTTGCAAATCATCTGAAAGTTGTTCTACCAAAGCATCAACAAAATATGTGTTACTTGATGAAGATTCAAGTGTACCCTTTTCATAAACTAACTCTTGAGCTTTAGCTTCTTCATATTCGCCTGACGAAATATATCCACATTCAAGCATTTTTCCTAGCACGAGTTCTTGTCTAGCTTTTGCTTTATCCGGATAATTCCAAGGATTTCTACCTTCTGGCGACTGTGCAAGCCCAGCAATAAGTGCAGATTCTGCAATTGTTAAATCACTCGCAGGTTTATTAAAATATGTATATGATGCCGTTTCAACACCATATGCTCCACTACCTAAGTAGATAATATTCATATACAATTCGATTATCTGATCTTTCGTTAGCCATTGCTCAACTTGAATTGCTCTAACAATTTCTCTAGCCTTTCTTTGCCAACTACGATCATCGTCTTTAGTAACCTTTTTTATTAATTGTTGTGTAATCGTACTTCCACCAAAATCAGAGTTACCTGTTGTAATAAATTTAACAATAGCAGCACCTGTACGTTTTATATCAATTCCGAAGTGAGTTTCAAAACGCTCATCTTCGATTGAAATAAAAGCTTTTGGCAAATACGGAGACATTTCATCTAACGCTGAATAAAATCTATTTTCTGAATTATATAAAGTAGCATATTCATTTCCGTTTTTGTCATAAATAACTGTTGTAAAATCACTAATTTCAAAATCAGCTCTAGACAAAGCACCCGCGCCATTTAGTATGGCTGAAATCGCTCCTACAACTAATCCCATACCTATTAAAAATAAAAATAGGAGTGTTAGTAAAAATATTTTCAAAATTTTATGTGACTTTTTCTTCTTTGATTTCTTCTTACGCTTCTTGCTATCATTTGAATTTTCCTTATTTGGCATCTTTTCGCCTCCTATAAAAATTTACTCAATTCATTATATAATACTAAACCTCAAAAGTAAATATGAAGAAAAATCAAAAGAAATCATCCGCTGATGTGTAAACTAAAGCCCCGTTTTTAATTAATTCATTAACTCCTTGACTCGGATGTGAATTTATATTTCCGCGGAACAGCATATACATTTTTCCCTTGTTCTAGCGCCAAATCAACCGTTATTAGCGCTCCGCTCCTCCTTGCTGCTTCAACAACAATCAAATTATCAGATAACCCGCTAATAATACGATTCCTAGCCGGAAAATTCATAGCATCTGGTCTTGTTCCAACAACATATTCTGATAAAACCAAACCTTTTTCTTCAATTTTCTTACATAACTTGTAATTTTCTAGCGGATATACTCTATCAAGACCGGTTCCAACAACTGCAATTGTTTTTCCCTCAGCATCTAAAGCTCCTCTATGAGCCTCTGTATCAATCCCCTGTGCCATACCACTAACAATTGTATATCCTTTTTGTGCCAAATCTTTTCCGATTTTAAATGCTGTTTCTCTCCCATATGTACTTGCATTTCGCGACCCCACTATACTTACGCAATCAGTATTTGCAAGTTTTATATCTCCTTTATAAAATAAAGTAATCGGTGGATCATAAATATTTTTCAATGCTTCAGGATAATTTTTGTCACAAATACTAACTTGATAAATCCCATTATTCTCCATATATTTACTCATCCTTGAAATCAAAATTTCATCTTTATTTTTCAATATATTCTCCGAAATCTTTTCTCCAATTCCTTCAACTTCTAATAACTCCTTTTTACTTGCTTTATAAATCCTCTCCGGATCCTTAAATTTTCTAAGTAACGATTGCACACGAACACTCCCTACATTTTCAAGAGTAGCAAGCCAAAGCCAATAATTCATAAAACCTCCTTTTTTACGCAAAACTAGAATTTTCGTCCATCGGGGACGAAAAAGGGACACGAAAATTAAAATTCTCGTATCCCCCAATTTTTATTTGTGTTGATTTTCGTATGCCTTTATCACATTCCCCATTAATGTAATAATCGTCATAGGTCCTACTCCACCAGGAACTGGTGTAATATAACTACATTTTTCTTTTACATTTTCAAAATCAACATCCCCAATTAATTTTTTAGTATCTGTCAATCTATTGATTCCAACATCTATAACAACAGCCCCTTCTTTAACCATATCCGCTGTTATAAACTTAGGATTTCCTATTGCTACAACTAATATATCAGCAGTCTTTGTTATCTCTGCCAAGTTCTTTGTTTTTGAATGACATACAGTTATCGTTCCATTAGCATTTAATAAAAGTTGCGCCATCGGACGTCCAACAATATTACTTCTACCAATAACTACACAGTTCTTTCCTGTAATATCTATATTATATTCTTCAAGCAATTTCATAATCCCAACTGGTGTACATGCAGCAAAGCACTCCTGACTTTGTGCAAGTCTACCAACATTTATAGGATTAAATCCATCCACATCTTTTTCAGGAGCAATACGCTCAAATGCCTCTATTATATTCAAATGATAAGGAATTGGACTTTGAAGCAAAATTCCATTTACAGATTCATCATCATTCAATTTTTCTATTAAATCTATTAGGTCTGTTTGTTCAATTGATTTATCTAAGTGATATTCTGTAAACGTAATGTCTAACTCTTCACACATTTTTCTTTTTAATTTAACGTATATTTCTGAAGCCGCATCATCACCAACTCTGATAACAGCAAGTGAGGGTTTTGATTCTAAAAGCTTAACTTTTTCCTTTAATTCCTCTCTAAGTTTTTGAGCAACCTTTTTGCCATCAATTAACTCCATATTCACACTCTCCCATCTTTTGTTTATCTATAATTTAAAAGAAAAATACCTTAATCAAAATTAACAATCCAAAAACTATTCTATATATTGAGAAAACCTTGAAATCACCTTTTTGTAAGTATTTAAGAAGGAATTTAATAACTAATATTCCAACTATAAAACTAGCAAATATTCCCGCAAAAAAAGGCACGCTAAATATAAATTCACCTTTTAAAAACTTAAGTAATGTAGCAGCCAGTACAATTGGCGCAGAAAGCATAAATGAATATTTAGCAGCAGCTTCTCTTTTAACTCCCATCATCCTTGCAGTAGTCATTGTTACACCCGAACGAGAAACGCCAGGTATAAAAGCAAGAGCTTGTGAAAAGCCAATCAAAAATGTTTGTTTCAATGTCATATTCTCATATTCAACTTCTGACTTTGCTTTCTTATCTACAAAATACAAAATTATACCCATTACTATTAACGCAATTGCTATAACAGAAACTGCAGCTTCAATCCCTTGTGTTTCAAGGAATAAATCAAGTTTATCATCTAATACAAAACCGATAAGACCACCTGGAATTGTAGCTAGCACTATGTACCAAAACATCTTGCCCTCAAAAGTTTTTTCTTTTTTCACGACATTTTTATACGCACCAACTAATAAATTTATCCAATCTTTAAAGAAAAATATTCCTATTGCAAGTAGTGTCCCTGCATGCAACGCAACATCAAATGCACCAATATCAGCTTCATTCCACATAAGCCATGGCAAAACCGTTAAATGCGCCGAACTTGATATCGGAAGTAACTCCGTAAGTCCTTGAACAACTCCTAAAAAAATTGCTTGCAATAATGTAATATTCATCTAAAATTATCCTCCTTAGTCATTTGAGTTGAATTTATCCATAAAATTAAATTCAATTTCTTCTTCTTTCACTTCTTGTATTTCTATATCATCCATATTAACATTTACAACTTCTTCTTTTTCGTACTCATGTTCATATTCTTTCTTTACTTTTTCGTCTATTGCTTTTTCAAGTTTCATTTGTGCCTGAGAAACCATATGAACACCTGTTAAATAATCTTTTATATCCTTAAACAAAGGTTCTTTCTCGGCCTTATAACGATAACTTGGTTCAATTTCTATTGCATATTCTATGTACGAAATCGCTTCGATTTCACTTGATTTTAAGATACAAATTTTTGCAAGTTGATAATAAGATTTAGCAGCAATTTCCTTACTTTGTGCTGCACTTCTAAATGCTTCTGTAGCTTCATCTAATTCCCCTTTTAATAAATGTATTTGACCGATGCTAAAATATGCTTCAGACAATGTAGGCTCAAGCTCGATTGCCTTCTTATAGCAATCTAATGCTTCATTAAAGTCTCTAAGCTCAGTTCTTACAATACCTAAACTATAATAAAGTTGATAATTATCTGGCGCATATTTTATTGCGTCTTGATAAACATGAATTGCTTCATCGTACTTGTTTTGAGCACATAATACAAGCGCTAAAAGTTCTGAAGCTGGTGTAAAATCAGGTTTTATTCTAAGCGCATTATCAAGCACAACTTGAGCATCACTTTTCTTATTTAATTCATTAAATATGATACCAATTTCATAATATGATTTGTAATCATTTCTATCTAGTTCAACTGCTTTGGCAAATCTATCAAACGCTGTTCGTCTATCACCAATTGCATTATATGAATCCGCCAATTTTACAAAAATACTAGCATTGTTTGGATTTCTATCAGCAGCTTTTTTATAGCATTCAATCGCCTTATTGTATTGCAATCTTCGTGTATAAATATCTCCCATTTTTACAGCTAAAAATTCTTCCAAATCTATATTCAAATATTCCAATACAAATAAAAACGCAGGAACCAATATAGATGTTATAAATATAAAAGCCTGAATTGCATAGTTCGGATAAACACCTTTAAATAACGATGAAATCTGAATTAAAATTGACATCACTTGAAATCCTAAAAATACAATATAAAACGTACCTTCAGTCTTTACATACTTATTTGCCGTATACGCTATAAGCGCCAAACATAAACAACTATAAACAATTCTTTCTATAAACATCTTTCTTGCTTCCTTTCAAACAACTTACTTCTCAAATTAAAACATAATGTCTTAATTTTTATCTTCAAACTTTTCCTTATATAATTTTTGACATTTCTCAATACACGCCTTAGCAGCATCAGCACCAGCCATTTCTTGAATAGCCGTTGTCTTCCCTTCTAACACCTTATACACTTCGAAAAAATGTTTCATTTGTTCAAATGTATGTTTTGGTAACTCTGAAATATCTTTATATACCGACAAAGTTGGCTCCTTAACTGGAATTGCTATTATTTTTTCATCATTTTCGTCACCATCTATCATGTTTAACATTCCAATCGGATAACATTCTACCAAAGTTAACGGCAATATACTTTCTTCACATAACACAAGTACGTCCAACGGATCATTATCCTCCGCATACGTTCTAGGTATAAAACCATAATTAGCAGGATAATGCGTCGCCGTATATAAAACTCTATCCAATTTTAATAAACCTGTTTCTTTATCTAATTCATATTTATTCTTATTCCCTTTTGGTATTTCAACAACAGCTGTAAACTTTTCTGATGTTATTCTTTCAGGATTAATATCATGCCAAATATTCATTTTTTCTTTTCCTTCCACATAATTTTCTTTCTCTACTTACTGTCATATTTTATACCATGAAACTCAAAAATGTCCATATGTTTAAGAAATATATTTAACTAGCAAGAGGGACAGCCCTTTTTGAGAGAGGGAGAGACTCATCAACGGGGACAGCCCTTTTTGATAAATGTAAGCATTAATAAAAGTGCAAATTATTTTTACTTATTTATCAAAAAGGGCTGTCCCCGTTGATGAGTCTCTCCCTCTCTCAAAAAGGGCTGTCCCTCGTGTTTCATCTTGATATATTTGATAATCTTTTGTATAATTATGTCATTATGAGAAAACTAATTGTCGAAAAAAATAATAGAAGATTAATTGATTATCTTCAAGAAAAATTTAATAAACTGAAAAAAGGTGCTATTTACAAAGCTTTGAGAAATAAGGATATTCGAGTTAACGGAGTAAAAATAACAGAAAATGTTTACTTAAATGCTGGTGATGAACTTACTATTTATATCAATGATGAAATATTATTTGGTGGTTTTACGTTAACTTCAAAAAATATAGTTTATGAAGACGATAATATTTTGATCATTAATAAACCGCAGAATATTCTCGTTATTTCTGAAGAAAACGATATCGGACTTGATAAACTTGCTTATGATTATTTGAATGCACCTGCTTTTCCATGTCATAGACTTGATAGAAATACTTCAGGTCTTATTATCTTTGCAAAAAATCATGAATATGAAGAAGCAATGTTTACTCTTATAAAAAATCACGGATTAAGAAAATTATATAGATGCAAAGTTTATGGTAAACCTACTCAAAATAAAGCTACTCTTACCGCCTATCTCTTCAAAGATAGCAAAAAAAGTTCCGTTATTATTAGCGATGAAAAGAAAACCGGTTATTCTGAAATCATCACAAAATATAGTGTTTTGAAATCTAATCCTGATAATACAACTGAACTTGAGGTCGAACTTGTTACCGGAAAAACACATCAAATCCGCGCTCACTTAGCTCATATTGGCCTTCCTATAATTGGTGATGGTAAATATGGAGTTAACGAAATAAACAAACAATTCGGTGTATCGTGGCAACAATTACAGGCTTATAAAATTATATTTACAAATGCCACTGGGATATTAGAATATTTGAACGGTAAAGAATTTAGTATACAGTAAAAAAGATAGCGCATATACGCTATCTTTTTTTATTAGTATTCAAACGTTTTCCATGCTCCTACTTTTTTAGGATAAACATTAAATTTCATAATTTCATCTTTTGTCGGATGTTTAAACTCCAATTCATAAGCCCATAGCGCAATTTGCACTCCAGGATTGCTTTTACCATATTTTTGATCGCCAACTAATGGATGTCCCGAATTTGCAAACTGAACTCTTATTTGATGGTGCCTTCCTGTTTCAAGATTTATTTTCACAAGCGAAGTGTTTTCATGTTCCTCAAGAACTTCATATGTAAGTCTTGCAAGCTTTGCACCTTTTTTATCTTTCGAAACAACTCTACTCTTATTCAAAGCCTCATCTTTAAACAAATAATCTTCCAATGTTCCAGTTTTATTTTCAAATTTGCCTTCTACTACAGCCAAATATTTCTTCGAAAAATCTTTAATACGTATTGATTCAGAAAGTCTTGACGCCGCCTTTGAAGTCCTTGCAAAAACCATAACACCACCAACTGGTCTATCAAGTCTATGAACCAAGCCTAAAAATACTTCACCAGGCTTGTTATACTTTTCTTTTATATACGCTTTTATGAGCGTAAGCATGTCTTCGTCGCCTGTCTTATCCGCTTGAGACGGTATGTTACAAGGTTTTTCTACGACAATTATATGATTATCTTCATAAATAACATTCAACATTATAAACTCTCCCAACGGCCAAAAATTCCACAAGGCAATATCATTTCACTATCTTTCATCGGCAAGCCAACTTCTCCACATGTAACTTTTCCTTTTTTCTTGATTGTCATTTTTAAAACATTCGCAAGAATTGTTGGTGAAAGCCCTGTTGTATATGAATTTATTAAAAAGAATAATGGTTGATCAGATAATATTTCCGTGCAAAGTTCAACTAACGTATACAAACTTTCCTCTATATTCCATACCTCTCCATTTGCACCGCGTCCATATGATGGAGGATCCATAACTACTGCATCATATTTGTTTCCTCTTCTAATTTCTCTTTGAACAAATTTTATAACGTCATCGATTATGAATCTTACTGGTCTATCCGCAAGCCCTGATGATGCAACGTTTTCTTTTGCCCAAGCTGTCATTCCTTTTGATGAATCAACATGACAAACTGATGCACCTGCTGCAGCACATGCGACTGTAGCTCCACCTGTATATGCAAATAAATTCAAAACTTTTATAGGACGCTTTGCATCTTTTATTTTTTTCATCATAAAATCCCAGTTAACAGCTTGCTCTGGAAATAGACCTGTATGCTTAAATCCCATTGGTTTTAAATTAAATGTCAAATCTTTATATTTAATTTGCCATGCTTTTGGAACATTTTTTATATACTCCCATTCACCGCCACCAGATTTACTTCTGTGGTAATGCGCATTTGCCTTTTTCCAAAGCGCTGGCTTTGATTTGTTCTTCCAAATTATTTGAGGATCTGGTCTTATCAAAACTATATTTCCCCATCTTTCAAGCTTTTCTCCGTTTGCCATATCAAGTATTTCGTAGTCATTCCATTTGTCCGAAATTATCATAAAAATTTCCTCCATTACATATTTTTTATCAAGGTGATTAGATGTTATATTGTTTATTTATAAATTTTAAAAAGTGTTTACTAATGCTTGGTGTGCTAGCTATCATGTTTTTCATAATTTTCTTTTCAAACAGTAACTATGTAGTTGCACAAGAAGCTTTCATAATGTGGGCAACTAAAGTTGTCCCTTCGCTTTTTCCATTTCTCATATGTATAGATTTATTGAAGCGTACTCCATTTTTACAACTAATAAGCAAGCTATTGACGCCAATAATGAAGCCTATCTTTAATGTTCCTGGATGTGGAGCCTTTGCACTATCTATGGGACTTGCTTCTGGCTACCCAACCGGAGCAAAATTAACATCCGAGCTTTATATAGATAAAAAATGTTCTAAATCCGAAGCCGAGCGACTTCTTGCATTCACAAACACTTCCGGACCTTTATTCATCATTGGGACCTGTGGTATTGGAATGTTTGGAAGTAGTCAAATCGGCTCATTATTGTTAATTTCTCATATATTAGGAGCCATTACTGTTGGAATACTGTTTAGAAAGTATCATTCTGAAATCAATCCAAACGGAATTATACCACAAAAACTGGAAGAAATAAACACTTCAGAGACTTTAAACTCAAAAAATTTAGGAAAATATGTCGGATTTGCAATTCAAAATAGCTTTTCGACACTAATTTTAATTGGCGGATATATTATTTTCTTTGCAATAATCAGCAATATTTTGATAGAAACAGGGATTATTACAGCAATTAGTCGTTTTATTTCATTATTATTAGGAAGTAATAATTTATACGTAAAATACATCGAATCGCTTATTTGTGGCCTTTTAGAAGTCACAAATGGCATAAGTATGATTTCCGCACTTGGAACTAGTGCATTCACAATCTGCCTTTCAGCTTTCGTTCTTCGGATTTGGCGGGTTATCAATACTTATGCAAACATGTAGCATCATTTCTAATAGCGGATTATCTATAAAATCATACTTTTTAGGAAAATTACTACACGGAATTATATCAATGATTTATACATATCTTTTTTGGAAATTGGGACGGTTCCTTTTTCCAATTTTAGCAAGAGGGACGGGGCTTTCAGCCGATTTTCGGGACAAAAGCCCCGTCCCTTTGTCCACTAAAGCAACCTTCCCAAATATCCATTTGGCTCTATTTCTTTATTTGGAGTAATTAACATTAAATTGTCTTTTTCTTCTATTACATAGTCTGCCGCAGGTATTAATACTTTTCCATCATTCTTCTTCACACATACTATGTTAATTCCATACTTAGCTCTTACATTTAATCTATTTAGTGCAGAACCAACCCACTCTTTTGGGGTTTCTATCTCTATTACACTATATTCTTTTCCGAATTCCACTCTTTCGATTATGCTTTTATGCATTAATGATTTCGCTATTCTTACTCCCGCATCTTTTTCTGGTTGTATTACTTTATCTACTCCAATCATGTTTAGTAAGCTTGTATGTTTTTTATCCCTTGATTTAGCTATTATATATGGTATATTCAACTCTTTTAGCGTCAATGCTACCATTAGACTTGATTCTATATTATCACCTATTCCTATTATAGCCACATCGAATTCACGTATTCCCAACTTTCTTAATGCTTCTATGTCTTCCGCATCCACCCTTGCAGCATGTGTAACATATTTTGAAGCTTCGTCTACAAGCTCACTTGATTCATCTACTGCCATTACTTCTACATCATATTTTGATAATTCTTTTGCAACATTCATTCCAAATTTTCCAAGGCCTATTATTAAAATTTGTTCTTTTTCTTTTTTCATTTCTAACCTCCATTTAATTTATAATAATTTTTATTTTGATAATACATTATCCAACAATTACATCTTCTTTAGCATACACTATTTCGTCACGCTCCTTTGGTCTTCCTATTACAAATGCAACAGCCGTAGTTATTGTTCCTACTCTTCCTACGTACATTAAAAATATTATATTCCAAATTCCAACTACGTTCATATTAGCAATTGCACCCGCTGAAAGTCCGACTGTTGCTATTGATGATACTACGTCAAAGGCAATATCCAACGATGAGATATTTGGACTTATATTGCATGATATTATTACAATTGATATATACGATATTAAAAACATAACAAAGAATATAGCGCATGCTTTTTCGAAAATATCTTTGTTTATCGTTTTCTTCATAATCGTTATATGCTTTTTACCATTTATTATTGAAACGATTCCATACAGGATAACTAATAATGTAATTGTTTTAACGCCTCCGGCCATACTTCCTGGTGCGCCTCCGACAAACATTAAAAATAGCATAAGAAGTTTAGTTGTTGCTTGTAGGTCTTCCATTCCTACAGTAAAGAATCCCGCAGTTCTCGCCGTCGCTGATTGAAAACTCGAAACTAAAATCTTATCTCCTAATGCCATGTTTCCTATTGTTAATTCGTTATTATTTTCTAAGATTAAAAATCCTATTGTTCCAAATACAAACAATGTAACTTGCATTATTAAAACTAATTTTGTGTGAAGACTAAATTTTCTCATAGCTCTTCTAAGACTTGTTTTCTCGCGAATTGCTTCACCTATGCATTTTGCAATATCATCCCATACTAAAAATCCAAGACCACCAATCATAATTAATGCAATTAATGTTATGTTAATTGTTTTATCAAATACAAAAGGAACTAAGCTTTCTCCCTTAAAAATATCAAATCCAGCATTGCAAAAGGCTGACACTGAATGAAATAGTGCAGTAAACATTCCGTCTAGCTAAACCAAACTCCGGAACAGTTTTACTTGCAATTGCAAGCGCTCCAAGCAGTTCAAAAACAAGAGTATATTTTATAATTTTTTTCAGTAATTTTACTACACCTTCATAATCATTTTTACTTACAGCCTGACTTATTAAAATTCTATTTTTTAATGTAATTCTTTTGCCCGCTATCATTAGTATTAAGGCAATTATAAGCATAAACCCAAGTCCGCCTATTTGTATTAAAACCATTATCACAATTTGACCAAATAATGTAAATGTAGATTCAACATCTACCGTCGAATGTCCTGTAACGCATGTAGCCGAAGTAGCTGTAAATAGCGAATCTAAATATGACAATTCACCATTATGAGCTATCGGAAGCATTAGTAACATGCTACCAATAAAAATTGTAATAAAAAAACCTAAAGCTATTATTTGTGTAGAAGATAATTTATTCATAAATTTTATTTTCATTTGTGCCTCCAAAATTTAATATATCCATTATTATATTTCATTTAAAAAAAATGGACAAGTGTCTCCGTCCCACTTGTCCATTTAGTTTGTGAAATTATTCAAGAAGTTCAACTATTGCTGGATCTAGCTTAGTCACAGCAGCAGGTCTCAACTGCTGTCTCCTTCTGTTTCGTACTTCGAGTTCACGCGCATGAACTCGTTCATAACCAGGTCTATTCGTCCAATACGCGGACGTTTCAGCAAGCGCCATATCGATCAGATAATATGTATTTCCTTCAAGCATAATATCTACGCTCCAAGGACCTTCGAAACCCTCTACATTCTGCATTGCACTTGCGACAAGTTCAGAGACTTCCTGCTTTCTGCTATCAAATTCTCTTTCAAGACGTTCTCTTTCGTGCTCAAAAACAATCTTGTCTGTAGCATCGTGCAGATTCGGAAATACATAGCCGTAATTCCAGTAATTCTCTATAAAAATTACCTTGTGCTTCGTGAAATCATAGAAAACTCTGAATTCAGACCTAAGAGGAAGGCCATGGTAAATGCACGGTGTACTTTGACTATTATGCATAATGCGTTCACGCACAACAAATTCTGATAATCCTTCTGCGCCAACCATCAACGCTCCATAGTTAATTGAAGTAATCGCATCAAGAAGCGTATGCTGTGTAGCCATACAACTCGTCGCAAGAAACTTATTACTGAATGTCGCATTCTTCACAAAAAGTAAATGCATATCCGCTTCTTTCAAAGCAGGAAGTACACTCACCTTAAGCCAATTATCAATGACTTCGTAATCATCTTCGCCTTCCAAGAAAAAACGATTCTGAATTTCTTCAGGCACGTTGAATATCAGTGATTTTGGCACTTTCAGCCCACAATGTTCAACCTTAGGAAACCAAAATGAAAAATTGTTCTTTTCGGGTGTAAGCATATGCCCATGTTCATCATACGCATATTCATCCCTACTTCTTAAGTCTTCCAGACACTTCCGACAAATCTGACCAAATCTGGCAAAATCTGCTCCTCCAAGAGCAATCTCCGGATTCAAAATACGGTTACAAAGTTCACATCTTTCCTTGTTCATGCGTCTTCCTCCTCTACTTAGCAAAGTTTATTCTAACCATGCTCATCACACTGATTTGCAACGAAAAAATTATACAACCCATATCGTTTTATTGTCAACCAGATTACACGTATAGATAGGACCATTTTTTGAAAAAGGAACCGTCCCAATTTCCAAAAAAGGACAAAAACCCCGTCCCTTTGTCCTTTTTGAATTTACATAATGTCAAAAGTGTGATATAATGTTATCGACTAAAAAGTCATAGTTTTCCAAATAAACAGTCGTCTTTTTGACTGTGAAAAATGAAAGGAGTATGTGCATGTAGCGACGTAATTACAACCATAGTCTCTCTGTTCACCACTCGACTTATTTACACTATTGGTTATGACACACAACTGGAGGTTTTTTATGAATAAGCGTTCCACGTTTCTCCAAATGCCGCGTGAACTTCTGAAGGAGTTCATTATCCTGACTCTGATCAATCTCGCTTTTGGTCTTATGATGGACGCCGGCTCCTTCCTCTTGCAGTTTAGCAAGAATGCGATGATTGAAGGACATGTAGTTCTTTCTCTGGTGCTCATTTCGCTTCACTACGTGAAGTTCCCTCTCGAGAACTTTACTCGAACCTTTGTTGAAGAACGTGAAGATATCTTCAGAGAACACAAGGACATTTTCCTGACCAAAAATGCAGCCGATGTTCTGCTTCGTGTTAAGGGAAAAGTCCAGCACCGAAATGAACTGCAAGGCTTCGACGAGAAGATGCCTTCGAGTAAGATTCTCAAGACATGTCACGAATTCCTCGCAAACACTTGGGAAATCCGTACGTTTTTCCTCAGGAACGGCATCGACATTGTTTCTGCCGTTATTATGTTCATTGGTCTTTTGGCAGTGTCAACTCTTGAAGTTGAACACACTGGCATCTTCATCATTCTGGTCATCGTTTCTTCTATCTTCGAGTTGCTCTTCTGCAACATCAGACTGAAAACGCGAAATACTTATCGCAATCAGCAGAGAAAAGCTCGAATGATTACTGAGGAAGCACGACAGAACATCATGCTACTTGAGCCCATAAGCAATGAGCATGCGCTCTTTATCACCAACAACTACGTTGATGCAAGCAAAAAAAGCTTCCTGTTGCAACGAACCGTTCAAAGACGCATCAATCTTATTCGTACGGTCAGCAACCTTGCTACAAGCTTCTTCACACTCTCACTTCTTGCCCTCAAGATTTGGGAAGTTGGTTTTGCGAATGTGAACCTTGAGACTCTGGTCAGCGCAATTTCGTTGGTCACAATTTATTCTCAATTCACTCGTCGAATCAGCGGTTTTATTTATATTGGTGATAACTGGCGTGAAATTAAGGAAGAGCGTTTGGTTTATGAGAATGACTTTGACAACATCTTTGCGGTTTACGAAAAGCAAACCGAAAACGATGATCTCGAAGTTACTCGACTGTCGAGACTCTCTCTGCCCGCATTCCGTGTCACCTATGCGTCAACGAACGGCAACCAGCCTTTCGAACTCATTTCAAGCGACATTATCAGCATGAAGCCTGGTGATTTTGCTGTTCTCACTGGAACCACAGGTTCTGGCAAAAGCACTCTCATCAAGATGCTTACTAGCAATCTTCACTTTGATGGTTTCGCATTGAACATCGAGAAAGAAAAAGAAGGAAACACTAAGTCTATCCTTCATCAGGACAAGACTATGCTCGGTTCCAACTCTATCTTGAAAGAAATCACGCTCGGCAAGGCTGATTATGACCGCGAAAAGCTCCTCCAGATTCTCTGTGGACTGCATCTGTATCAGGAAATCAGCGAAAAGACCGATGATGTCTTCGCTTTCCTGGACAATAGTGGTACCGATCAGTATTCGAGCGGACAGGTTCAGCGCCTCTCACTCGCTCGCACACTGATGAATCTTGACGACACCGTTCAGATTGTTGCGTTCGATGAAGCAACCAATAACCTTAACGATGAAATTGGTCTTCAGGTTCTTCGCTTCATCAAAGAAATGTGCACTGACAAGGTCGTACTCTTCGCGACGCATCAGACGAACATTGCCTATGAAGTTGCAACCATGCACTTGCACTTCGAACACTCCGAAAACGACATGAGTTATCATGTCAACATGGTATAACCTTTATGAGCAGCCTCTCACCTTTTTTGGTGAGAGGTTTTTTTATTGCAAGAGGGACGCCACTTTTTGAGAGAGCGTGCCATCAACGGGGACAGCCCTTTTTGATAAATAAGTAAAAATAATTTGCACTACTATTAATTCTTACATTTATCAAAAAGGGCTGTCCCCGTTGATGGCACGCTCTCTCAAAAAGTGGCGTCCCTCTTGCTGAAATGCTCTTGTCTTTTTTTATCAAATTATGTATTATTAGTTGTGTACAAAATTACTAAAGAGGTTTAATTATGAATAATAAAAATTGGAAAATATTAATTTGTTTAATTATTGCATTCTTGACGTTAATTATTCTTCAAGAAGTTAACGTTAAAATTGTTCAAAATAAACATGAAGGAAACAATTCTAATATTGTGATTACTTCTGGTGATGGTTCAGGTGACATTGAGAATGATATATCAAGTGGCGATTTAAGCATTATATCCGGTGATAATTCGTTACCTAACTCTGGCGATGATAATAATATTATTGAAGATCCTCCTGTAGTTGTTGCTCCAGATCTTCCTCATACTTATCAAATACAAACAAGTAATGGCACACTTTATTCAAATAATTTATATCTAGATAGTTCGGATACTTACAATCAAGTCGAAGGTATTACAACCTTTAGAGGAAACAACTATCGCGATAGTGCCTTTTATGGTTCATTAGATGTTACAGAGAAAAAATTATCAAAAATTTGGACTAACACAATTGGAC
This sequence comes from Clostridia bacterium, assembly GCA_017462965.1. Lineage (GTDB taxonomy): Bacteria > Bacillota > Clostridia > TANB77 > UBA1234 > UBA1234. The sequence continues at coordinate 20,173 of JAFTQC010000069.1, read as the reverse complement.
AAACTGACAATTGGACTGGTGTTGGCTGGAATGGACAACCTGCTATTATAAAATGGAATGATGAAACAAGAAAAAACATGAATTTGTATGACGAATTCAAACAAAAGGAAAATTTTATAGAAGTCATATATGGTGCATTAGATAGTAAAGTTCATTTCTATGATTTAGAAACTGGCGCACCAACACGAGACACAATTGCTGTTCCTAGTTCTATTAAAGGAAGTGTTACTATAGATCCTAGAGGATATCCTCTACTTTATGTTGGACAAGGGATAAACGAAGTAAGTGGTGAATCAGTTCAAATGGGATATCACATTTTTAGTTTGATTACTGGTGAAGAATTGCTATTTATAAACGGTCGTGACAAATATGCTTATCTTGGCTGGGGTGCATTTGACGGCAATCCTATAATAGATTCAAAAAATGATACATTAATGTTACCGGGTGAAAACGGTTTAATTTATATTGTTAAATTGAATACGACATACGACAAAGAAAATGGAACGATTTCAATTAATCCTGATATTACAAGATACCGTTCAACTGTCAACGGCAAAGCCGGAGGTATCGAAAACGCACTCGCTGTCTATAAAAATTATGGATATTTTATGAACAACAATGGAATCGTTCAATGCCTAGATTTAAATACCTTAACTCCTATTTGGAATTTTCAAATGGAAGATGATTGTGACGCCACACTTGGCCTTGAAGAAGAAAATGGAACTATTATGCTTTATGCAGCATGCGAAGTTGACAGAAGGAAAACTACGTCACCTGCCGTAGTTCGAAAAATAAATGGTCTTACCGGCGAAGTTTTATGGGAATATTCTTGCGATTGCCTATATGACGCAAGTGTAAATGGTGGTGTTCTCTCTTCACCTGTCATCGGTAAAAATGATATATCAAATTTGGTAATCTTTAATTTTTCAAAAGTAACCTCCTTTTACAACGGGAAAATGGTTGCACTAGATAAAACAAATGGAACAGTTATATGGGAAAAAGATTTAGTAAAATATTCTTGGAGCTCACCTGTTGCGATATATTCGAATTCTGGCAAATCGTACGTCATATTTGGAAATTCTATCGGACAGTTACTTTTAATTGATCCGCTTTCAGGTGAAACATTATATACTTTAAACACTGGCGGCGGAAACATCGAAGGATCTCCAGCAATATATGATAACAAAATTATTATCGGAACTCGAGGAAAAAGAATTTATTGTATTGAAATAAAATAATGGAAATTAAGACGGAGTCATCAACAGGGACAACCCTTTTTGAGAGAGCACTCTCTCAAAAAGGGCTGTCCCCGTTGATGACTCCGTCCCAATTTTTCAAATTTCTATTCTGGAATATTAATTCTTTGAGATACTCCACCTGTTTTCATCGTTCTAGCAAAAACAGTATCTGTATTAGTTGAATTAGAGATTTGAAATTCATAATACAAATAATCTCCTATTATATTTACACTATTCATTTTCAAATTAACATCCTCTGTTATGCTTGTCTTAACAGAAGTTATATATTTGTTGTTGTGATACAATTCTACATTTTCACCATTAAGGAACAATGAATAATTATCTAACCAAGTTTCATTAAAAGTATTATCATCATATGAAGCAACTTTATTTGTCGCTTCATCATATTTATGTGCCTCCTTACTTGCTACAATATAACCAATCGTATAAGCATTAGGATCTAGTTCTAAATCACCCACATAAAAATACAAATCATCACTTGAAGAGTCGTCCTCTTTTTTCTTCATAGGCTCTAACTTTTTTGAGTATTTTGAATCTATAAACTCGATATATTCTGCATCATTAATAGGCAACTTCGTAAATTCTATTTTCTCATTTTCCTTTTTTGATTTGTTTGATACTTTTTTCACAAAAGGTCCTTCATTACTTTTTATCAATTCGTATACATAGTTATCTGTAACCAAAACATCTTCTATTTGCATATCTTTTGTCGGAAAATTATCTATAAGAATAATATTTAAAGTTTCCTTATCTAATGCAACAACAAGTGAATTTGAACCAGCTGAAGTAGAATAGTACACCCTATTTTCATCTTCGTCATATCTCTTAAAAGTACCATCCGCAAGCTTTGTAACATTTTTTGTAAAATAAGTTGCAGGATAATATTCGCATTTATAAAGATTACCATCAGTAAGCGTCACGAAGGAATTAGGCTCACACATAAACTGTAATTCACCTTCACAAAACCTATCAATTCTATTTTGTGTTATGTTATACATATATGTACTCGCACCAGACATATAAAAAAGTCTGTTATTTTCAAAATTCAACTTAATATTTTCTACCATAGATGAAAATTCATGAACAATCATTCTTGGCGTCGAATCATCAAATTCAATTGGAAGCTTCAACAAAACATTTGTCCATTTGTTATCCTTAAAAATATTCGTATAACAATAAATATCTCCACTATGATGTACTATCTTTTCATTGTTGTTAAATATTTCCGCAATTCCTTCATCAACTTCTTTCGGAGGTCTTTCCGCAGTTACTCCAAGAAATATTAAAATTGCGACTATCAAAAAAGCTATTACTCCTGCAATAATTTTGAGAGTTTTTTGATTTAAATTCTCCAAACAAATCATTCCTTTCTTTTGTAAAAAATATTCTAATCTATATGAGCCTTCAATCTATTAATTTTCACGCCTCTACTATTAAACTTCTCTTCATATTCTGTAGGAACATTAGTTTCATCATTTAACGAATACAAGTCATATGTAACTTCATCAATTGTATACCCATATTCTTCAATACTTTGAAGGGAAAAATCAAAAAATGTTCTATTATCTGTTTTTTGAATAATTATCTTTTTACCTACAAATAAATTATCATATTTTTTTAGAAAATTTTGACTTGTAAGTCTTCTTTTTTCATGTTTGCTTTTTGGCCACGGATCAGAAAAATTCAAATAAATTTGTTCAATTTCCTTATCAAAAACTTCCTCAATTTTATCAGCATCATACAATAAAAGCTTTAAATTTGAAAGCTTTGTTTCAAGCTCATCTAACTGTTTAACTGCTTTCACAAGTACGCTATCATATTTTTCAATTCCAATAAAATTAATGTTTGGATATTTCCTTGCCATATTTATTATGAATTTACCTTTTCCCATTCCTATTTCTATATGTATCGGATTATTATTTCCAAAAATTTCATTCCATTTACCAATTTTTTCTTCTGGAGCATCTACAAAATATCCAGAATTTTCTACAATTTCCTTTGCATTTTTTACTTTTTTTAATCTCATTTTATTACCCTTTCGCAAATTTGTTAATTATGTTACCTTGTATTCCATATTATTACAAGAAACTTCACTTTTTTTACTTTTAAGTGTAGACATTTGGACATGTATTATTATATAATAACCACGACAGTTATTCAAACACAATTGTCAAATTTTAATAGGAGGGCTGATTCAATATGGCAAAGAAAATAGCATTGTTACTTTCTTTAGTTATGATGTTCTCTATCTCTTGCGTATTCGCTACTGAAGCTGATGATACAGCTGCTGCAGATACAGTTGTTTCTGGTGAAGTTCTTGAAGGAACAACAGAAGTTTCTGGTGAAGAAGTAGTTGAAAACGAAGAAGTTTCTGGTGAAGTTTCAAATGAAACAGAAGAGCCTACAACAGAAGGCACAGAAGTTTCTGGTGAAGTTTCAGGAGAAGTTTCTGGCGACGAAACAGACGCTGAAGAGACAGAAGGTAACGGTACAGTTTTAGCAGCTGTTATAGCAATCGTTATAGTAGTAGCTATCGTAGCTATCGTAAGCGTATTAAAGAAAAAATAATACATAAAACCTGACATTTAAAATGCCAGGTTTTTTCTTTTTTATTCTTCTTCTTTGTGACATTCTCCACTACCACAATTACATTCTTTCGAATCTTTCTTTGAATTACATGGAGCTATTTTTTCTAAAATATTTGGAACATAATCTAATAGTTTATCAAGCGCATTGCAATGATCTACTGGAATAAATTTAGGACAACTCATTCCTTCATTTCCCCCGACAATTATAAATCCAACTGGTGATATATTAACTCCTGCTCCACTTCCGCCACCAAACGGCAAACGATATGTTATGTTTTCATCCATTCCCTCTTTTTTATAATTATCTACTGCTTCCCCTAAAAATTCACTTCCACCTGCTGCAAAGCCAAAACTTACTCTTGATATTGGAATTATAACCGTTCCATCAATAGTTTCAATCGCTTCACCAACAATAGTGTTGACATCAATCATATCCCTTAAATTATTCATGGCCGTATTCATAAGACCTTCTATTGGATGATTATTCATCTGCTCTCCTCCTTTTTCTTATACTTATTATTTTTCTTTTTTAGCCAAATATATACTAATAAAATTTGGAATGTCGTTATAAAAAAAGAAATTTCCACGTTTCCTTTAAATTTAAAATCATTATAATCTGGAACAACTTTATAAATTAATTTTCCACTACCATCAAATAGTTTTTGATATGCTATTGGAATTAGTGTCGAAGCTATAACATTAGAAAATACCGTCGATGCAACAAACGGCGTTCCAAGTATAAAAGACGCGTTTAATGTCTCTACTTTTACAAGTGATGCAACATCACGAATTTCTTTAAAAAGCGTATCTAATTGATTTTTAGGAACATCTATGTCTTTTGCACCCTCTTTTTTTAAGAATTTTTCTAAAAACAAATTATAAATATTTAATTCTTTTGATTTGTTATATTTTTTATTCATTATTTCAAATGATACATCGATTTTCCCACCATTAATATTTATTCGCGCTTTTGCTTTTATTTTATAAACCAAAGACAGTATAATTAGGAAGCTAATTATAAACAAAAAAATAATAAGTGTCATCATAACACTTATTATTTCCATTTTTTATCAATATATACTATTTAGCCTCGTCAAATCTCATAACGATAGTAGCGTATTCTGCTCTTGTTACAAATTCCTGTGGAGCAAGTGTTGAAGCAGTTTTTCCTGTTATTACTTTACTTCCGCATGCCCACTGAAATGCTTCCACTGCATATTCTGAAACGTTAAGTGCATCATCATAAGATAAAATGTTTGTATCTTCTCCTACGCTTACGTCTACACCTACATTTTTAGCATATCTATATAGTATTGTAACTAATTGCTCTCTTGTAACAAGTTCTTTTGGCGCAAGTGTTGAAGCAGTTGTTCCATTTATAATTCCTGCTCCACATGCCCATTGGAATGCTTCTACTGCATATTCAGAAATATCAAATGCATCATCATAAGATAAAATATTTGTATTTTCTCCTACGCTTACATCTACATTCTTAGATTTTGCATATCTATATAATACTGTAACTAATTGCTCTCTTGTAGCAGTTTCTTCTGGTCCAAATGTTGTTTCTGAAGTTCCGTTAAATATTCCGGCATTGCATACATATTGAACTTCATCATAATACCAGTCATTTTCTTTTACATCATCAAATTCAAACACTTTTGTGTCTGGCTCTACTACTTCTGCATCTCCAGATTCAACATCCTCTTCATCTTCCGATGGAACATATCCCTCAATTGGCTTAAAATACGCTTTTATTTTATGCGTAGTTTCAACTCTTCTAAATGTGTATTCTGTAACAGCACCAACAGATTCGCCATCTACAACAACATCCTTTACTTCATATCCTTCGTCAGGAATAATTTGAACTGTAAAGTTTTTACGATGTGGAGCTCTTATTGGATTTGGAGAAATTCTTCCATTTTTCATATACATTACAGTAATTGTGTGAAGCAAAGTTGATGAAGTAGATAAATTGGCATTAACCTCTTCTTCTGGAAATACATATGTTAATGTAACATAATATTTATTATCTTCATCTACTTTTATTTCATGCACTGGATTACCATTTAAAGTTGCTTTCGTATTTTCATCATAATGATAATCATGATAATGCGCTCTTAATCTTATTTCAACCTTATGAAGACCTTCAGCCGTCTTTGACCAACTAAGCTCCTCAAAATATGAATATGAACTTCTTGTCAAATTAACAGTTGTATCTAATATCTCACCTTTTGAATATGGAGTATCCAATCCAGAAACCTCAATAAGTTCAATTGGCTTAGTTTCTTTTGCAAAACTAACTGTTCCAAGCCCAATAGTCATAATTAAGCTTATTGTTAGCATTATAAATAATTTTTTCATATACTTCCTCCTTAAATTACTGTGCAGGCATATTTTCTTGTTTTAATCTTACGTATCCTTTCTCTTCCCATGTATTGTAGTCCAAATCAAGCTTAAATAATAACTTAGGTTTTGCACCTGCTCTGTTTTTATCAACTACACATGCATAATACCTTGTATTTAAAGTCTCTGGTGGCTCTAAATCACGGTAATTCGTAGATTCTTCCTCTTCAGCATATTCATATTCATGATATGTCGTGTTGTTAATTTGTTTTATTAAACAAAGATTATCTAGAACCTCTTTAACAGTTCTACTACTTTGAATATCGTTTATACTCATATTTAGTGGTGGTGTTGAATTATCCAAAAGCTGCAACGTCGATCCAATAAACATATTGAAGCTTTGTGCAAGTGTTGACAATATTGTAGCCGTTTTCTTAATTTCATCGCCATTACCAATATGTTCAATATCTGTTTTCAAAGTATCATAAAATACATACTCGATTCCTTCTTTGTAATAATAATCCATTATAATATTTCTAAGTTCATCATTTGTATGGTCTGACGTATGTACAAAGTAAATTCCTGAATCCTTTTGCGAAGCAAGCCAGTCTGTAGCAGCACAAGTTTTATTAAACTCAGATGATATTTGCTGAAGTCTTTTTATAAAATCTTCATCAGATTCATCTTCATTTTTCAAAATAAATCCATCATCATCTAGATTAGCTTCTACTCCTTCATCAGGTCTAAATTTAAGACCTAAAAGTTCAGCCTCTCTTTTATGCAAATCTGTTTGTCCATGAAGTGGCTTTATAAACGAAACATTTACAATAGTTGTAATTAAACAAAGTTTCATTTTATCTTCAGTCATCTCGTTTGAGATAAGCAAAACTTTTTTCTTTAGAACATATGCAAGATATGAAATTATATTCGTGATAAACCTACTCTTACCAGCATTAGATGGCATAGCAAAAGACATTGTTTCGCCTTTTCTAAAACCTTTGAAAGTTCTTGTCATCGCTGGGAACGGTGTTGGCAAACCTGTTTTTAGGTTATTGTTACCTTCTATTAAGAACTGTGTAATATCTTCATTCAAAATCGACTCACGAATACTACTCGTAAAACTTATTTGGTTCAATGAATTTATAATTTCATCAATACCCATTTCGTTATATCTTGTATATCGTTTAATATCAACAACTTTGTTTTGAATTGTCTTAGTTGGAGCATTTGCATAACTCATCTTTAGAAGGAAAAGTTTTCTTATCTCATAATATGCATTCTCCATCGTATAGCCAGATTCTACGGCATACTTTTTACAAGTCTCCATATATGTTTCTGTTTTCTCCGTAATTTTAGGGAAAGAGAATCCTCTCTTCGCCGCCTCTGAAGCATACGACTGTCCTTCACGGAACAAAACTAATTTATATATATCAAGCATCCAAGGCACTGAAAATTGACATTCTTCTACTTCCAGATAAAACATACCAATACCTTTAGGATTTAAAAGCAAAAGGCCTACATATATCGCCTCTAAACGTTCATTTGTTAATATAGCTGGGAACTTAATTTGTTCTTGTCTTGAACCACCTGTATAAGCCAATATAATCCAACTCCTATCATTTGTATTTTTTTCTCGTCTTCTCTTTTAATTATAAATTTTTACTATTTTAGTGTCAATGAAATGCATTAAAAATTGTGTTGGCAACTTTTTCATCGATGCCTTCTACTGTAAGAAGTTCGTCGATGGTTGCATTTGAAATTTTTTTGATTGATTTAAAATGTTTTAATAGCGCAGCCTTTCTCTTTTCTCCAATACCTTCTATTTCATCAAGTAATGATTTACTTACTTTTTTCTCCCTTAATTTTCTGTGGTATTCGATTGCTGTTTTGTGAACTTCATCTTGAATAAATGTTACGAAATTTATAATTTCATTATCTTTAATTACAAACTCGTTTCCGTCAGAATCAATTATTCCACGTGTTCTATGCTTATCATTTTTTACAAGTCCATAAACAGGAATATTTAAATTTAAATTGAACAAAACCTCTTTAGCTATTCTAACTTGTGTAATTCCTCCGTCCATTAGTATTAAGTCAGGAGTTTTTCCAAATGGATTTTTCTCATGCTCTCCTATACAATACTTAAGTCGGCGTTCTAATGCCTCTTTCATGCACATGATATCATTTTGACCAACAACTGTTTTTATTTTAAGTCTTCTATAGTCACTTTTCTTTGGCTTACCATTTTCAAAAACTACAATTCCAGCAACTGTATCTGTTCCTGAAATATTTGAAATATCGTAACTTTCAATACGAAGCGGCAAAGTTTCTAAATGCAATAACTCTTTAAGTTTTGTAATTATATTTTTGTTTTGTATTACATCTGTTTTGTTTTGCAACGATATAAGCGCATTTTTTTCTGCCATTTCTACAAAGCGAACTTTTTCTCCTCTGACAGGAAGTTTAAATTCCACTGTTTTTCCATTGTTTAGCATAGTTAATCTTTGCTTCATAAGTTCCATATCTTCAATTTCATATCTAAAAATAACTTTGCTTGGAACATTTTCTTCATTATAAAATTGTTTCATGAAATCTGAAACTATTGTTGCTTCCGAAATATCTTCGACATCGTCAAAAATAAAATTTTCTCCAGCAATCATCTTTCCATATCTTATTCTAAATAGCTCCAAAGAAGCCTTATTTAGCGTTTTTACAACACCTATGACATCTATGTCATGTTCATTATAACTATCGATTTTTTGTCTTTCTGAAAGCGCTTCAATGCTATACATTTTATCACGAAGTAAAGCTGCTTTTTCGTAATTCATTTCTTTAGCAGCTGTTTCAATATCCGCTTTCAAAACTTTTAAAACATCATTTACCTTTCCATCCAAAAACATCATAACTTGCTTAATTGTCTGCGCGTATTCTTCTTTAGAAACATATCCCGCACAAATCCCCAAGCATCGCTTAATGTGATAATTAAGGCACGGCGTTTCAATCTTGTCGGCCTTAAAAATTTTTCTACAATGTTTTAATTTAAACGTTTGATTTAAAAAATCGACCGTATCTTTAACCGCAAGCGCATTCGTATAAGGTCCATAATATTTAGCACCATCATTGAACTTTTTACGAGTTACTCTAAGTGTTGGGAAATCTTCATTTAACGTCAATTTAATATATGGATACATTTTATCATCTTTAAGCAAAACGTTATATTTCGGCCTATGAAGTTTTATTAAATTACATTCTAAAATTAGAGCCTCCATTTCAGAATCGACCACAAGATATTCAAAATGATCAATCAAAGAAACCATTTTTTCTATACGAGCACTTTTATTAGTTTTCTGAAAATATTGACGAACCCTATTTTTTAGAACAACCGCTTTACCAACATATAAAATATTGTCGTCTTTATCTTTCATTATGTATACTCCTGGTTTTTCAGGAAGTTTCTTAAGCTCTTCTTTTATATCAAACATAAAATCCCCTTCTCTCTAGAACTCTACATCACCAACTTCACGCTTGCTACTCGTAACTTGATATAGTTTTTGCAATAATTCCCCATTTATGTCATCTTTATTTTTTATTTTTGGTATATGTAAATGCATCATGCTATCAGCATCCCCTGGATACCCCGTCACTAGGCCTTTTGGAAAATGTTGCAACATTCTAACCATCGTTTTCATTAAACGTTCTGTTTTTATTTTGCTTACTAAATCCTCTTTACCATAATTACGTTCTAAATATGACTTATCTCTTTCATAACCGCCCGGAAAAGCTTCAATCATTTCAGCATCCCAGCGTTTGTTAAAATCTCTTAAAAGCTTTTCATTTCTTTTTATATGATAATCATAATCAAGAACTGGCAATGAAGGAATTTCATATTCCGTTATCCCCTCTCTGCTTAAAAGATTGAAAAAAATACTTAAAGCAATGACTTGCTTCGGCTCAATCCCTTGAATCTCTTCAGCATCAACATCTTGATTTACTTTATATTTGCTACGGTCAACTTTCTTTTTTAACGCATCATTTAAGCCACCACTGTGCAAATGAGAATTATCTTGAATTGAACCAATATAACAAACTTTTTTCCCGTTATTTTCATAGACTCCATATCTTATAACAGGCAACGTGTATTGAGGCTTATAGAATAACTTCTCATTACCATAATGTTCCTTATCATAAATTGTTATTTGAAACTCTCTAAGTGCCTCATCCCACGTTCTCGCATAACCATTTTTCACACATAAAACGTTATCTCCAAACTCCGAGATTCTTCCAAAAGAAACTTCCTCATCATACTTCTCCAAAGTTTTATCTTTTGCAAGCATAACTTGCTTTTCCAAGAATTTCTCTGGATTATTAAAATCATCCGGCGTCGCTCTAAGCCAAATATCTGTAAAGCAATTTTCCATTTCGTAAACAGGAAAACTCGTATAAGTCGTTCTTTTCCAGTATAAATCAATGATTTCAGCATAATATTGTCTCAAACTTTCAAAAAAACTTTTATAATCATTTACAACCATTACAGGTATAGTATTATTTATTGCATCTTCTTGACTGGTTAACATATTCAATATTTTAGCAAATCTATCACCATAATATTCCTCACCATTAGGATAATTTTGGTAAAATTCGCTTATATATTTAATTGCTTCCTTATCTCTAAAATCAAATCTAAAATTGGGATAATCCTTCCCAAACAAAATTTCATTCATAGTATGTATCAAAAAATGGCTAACAACATTCTCTGACGTGGGTTTTAGCGAATCAGCAATACTCTTTTTTCTTTCATTCATGCTCTCTTATCTCCTCTTTTTGCACTTAAGAGTGAACTCAGCAAGAGGTCATCAAGAGGGACAGCCCTTTTTGAGAAAGAAATTCATCAAAAAGGGCTGTCCCTCTTGATGACCATTTCTAAATTCATCTTCTTTATCTATAATATTATCACTTTTAATAAACATATCCAAGTGCAAAAAAGAAAAGGTCACACCATAAAAGATGTGACCTCAAGCATTTCAAAATAATCTATTATTCTTCAACTGCCCCTTCAGATGTTTCGCTAGATTCGTTAGGTAATTTATAGTACTCCTCTAGGATAGCATTTTCAATCATAGCTCTTGTCTCAGAATTAATTGGATGTGCTATGTCTCTCCAGTCTCCCTTAGGAGTTTTTTTGCTTGGCATAGCAATGAATGGTTTCTCCGCTGTAGCTGGCTCGATAACTTTGATATCATGTACTGCGAAAGCATTATCAAATGTTACGTTTGCTATAGCCTTCATTCTGTTCTCAGATTCTACTCTTCTTACTTTTACGTCTGTGATTTGCATTAAAACGCACGTCCTTTCTATTTCTAGTAATGAATGTTGGATATTTTACCCAACTAAATTTATAATTACTACAAAACTTTTAAAAATCCTGCTAGAAACTCTGATTTATTTTTTGATTACATAAAATCGTCCATTTAACGGACGTCCCTCGTGGACGAAAAAAAATGGACAAGAGAACCGTCCCCTTGTCCATATCGATTTTTATTTTAGTGTGTTCCTTCTGTTTCGTAGTCGTTATTTGCTCTTAATCCTACTTGGTAGATTGCCATTGCTGCACCATTTAAAACTGGTATTGTTATTTGTTCATTGTTTGGCAATGTTAATGTTGTTTCTACACCTTCTTTTTGCCATTGTGTTTCTGCTGGCGCTGAATATGTCAAGTAGCTTGCTTCTGGATCATCTTCTACTGTCGTTATTTCGTCAAACACAACTACTAAATATCCCGTTGTAAGTGGTTTTACTGCTCCACTTATTACTTTTTGTCTATCTACATTTTGTCCTGGTACTACTATTGTGCTTGCTGGCAAGTAGAATTCTCCATACCAGTGTCCTGTTGCATTCTTTATGTCGTTCTCACTTGCTATACTTTCGCTTGTTAGTGCTGATGTTGTAAATTTAGTTGTATCTTCGCCGAAGCCATATGCTTTTGCTGCTTGTAGAATATTGTCGAATGGTAGTTTTTCTGTATCTCTTTTTAGAGACAAGCCTTCTACTATTTTTCCTATTGTTACCACATTTGTGAAGACTCTTGATGGCACTAATTGTTTTGCAGCTACTGTTTCCAACGTGTAGCCCGCATTATTTACAAGTCCATGTGTTCCAGCCATTGTCATCTTTATGTTTAAGTCGCTTGTTGTTAGCTTATTATATAAGCTTCCTTTTGAATGATAGAACAATGTTACCTTTGAGTCTGGTGTTCCATCTGGCGATACATAATATATTGTTGGATGTATGTTTACTGTTTTGTTTGATATTCCTTTTGTCTTAAGGTCGAAGTAGAATCTATATCCTAGCTTCATTCCTAGGTTATATGCTTTTACTTGTTCTTTTTGAGCTATTGGCATTTCTTTGTGCGTTGTTGTTGATGGATCTCCACTTAGTGCAGGACTAACTTTGCCCATAAATCCCGGATCATCCGTATCTCTTATCTGTAAATCATACACTCTTCCCGATACATATGTATCCTTAGACCATCTTAAAATATAGTCATTTCTATTTGTGTTTGAATTACCCGTAGCTGTAACGCTTAGTGGATTTGCCTTTGCTGCATTTAATGTTGCCGCATCGCAGTTTTCTGCTACTATTAATACGTGAATTCCATTTGTTCCCTCATATTTATGTGCATCTTTTACCCATACTGGAATTACAAATGTATATTTTGTAACGCTTGGTGCTAGGTATTCATACAAGTTATACCATTCATTTGCTTTTAATAATGTTGAACCATCTTTTGGTGCTACATTTTTGTTTGTACCATTATCGCCACTTACTAAGTATACATCATATGGGAACTTAATGAGTTTATATTCTGCAAACGCTGGTCCGATTGATTTTTCTTCTGTTTCTGCCGCATACATTTCTTTTGTTATTACTTTATTGTTCAATGCATCTGATTTATCTTTTATTAATTTATTCGTGTCATTTGCAAGCAAACCATTGTGGTTGTAGTCTTTTGTTCCATATCCTGTATCTGCTTTATGTCCTCCGTTATTTAGTATTTCTATTGTGAACGACTCTTCAAGTGTCAATTTTTCTGCACTTCCAGTTGTAACTTCACTTTTTAATTGAATTGTTTTCTTATGTTCATCTGAAACCTTTAATTCTGTTTTATTAATAATTGGTGTATGAATTGATAAAGGATTTACAGCGATTGGGTCTCTTGCATGCTCTACTGTTGCTGGATCATATGATGCAATAGCTTCACTTACAACCGCTTGTATCATCTTATACACACCTGTCATTTTTGTTTGATATGTTTGATTTACTGCAGCTTCTTTTACATACAAACCTTTATCTTCTAAGAAGCTGTACAATGGCGCTCTTCCTGGTGCATATGGTAAATAGTTAACGCCTTCCTTTAATGCTTCTGTCTTTTGATTTAACTGATAAGAATTTCCTGTTAAGATTACAACTTCTTCCGCACCTGGCATTGTAATTTTTAATTCCTGCAAATTAATTTTTGTAAGTTCTCCAAAAACTCCAAGCACTTCAGACAAATTATTCTCATTATATTTATCACCTAAATCTGTTGGTCTTACGTATGCAATATCGTTTAACGTTATTACATATGTATCTCCTTCTTTAGTAAGTCTTCCAAGAGATGTTAGTCCCAATGTAATTTCCATAACTTGTGCTGGTTTATTATACACTATTGTTGGAATTTCTTTTGTTACATCAAGAATTGCTTTGTCTTCCATGTATTCTGTATATGTTCCTGTAGTTGGATCATAATTTTTGTAATATTTTATTGCTCCATTTTCTAATTCCAAACTCTTTAGGTCATATAGCTCTGCTTTATTTACTTGATAGTATGAATAATCTAATGTTACAGGGAATGGTCCTGTCGATACACTAGCAGTTGGATTTACTTTTCCCTCCACAAACGATTTATAATATTCTTGTACAACTTTTACTTGAATCGTTTGTGACTCTGCAATTTCTTCAATGTCTTCAATAAATTTATAGCTATAAACATCTCCCGAAACATACAAATCTTCTGACGTTGGAATAGATGATTTGACATCATATTCATTTTCAGTCGTTGTATTTGCTTGTAATTCCACAAATTGTTCGTTGTCCTCTGGTGTTATTACACCTGGCACCACTTCTTCAATATCTGGAGTTGGTATATCCCCTTCATCATAAACAATTATTACTTTTTGATCTCCCGTTTCTGGATCGCCAACAACAACTATATCATATGGTGGATTTTGCGTTGGGTCATCATTTTTTACATGATATTCAGGTTTATATCCGGGAATTGTAGGTACTGATACAGGAGTTTCAACACCTGTCACCAAAGGAATTGTTACAGGATCTTTTAGGGGATCTCCACTTGGCGAACCTTTTCTGTATTCAACAATCAATTTTGTTGGAGCCTCAATCTTTTCGTAATACACAATTACAAACTGATTTGTTCCTGAACTTGGCACACTTATCTCAGTTGGCGTACCTGGAATTTGTATTCCTGGACCTGGTATATCATTTGATGTTCCATCGTAGTTTGGATTTACCCTATATTCTACAATTTTATATCCCGGTACTTCTGGCACATCAACAAATGCACCTGTATCTGGTATTTCCGTTGTAAATTCACTCTTATAGTTTGGTGGAACAGGAAGTGGATTGTTATCCATGTCTCTATAATTTACTCTCAACGTATCTTCTGTTGAATAGAAAATTATAATATATCTATCTCCATCTCTTGGTGGAGCAAATATTGTTCCAGGATTATAATTTCCTGTAGTTCCTGTAATCAATGTCGCTTCATCTAAATTCTTGTTATACGCTTCTTTTTCAATCGTATATCCATATGGCGTGAATTCACCCAAATCAGTTATTGTGTGAGTATAGCCATCTACCTTATCTATTAAATCAGTAATTTGAGAAATATATCTACCATTTTCATCTTTAGTAAATATGATATTTCCCTTCAAATCATAAAATCTTATGTACACTCTTTCAACAGATACATATTTAAATACAATCTTCCAGTTTTTATTTGTATTAAACAAATCATTGTCTTGGAATTGCGCCTTTAAATTACTATATGTATCCATGTAATAATCTTCGAAAATTCCTGTATATCCTGATAATTTCTTTCCTTTACTACTCGGTTTATATTTCTCATCATTATACAAAGTTCCCTTATATGTTTCTTTTCCTGTACCGGAAACTTCATAAATTTCTAATTGTACTAAATCTAATGTTGGACATTCATATAAAAATGTTTTATCTCCAATAGTTATTGAATGTGGTAATCCAATATTATCTGTTTGTAATGATTCTATCTTTGCCCACTGATGTAATATTTGTTCCGTACCTTCAATTGGATTTCCATTTATATCTAATACATATCCACCACCATTATCCTGATGATACTTATGCTCTATTTTAATTTGAGGCGTATTATATATAAACCAAAATTGCTTATCTTTCGCGTATCCTGATGTTTCAGTCGGAACATAATAACTATATACTTTCTCCTCTATTGTAATCCTATCACCCAATTTATTATTGGTATACACCGTCGTTGTGCTATCATCATATTCTTTTTCCCAAATCATGTCATCCTGATTGTCCATATCTACAACTTCAGCTTTCGTTAGCATGAATCCTGGCCAGTAAAATTTATTTAGTGATTTCACTGAAAATACACACTTTTCACCATCATAAAAATCTGGAAATTCTAGTGCTTTAGGATTTACAGAGCTTATGCAAGATAAATTGGGTGCATCAATAATTTGATCAGGTGATTTGTTGCTACTCATGTCTCTCCACTTGTGACCATATTCAAGTTTTACTGGTTCAACGAAGAATGTAACCATAGCTGCTGATTTAGTATAGTTCCACCCAACTGTAACCTCCGCAACCGTACCCTTGTGCTCTGGTGGAGCAGAAGCTACCTTAACGCTTCCAACTTCTCCTACATCTTTAGTATACCCGACATATCTATAACCTGTTTTATCAATCAATCCCATATTCGGACTTATTTTTTCAGTAACATCTTTCGCGCCCGCATCGTATACAACTACCGTTTTATATGTATACATGTTAGCATAACCGTTTTTAGGAACCTGTCCATCCATTGTTCTGTAGCAATAATAAATATTTGCCACCCACTCTTCTTTTTCTTCTATATCATAACCACCATATTGGAATAAGTCTGTATACGATGTAGATGTACTGCCAGGTGAAAGAGTTCTTTCTTGTTTAAAAAACGGATTATCTAAAAACATCCATCCACCATTTGGATGTTTATATGTTATCGTATATTCTGTTCCTTCTTTTGTATAATTTGGAGTATAGGTTCTACCATCTATTATTGTCTTATCAGCATCTGTCATCATTACTCCAATCCAGTTAATATACGTATTTTCTGAAGCAACGTTTAACATTTCTAGAATAAACTCTTCTCTCTTAAAGTTTTCTGCATTCTCTTTGGCCGCATTATGCTCCCATCCGTAATTTACAGTAGCTGCAACTTTTTCCTCTGCATATCCTTCGGCAGCTTCAACATGAGTCTTTAGATTTCTTTGAGTCCATCCAATAAGAGTTATCCACTCATCACATAAATCCGGTAAAATTACTTTACCACTCATATCCCTTATAATAGCTGAATTTCCATCATCATAGTGCCAATTAAGCGTATAATCACCATGTTCTAATTTAGGAACTTCTGCCATCTTTATCGTTGCGTCTGATGCCGTATATTCATAAAAAGATAAACCCTGTAAATCCTCAAACGAACCCGCATCCGTTAGATAAATTCTAGTGTTACACCCATCTAATTCACATTTTAACCTATGTTGATCTGATTCTAAAGTTGCCCCAACATCATAAAAATGATATTGCTTTGTAGTATCTACCATTTTATGAGTACAATCTTCACAATAATGCACATTAGGGGAATCTCCACCAAGCCACTTCTTGTGGTCTTCCTTACCTATATTATTCAAGCCACACAATGTACATCCAGTTTCATGTTGTAAATCATCTGTCGAAATATCAATTTTGTTGTCGTGATTATGGTCCTCTTTACCCATGTCCTTTCCGCAATCACTACATTCTGTATCATGTTGACTAGTGTTACCTGTAATTATTATTTTTGTATTATTATTGTGTGATCCAGATGTATATTTTGATTTTGAGCATGTTGAACAATCTTTATAATGCATATCTCCATCCGAATACCATGAACCACCACTATGATTTGCATAACCATAATATCCATCACATGTAGAACACTTTTTATAGTGTTGTGTATCTCCTTTTATCCAACTTCCACCCGAGTGGTTTGCATAACCATAATATCCATCACACGTAGAACACTTTTTATAGTGTTGTGTATCTCCTTTTATCCAACTTCCACCTGAATGGCTTGCTGATTCATATACTTCACCACATGTACTACATTTTTTCTTGTGGTATTCTCCATCTTTATACCACGAACCGCCACTACAAGTATGTATACTTGTTCCTCCACTGCCACCGCCGCCATCAACAGCGTCTGCTGCAGCATTTATGACACTAGTGCACCCAAAGAAAATACCTAATACCATAATCAATCCAATAATTTTCTTATTCATCTGCTACCTCCTTACTTTGTATACCTATATATAACCGTCGCAGCTTCTGCTCTCGTCATATTTAGTTTCGTTCCAAACGTATTATCTGGATAGCCCTGTATAAAACCTCTATTAACAGCATGAGTTAA
This sequence comes from Clostridia bacterium, assembly GCA_017462965.1. Lineage (GTDB taxonomy): Bacteria > Bacillota > Clostridia > TANB77 > UBA1234 > UBA1234. The sequence continues at coordinate 2,210 of JAFTQC010000069.1, read as the reverse complement.
CCATCTAACTTCTTCACTTGTCATTTCATCATAATCATTAAATGTTATTTCTTTTTCGGTGTTTAATGAATTGAATTTTAACATTACATCTGCTTTTGCTATCATTAATGCCATTTCAATTCTTGTAATTGGTTCATCGATATTTTCTAAAGTTATTGATCTTCTTTGTACAACTCCATATGTTTCAGCAACATACAAATATTGTCCAGCCCAATGATCAAGCGTCATCGGAGCCTCTTTTATATCCACTCCCTCTGGCATTGATGCCGCTATCACAAGCTTCAAAAATTCCGCCCTCGATATCGTGCCCTCTGGCAAATAGCTTCCATCTGGATATCCATTAACCACTCCAGAATCAGCAAGCGTACTTATGTATTCATAAGCCCAATGTTCATTTGTCAAGTCTGTGAAAGTTACTGCAAATGAAGTTGTTCCAAGAATCACAAGTAAACATGTCAATAATATAACTATTCTTCTTTTCATTTTTTTCCTCCTCTGCATAATTCTACTAATGTATTTTATCATAATGTGTTTTCTCATTACAGCGTTTAGCAAAATGTAATATTTTTGTAATAAATCTATCAAGAGGGACGCCCCTTTTTGCGAAATTTCTTGTATCAGGATGATTGTTTTTGTATATAATATTATGTATAATTGGAGTGTTGACAGGAGGGGTTTTTTATATGAATAATTTTGAAAACATATTAAGTGATATAAATAAGAAAATACATATGATTGGCATTGGCGGCGTTAGTATGAGCGGTATTGCCGATATTTTATTAAATATGGGATTTAGCGTTTCTGGTTCCGATATGGTTAGAAGCGCTGTTACTGATAGATTAGAAAAACAAGGAATTAATATTACAATTGGTCACTTTGCCGAGAATGTGCATGGTAGCGATATTGTTGTATATACTGCTGCAGTAAAATCAGATAATCCAGAAATCGTCGAAGCTAAAAATTTAAATTTGACTTTGGTTGAACGTTCAGATTTTCTTGGTGCTATCACTCACCTATACTCTGAAACAATCGCTATTAGTGGAACTCATGGAAAAACTACGACAACTTCTATGCTTTCGTCTGTTTTTATTGAAGCTCAAAAAGATCCAAGCATTCAGGTTGGCGCCGATTTGAGAATTTTAAATGACTTAAATTACAGAATTGGTAAAAGTGATATTTTTATTGTAGAAGCTTGTGAATACGTTAGAAGTTTCCTAAAATTTTTTCCTAAAACTGCTATCGTTCTTAATATTGAGGAGGATCATCTTGATTGTTATAAAGACTTAAACGATATTAAGAATGCTTTTAATCAGTTTTTAAATATTCCTAATGACGATGGATTGTTGATTTTAAATGCAGATGATTCTGATTGTATGGATATTGCAGATAATCACAAGGCTAAGCTTGTCACTTTTGGAATTGATAATAAAAATGCTACTTGGCACGCTGAAAATATTGGTATATGCGAAGATGGAACTTATAAATTCGACGCAGTTTCAGAAACAGAAACAATAGAAAATGTTAAACTTGGAGTTATCGGCTATCATAACATCTATAATGCACTTTCTGTTATTGCTTGTTCGAAAGAATATGCTATTAATAACGAAGATATTAAAAATGGAATCGTAAATTTCAAAGGCGCTAGTAGACGTTTCGAACTTGTTGGTCAAGTAAATGGTGCCAATATTTATGATGACTATGCTCATCATCCTACTGAAATAAAAGCTACTATCAAGTCAGCTAAAAACATAAAAGCAAAAAAAATATGGGCTATTTTTCAACCCCATACTTACACAAGAACATATACTTTGTTTGACGAATTTGTAACCGCTTTCGAAGGCGCTGACACAATTATAATAACAGATATTTATGCCGCTCGTGAAATTGATACAGGAATTGTTTCAGCCAAACAATTGGCAGATAAAATCAACGAAATTTCAGGCAATTGCATATACATTTCAAAACTAGAAGATGTTGCCTCTTACTTAAAAGAAAATGTATCCGAAGGAGAAATCGTATTAACAATTGGAGCTGGAACAGTAACAAAAATCGGACGAGAGCTATTATAAGAGTTTGAGACATGGAGACACCCCTTTTTGAGAGAGGGAGAGAGTCATCAACGGGGACAGCCCTTTTTGATAAATAAGTAAAAATAATTTGCACTTTTATTAATGCTTACATTTATCAAAAAGGGCTGTCCCCGTTGATGA
>JAFTQC010000068.1 GCA_017462965.1 Clostridia bacterium | reverse complement strand
CTGAATACTTCTATTCATACAAAGTAGAGCTCCTCGAATAGAACACAAATTTCTTAATACTTCTTCATGTATAGATGTTAATTCTTGATTTAATCTAATTGTTCGATTAGTTTTAGATTTTGGACTACATTTTTCTTTGTGGGACATCCTTCACAACTTTCACATTCATATATTTCTTCTGTACGACCATATTGGTTACCTTTAATATGTCGTTCAAATTTAAAATTGAATTTTTTACCATTTGGACATATTAAATCGCCCTCATCATCTTGCTTGAAATTAGTAGCTCTATATGGATTTGTTTTTTTCATATTTTAATTATACCAGAAAAGACTGCCGATTGCACAATTGACAGCCTTTTTCTTTTAAAAAATGCGTGAGTTTTCTTCACGCATTTTTACTTGGGACTTTTTTTACAGCCCCCATCGATTTATTAATTTATCTCATAGCTTCTTCAACTGCTACTGCTACAGCAACTGTTGCACCAACCATTGGGTTATTACCCATACCGATCAATCCCATCATTTCAACGTGAGCTGGAACTGATGAAGAACCTGCGAATTGTGCATCTGAATGCATTCTTCCCATTGTATCTGTCATACCATATGAAGCAGGACCTGCAGCCATGTTATCTGGATGAAGTGTTCTACCTGTTCCACCACCTGATGCAACTGAGAAGTATTTCTTACCTTGTTCGATACATTCTTTCTTATATGTTCCTGCAACTGGATGTTGGAATCTTGTTGGGTTTGTTGAGTTACCTGTAATTGAAACATCAACACCTTCTAAGTGCATTATTGCAACACCTTCTCTAACATCGTTTGCGCCATAACATCTAACTTTTGATCTTTCTCCATCTGAATAAGCAGTTTCGTTAACTACATTAACTTTACCTGTGAAGAAATCAAAATCTGTTTGAACATATGTGAATCCATTGATTCTTGAAATAACTTGTGCAGCATCTTTTCCAAGACCATTTAAGATAACTCTTAGTGGCTCTTTTCTAACTTTGTTTGCTGATTTTGCAATACCAATAGCACCTTCAGCAGCAGCGAATGACTCGTGACCTGCTAAGAAAGCAAAACATTTTGTTTCTTCAGATAATAGCATTGAAGCTAAGTTACCGTGACCTAAACCAACTTTTCTATCATCTGCAACACTTCCTGGAATACAGAAAGATTGTAAACCTTCACCAATTGCTTTTGCAGCATCAGCAGCTTTTGTGCAACCTTGTTTAATAGCAATAGCAGCACCTACTGTGTAAGCCCAACCAGCATTTTCAAATGCGATAGGTTGAATGCTTTTAACTATATCATATGGGTTAAAGCCTTTCTCTTCACAAATAGCTTTAGCCTCATCTAAATCTTTAATACCATATTTATTAAGAACAGGCATTATTTGATCAATTCTTCTTTCATAACTTTCAAATAAACTCATTTTATTTGCCTCCTTTAAACCTTTTTATTACTTTATCACCTAGGAATAATACAAAAAACACAATCACCATTCCAACTATGAAACTAATTAACTCTCTAAAATCATTATTAGTTTCTAAAAAATATCTGTAACCATATACACTTGTATCATAAATTCTATTAAATACATACGTTAACGTCACCAGAATATCACTTGCAAGTAATGGTATCATAATATTTCGCCATGATTTTTTCTTGCACGCCAACATTATTGATAAAACTAAAATAATCAACGCAAATATTAATATTTTATAATCAAACAAAAATTTATCTGGTCCTACCGCAAGTATTGGTGGTGTTAATATAGGATGTTCCATTGTTTATCTCCCTTTTTTATTTTATATCTTTGGCGTACATATAATTTAAATGTTTTATATGCATTCCTTTTAAATGCTTCAAAATCAGTAGATTTCATAACTCAAATTTGCATCAAAAATAGTAGATTGCGGAATTTTTATATTAGTGCGAGCGCGGAAGCGTACGTGGGTACGCTGAGCACCAAACTAATATAAAATATTTCGCAAGATGCTGTTTTTCATGCAAATTTACTCAGCACGAGGGTCGATAGTTTTGATAGCCTCATCAAATCTACCATATTGTCCACTAGCTTTCTCTATAGCTTCTTTTGGATCAATTCCTTTTTTGATGTTTTCCATCATTTTTCCTAAGTTAACATATTTATATCCTATAATTTCATTATTTTTATCAAGTCCAACTTCTGTTATATATCCTTCAGCAAGCTCTAAGTATCTTGGTCCTTTTAGATTTGTACTATAAATTGTACCAACTTGGCTTCTGTGACCTTTTCCTAAGTCCTCTAAGCCAGCACCTATTGGAAGACCATTTTCTGAGAATGCTGATTGAGTTCTACCATATACTATTTGTAGGAATAGTTCTCTCATAGCAGTGTTAATTGCATCACAAACTAAGTCTGTATTTAGTGCTTCAAGAATTGTTTTTCCTACTAATATTTCGCCAGCCATAGCTGCAGAGTGTGTCATACCTGAACATCCAAGTGTTTCAACAAGAGCTTCTTCGATTATTCCATTTTTAACGTTTAATGTTAATTTACAAGCTCCTTGTTGTGGTGCACACCAACCAATACCATGTGTTAAACCAGAAATATCACTAATTTCTTTTGACTTAACCCATTTTCCCTCTTCAGGAATTGGTGCTGGTCCGTGATTAACTCCTTTTGCTACTGGGCACATATTTTCAACTTCTTTTGAGTATATCATAATTTAACTCCTCCTTAATTTATTACGCTTGTTTTCATCGAGTAATTTTCTATTTTGCAATGAGTATTATACTCTAACTAAGCTTCATTTTCAAGATTTCTAAAACTTCTTTTCTTACTCCTATTTCATTTTTTTCTTCTACCGTCAATTCTGCTAATGTTTTTCCATTTTCTAATTCAAATATTTCATCAAATCCAAATCCATTTTCTCCTCTTGGATTTTCTGTAATATAGCCATCTATCCATGATTCAGCAGTAATGGTCTCATTTCCTGTTGATAGAGCCATTGCAACTTTGAATTTTACTTTTCTATTATTTTTTTCTACTCCATCTAATTTTTTTATCAAAGCTAAATTTCTTTCTCTATCTGTTCCTTTAAACCATCTTTTAGTTTCAACTCCTGGAAATCCATTTAAATACTCAACTTCGATTCCAGAATCATCTGCAAGACATATTGTGTTCTCTAACATATTTGCAATTGTTTCTGCTTTTTTTATAGCATTACCTTCAAATGTATTTGCATCTTCAACAACATCAATATCTATGCCTTTTTCAGTCATTGGTATTATCTTATAGTCTGACAATATTTCCTGTACCATTTTTATTTTTCCTTTGTTGTTTGATGCAATTACTATTTCTTTAATATTTTCAAAAGAATTCATATTTCAAACTCCTTTCTTTGCGTATCATTTTATCACACGCATTGATTATAACTTTTATTTAATTCATTGTAAACAAAGGATTTCGTCAATTATAAGCAAAAAAAGAGAGATGCAGATTGCATCCCTCCTTTTAGGTCGGTCATATTATTTCTTGAACGTCTTCTCTTTCCCTCTTGCAAGTCCAAGTACATCCCTTTCAGGAGAGATTTCGAACCCCATGAGCATAAGTGCTTGCACGGCGCCATGTGCTGCCACATTACGGCTTCCCGTCTCAAATCCAGACATCCAAAGCTCTGTTTTCCCGTCAACCGAGTAAATCTTGAGCTGGTAGTTATCCGGATTTTCCGCATTTTCATCTGCCGAATGTTTATGACAGAGAACTGCTCGATTGAACATTTTCGGTGTAACAAGATTATACCGAATATGCTTATCAAGCATGGACAACGCAGCATTAGCATCTTTGGGCGCCCAAATGAAAATCACTCGAGTCCCATCATCCCGCGATTTCGTAAAGCAAGACATTGTTCACTCCGCCTTTCTCGTTTATTGTCGTCTCGACACAATTATTCTATCACGCATTTTGGTTTATGTAAATACAAAAAAAGACACCACCCTTTCGGGTAATGTCCCTACTTGCCTTTATTACACCATTTTGAAGCTTATTGCCCTCATAGGTCTTTTTTAAGCAAGCACCTAAGCAAAAGTCTTGCCTAGCTGGAGGTAGCGCTTTCTCACTAAACTTGGAAAAAGGAACCGTCCCAATTTCCAATTACATCTTTTTTTATATTCAAATTGCCATAGCCCGTCGCTAAATCAACATCTGGCTTGGCTTTACCGTGATAATCACTTCCGCCAGACATGTATATTCCACGTTCCTTACATAACAATACCAATTCTTCAGTTTGCTCCTCAGTAAAAGTCGTGTAATAGCATTCAATCCCATCAAATTCATGATTTTTCAAAATATATTCCAATATTTTTCTTGAATTTTCCCTATATTCAAATATATGAGGAATAAATACAAGGCCACCACATTCACGTATCAAATTAGCGGCTGTATCAAAGTCTGGTATAATTTCGCCTGGATCTAAGTATAGTGGACATTCCGGGTTCGACATAAACTGTCTATAGAAAACCTTCAAATCGGTTAAAGCTTCTTTTGAAAATAATTTTAAATTTTCATCAAATTTTAAAATTTCATTTTGAATAAATTTTGAAGCAAAATATGTCGCATCATAATTATCTAGGCAATTTTCCTCTAGTTTAATACCTGCAGCCTTGCATTTTTCTACTAATTTGCTTGCTTCGAGTCTATTTCTCTCTTCTGCAGGAAGATAATATTTAGGTAATAATTCATTCATTTTTTTATAGTCTATTCCATATCCTAATATTTCTATTGGAATCCCCAAAATCTTTGTATTTAGCTCTATTCCGGGAATTATTCTTCCACTAAAATATTCCGAAACTTCTATATTTTCTAAGATTTCATAAGCCTTTGCTGTATTATGATCAGTAATTGATAAAATTTCTATTCCCTTTTCTTCAGCTTTTTTCAATAATTCAATTGGTTCATCTGTTCCATCAGAATATAGTGTATGTGTGTGTAAATCTATCATAATCTACCTCTTTCTTTTATTTTCATAAAAAAGTTATTCTTTATTTGAATTGTATTATATCAAAATTTTTTAAACATTAATATGATTTACTAAAATAAAACGAGACTGATAAAAAGTAAGCTACAGCTATACTTCTATCAGCCTCGTCGAGTGAACCTTAGTAGATTTCCTTCAGCCTTCTCTGGAATTCTCCCAACTTAAGGATCATCTCCTTTTTGGGGAACCAGATTTCATCCAGGAACATGAATTTGTCATATGTAGTCCCGTATTTTTCCATCTTGGTTCCAAATGCCAGATTAGTGGCTCCGCATTCCTCTGCAATGCTGATCACTTTCAGAATGCGTTCAAAGTTTTCTTTGTCGACAGGGTTCTTCGCCGCATCACGCTCTACGATAAACGTTTCACGCCATCCGGCAGGAGTAGTGTTGACCGGCTTTTGCTTAAGGCCAAACCAGTGTCTCGGCAGACCTATCTGCGGCCGAATCCTCATCTCATGAACAAACTCTCGAACTTCTTGATCCATCATCTGATATCACTCTCTTCCTGCTGGAATCCAGCAATTATTACGTGTTTGCACACTTACTATATTATAGCATAATTTACATAATTTTTCAATATTTCGTCCACTGGACATAAAGTCGGGCTCAACGCAGTTAACAGCCTCGGCGCTTCTTAGAACGCCCGGGTTATCGGTGGTGTTGGTTCGAGTCAAACAATGGAAAGAAAAAAAATACAGATAGCAAAAGCTATCTGCATTTTTTTTGGCTCCCCTTGTAGGACTCGAACCTACGACCTACCGGTTAACAGCCGGGCGCTCTACCAACTGAGCTAAAGAGGAATATAAGCGTGGCAAAACCCTATTTTCACAAGGGGCATCCCCTTACTATTTTCGGCTATCTCGAGCTTAACTTCTGTGTTCGGGATGGGAACAGGTGTGACCTCGGATACATCTTCACCACGCTTTTCAGTATACTCTTATAGAAAAAAATTGTCAACACTTTTTTCTATAAATTTAATTTTACTTTTCAAATTCTCGTATAAATTCCTCTTCAGTCATATCCCCATGAATTAATAAATATTCTACAACATTATCCATCTTAGATTTATTTTGTTTTATTAATTCATAAGTTTCATCATAACATTGCTTTAGTATTCTATTTTGTTCTTCAAAAACCATTTTTGCTACTTCACCCTCTGGCTTTTTTATTTGAACATAACCAAGATCAGACATGCCATATTTAGTTACCATGTTATATGCATACGCAGTTGCTCTCTCTAAATCAGAAGTATTACCATTTGCATGTTCTCCAAAGAAAACATCCTCTGCGACCATGCCTGCCATTAATTCCTTTATTTTATTTAACATATAACTTTTTCTGTATATAACATTTTCATCTCGGTTTGAAAAATCAACATATCCTAGTGAACCTCTTCCTTCTGCTTTTACAGTTATTTTCTTTATTCCAGGTTTCTTATTCAATAGATATGCAATAGTAGCATGGCCCGTTTCATGAGCAGCTGTTTTCCTAAGTGATTCTTCACTTATCTTTGTTGGATCAATCATATCCTTTCCACCAAGTAATGTTGCTGTCATTTCATTAATCGTAGGAATATGCTGTGGCATCACCATCGCTAAGTTTTCTGCTCTATTTTTCGCCATCTTAAGTAGCGTATTTTGAACAACTTTATCTGCGAATCTGCCATTTCCGATATTTTCAACGCTTTCAAAATATTGCATTACATCATGCACATTTTTCTTCGCCTCTTCATCAACTTTAAATCCTAAATCCTCAATTTTTCTATAAAAAATTTCTTCAAGTTCTGCAGCAGAATAATCAGGGAAATCAAACGTATATCCTATTCTTGATGCAATGCCTGGATTAATATCCAAAAAGTCTCTCATTTCATCTTTATATCCTGCAAATATTGCTATGAATTCACCTTTATGATCTTCCATTGCTTTTATTAAAGTCGCTATCGCTTCTGCACCATAATCATTTCCAGACCTTCTTCCTTGAGCAAGAGTGTAAGCTTCATCTATAAATAAAACTCCACCCATTGCCTTTTCTATAACTTCATTTGTCTTTGGTGCAGTTTGTCCAACATATCCTGCAACTAAGTCTTTTCTTTCTACTTCAACTAATTTATTTTCATGAATAAATCCCATATCGAAAAGCAATTTTGCCATAACCCTTGCTACTGTTGTCTTACCCGTTCCTGGATTTCCTGTAAATATCATATGCATATTTTGATTTGGAATGTTTATTCCAGCATTTTGAGCATCTTTAACAAATTTTATGTATTCTGTGAATTCTGCAATTTTATCTTTTAAATCCTTCATTCCTACAATTTTATTTAGAAGCTCCTGTGCATCATAATTTAAGTCTTTTCTGTTTGGATTTAGTTCAACTATTGATGGAATGTCTTGAAGTGTTATTAATTTAATATTTTCACTTTCATTCATTGTATGTTTCATTATAGTCTCTTGAATTAATTTATCAACAAATCTACCATTTCCAAACGCTTTTCTCTTTGAAAAATATTCACAAATATTTAAAACTTCTTTTTCAATATCATTAGAAAGTTCAAATCCTATTTTCGAAATTTTCCTTTTAAATATTTCTAAAAGTTCATCTGGAGTATAGTCAGGGAACTCGAATGTATATCCTATTCTAGAAGCAATTCCAGGATTCATATCAGTAAACGTTTTCATTTCATCTCTGTATCCTGCGAAGATTACTATAAATTCACCTTTGTGATCTTCCATTGCTTTTATTAAAGTCGCTATTGCTTCCTTGCCAAAAGAATCTTTTCCTTCAGCTAAAGTATATGCTTCGTCAATAAACAAAACTCCGCCCATTGCTTTTTCTATTACATCAGTTGTTTTCGGAGCTGTTTGACCTGTATACTCTGCTACTAAATCTTTTCTCTCAACTTCAACTAATTTATTTTCATAAATCACACCAATATCAAATAGCATCTTCGCTACAATCCTTGCAATTGTAGTCTTACCCGTTCCTGGATTTCCTGTAAATATCATATGCATATTTGAATTTGGAATATCAAGTCCTGCAGTAACCGCTTTTTTATTAAACGAAACATATTTTTCAAAATTAACTAATTTATCTTTTACAGCCTGCATCCCAACAATATTTTTAAGTTGTTCTTCTAATGCTGATTTATCACTAGTGTTAGAAGAATTCGTTAATTGCTCCATTGATGGAATATCCTCTGTTGTAATTTTTCTTATATCAACATTGTCATGTGTCGAATGTTTTATTATCATTTCTTGAGTAAGCTTATCTATAAATCTACCATTTCCAAAAGATTTTCTCTTTGAGAAATACTCACAAATATTTTCAATTTGTGGTTCAACGCCCTCTTCAATTTCAAATCCCATGTTCTTCATTTTCACATTAAAAATTTGAACAAGCTCTTCAGGTGTATAATCTGGGAAATCAAACGTATATCCTATTCTTGAAGTTATACCAGCATTACTATCCATAAAAGTTTTCATCTCATCTTTATACCCTGCAAATATAACTACAAGTTCATCTTTTCTATCTTCCATCGCTTTAATTAAAGTTGCAATCGCTTCTTTTCCAAACGAATCTTTTCCTTCTGTTAAGCTATAAGCTTCATCAATAAACAGCACGCCGCCAATTGCTTTTTCTATAACTTCCGCCGTCTTAGGAGCTGTTTGTCCAATGTATGAAGCAATCAAATCCTTCTTTTCAACTTCAATTAATTTATTCTCTTTAAGCATTCCCAAGTCATAAAGCATTTTTGCCATAATTCTTGCAAATGTTGTTTTACCAGTTCCAGGATTTCCTGTAAAAATCATATGCATATTCGAAGATTTAAGTTTCATATCATTTGCCTTTGCTTTTACTTGGAACAACATATATTTTTCAAATTCTTTTAGCTTATCTTTTACAGATTGAAGACCAATAATATTTTTCAATGCCTCATCTATAGTTTCCTTCTTATACACATTTTCAGGGAACTCAATACCATCCTTAGAATTCGTATACATCGTCAAATAGTCAACTAATTCTCTATCTGAAAATGGTATAAAAGCCTTATTCAAGCTAACATAGTCAGAAAATTGTTTTTTATAATTTTCTTCATTAGTTCTAAATTCATTTAATAATTCAGCCTTAATATTTGTTTTATACAATTCAAACATTTCATCAATCGATAATCCTGGAATTACATACACTGAATTATTATATATGTATTGAAGTCTCGCGTCTAAACCAAGTAACGCATCTTTTTCTTTCTCTGTACCCAAAATAATAATGTATGAATCAGAAATGCTCGTTAACAATCTTATAACATGCTCAAATTGTTTCTTTTTTAATTCGCCACTTGCATAATCAGGAACAATCCTCTTATACACATTATAGTCATTAATAAACTCTGTAACATTATCTAAAATATATAATGTTTTTTCTTCAACAAGAGTATATCTTACTTGATGATCTGCAATATATCCTACACCTTTTCTATCTCTTAAAAGATTTCCATCTTTATCTTTATATTCTCCACCAGAAAAATGTACATTCATAGCCATGAAATTTTGAAGAGACATATTACGCGTCTTTACAATTTTTTCTGAATTTTTTAGTTCATTATAAATCTTGTCTACAAACTTATTTCTTTCAACTTCATCGTCACTTTGAATAAAACAATGTAAATTTGAAAGCTGTTTATTTGCTAAATCATCAACAAGATTTTTCAAATTACTTATTGAATTTTTAAATTCACCAAACTTATCTAAAATGTCATTCTTCTTATTTGCTATTCTATCTAATTCTTTTTGCTTATTCTCTAATATTATTTTCTCTATTTTTTCTTTATTTTCAGCATAATACTTTCTGTCTTCTTCGATTTCCTTTTCTCTGCCAGATGTTCTTAAATAATAAATATATCCAGCAACCTCATATGGACATGAGTTTAGCAAACAAGTATATGCATTACAAAAACCAAATTTCATCTTTGGTTTTCTCACAAGATTTCCTCTCGAAGCTTCATACTCTTCTTTCGCAGGTAATTGTTCTATATCCGCATTCATAAGTTTAAAATCTTTGCATCCCAGAGTTGATCTGATCTTAACCCATTTATCTTCCGATAAAACAGTTTCAACAAAAACGATTTTTCTTCTAACAAGTTCTTCGGCATAATTATATATTTTTTCATCTACGTACTTAAGTCCATCTTCAACTTCCCACTTAAATCTAAAAATCGTATTATCTACATTTTCTTTATCTCTAAATTCTTTTCTCTCTTTTAATGCTTCTTCTAATTTACCATTATTTTTTAAATATAATACATATCCTGCTAGTTGCTTAGGACAAGCTTTAAACTTACATCCGAAACAAACATTATCAAAATTCAAATTGTATATACTATATTCACCACGTTTAGCAGTAAAAACTGTAGAAGGTAAATTCTCTTTCTCTTCTTTCTCTATTTGATATTTAATACTTGAAATCGTTGAATCATCGTAATTACAAAAGCTTCTAATATCAGATACTATGATTACATATTTTTCTTTGTATGGATTTCCATTTTTATCTTTACGATCTCTTACAGCCGTTTTTAGTTCTATTGCACCACGCTTTATAAACATATATGCAAGTTCTAATGCATCATCAGTTATATATTTTAAGCCAAATTTAGATTTCCATTCAAAATCATATTTAACATTTTCAGAATTATTTCCTTCCATAAGTTCCATTGCAATATCATTGTCTGTCTTTTCTTTTTCTTCAACTACTTCTGCTTGCTCTACCACTTTGGTTTCCTCTTCAACCTTTTGTGGTTCATTTGTTTGTATATCAACATCATTTGAATGCTGACTCATCATAAATTCTTTATATGATATTCCTTTTAATGTTTCATAATATGTATCAATATTTTTTTGAGTATCTTCAATATTCTTTTCAAGCTGTTCTGGATATTCTTTTACCCTTTCTTTATTAAGCTCTAAACATAATACCTTATAAATAAGCGCTATACTTTCTTGGTGAGCATCTAAATTAAAAGTTGTAATCTCTCCAGTAAAGAACCCAAAAACACCACTTTCAATTTTCTCGACAATGTTTTTAGTAACGTTAAAGGTAATCGTTCCAACAATAGGGCATCTGTCAGTCTCGACTTTATAAATTGGAAATTCAAAAATAAGTTCCGAATTTACAAAATTCATTTTAGGTAAAAAAAGTTTAAAATCACCTTCATTTGATGCATCATTACAATTTTCTAACCATCTTTTTATAAGTTTGCTTAGAAAATCTTTGCCATTCTCATATAATATTTCTTCATTCATATTATCTTTCTCCTTTGTACTCAAAATCTCTTACATTGATTCCAATTTCGTACCAAGTTCTTCCCACTCAGCCATCAAGAATTCAATTTCATTTGTAACATTTTTTATTTTATCTTGAATTTCCGAAAGTTTTATATAATCTGAACATACTTCTTCTTTTTGCATTTCTTGTTCTAATTCAGACATTTCTAATTCTTTTTGATTTATTTGCTCCTCAATTTTCTTTATTCTATTATTTATTTTGTTTTTCTCTTTATTTGCAAAATATGAATTTGTAGCATTCTTTTTTTCTTTTTCTTTAATCACTACAACTTGCTCTTCTTCACTTTCTTTTTGTCTTTTCTCCATATATTCGTCATAAGTACCATCAAAATATGTAACTTTATTATTTTCAAAAATTAATAATGCATTTGCAATTTTACTTACAAAATATCTATCATGAGACACAAAAATCAATGTACCTTCATATTTATTTAAAATTCGTTCTAGACTCTCTTTTCCCAATATATCCATATGATTTGTTGGTTCATCCAATAGTAATAAATTAGGACCTTTCTTAAAAATTTCACAAAGTTTCAAACGAACTTTTTCTCCACCAGACAAAACTGAAATTTCTTTAAAAACATCTTCACCTGTAAACAAGAAAGAAGCTAAAGCGTTTCTAACCTCTCTATCATTTAATGCAGGAAATGCAGCACTAAATTCATCAAATATTGTTCTTGAAGAATTTATAAAAGCAAGTTCTTGATCAAAATATTGCTTTTCCACATTATACCCAAATTCAAAATCTCCAGATATAGGCTCAACTTTACCCATTAGCGTTTTCAAAAATGTAGATTTACCAATACCGTTTGCACCAATGATTCCAAGCTTTTGTCCCTTAAGCAGATTAAAAGTAATAGTTGCTAGAGATTTTTCATATCCTATCTCAAGTTGATTTACACTTAATACATTTTTTCCACTTTGTTTTTTCAAATTAAAAGTAGTACTAAAAGTTCTAAGATCATATCGATTAGGCTCTTCAACCTTAACCATTCTTTCTATCTGTTTTAATTTAGAAAGGGCCATCTTTGCTTTAGTTGGTTTATATCTGAATCTATCAGCAATTGCAGTTAAACGTTTAATTTCTTTTTGTTGAAATTCATAATCTTTTAATTGTTTTTCATAATTCATCTTTTTTTGTTCTTCATACGAGCTATAATTTCCTGTATAGCCTGTAATTGCAGCATATTCAATTTCATATACTTTATCTACAATTTTATTTAAAAACATTCTATCATGTGAAACTATTACAACAGCACGATTATAACTTTTTAAATATCCTTCAAGCCATTCAATAGTTCCAATGTCTAAATGGTTTGTTGGCTCATCTAAAAGCAAAATATCAGGTTTACTAATCAACAACTTAATAAACGCAATCCTTGTTTTTTGACCACCTGAAAATTCATTAATTCTTTTCTTTTCATCCTCAGCCGAAAAACCAAATTTTCTAATTACTGTTTGATATTCTTTTTTATAAGTATACCCATCTAGCAGTTCATATCTATCGCGCGCTGCTGTATAAGATTTAATCAGTTCTTCACTTGTATTTTCTTTAAGTTCAAGCTCCAATCTTGCAATCTTATTTTCAAGTTCGATTATAGGCTTATAAACTTCCAAGATTTCGTCAAGTAAAGTTCTACTCTCATCTTCAAAATCAATCTGTTTCAAATAGCCAATTGTTGGATTTCCTTGTTTATATACTCCAAACCTTTCTTCTCCAAGCCCGGCTTCTAGCATTTCATTATTAACTATAGCTTTAAGCAATGTGGTCTTTCCGTGAACCATTTCGTCCAACAATAGCTATTTTTTCTTTTTCTCTAATTTCTATATTTATTTCTTCTAATATAGTTTCTGCACCATAAGAAACTGCACCATTTACTATTCTATAATTCATTACATCTAAATCTCCATTGATTCCATAAGTTCTTCATATAACTCTACTTTACTTCTACCCGAAATCGCATTTACATACTCTTCCTTTAATTCCATAGTAATGATATTACCCTCTAAATTTATTGTCGAATAAATCTGAACAAAATTTTCATCAGTTTTCATCGAATTGTAAATATCTTGAATAAAATCACCCGATAAAACCTCTTCCGTCACTAGGATTTTCACTAATTTCTCATTTTCAAAAATATATTTTGTAGTTCCAATATCACCACTGGTTATCGCACGTAAAATTACCTCATTTTCGCCACTTGTAATTTCATATTGTATTAGTTCATCCTCTATAACATCACCACTATCATTAACTTCTACTTGATCACCACTTTGATTTTGCTCACCACTAATAGTACTATTATAATCTCCACAAAGTCCTGCTGCCACATAAATAGCAATAATTGCAAGCATTATTATAAGTACAACTTTCGTGCCTCTATTCAATTTGCTCAACCCCTTTCAAGCATTTAATATATTATTTCTATTTTTATAAAATTTATCAATATTATTAGTTTTATACCAATTATATATTAACATATTTTATTTTTTATCACAATCCTTACAATATGGGCATCCACTACATTCTTTATTTTTTTCTTTCTTTACTACTATTGCAACAACTATGCATAAAATAATTCCAATAATCACCAAATCAGTTACGGATAAAATACCCATTTCTATTCTAGATCCAATTTGATAAACAATTACAGCAAGTACCCATGCAAGTATAGTTTGGAACACTACTGCTTTTAGCATTTTCTTTGTACCACCAAGTTCTCTTTTCATTGCACCAATTGCACCAAAGCATGGAGCACTAAATAAATTAAATACCATGAATGCATATGCCGAGGCAGCAGTAAAGAAACTGAAAATGCCTGTTCCTTGTCCATTTTCACCATTTCCAAAGATTGAACTTCCCTCTTCAACATTTTCTGCAAATCCAGCAATTACAGCCATCGAAGATACCACTTGCTCTTTTGCCACTAAACCTTGAATCGCCGAAACCGTTGCTCCCCAGCTGTTTTCTCCAAGCATAGGATAAAACACCCAAGAAATTTTATCGCCAACTTTTGCTAATATACTCTCTTCAACATTTACGCCATATTCCAAATTTAATGAAAAAGAAAGTAAAAACCAAATTACTATTGAACATATCAAAATTACACTTCCAGCTCTTTTTATAAAAGCTGTTACTTTTTCAAAAACATCTTTAAATATATATTTAGCACTTGGTACCTTATAATTAGGCAACTCCGAAATATATGTACTCGAAGTATTCTTGAAAACCCATTTTTTCATTATACATGCACTTAGTATTATTACAAAAATTGCAAAGAAATATAAAGACGCAGAAACCAATCCAGAATTATTTTCGAAAAAATATCCTGCAAACAGTGCAATTATAGGCAATTTAGCGCTACATGGAATAAATGGAGTTAATATTGCAGTCATTTTTCTTTCATCTTGATTTTCAATTATTCTACTTCCCATGATTCCTGGAACGCTACAACCTGAACCAACAATAAAAGGTATAAGACTTTTTCCGCTCAAACCAATTTTTCTAAACAATTTATCTAATAACAATGCAATTCTAGACATATACCCTGTTGTTTCAAGTACAGATATGCAGATAAATAATATTATCAGTTGAGGAACAAAATTTAACACAGCTCCAACACCAGCTACTATTCCATCAACAACTAAACTAACTATCCATTCTGAAGCACCTAACGTAGCTAATGTACTTTCCATCCACATTCCAATGTTTTCAAACAACAAACTAATTAAATCCACTGTGTATGAACCGATAACACCAACTGATAAATAATAAATTGCAAACATTATCACAACAAATATAGGAAATGCAATCCATTTATTTAAAAACACCTTATCAAGTTTATCCGAAATGTCTTCTCTTACCATTTTTCTCTTCAAAACTTTGTCTTTCAAAGAATCAATATAGTTATATCTTTCTGTTGCTATTACTTCTTCTAAATCTGTATCATACTTAGGTTTTAAACCATCAATTACCGAATTTATTTCATCACTTTTATATCCACTAAATCTTTCATCACCTTCTATTAATTTAACTGCTATAAATTTCTTATGTAACAATTTCTTTTCTAATCTAAATTCTATTTTTGATAATTCATTCTCAATCACAGCATCATATTTTTTCAACTCATATTTAGTTTTATTTTTAGATAATGCATCTACAAGTTCATTAATTCCTGTTTCTTTTAAAGCCGATATTTTAATAACATCTGTTCCTAATTCATTTTTCAATTTTTCAACATCTATTGTAATACCTTTCTTTTCTAGCATATCCGCCATATTTAAAACAACTATCACTCTCGTATCAAGCTCTAATAATTGTGTTGTCAAATATAAACTTCTCTCTAATGATGTACTATCAACTATATTTATTATGATATCTGGCTTCTCTTCAAAAACAAACTTTCTAGATATTTCTTCCTCTATACTATATGGACTTAAAGAATAAATTCCTGGCAAATCAACTAATTCATGTTTAGTCCCCTTAATAGTTCCTACCTTCTTTTCAATAGTCACACCAGGCCAATTACCAATCTTTGCATTCATTCCCGTAAGCACGTTAAATAAAGTCGTTTTACCACTATTTTGATTTCCTATTAAAGCAATCTTCATTTATACCACCTCCACATCAATCTGGTTTAAATCAGATTTTCTTATGCATAATTCATAACTACGAAGACTTAAATCTATAGGATCTCCCATTGGTGCAATTTTTTTAACTTCAACAACCGTTCCTCTTACAAGCCCCATATCCAATAAATGCCTTTTAACAATTTTATTTGTAATATTAATTGCAACAATTTTCCCTTTTTCGCCAACTTTCAAATTAGATAATTTTTCTATTTTCTTTATATTTTTTGAATCTCTCTCAACTATCATATTCAGCCTCCTTATATGAAATTTATTTCACATTTCGTTTTAATTATATGTTTCTAAAAAAAGCTTGTCAACACATAAAATCTATATGTCAAAATTTACATTGTATGTCCTAAAAACCTTACAGCATTGATTTAAACACCTTTTTAGTATATAATCCAAATCATAACAATTCCGAAAGGAGACATTTATACATGAATAAAAAAGGAAACATACGAGAACCAATTCAAAAACGTTCCATTGAAAAAAAAGAAAAAATCATTGAAGCAGGTTTTGAATTGATTTGCGAAAAAGGATATCACAATACAAACACTGCCGAAATTGCTAAAGCTGCCGGTGTATCAACAGGTATTGTGTATCAATATTTTGAAGATAAACACGATATTTTAATCGAAGGAATAAAGAGTAATGCAAGCACAGTTTTTTATCCTATGCTCATAGCACTTGAAAAAGAATTCAAACCTACTGAATTAAAAAAAGTTTTAAGAAAAACAATTGAAGATTTCATAAAAGATCACAAACTTTCACAAGACGCTCATAAAGAACTTATGGCAATGGTTCACTCAGATGAAGCTGTCGCCAAAATTTATTATGAGTTAGAAATTGAAAAAACTGAAAAAATTACAGAATCACTACTTAAAAACAAAATTCCGAACAACAATCTACACGAAAAAGTTCACATCATGATTAACCTAATAGACAACTTGTGCCACGAAATCGTCTATCACAAACATACAACAATGAACTACGACACTATGATTGAAATCACAATAGAAACAATTTTAAAATTATTATCAATATAAAAAAAGGACAAAGGGACGGGGCTTTTGTCCTTTTTTCTTAAATTCTCTACTTTACTTGAACACCAAACATTCCAACAATGTTTCTACATTGATATTCATCAATTAAAATCCCTTTTAATGAATCAATATCAAAAATCACTCCGTTAATATCTGAAGTAGAAAAATCAACATCTTTTAAATTAGTTTTTATAAACTCAGCTCTATATAGATCAACCTTTTCAAATTCAATATTTTTAATGCTTGCTTCCATAAAATTAGCTTCAGAAAGAACACACTCTACAAAAGAAATATTATTAAGTTTAGAATTTGCAAAATTCAAATATTTGCTCGTGCAGTTTTCAAAACTAATATCCTTCATAGATGCTTCAACAAAAGATGTACCAAGCATTTTACAATTTCTGAAAACAACTCTATTTAAATATTTATTATCAAAACTTTGATTAGACAAATCACAATTTTCAAAAATACAGTCAATAACATCAATATCTTTCAGCTTAATATTGCTAAAATTAATATTTTGAAAAATACAACCATCAAAAGTATTAGAAGAAATTAAAATATCTTCTGAAATATTTTCACAAAACTTATAATTGTTATATTCACCATCCATATATACATCAAAAAGATTACAAACTTCACAATTTAAAATCTTAGGACTTTTTATCTTCACTAAAACTCACTCCAACTTTTACTATACTTTAAGCCATTCTTTCAAACTTACTAACTTGTTTTCACAATCTTCTCTTCCTAAATCATACATTTCTTGAAGCTTATTTTCATCACGTTCAATACGCTTAATTTTGACTTTTCTCGAAGGTCTGATAACAAAAATTTCTTTTTTATTTTCCAAATCAATAATTTTTTCAACAGTTTCATTATACCTCTTATACCTTGTGCTTAATGTTTTCACAAAGTTTGGATATTTTGAATACTTTAATTTAGGCAAAAAACTTTTCGATTTTTTCTTCCTATATTCTAAAGTCCTTGTAAGCACGACAATAACTTTTTCAAAACCTAGTTCCCTACATCTGTCAACAGGAATACTATCTGAAATTCCTCCATCTAGATACTTTTGACCACCATATTCCACAATCTTTGAAACATAAGGCATCGCTGAACTTGCCCTTAGAACCTCCATTTGGTTAAATACATCTTTTATCTCTATATATTCAGGTGCACCAGTACTAAGATTAGTTACAGTAGCATAAAAAGTAACATTTGATTTTACATATGTATCATTATCAAAAACATCAAGTTTAAATGGAACTTCATAAAAAGCAAACTCTTTATTAACAATGTTTCCAGTTAACAAAAGTGACTTAAAACCCATGTAATTATTCTTTTTTACAAATCTTTTATTATATCTAATAGCTCTCCCTTTTTGGTTAGATAAATAATTTACTCCAAACAAAACACCAGCTGAAACACCAATAATACCATCAACCTTAATATCATTTTCCATAAAAACATCTAACACACCAGCGGTATACATTCCTCTCATTGCGCCGCCTTCTAACACTAATCCTATACTCATACTTATCCCTCTTGTAAATATTTTTTAATTGATTCTGCAGCATTTCTTCCAGAACGAGAAGCCCATGCAACAGTTGACTTTTCGCCAATCAAATCACCAGCAGCAAATACTTTTTCATCCGATGTTCTATAATTATCGTTAACCTTTATATATCCTTTATCATTAAGTTCAAGTCCCAAGCTCTTTAATAAATTACTATTTGCAGATGCTCCAATAGACATAACCACATAATTTGCATCTAAATCAAATTCTGTACCAGGAACATTCTTAAGTTTTTCTCCTTCATATGCTGTTTTTATACATCTAACATTATTTACCGAATTATCACCTAAAATTTCAATCAAATTTGTATGAAACAAAAACTTAATACCTTCAGCTTTAGCCTCTGCAATTTCTTTCTTTTCCGCAGGCATCTCTTCCTCAGATCTTCTATAAACTACAGTTACATTATTTGCACCCATTTTTTTGATTGTTCTAGCAGAATCCATAGCAACATTTCCTCCACCACAAACATAAACATTTTTACCATCATATAACGGATGATTACCATACTCTAAAAGCTCATTTCCACCAAAAACGCCATTTAAATCTTCGCCAGGTATTCTCATCTTGTTAGAAACATTTGCTCCAAATCCTAAAAATATTGCATCAAAAGAGCCTTTCAAATCATCGATAAAAACATCTTTCCCAAGCTCAGAATTCACTTTAACCTCAATTCCAAGCTCCAAAATTTTTGAAATAGCTTTATACAAAATATCATTATCTAACCTAAAATCAGGAATGCCATACATTAAAATTCCACCAAGATTTTCATGCTTTTCAAAAATAGTAACACTTGCACCATTTCTAGCAAGAAAAGCCGCAACAGTTAATCCTGCTGGTCCACCACCAATAATCGCAATTTTTTTATCTTTAAGTTCATCACTTATTTTTGAAAATTTCCAATCATTTTCTAAAGCCATATCCCCTAAAAAACTTTCAATTATCCCCACATTAACAGCTTCGCCTTTAAACGCAGCAGTACAACTACTTTGACATTGTTTCATATGCGGACATACTCTAGAACAAATTGAAGGTAAAACCGTAGTTTGTGATAATAATTCAAAAGCTTCCTCATATTTTTCTTCCTTTATTAAACCAATAATACTTGTCACATCATTTCCTAACGGACACTTGTTTTGACATGGTTTATTCTTACAGCCATAGCACTTAGCAAGTTCATCGTTTACTTTTTCATCTAAAATAATCATCTTTATTCTCCATTAACCTCTAATTTTAGGTGTTCCGTCAAGTTTTTGTTGCTTCATCCAAATTTTCATAACAAACCTGTGTGGAACCAATGCTGTCGCCATTATCTGCAACTTATTTTTAAAACCATATATAGATACATCTTTATTAGAATGATATAAATCTCTCAAAGCTTTTCGTACGACATCTTCAGGTTCATACATTGCAATATAATTAATAACAACCTTTTTCTTGTCTTCATCGATTGCTCTGTCAAAGAAATCGGTTTTGGTCCAAAACGGACATACTGCCAAAACTTTTATCTTTCTATACTTAAGTTCAACATTAAGAGCTCTTGAATAAGACAAAACAAAACTTTTAGTCGCAGCATAAATATTTATACATGGAACTGGCTGAAAAGCCGCATTAGATGAAACATTAATAATACTTGCGCCCTCTACCATATATGGTAAAGAGTAATCAGTCATATTAACTACAGCTTTCACGTTTAAATCAATCATATTAAGTTTAATATTGGTATCAATATTTTCTTCATGATCAAACTTACCAAAACCTGCACAATTAACTAAAATTTTAATATTCGGTTTATTTAGTTCTAATTCTTCTTTATATCTATCTAACTCACTCTGACAAGTTAAATCAAGAGCCAACACTTTAATATTCTTATTAATTTCGTTTTTTACCTCATATAATCTCTTATCGTCTCTAGCAATAATCCAAATTTCATCAATATCTCCGTTATCAGAAATTTGTCGTGTAAACTCTTTACCAATACCAGACGAAGCTCCAGTTATAACAGCAATATTCTTCATATTTACTCCTATTAAAATAATATATTAATATTTATATTGTATGAACAAACTCAAAACTATTCATACATTTTCTTAATAGCTTTTTCATAAATTCTTTTAGCAATTTCACGGCCACCTTCAACTTGCATAGCAAAATAACTCATACAAACACTAGAATTCACTTCTAAAACCATTAATTTACCATCAACTAAAATCAAATCAACACTTGCAAAGCGAGCATTCAAAACTCTCATTACTCGAAGTGCAAAATCTTTCAACTGTTCTTTTCTCTCCTCATTTTCAACAATTTGAGCTCTTGCACCCTGACACAAATTATGTTTCCAAGAATTTTCATTTCTTATCTTTTCAAAAATCAATTCGACTTCATCATCTAAACATATAACTCTATACTCTGCTTCTATATTCATAAAAGGAGAAATAACCGCAGTCTCATTTTTTTCAAAAACTTTTCTAAGACTACTTTTTAACTTGTTCATATCTTTTGCCATATAAACATCTTCACCCATAGAGCCACACGTATTCTTTATGATTAGTTTATTATACTTATTTAAATACTCTTGAAAATCTTGAGTACTACTCAAATCACTTATAAAATTATTATCATTTTTAGTAGAATAAATTAATCTATGCTCAACTACAGGAATATTAGCACTCTTCAAAACTTCATATGTAGCATATTTATCCCTACAAAGTAAGAAAGTAGTTTCAGAATTAAGAGGCATTTTTGAACCAGCAATATATTTATAAACACCATCTTTATTCAATTTTATAATCCATTCTTTAGATATCAATTCAAAGGAAATATCATTTTCACAGCAGATTTCATTAATTAATTCTTGAAAATAATTCAAAACATATTCGCCCCTTTCAGACTAAACTAAATTATATAATAGTCAATAAAATTGCTCAATAATAATCACTAATAAAAAGCAGATAAAATTGAAAAATACTTTCCTAAGTGTTCTTCAATCTTATCTGCTTTCTTTAATCTATCTAGGTAATCTAAGTCTCCACTGCTACTTCTTTTCTTCACAGCTTCCTACTTAATATATTTTTTTGCATAAAAAAAATCTGGCAAAACCCTATTTTCACAAGGGGCATCCCCTTACTATCTTCGGCTATCTCGAGCTTAACTTCCGTGTTCGGGATGGGAACGGGTGTGTCCTCGGATACATCTTCACCAGAAATGTTTTGTATTGTATTT
>JAFTQC010000067.1 GCA_017462965.1 Clostridia bacterium | reverse complement strand
TTTTTCTCCCAATTAATTGCTTTTTTTAATTTCAACTTTCACGGTTTTGTATTATACTGCTTTTTTTGTAATAGAATATGACAGAAAGTATCATAGCAATCATCCATCCGATTGGCCATGCACACCATATACCGATTGGAGATTTCGTGAAAGCGGACAAAACAAATGCCAGACAGACACGAAGTATAAGGTCAGTAAACGTTGCTATCATAAATGGAAGCATAGCACTTAATCCTCGCAATATGCCATCTGCCACAAGTTTTGTTGCTACAATAAAATAGAACGGCGATAAAATTAGGAGAAATTGTCTGCCTGTCCTAAGTGCTATTGCAGATGATTCATCCATGAATAACAACAATAAATATTTGCCAAATCCGATATATAAAACCACAAACGGAATACATAGCAACCAGACTAATTTCAATCCTGACTTAAACCCGTCTTTGATACGCTGGTATTTATGCCCGCCCAAATTTTGAGCAGTAAAATTAGAAATACCATTCCCTATGGTGGTAAATGAAGTAATCACAAGATTATTTAATTTTACAGCAGCAGAATATCCCGCAGCAACACTGACACCGTAACTGTTAATGCATCCCTGTATCATCATATTTCCAATCGATATAAAGGATTGTTGTAAAATACTCGGGATTGCGATTGTAGCTATTTTTTTGAAGATAGTCCACGAAAAAATAGGTATTTTTTTATCTGTTGCTATAACAGAAAGACGTTTCAATACTATAACAATAGAAAAAATACAACTGATTCCCTGACAGAGAAAAGTTGCCCATGCTACTCCGGCAATTCCCATGAAAAAGACTTTTACAAAAAGAATATCTACAAGGATATTCGCTGTAGACGATACAGCCAGAAAAATAAAAGGCGTTTTAGAGTCTCCTAATGCAGAGAAAATACCTGTTGCAATGTTATAAAAAAATAAAAACGGAAGCCCCCATATATAGATTCTAAGATAAAGTGCCGAATCACTCATAATCTCCGGCTGTGTTTTTATCAGTGTTAGCAATGTATTGCATGACAAAAGACCAAGCAACATGAAAATAATACATAGTACACCGCCCGAGATCAATGCCGTATAGATTGCCGATTTCATTTCCGAAAACTTTTTCGCACCGAATAACTCGGATACAATTACAGAACAACCAATATTACATCCAAAAGCAAATGCAATAAAAATTAGCGTAATATTATAGCTATTGCCTACTGCTGCAAGAGCGTTCTCTCCAATAAATTTACCCGCTACCAATGAATCCGCAATATTATAAATCTGTTGAAATATAATACTCCCAAACATAGGCAAGCAAAATTGCCATAGTACCTTTTGTGGATTTCCCACTGTCAAATCTTTATTCATAAGTTCTCATACCCTTCCTATTTACTTTTATATCATGTAGTATTATACTACTCTTTGACGGATACGAAAAATATATAGATTGTATGCGAGGGATATATTTATTATATGGAAGTAAATTTTGAATATTATAAGATTTTTTATTATGTAGCCAAATACGGAAATATCACAAAAGCTGCAGGTGTATTAAAAAGCAATCAGCCAAACGTAACACGAATTATCAAACTTTTGGAAATGCAATTAAACTGCCAACTTTTTATCCGTGAGCCAAGAGGACTAAGACTTACTGAAGATGGAGAAAAGTTATATTCACATGTGGAAATTGCCTGTCAGCATCTGTTAAATGCTGAAGCAGAGTTAAATTGCCGGGAAACCGAGTGCAAAGGAACTGTTGAAATCGGAGTAACAGAAACGGCGTTGCATTTATTTTTATTACAAACATTACGTGACTTCAAAGCAAAATACCCGGAAGTAAAAATAAAAATACAAAACAATACAACTCCGGAAATATTAAAAGCTCTTATCAGCGGTAAATTAGATCTGGCTATCGTTACTACCCCATTTTCATTACCATCCAATCTTTGCTCTCAAAAGATGTTGGAATTTCAGGAAATATTAGTATGTAGCAAAAATTATACCAACATTTCAGACCATAAAATCAAATTGGAAGAGCTGTGCAATCATTCCTTTATTGGATTAGGAAATGGCACCGCCACTTATGAATTCTATCAAAAGCATTTTATTGAGCATCATTTAGATTACAAGCTCGACATGGAAGTGGCAACATCAGACTTAATGCTTCCACTCATCTTAAATGATTTAGGAATTGGTTTTGTGGCAGAATCAACAGCAATGCCATTGTTACAAACAAACCGTTTGATGAAAATAAATCTTGATATCGATATTCCAAAACGGGAAATACAAATGGTTTGGGACAAAGGACGGGGAAAAAGCCAGGCAGCAGATACCTTCCAGAAATATTTAGAAAGCAGGTGATTCCATGACACTTCAACAATTAAAATATGTGATAACAGTAGCAGAAACCGGAACGATTACAGAAGCAGCAAATAAACTATACATATCCCAGCCCAGTTTAACCAATGCCATTCATGAACTGGAAAAGGAAATGAACATTGTTATTTTTAACAGAACTAATAAAGGCATCAGCCTTTCCAAAGAGGGCGAAGATTTTTTAGGATATGCCAGACAGGTATTAGAACAGGCTGCCATTTTGGAAGATAAATATAAGGGCAATGATGGAGGAAAAAAACAGTTCTGTGTGTCTACACAACACTACTCTTTTGCAGTTAACGCATTTGTGGATTTAATCAAGGAATACGGGCAGGACGAATACGATTTCAGTCTAAGGGAAACACAAACCTATGAAATTATAGAAGATGTGGCAAAAATGAGAAGTGAAATCGGAATTCTCTTTCTAAATGATTTTAACGAAGCTGTCATTTATAAAATTTTGAAATCTCACGACTTGGAATTTCATCCATTATTTGTCGCAAAGCCTCATGTATTTATCAGCCGAAAACATCCGCTTGCCAATAAAAGTGTGATTACAAATGAAGAATTAGAACTATATCCTTACCTTTCTTTTGAACAGGGCGAACATAATTCATTTTATTTTTCCGAAGAAATTTTTTCAACCTCAGAACGAAAGAAAAACATTCGTGTAAGAGACAGAGCAACTCTATTTAATTTGTTAATCGGATTAAACGGATATACTGTTTGCAGTGGAATAATCGATAAAAAGCTAAACGGAAAAGATATTATTGCAGTTCCGTTAGCAGACGAAAGTGAAATGCGAATTGGATATATTAATCATCGTAAAGGAAAAATCAGCCGATTAGGCACTTCCTATCTGGAAGCAATAAACAGATACACTCAAACGCGTTGTCCATAGTTTCAAACTATGGACAACCTATTTTTTATATATTATACATGTAGCTTTCGGCAATTTATAATGACCTCACCGAAATAAATTTGAAATTGGAGGACATTATGCAGACATCAGTTATTGGATTTCCCAGAATTGGTACTTTAAGAGAATTAAAGTTCGCTTCCGAGAAATATTTTAAAAAGGAAATTGAAGCAGATGAACTTTTACAAATAGCAAAGGAATTAAGAAAAACACATTGGCAAACGCAGAAAGAAGCCGGAATTGACTATATTTCAAGCAATGATTTTTCTTTTTATGACATGGTATTGGATACGGCTGTATTACTTGGTATCATTCCCAGACGATACCGGGAATTGAATTTATCAGAAATGGATACCTATTATGCTATGGCTCGTGGTTATCAGGGGACATCAGGAGATGTAAAGGCACTGGCCATGAAAAAATGGTTTAACACCAACTATCACTACATTGTACCGGAAATTGAGGATGATACTGTAGTAAAGCTTACCGGAAACAAACTATGGAACGAATATACAGAAGCAAAATCACTCGGAGTCGAAACAAAACCTGTTGTCATCGGCGCATATACAATGTTAAAGCTGTGTAGATATACAGGAAAGAAATCCGCTGCCGACTACTTAGATGCAATCATCAACGCTTATGCAGAATTAATAGAAAAATGTGAAGAATATGAAATTACATGGTTGCAATTTGATGAACCGGCATTGGTTCAAGATATGGAACAGAAGGATGTGGAACTATTCCATAAAATTTATGAAACAATCCTGCCATGTGCAAAACAGTGTCATATCCTGTTACAGACCTATTTCGGAGATGTCCGGAACATTTATGCCGATTTGATTAAAATGCCTTTTGCCGGAATCGGACTGGACTTTATCGAAGGAAAAGAGACCTTTGCTTTAATCGAAAAACATGGTTTTCCACAGGACAAGCTGCTTTTTGCCGGCTTGGTTAACGGAAAAAATATTTGGAAGAATCATTACGAGAAAACATTAGAAAAAATAGGTGCATTGCGTGGTAAAGGAATTCAAGTAGTTCTATCGACCTCCTGTTCCTTACTTCATGTACCATATACATTGGCACACGAAGGAAAGCTGTCACAGGAATACTTATCTTATTTTGCATTTGCCGAAGAAAAACTGATAGAGCTGAAAGAATTAAGCGTACTTGTAGACCGTAAAGATTACACATCAGAAACGGCTTATCAGAGTAACCAAAAGCTGTTTTGCACGAACAGGAATTGTGATAATGTCGAAGTGAAAAACAGGCTTTCTCATGTGACAGAGAATGACTATGTCCGACTGCCTGAAAGAAGTGTCCGTCAGAATTTACAGAAAAAAACACTTGGACTCCCTGCATTTCCAACAACAACGATTGGTTCTTTCCCTCAGACAAAAGATGTAAAAGCAAATCGCTCTGCTTTTCGCAAAGGGGAGATATCCGAACAAGAATATGTTGATTTTAACAAAAAGAAAATTGCTGAATGTATTACATGGCAGGAAGAAATTGGATTAGACGTTTTAGTACATGGCGAATACGAAAGAAATGACATGGTAGAGTATTTCGGTGAAGCACTGGGTGGTTTTCTTTTTACAGAAAAAGCATGGGTACAATCTTATGGTACAAGATGCGTGAAACCACCAATTATCTGGGGGGATGTATATCGCCAAAAACCGATAACTGTTGAATGGTCTGCCTATGCACAGTCATTAACCTCCAAGATTATGAAAGGTATGCTAACAGGACCGGTCACAATTTTAAATTGGTCGTTCCCCAGAGAAGACATTTCCATTAAAGAATCTATTTCACAGATTGCCTTAGCAATTAGGGATGAAGTGTTGGATTTGGAAGCAAACGGAATTAAAATCATACAGATTGATGAGGCTGCAT
Organism: Clostridia bacterium; assembly: GCA_017462965.1. Taxonomy (GTDB): domain Bacteria; phylum Bacillota; class Clostridia; order TANB77; family UBA1234; genus UBA1234. The sequence continues at coordinate 1,318 of JAFTQC010000067.1, read as the reverse complement.
TAAGAGAAAAATTGCCTCTTAGAAAAACGGATTGGTTTAAAGAATATCTCGATTTTGCAATTCCTGCTTTTCGCCTGACACATAGTGGTGTAAAACCGGAAACGCAGATTCATACACATATGTGTTACAGCGAATTTACGGATATTATTCCTGCAATTGATGATATGGACGCAGATGTTATTACTTTTGAGGCTTCCCGTTCCGATTTACAGATATTAGATTCTCTAAGAATGCACAGCTTTGAAACAGAAGTGGGACCGGGTGTATATGATATTCATTCTCCGAGAGTACCATCTGTAGAAGAAATTGTAAACGCGTTAAACATTATGCTTACCAAAATCGACAAGGATAAATTATGGGTAAATCCTGACTGTGGATTAAAAACAAGGGCTATGCCTGAAACCGATGCCAGTCTTAGAAATATGGTGGAAGCAGCAAGCGTGATAAGAAATCGTTTCTGTTGATTACCAAGATAAAAGGATAATGGCTGATGAACTATTTTGACCAGCCATTATCCTTTTGTATATCACAGCAAACCAATCTATTAAATATATTTAACAATTCCATATTTTACTGAATAAACTGACTTACATTGCTTTTTTTTGAGCTTACCACACTTCCAAGCTATCAATTGCATCCACCCACGCCTGCATTTCACCATCTAAAGCAAGGCGAGCATATTCAAGTGGCTCATCTATTGCCAATGCATTAAGTGAATTCTGCGAGCAAGGAGTAGTTTTTAATCCATCCTCTGCCTTATTACAATTAATTCGCAATATGTAATTCTCAAATGTAGTTACATCAATACTGTTAGTCTGTGAGTTATACTCTGCGTATATTAATCTCATCTCATCTTTCCTTCCTTGTAATTGTATCAAAAGCATCTCACCCAGTTCCAACTGCCATTTTTATAATTCGTTATAAGTTGTTACCGCAGGAACTACAGGTTCCTGCTATTTTCATTTCCCTTACTTTTTCCCTTATGAGGGTTCGTAAACAAGGGTAGAACGATATAACACGATGCAAGATGTGGCGGTGAGGACACCAATGAAAAGTTTCGTATTTTCAAGGGTTTGACGAGATTTCTATAACAAGATATAACAGTTATTAAATCCTATAAATTTCGTCACTTGAGAACTGAAAGTTTACGGCTCCCTGACTATTCAAATAACATGTCATCAAAATTATGCAACATCCACTCGGTCATTTTCTTATTTGTTTCGTAAAGTTCCCTATACTTCTCTTGTTCAGAAAACCACGCTGTTGATATAAGCTGATTTGTAATAACAACATATGGAATTGCTTTCCACTCGTTATC
>JAFTQC010000066.1 GCA_017462965.1 Clostridia bacterium | reverse complement strand
CATTGGGGACAACCTCCTTTGCTTATTCGTGCGGTTGGCGAACCTGCACTCATTATAGCAAAGGAGGTTTTTTGCTTGAAGCTAAAGCTGTCCGTGGACACACCTGCATAGCAGGTGGTTTATTAAGGGATTGCTATACAAGAAAAAAGCCCCGGAGCGTAATGCTCCGGGAACTTTTCGTGTGAATCTCTGATTCGATAGATACTGCTGGTGGCCGGACTTGAACGAAAATGACATTCTGAAACCCGCATAAAAAGAAGCTTGCCGGGGCGCTGACTTGGGGTGTGTAAACGGAGTGTAAAATTCCTTTTTGTATAATTAACGGTATTTCGTTTGTTTTTCTCCTCTTTATCTATTGTGTTTTACTGTATCTTCTGTTACACTACATTCATGGGTACTACCATTTACGGTAGGCGGTTAGTCCTTCTCCAGAGGGACTGTGACCCTCTGTTAATATAGAAATCCTGTGTAGTTCTAGTGCATTGGAAATTTGTACGAAAGAGGGATGATTGCCATGATGACAATTGACGGCCTGATTGCTGTTGTAAGTCTTGTGCTTACAGCATTCGGTCTCGGATATTCTATCGGAAGTAATAAATCACAAAAATAGCCGCCCACGTCTGGTAAACTAAGCGGCATTTTTGTCAAACTAATTTACTGGGACTGACCGTCTATCGGTAGTGCCCTTCTTTACTTTTATACTAATCTTAAATCATATGATTGTCAATCACTATTTTCACGAGCTTCGGTGGAAACGACTTAGTAATATAAGCATCCGCGCCTAGCTGAATTGCCTGATTCTTAGTTTCTTCTGAAGTATCAGCGGTCACCATAATGACTTTTATCTTGGGACTTCTCTCTTTTATTTTCTTCAATAATTCCAATCCGTTCATATCAGGGAGATTAATGTCCAAAAAAATCATATTAGGTTTTTTCTTATCCAAGGCGTCCAAGAGTTGCTTTCCGTTTTTCGTTAATGTAATCCTATGATAGCCTTCCTTCATAATAATGTTGCTCAATGCTTCACGCACAATACCCTCATCATCACAAATTATAAATTCTTCTTGTTTATTTCTTCCCAACAGCTCATCTGTAGTAACCTGAAAGAAATCTGCCAAAGCACACAACATCACTATATCCGGCATAGAATTACCATTTTCCCACTTAGAAACCGCCGCAACAGATACGCCCATCTCTGCTGCCAATACCTCTTGTGTTATGTTCTTCTGTTTTCTAAGACTCTGAATCTGTTTTCCGATATTCATTATACATCACTACCCTAATATTTATTAACAGTTCCGTACATGTACAAATAAATCATAAAATGAGAGTACAAAAAATACTATCGAAATATGCTCTAATTTATTTACTTTGGTTCAAATTACCCTGTTATATAATGATAGCGAGTGTAAAAAATTTTACATATTTCTACACGCACACCCAACAAACAAAAAAATAGAGAAAACATTGAATTTATCAGTGTTTTCTCTACTCTCTTAATACTGCTGGTGGCCGGACTTGAATGTTTCTCCGCTCGCAGAATACGCATAAATAGGAGTTTTCTGCGGTTCCTTCGTTTCATTACAAACAAGTTACAAACATACCTCTATTCTGCCTCGGCGATGTATTACCAACTTCCATAATAATCAATACACTCACGGTATTTTCCATCAGGGTCACTTAAATGACCTTCTTCTATCAACCAATCTAATAAATCATAGAAATCCTCAAACTGGTTTGAAATTTCGATTGTATATATCCCCTCATACCATAATCTATTACATAAAGCAGAAAGTTCATCCTTATATCCTGCCATTTCCCTGCGATATAGTTCCTCAGCTCTTTCCTCTGGACTTAGACTTGCCAACCATTCTTCATCTTCTTTTTCTCTAGCTGCTTCAATTTCAGCCTGTTTCTGCTCTGCTTCCTGCTCCCTCGCATCTTTCCAAGCATCATAAGCTTCTTGATTATCAATTTCATCTTCGACAATACCGCCATATACACCATTATCAGTATTTGAACGATAAGGCTCAATATACAAAATTGCATAGTTAGAAAAACCTAAAATGAAATTGCTACTATAATTATAGGATAATACTACATCCTGTACAAATTTTGCCATACCATGTTCTGAATTACCATACAAAGTATCAAACTTTTCATTCAATGCAGACCAATCATTATTGATTCTAGGGTCACTACCTAAAACCTGTAGAACATTGATTTCAAGGTTCTCGTCACCTAAGAAAGTTACCTGCTCAGCATACATATATCCGTTGAAAGCATCCCAATCAATATTTGTAAGACCGGGGGCATCATTCTCCCCATATACACCATTCCAAGGCTCTTTTTCCTCAACCATAGCGGAAGTGCTACTAACATCCTCACTAAAAACTGTACTCTCCTCGCTAACCATATCTCCTTCAGCAATACCATTAGATTCTATTGCTTCTACTTCCTGTCCCTCCTCAACTTGGGCATTTTCCTTATTTGCATTAGTCATTTCAGCACCGCATCCCACAAAAGAGAGTGTGGTAACTAATAATACAATAGTTACTATTTTCTTTTTCATTTTTACACACTTATCCTTTCCTATGTATAAATTTTAAATATAGAAATCATTATATCACACAAACTGCCATTTTGGACACTATTTTCTGCTATTTTGGACAATAATTTTATAAGAGGTGTATCCAATGGCAGAAAGAGTGAATCAACATACTAATCCAATCATAGGAACCAATATACGAAGACTACGCAAAGAGCGTGGTCTAAAAGCAGTTGACGTAATTGCTAAATTACAGTTGGTAGATATAAACGTAAATACAGGAATATTTAGCAAAGTAGAAAAAGGACGTAATAATCCTACTGTTGATATGCTCATAGCACTAACAGATATTTTTCAATGTGATTTCAATGAATTTTTCAAGAGATAGTTTTTCTTAATTGTTTTGTTTTCGCACACAATTCTATTCGTTTGTTTTTTACGTTCACAAAATGACCGAAAAAATAAAACGGATATTTTTTTGCCTAAAATCCTACCAGAACCCCCCCTTTTTTAATTATCCACAATCTGATTTGTTTATTCGTTTGTTCTATTCGTTCACAAAAATCCCGTTATTATTTCCGCATGTCTTTTTTTCGTTTATTGTGTGTCTGTTAGTCGCAATTCGCGCTCTATATACACCGATTGCGAAACAAATTTTAGAAAACAGAATGGATATATTTAGAAAACAAAATTTTTCTTTCCACAAAATTATTTTAGATTTTCAAAAAGCAAATTTAGAAAATAGAATTGCTACCGCCAGAAAACAGAATACACCTGTTTAGAAACGTAAACTATACCACCCCTACCAAGAATCGTAGTCTGTGCCTTTCTTTCCCTCAAAAAGCACCTTAAAAACCAATTTTGCAGAAACACCAAACAAAGATTTTTTTGCTCCAAATCTCATATATAGGATAAGCCAACGGCAAATTTTATGAGAAAGGAGTACACGCAGATAGGGCGTAAAACCTAATAGCCAAATATATATTAAGCCTATTTTTCCGAGCAACCTATTTTCCAAAACTCCGAGATTATTACAAAACCTAACTGCCTAGCAATAGTCCTTTTTGCGTTATCTAACGCAATGGAATTTTCTAACTTAACATTTGAGGAAGTATTGCAAAATGATTCTTCCGGTAGTATTTTAAGTTTAGAAGGAATCGCAGAATTGTATGAGCATATGAAACTGGAAAAATTACTCTCACAAAACTGTGATTTAGAAAAAATTAAATATCGTGTAGAAATCAATCAGTATTATCTTGTAATCAAACGCAAGCAATTTACCGCTAACAGCCGAGAAGCTCTGCTTTTGAAACTGTATGACTACTTCTTTGGAGCACAGAACCGAAGCCTGACCGAAAGCTATCGTGAATGGATGCTTTGGAGAAAAGAAATACAGACCAACAGTAAAACGCTTCGGGAAAATGCAAATGAATGGAAAAGTTATATTGCTAATTCAGAATTGGCAGATATGCAAACCAAGGATATTACCATTGAGCACTTAGAAAAGTTCCTCTATTCCATTACCGCTGATTTTGCCATTACTTCCAAAAGGCTGACAAACATTATTGTGGTACTGAATGGAATTTTCAAACGTTCAGTGTCCTTGAAGCTGATTCCCCACAATCCTCTTGCAGATGTAGACTTAAAAACATTCCGCAAGCGTTGCAGACCGAAAAACAGTACCAAGGATAATTACACCCTAGAGGAACGCAGAAAGATTCTTGATTACTTGGCAGAACGTGAAGATATATACGCCCTTGCCATTCAGTTAGATTTTTATCTGTGTGTGAGAATCGGGGAACTGCTTGCAATCAAATACAGTGATATACAGAATGGATTTCTGCACATCAACCGTAGTATGCGTGGCACTTATGAAATGGATGATGATATGAATTTTTCCGTTGGAAAGATAACCAACGAGGAACGTATAAAGGGAAATCAGTCAACAGGCTTTCGGCAAATACCTTTGACTGACAAGGCACTTGCCATTGTGGAAAGGACCCACCGCTTATATCCCGATAATGAGTACCTTTTTATGAGGGATAACAAGCAACTCATTCCAAACACCTTTAATGAGGAATTGCAGCGTATTTGCAAGGCTCTAGGCATCAAATACCGCTCAAGTCATCAAATAAGGTTTACAGTGGCAACACTGCTCTATGATGAGGGAGTTAGTATTACGAAAATATCTTCTTTATTGGGTCATGCAGACACAGCTACCACATGGCACTACATAAGGAAAAACAATCCCGATGAAGCAACTATAAATGCCATGAAATCACTGTTAGACTAACGGAAATTTTTTACAAACATTTACAAACGAAATTTGTATGTAATGAAAATACGGCAAACCCAGATAAACACTAGGTTTGCCGTACTCTTAAAATACTGCTGGTGGCCGGACTTGAACCGGCACGGTGTTGCCACCGAGGGATTTTAAGTCCCTTGCGTCTGCCTATTCCGCCACACCAGCGGATGGATGGAGGTGGATTCGAACCACCGAAGCAATTTGCAGCAGATTTACAGTCTG
>JAFTQC010000065.1 GCA_017462965.1 Clostridia bacterium | reverse complement strand
GGTAACCCCAAACAAATTGTAGGTTCCTCCATAAATAGATGATGAGGCAATGAAATGGTCTCCAGCTTCGCAAATATTAAAAATCGCATAGAAATTTGCTGCCTGACCAGATGATGTAAGCATTGCAGCCACACCGCCCTCTAAAGCACAGATTTTTGCTGCTACTGCATCGTTGGTTGGATTTTGCAATCTTGTATAAAAATATCCATCTGCCTCTAAATCAAATAATTTTCCCATTGCATCGCTGGTATCATATTTAAACGTAGTGCTTTGGTATACCGGTAATTGTCTCGGCTCTCCCTGTGAAGGCTTCCATCCTTCATGAATACATTTTGTTTCAATTCCTGTTGACATAGTTGGTCTCCTCTTCTTTATTTTACAAATGATTTTTTACATCGGTAATAGTATAACGGTCACATCTGCATTTGAAAAATACAAAAAGCAGAGGTTTGACATAGCTTTAAACTATATCAAACCTCTATCTTTCATCCTCTTTAATTATACAAGTTCTTTTTCTTTCCACGCCCCGTTCCTATAAAACCAAACCGATAATACCGTTGCAATTCCCCAACCAATCGGCCATGAAAGCCATATGCCGATATAACCAAATTGCATAGATAATAAAATCGCAAGAACCACTCTTAACACCAAATCTGTAAAGGTAGCAATCATAAACTGATTCATCATACCAGCCCCTCGCAGAATACCGTCTGCTACCAGTTTCACTGAAATAACAAAGTAAAATGGGGATACTATCTTCAAAAACTGAACACCGGATAATAGTACAAGTTCTGATGGTTCATCCATGAAAGCTTCTATCAATCCATTACTTGCCACCAGATATAATGCAACAATCGGTATGCAGATAATCCATACCATCTTTACCCCTGCCTTAAATCCTGACTTTACCCGTTTGGGAATACCTGCACCAAGGTTTTGTGCTGTATAGTTAGAAATACCATTACCCAAAGTAGTAAAGGATGTAATTACAAGATTATTCAGTTTCACTGCTGCGGAATAGCCTGCCATAACACTGGAACCAAATCCATTGATAACGCCTTGAATGATAATATTTCCTACAGAAATAAAACTTTGCTGTAAAATACTCGGTATGGCAATAACAGCGATCTTTCGGAATAATTCATTTGAAAACACCTGTATTTTTCCCTCTGTCTTAATCTTAGATAAGCGTCTAAATACCACAACCACCGCCAGCACACAACTTATTCCCTGACACAAAAAGGTTGCCCATGCCACGCCCGCAACTCCCATATGAAATACTGCTACAAACCAAATATCCACTGCCACATTGGATGTAGATGAGATTGCCAGAAAAATAAAAGGTGTCTTGGAATCTCCCAATGCCGAAAAAAAACCGGTTGCCACATTATAGAAAAGCAAGAATGGAAATCCCCATATATAAATATCCAGATACAACTTAGAATCTTCAAAAATTTCTTCCGGCGTATTCGTAATATGTAGTAGCCAACTACAGCTTAAAATACCAACCAACATTAGGAAAATACATAGCATAGCACTGGCAATTAGTGTTGTATACACTGCGGTTTTCATCCGGTTATAATCTTTCGCACCAAAGAGCTGAGATACAATAACTGAACAACCTATATTGCATCCGAAGGCAAATGCAATGAATATCATAGTAATACCATAGCTCTCACCAACTGCTGCCAGTGCATTCTCTCCGACAAATTTTCCTGCCACAAAGCTGTCTGCAATATTGTATAACTGTTGAAAAATGATACTGCCAAACAAAGGCATACAAAACTTCCACAAAACCGTTTCCGGCTTACCTACTGTCAAATCCTTATTCATATTGCCACCCTCCTACATGATGTTGCATTTTTTTCCATTTGGTATTATACTTTTCACTTAAAGATATGTAAAATATATGTTTGATATCGTTGTTATATCGTTTTTATATATCTACTTCATTCTACAGGAGAATCGCTATGAATATAAGCTATGAATATTATCGCATTTTTTATTATGTTGCCAAATATAAGAACCTGACTACTGCTGCTGAATCATTACACAGTAATCAGCCAAATATTTCCCGTACCATTAAACTGTTAGAGCATGAATTAGGCTGTCAGCTTCTTATCCGTTCCAATCGTGGAATCTCGTTAACACCGGAAGGAGAGCAGCTTTTTTCTCATGTTAAAATAGCAGTTGAACAGCTCCAAACCGCAGAAGAAAAAATAAAAATGCTTACCGGATTGCAAAAGGGCTTAGTTTCCATTGGCTCAAGTGAAACAGCTCTGCATCTTTTGCTTCTTCCTGTTTTAAAAGAATTTAAAGAAACGCATCCGAATATTCGTATCCGTATTCAAAATCATCTCACAAGTCAGGCAGTTGAATCTGTAAAACAGGGGCTTGTTGATTTTGCAATAGTTGCCTCTCCTGCCGATATACCTGCTTATTTGAAAGTATATTCTTTGATGCAGTTTCAGGATATTCTTATTGGTGGGAATTCTTTTAGCAACTTATCTTATGAATCTCTTTCCATCAAAGATATTTATTCATATCCTCTTGTGTGCTTAGGAGAAAGGACCATGACTTATCGCTTTTATGACGAATTCTATCGTTCTAATCACCTCATTTTGAAACCGGAATTTGAAGCGGCAACTACAGATCAAATTCTTCCTATGGTAAAAAACAATTTAGGTCTGGGATTTTTTCCCGAAAAAATGGCAAGACAATCCCTTGCTTCTGGCGAGATCTGTCAGATACACTTACATGAAACCATTCCGTATCGTAAAATATTTCTTGTGGAGAATAAAGAACGCTCCTTACCGATTGCGGCAGAAGCGTTAAAAGAAATCCTTATTCAATATTCTGAGAATTCTCTTTTGCCCGGTTGATTGTGTCCAACCGTTTTCTTTTTTGCTCCGGATCATTCCTTGAGGGAAGTCCGGCAGCAAGGAGAATATTATTCCATGTTCTAAATCTTGATTTTAACTTTTGGACATTTGACACTTCTTTCATAGTAGGTACATAGCCTTGTCTGTGATAGACCTCTATAACCTCTTCCAGCATTTTTTTATCTGCTTCCGTTACCGGCATTCCGGGTTTCCAAAATTTATCAAAATCATAATGTTTACGCATTGAAAAACATTTATTTTTCTTTTTTCTCTTTGCATCGTTTTCCATTTATTTTACATTTTCTACTGCTTAATATATTTTTGCAATGCCTCAATATATAATACTCCATATCTGCTTAATGGCATATTTTTTTGTCTAATAATACCTATTCGCATATATTCATCTACGAGCAACGGCTTTGCAATAATATTTTCTCCATTCAGTTCTCTACTAATAACACCCGAACTAACCGTATAACCATTTAACCCAATCACCAAATTAAACAGTGTAGCTCGATCCCGGACTTTGACATTCTTCTTTCGGTCCAAAGTACTTAATATTTCTTCTGAAAAATAAAAAGAATTATACTCCCCCTGTTCAAAAGAAAGGTACGGATATTCTTCCAGTTCTTCTAACGCAATACTCTCTCTTTCTGCTAACGGATGCTTTGAATAAATAAATACATGAGGTTTAGCTACAAAAAGTTCTTGAAATTCCAAGTCATTTTGCTTTAACAGTTTGCCTATAATCTCTTCGTTTTTTGAAGAAACATACAATATACCTATCTCACTTCTAAGTTTACTCACATCCTCGATAATTTCATACGTCTGAGTCTCTCTTAATGTAAAATCATACTGATCTGCATCAAACATTTTAATGACATCTACAAAAGCGTTTACAGCAAAAGAGTAATGTTGACAGGACACTGAAAATCTCGGACGCCTCTCTTTTACATTCAAATACTTCTCTTCCAACAAACCTACCTGCTCCAGTATCTGTCTTGCATAGGAAAGAAAGACATCGCCCTCATTCGTCACAACAACGCCTTTATTGGTCCTGTTGAATATTGTTACCTGCATTTCGTTTTCCAGTTCTCGAACAGCATTTGTAAGACTCGGCTGTGATATAAACAGTCTTTTTGCCGCCTCCGTAATATTCCCTGTTTCTGCCACCGTTACTATGTATTTTATTTGTTGTAAAGTCATCTTAGCACCTCTTCACAATTTATCTGTCATAGGCTTGTATATATACAAAATTTCCATTATCTCTGTTAATACTATAATCTGGATTAATGATTGCTTCAATAAAATCTTTTCCTCCAGACTCTACCG
>JAFTQC010000064.1 GCA_017462965.1 Clostridia bacterium | reverse complement strand
TTTCATAATGGAAATCCTCCGAAATGAAAGGAGATGGTTGCTATGATAAAAAACGATTACATACTAGATATGTTGATAGTTATATTTATAGCAATTGTCTTAAAAAGGGTACTTTTTAGACAAAAAAAATAATCACTCTGTTTAGCCGACAAGTGATTATTTTTATAAAATCATTCTAGGGCAACCGCTTATGCGGATTTCCTTTATCTATTTTTATTTTAGTCTATTTTATGCTAAAAGTCAATAAATTCTCACCTATTCCCACCAACTCCACTTCCAGTAGTTTGAAAGTCTTCTGTGTGAAAAATAATGAAAGTACAAATTGTTTATGATATAATGTTTAAAAATCGTAGTTTGTAGGGTAAATTATGATTACTCATCTAATCGTTGATACAAGAAACAACCCCACTCAACGATTAGTATATGTATTTTTTCATAATAATAATTTACACTTAACCTAAAGGAGGTAAGCAAGTATGGATCAGATTAAAATTGGAAAATTTATAGCCGAATGCAGAAAAAAGAATAACTTAACACAAAGTCAACTTGCAGAAAAATTAAACATTACAGATAGAGCTATATCTAAATGGGAAAATGGAAAAGGAATGCCTGATTCGTCAATAATGCTTGATTTATGCAATGAACTTAAAATAAGTGTAAACGAACTATTAAGTGGGGAGATGATTAGTATGGAAAATAAAAACGAAAAGCAAAAACAACTTTTGCTTGACATGACGAAAGAAGTAGAACAAAAAAATAAAATAATATGGACTTCTATGTGGGTAATTTTGTTAGTAAGCATGACAGCCCTATTTGCGGGTATTTTCATTTCTGCATTGTTGATACCCGAAGGTATTTTGCAAATTGTCACAATTCTTTTGATTTGTATATTATTTTTAATACCTTGTTTTTATGCACTAAAGCTTGAAGTAAGTGTAGGAGCTTACAAGTGCAAGAGTTGTGGTTACGAAATTGTTCCTACTTATTCAGAAGCATTGTGGGCAATGCATATGGGAACTACTCGTTACTTAAAGTGCCCAAAATGTCATAAGAAAACTTGGTGTAAAAAAATAATAAAAAAATAAATTACAATTTTTGAACAAACTCAAAATTTATTGTAAAAAACAGATTTTTGATATATTGTGAATAATTAGCAAATAGTGAGGTGTAAAGTCTAATGAAAATAAAAGGTGCAAATTTAGGCGAATTTGATGTTGAATACAAACTATTATCTGAGTATCCGTTTTTTAAAGATACACGACAAGAACTCGTAAAAAAACTTGAACAAATGTATTTAAAATTTCAAGAAGATAGCACTAAAATGACAGTGAAACCTTTTCCTAAACAAGATGGAAAAGTAGAAATATCTCAAGGAATGGTTAATCACAGTTGCTCTAATTCTATAGAGTGTTTGAGAACAATGTCTCAATATGGAATTTTAGCTAGTGAATGGTTTGGAAAAGTTGAAAGCGAAAAAGAAGGTGTCTTTTGTTGTTTCGTTGATAGGATACATTCAGAAATTAATTCTAATGAGAAACTACAATCTATAGCTAAAACACTTAATATGCGAACACTAAAAGCTGGCAAAGACTCTATTACCTTATTCTTTGATGACACCAATCCAATTATGCAACAATTATTACATTTAGATTATTTTGAATACGAAAAAATAAAAGCACAATCTCCTGAAAAGCTTTTTGAAGTCTATTCAAAAGAAGAAATAGAAATGTTTGATCAAATAATCGAACCTTTTTCTCCCGCTAGTAAAACTTTTCATATAAAAGGTATGATACCACAGTGTGATTGGTCTGCAATTCCTGGTGGAATTCCGTCTGCATTAATAAATGGTATATGTACCCGAAATATGACTTATGATAAGGATTATATCGAAGAACTTTCAAGATTATTTCCAAATGCAACTATTTTTAATGGAGATTTAGAAATAATACATGAACCAAAAAAAGAAAAAGACTCTCAAACTTTGCAAGAATTGAGAAGTAAAGTTAGAAGCCAAGAAGAGGAACTTGAAACTCTAAATGCAGAAATTAGCGAATTAACAAGTAAAGAATCGCAAGTAAGACAAGCAATTAAAGACTTGGATAAAGATGCAAAAACCAATATTGGAGATGATGATTTCGGTGAACAATAAACTAACAAATTATGAAGATAATTTTTTAAAAAGATTATTGAATAACCTAAAAAAGTTTTTTTCAAAAAAAGAATTTACTGAAGAGAAAATTGTTAACGATGTAGAAAATGTTTATGTGAATGAAGTCATAACAATACAGGAATTAGTAAATAATTTTGAAAATGGTACATTAAAAGAAGAAAACATGAGTAAAGAAGAGTATGAAAAAGTAAGAAATTATTATATTGAAAAAAGTATAAATCTAGAAAAAGAGATAATTTATAAAAAAAGTTTGATTGAAAAAAAAAGAGAAAATCTTATAGTTTATTATAAAAAAGCGATTAGTAAAAAAGAAAAACAACAATAATACGTTTTTATATTTAAAAAGAAAAAACTCTACACCTTGATTGGTGTAGAGAAATCAAAATTAATCGATTTTTTGTTCGTGCCAAGTGGAAGCGAACTTGCAACCGGCGTAGCGGACCTTCCCCTTCGTAAAATACATTACCGCCTTTGTGGGGAAGTAATAGGCACGAGAGTCATATGCGCCAACCTTCTGCAAGCATTCGCACAGAAAACGATTCGGATGGTAATCGGTTTCTAACACAAACTCGTACTGCCCCTTAGAACACATCGAGTTGTATTCCTCGATAATCCGGCGTTCCAATTCGTTTCGGAACGCTTCTTTTTCCTCTTCTGTGCACTTCTGACGCGGAAATAGGTTGTCGGGACTGTCGCAAAATGTGCCAAAATCCGAATATCGCTTTTCAGCGAACAGGACAATGGTCCACCACTTCGCCATCTTCTTGGCAACCTTCTCAATCGAATACCCCTTCTGTGACATATATATTCCTCCTCAAACTGTTGATGTTGCCGTATCTTGTTGCTTTCACCGAAGGACATGTATAAGACACAATGTCTGACTATATTATATCACGAGTTAACATAATTGTAAATGCATAAAAATATGAATGGACCCCCTCAAGTCTATTTAGTAGTTTACGCCAAAAACATTGACAAATAAATTATGCCTATATATAATTGCCTCGTTTCCTAGTGCTGTATAACTTTCCCACTATGAAAGGAAGGATGAATATGAACCGTGAAACTGTCTTCTCATTTTGGAATTCTATGAAATTTCAACCTCACGAGAGTTACCCTGACTTTCTGAAACGTATTTTTTCGTTTCAGAAACCTGAGTTTCACTTTGGAGTCGACAAGTTTTTTCCCAGCGATTCGGTAAGAAGCAAAGTTGACGAAACGAGTACATTTAGAAACTTCTTTGGTGATACAGTTGTATTCAATCTTGACGATGAACAAAAGCACTTCATCAAAGAACATTTCATTGCACCTCTCTACCTTGCCGCACCTGAATGCCTCGCAGAACAACTCAATGAACAAACTCTTCACATGACGCTCCACGACTTAAATGCGAGTAACAATTGTGATGCATCCTTTTTACAAAAAATGTTCGATACTGAAATTTTACTCTCTGAAGTAATACGTCAAGCTAACATTCAGCCACAAACGATTACAATGACACCCACATTCGTATTCAACATGGTAAACACGAGTCTGGTTCTCGGCTTACTGCCAAAAACCGATAAAGATTATCGCAACTTGATGTATCTTTATTCGCTAATTGAAAGTGTTCATTCGCTGCCATATCCTTTGACTCCGCACATCACACTCGCCTACTTTAATCATAACGAGTTCGCAGGAGATTCCCTCTACACCTTACAAAATGCGGTAAATGCAGTAAACGCATCAATTGATCGACAGTTTGATATCTGTCTTTCTACTGAAAATCTTTATTACCAAAAGTTTATCAGTATGAATGATTATTTCAACATCATGAACTTCGCAAGTCGTTAATTCAAGACAATCAAAACTGCAACATTGAAAGGAATGATTGGAAAGAGGGACGCCCCTTTTTGTGAAAAATTTTCACAAAAAGGGGCGTCCCTCTTGATGGTCCCTATTTATTTTATTATTCCTCCACCAATTAATATTTCTCCGTCATAGAAAACCGCAGACTGCCCTGGTGTTACAGATTTTTGAGGTTCATCAAAAACAACTTTAATTTTTGAATCTATTTTTAAAATTTTACCGTTTGCAGGTTGCGCTGCATACCTAATTTTAATCTCACAATCAACACCTTTTTCTAAATCGGTTTCATCAATCAAAATCAAATTATAATTTTCTACTTCAAATTCCTTTGTGTAAAGTTCCGCCTCTTCACCAACAATAAGCTCATTTTTGATAACATCAAATCCAACAACAAAAAGTGGAACCGGATTCGAAATTCCAAGCCCTTTTCGTTGCCCTATCGTATGTTTGTAAAGTCCCGAATGCTTGCCCAAAACCTTTCCTGTTTTATCTACTATATTCCCTTCCTTACTTTTAATATCAGAATTTTCTTCTAGGAATTTTTTATAATCTCCATCTGGAATAAAACAAATGTCTTCGCTATCAGGCTTTTTTGCAACAGGCAAATTATATTTTTCTGCAATCGCTCTAATTTCCGATTTATCCTGAAATTCACCAAGCGGAAAAAGAACCTTATCTACCATGTCTTTTGGCAAATTATACAAAACATAACTTTGATCCTTCTTACCAGCATTTGACTTTGTCAAAACAGTACAACCATATTTATCGCTATACTCCGTTTTAGCATAATGGCCTGTCGCAATATATTCACATCCAAGCTCTTTAGCCTTTTCGTACATCACACCAAACTTTAAAAACTTATTGCACTGAATGCATGGATTAGGAGTCCTGCAATTTTTATATTCACAAATAAAATTATCAATAACATGCTTTTTAAACGCTTCTTTAAAAGACATCACATGATGTTCGATACCCAAAAAATCACAAACTTTTTTAGCATCTGCGGCAGGAGAACCTTTAGAATAAAATTCCTCTCCACGCAAAGGAAGAGCTTTATTTTCATAAAGCTCTAATGTAACTCCAACAACCTCATATCCCTGTTCTTTTAGAAGTATCGCAGAGACGGCACTATCCACGCCCCCACTCATTCCAAGCAAAACTTTTTTGTTATCCATAAACTATCCCTCTGCTAAAATTTTTTTCATTTCTTCTTGTCTTTTTATCTTTTTAGTAGTAGTTTTTATCAATTCTTCATCTGTCAAGATCAAGTGTTTTATGTATTTATAAGTTGGGAATGACTTATTAATTTCTTTAATTTTTTCCCATACAATTTCTTGGAATTCATCAAAAGACTTTCCAGGATACTCTTTCTCGGCAGCTTCTTTATTATAAACAATTTTAACTGTCAATTTATAATCTCCATCATCTTTTGGCAATCCAAAAACCATTGATTCTTCAACAAAATCCAATCTATTCACAATCGCTTCAATTTCTTCAGGGAAAATCTTTTTGCCATTTTTCAAAACAATCATATCTTTCTTACGACCTGTTAAAAACAAATGACCATCTTTATCGAAATACCCTAAATCACCAGTGTGGAACCAGCCATCAACAATAACTTCATTAGTTCTCTCTTCATCTTCATAATATCCAAGCATAACATTTGGACCCTTCGCAATTACTTCACCTATACCATTTTCATCTTTATCAGCAATTTCAATTTGCACATTCGTCATCGCTCTTCCAACTGATCCCGGCTTAATAAGCTTATAATCTTCAGCTGCAATAACCGGTGCCGTCTCAGTTAAACCATATCCTTGAATAATTCTGATACCAATCGAATTAAAATATTCTGCAACTTCTTTATCAAGCGGAGCACCACCAGAAATAATATACTTAAGCTCGCCACCAAGCTGAGAATGTATGTCTTTAAAGATTTTTCTTCTAACATCAATCTTCAATTTCAAAAGTATACCTGAAATTTTTCTACCAGTCGCAACAAGCTTTTCTTTTCCTTGCTTCTTAACTTCTTTCTTAATATTCTTGTAAATAGCTTCAACTAAAACCGGAACACCTACAAACATTGAAACCCTATACTCTCTAAGATTTTGCGCGATATATCTAATACCATCAGGAAATGTCGTGGTAACGCCACAAGCCATCATCATAGCCATGCACGTCGAACCAAAAATATGATGGAATGGCAAAAAAGCTATAGTAACGTTATCAGGGAAAATCGGCTCAACAAGTTGCATTGCATAAATATTAGAAGCAATATTTCTTTGAGAAAGCATAACCGCCTTCGATTGTGCACTCGTACCAGAAGTAAATAGCAAAATATTCATTGCATCACTATCTACTTCAAAGTCAACATACTCTTTATTTCCCTTCTTTAAAAGCTTATCACCCTTAGAAATTAAGTCGTTTATACATGTATAACCATCAATCTTATCCATACAAATAAACTCTTTGACAACTTCTGGATTTTTCTTTTTGAACTCTTCTATTTTTTCCGTTTGCTTAGGATCAAAAACAATAGCATCAACCTTAGCTCTCTTAACAGATTGCTCAAATTCATCATATTGCAAATCTTTATCAAGAGGAACGGAAACAATACCACCACACAAATTTGTAAAATGAGTAAGTGCCCATTCATATCTATTCTTTCCGAAAATAGCAATTCTCTTTCCTTTATAACCAAGCTTAAACAAGGCCGTACCAAAACTATTAACCATACTTAGCAATTTCTTATAAGTTATCTTTTTATATTTTTTTTCTGGATTTTTTTCTTCTGCATTTTTTATAAGATAAACTACTTTTTCTGGAAATTTTTTTACCGCATCATATAAAATTTCTTTTATGTTATTGAACTCAGTAGCTTCAAAATACGTTTTTTTAGACATATTTTCCTCCATGAAAATTAATATTTATTCACCCATCTAGTTTAATGAACTAGATATTAGAATTTATATAACTATATACTATGTGGCAAAAAAAGTCAACGAGCTTGACCAGTTGGTCATTTTTGAAAATTGGGACAAGAGTACGGTTCTTTTCGGGACAAAGGGACGGGGCTTTTGTCCTTTTTTTGTGAGAAAATAATTTGTAAATATTAACTAATAAAAAAGGACAAAAGCCCCGTCCCCTTGTCCCGAAAAGAACCGTCCCTTTGTCCCGAAAAAATTATTCAGCTGCATTTAGTTTAGCAACTAACTCTTCTACATCAATTCCGTGAACTGCACATGCTTCTTCAAGAGTTTCACCAGCTGATGCTGGACAACCTAAACAATGCATACCTGCAGCAAGAAGAATTTCTGGATATTTTTCATTCATTTGAATGATTTCTCCTATTAACATTTCCTTTGTTACCATGACTTTGCGCTCCTTTCTGTCGAATTTAGTCGACTACTTTTTTTACGATTTTTGAAAAAAATCTAGACAGAAAAAAATCTGATGATATAATCCCAACTAAAGGTGGTGATCATCTTGAAAGTTTCAACATTTTACATCAAGTTAGTTTCTATCTTATTTTTTATTTCGATAATTTTTTATTTCTTACCAGATGACAAGTTATTCACTATTTACTTTTATTCTTTTTTAATTCACTCATTAGTATTAGTTTATATTGTATCTTCATTCTTAGAAATAAATGTATTCCATGAAAAACAAGGTTCTAAACTAGATTTAAGTAAATCAAAACTTTCATCTGATAGGAGTTGATTTTTATCTCAAAAACAAGGTCATTATACACTAATTTCCTTCATATTTCAACAAGTGTGTTAATCATAATCGTTTTTAATCTAATCATTTTTAATCCATTATTCAAAACACAAATTTTCACTTACAATATTTTTGAAAAAGAATACACTATTGAAACGTGGCTTTGGAATAATCTTAAAATCTTTTACATTCTTGCAGTTTCCTTTTCCTGGAGCGCAATTCTATACAATTTGTTTAAAAAATTTCCTTTAGAAAATACCGATATTTCCACACAATTAAACACTATTAACAATAGTAAACAAGTTGAAAATGAACTTTCTCTATTTGTCGGAATAAACGAAGAAAACGGCGAGCAAATTACAATTCCAGAAAAAGGATTATACCAAAATGTTTTGATTACCGGAACCATTGGTACTGGTAAAACATCTTCTGCTATGTATCCCTTCGTTGAGCAGTTAATATCTCAAAATATTGGTATGCTCATTCTTGATGTAAAAGGCAATTTTCATCTGAAAGTAAAAGAAATTGCAAAGAGATATAATCGAAAAGTTACAGTTATTGAATTAAATCGGATCTGAAACTTACAACCCTTTAGACAAACCTAATTTAAAACCATCTATAATTGCTAATCGACTTAGAACTATTCTTTCTTTATTCTCAAACACAAACGCTACCGATACATACTGGCTTGATAAAGTTGAACTATATCTTACAGAATGTATAAAACTATGCCGCATTTATAACGACGGATATGTTACTTTTGTTGAACTTCACAAATTAATTTATAACAAAAAATATTTATCTGAAAAAATTGAATTTGTGAAAGATCTATTTTTATCAAACAAATTAAATTATTCTCAAGTTTATGAACTTAGTACTTGCTTAGATTTCTTCCAATCCGAGTTTCAAACTTTAGATTCAAAGGTTTTATCTATAATTCAATCTGAAATTTCCCGAATAACACAAATTTTTATTAATGACTTAGATGTCAAACGAACATTCTGTCCAAACAAAGAGAATGTTACTTTTAGCGGTTTTGAGAACCTAAGAAATAATATTGTAGTTTTAAATATGAATGTTTCCGAATACAGAAATCTTTCAAAGATAATTGCAGCTTATTTAAAACTTGATTTTCAATCAGAAGTACTAATGAGATTAGCTAAAAAAACAAATATTTCTCCAGTTGCTTTTGTATGCGACGAATATTCTGAATACGTCACAGAAAATGATGCCAACTTTTTTTCAGAAAGCAGAGAGGCCAAATGTATAAATGTGGTTTCAACACAAAGTTATACTTCTCTTTTAAACGCAGTTAAAGAACAGGCTGCCGCAAAAGTAATTATACAAAGTCTCGTGAATAAAATTTGGTTTCGAACTGATGATTTATTTACAATTGAAGAAGCTCAAAAGCAACTTGGAAAGGAGGATAAAGTCAAGTTTTCTAGGAGTTTATCCGAAAATGCAAAAGAAACAAAATATAATTATATTTTAAAAACCTTCAAATCAGAAAACTCTAATATTTCCGAAAGTATCAGTACTCACATTGAGCATGACTTCATATATGATATCAACGCTTTCTCGATGAAACTAAAGACATTTGAGGCAATATGCTTTATTACAACTGGACGCGAAATATTAAAACCATGCGTAGTGAAACTTTCGCCAGCGCATCAAAAACACTTTATTTAAATCAAGGAGATTAACTATGAAGAAAAAATTTATAGCACTAACATTGACCACATTACTAGTTTTATCTTTTACTAGTATTTCATATGCAGGACTTTTTTCTGGCAATGATTTAACTTCAAAAATAGCAAATGCCCTCTCAGAAATTCAAAGTTGGATTGTTAAAATTGCCACACCAGCTGCAGCAGTAGCTATTGGTAGTGGACTACTCATGAAAAAATTCAGTTTTGGTGATGAAGAAAAAATAGCTGTAGGCAAAAAATTAATTAGAAGTACTATCTTTTCATACACATTTATTTTGCTAATAGACCCAGTAATTTCAGCACTTCAATCGCTATTCGGATAGGAGTTATTATGAGCGAAACAATTTCAAATAGCGTAAGCATTGCGTCAGTAGTAGTTGAAATAATTAACACTTTATGTTCAAATCTATTTTCTTCAATAGATTCAAATATTTTCCCTTTGCTAGATGAATTAGTTTTTATTGATAAAAATATTTTTTCAACCGGAGATAAAATGAATAAACTTTTAAGTACATCACCTACTAGTGGCGTTTTGCTTCTTGCTAATTGCTTATTTACAGCGTTTGTAATTTATTACGCTGCAAGATTAGTAATCGCAAACCTTACTGCTACGCAAATAGAATCCCCCTCTAAATTTTTTATGAGAGCTTTTCTTGCAGGTATTGCAATGAATTATTCTTTACCTATTTGTAAATTTCTAATTTCAGCTACAAACCTTATAAGCTCATTCTTTTGCGAATTAGGGAAAAATGTTTTTGGAAAAAACATATCTTTTGAAACTCTTATTTCACTCCTAAACGATTCTGTTTCCGTTTCCTACGATGTTTTCTCTCTTGATGGTGTTTTGAGCGGAATGCTTTCTATCTCGTCATTTGCATTGATAATAAGTTTTGCGTTTAGATACATTTTAGTAGAAGTATTGATGTTATTATCTCCCTTTGCAATCCTTTGTTTATCAACAAATTCAACAGAAGGTTTTTTCAAAAGTTGGTTTAAATGTCTTCTTTCACTACTAATTCTTCAAGTTGTTATTTCAGTAATGCTTTTAATTCCTTACGCTTTAATTCGTGAAAACAATAATTCCCTCTTTAACAAGATTCTTCTTGTCGGCTCAATAACAGCCCTTTTGAAGTCAAATCAGTTTGTCAAAGAGTTTATGGGGCGGTCTAGGAATTGGAACTAATTTTCAATCAGGTCTTACTGGGATACGTTCAATGATTTCAAGATAGAAAGGATATCAAAATGCGTACATTCATCTTTCCTTTTAATTACGATTATTCTCCCAAATTTTTAGGTGTATTTGAATATAAGATATGTTTGCCATTTTGTATAATTGCGTTCATTTTTGCCCTTTTTTTGTCAAAATTAGAGGCACCTCTGATGATATCTATATACATTTTCATCCTCGGGTTTTTACCAATATTTTTACTCGCTAATACTAGTATCCATAAAGAACCTTTATTACATTTTTTAATATGCATTTTTAAGCACTATATTTGTTCAAAAAAATATGTAAACGAAAACAAAAAATAAGTTTATTTTAATGATGTGTAGTTGGGTGCGGAGAAAATTTATATTATCCCCCAAAAAATTTTTAAAAATTTCCTAAAATGTTTTCTGTATCCCCCTACAGAAAGGAATCTATGCCGTCCGGCAAATACTATCCCCTAAAACTCCGCACCCAAGTGCGCATCATTAAAAGAATAGAAAATTTTCTATTTACCTTATCAAAAAAGAAGTTGATTTTCACCCCTAAAAAAGGTATATTACTACCATAGGGGGAGATTACATATGAACTTTGAACAAAAAGCTTCAATGCTTTTTTCGGATTTAAATGTACCAGAAGTATTTATAACAGAACATCTTGGCGCTGCTAACGGCGAATATGTCAAGATTTATTTGTACTGTCTATTTTTATGTAAATACAATAGTGAAATATCTCCACTTGATTTATCGAAAAAATTGTCAATCCCACTATCTACTGTTGAACAGGGTTTAAAATATTGGGAAAAAAATAATGTAATAATGAAAAGACAGAAAACATATATTTTATCAGATCTAAAGCAACAAGAAGTTGACAAAATATACAAACCAAAAATGACTACTTCTCTGGAAGATGCTATGGCGAATACAGCAAAAAATGTTGCAAGAACTCAAGCGGTTAGTGCAATCAACGCAATGTTTTTCCAAGGTGTTATGTCTCCAACTTGGTATACTGATATAGATATGCTGTTTTCTAAATATAAATTTGATGAAGATGTTGTTATTGCTCTATTTCAATACTGCTTTGATAGACAGGCATTACATAGAAATTATCTATTTGCAGTTGCCGATGGATGGCATAAGAGTAACATAACAAACATGAATGAACTTGATGAATATTATGCAAACTTTGAAAATTTAATGAATATAAAGAAAACTGTTTCTAAAAAATTGGGACTTTCAAGAAAATTATCTCAATATGAAGAAGCTTATGTAGACAAATGGGTTATGGATTTCAATTATCCTTTGAATGTTATAGAGATTGCACTTAAGAAAACTACTTCAAAAACAAATCCTAGCTTCGATTATATTGATAAAATTATTTCTGATTGGCATGAGCGCAAACTTTCAACAGAAGAAGAAATAACAACATTTATGAAAGAACAAAAACAAAAGCAAAAAGACTTTAAACAACAAACAATTTCAAGCATACCATCAATTCAAAAGTTTCATAACACAAACGATTCAACTCAAGTTAATGATTTTAGTCAATTTTACATGAATTAATTTTATTTTTTAGGAGGGATTTTATGTTCGCAGAAGCAATTAAACGAATTGAACGACAATATGAAATAAGACGTAACCAAGCAGATGCTGCGTTTCTTTCTGAGAAAAAAGCAATATATGAATCTACTCCTCGTCTTTCTGAAATTGATAAAGAAATAACTAAACTTGGTATTCAAACAGCAAAACTTTCAATAAGACCATCTTCTGTTGAAAATCAAAAAGAGATTGAAAATTTACAATCTAAAATTATTTCGCTTAAAAATGTTAAAGAAGATATTTTGAAGGAATTAAATGTTAATTTGGTTCCAAAATATTCTTGCCATAAATGCAATGACACTGGATATGTTATAAATGATGGTCTGAGTGAAATGTGTTCATGTATGAGACAAGAACTTTTAAATGAAGCTTATAATAAATCAAATATGCATAGTCTAAAAACAGAAACCTTTGCAAATCTTGATTTAAATTTATTTTCTGATATTCCTAATCCTACGAAATATAAATCCGATATTTCACCAAGAGAGAATGTCAAAAAAATATTAAATATTTCAGAGGATTTTATAAAGAATTTTGATAATCCTAAACAAAAGAATCTATTATTTACTGGTTCTACTGGAATTGGAAAAACATATATATCAAGCTGTATCGCTAATGAAATAATAAAAAGTGGATACAATGTTTTATATCAAACATCTCCACTTCTTTTGGATAACATTTTCAATTATAAATACAGTAACAATAAATTTAATGCTAGCTCTTCAAATGATTTATATAATAGTCTTTTTAACGTTAATCTTTTGATTATTGATGACTTAGGCACTGAAAATCTTACAGCTGCTAAATTTTCAGAAATATTCACTATTCTTAACGCAAGACTTATCACTCCAAATACAAAAACTATAATTTCTACTAATTTTTCTCTCGAAGAACTTAGTAAAATGTATGATTCTCGTATCTTATCTAGATTAATTGGCCACTTTAATATTTGTCGATTCTTTGGTGAAGATATTCGTATGAAGCAATAACTATTAAATAAAAAAGGACAAGAGAACCGTCCCCTTGTCCTTTTTTTATTCTTTTTCATCAACTCTATCTACTTTTTGAATATATTGAATCATCGGTGCTGTTCCATCAAATACTACTCTTTTTCCATCTGATGGAGATGTAATTGGTGCTGGAAGTTCAACTCCTGACAATGACTCACATGTTATTCTAAATGCAATGTTACCGTTAGGTATTGCAACATTTGGATTTAAATAGAATGTAATATTCCACGTTTTGTTATCCGATGTAACTAGCGCATCTTGTGGAACTTTTTGTCCTGCAATTATAACCTCTAATGTTTCTTTTCTTATTGCCTTATCAGCTACTATTTTTAATGAAATATTATCGCCATATTTAGCCATGTATTTTTGTTCTTCACTAATTGGATTTGCATTTACCATTTCTACAATTCCAAGCTGTGGATAAGAGTATGAAACTATCTCCGAATTACACAAATCACACTTACTATCATTGTTGGCATCAACATGGTATTCTCTTGTAATTGTATGTCCACATAATTCGTTTAAACAATATTTCTCATGCATACTTTCTGAAATTCGTCTGTATCCTATGTCATGACCTTCACTTACAGAATATCCGCAAACTCTACAAAAACGAATATGATTCTTAGATCTTTCAGATTCCGATTCTGATAATTTTATTACCTCTGTACATCTTTCTTCTGTTTCTATACCATATTTCTTTTCATATTCACAAATTACACAATATGACTTATGATACCAAAGATCATTTTTAATTAAATGTACATATTCAAAATCGTGTGGCTCATATCCACCTTGCATTCCGCAGACTATACATTGTCTATTATAATGCGCATTTTCTTCATCTCCAGACGCTGGTTCTGGGTGTTGATCTGCATCATACTTATGTCCTAATGACTCCTTCAAAATAAAGCCACAATCAGCACATTTTAAAGGTTCTGTACAGTTTGGATAATTTAGCTCATCCACATATCTATGGTCATGTCCAATTACTGGTCCAGAAATTACACTGTCTAATCCAGACATTTCTGAAGCATAAGCATCTATCAAATATACATTTCCAGTAGCATAATCAACTAATGCAACTTTTACTAGCTCCGGATAACTTATATCTATTGTTTCTATGTATTTTTCGGGTTCTTTTACACCTAATCCTCTTGCTGTAGCAGTATCTAGAACATACCAAATTCCATTTTCATATTTTATTGGTTCAGATACCTTTGGAACAAATATTTTTTCAAATATTACACTATCATTTATATAATACCCAAGATATGGATATGCAAGTGAATTCAAAACGGTATCGGCATGTCTTTTTGCTACCGCATTTGACATAACAGATACAAAAGTAGCTCGATCTTTACTTCTGCTCTCTCTTATATATCTCGAACCTGTCCCAATAGCCATTGCGGCAAGTAAAATCGTACATATAACAGTAACAATAAGTGAAATCATTGATATACCCTTAGAATCACGCATAATATCACTCCTCTTCCCATCATAATACACCTATATACAATTATTTTACTACATTAAAAATAGCTTTGCAATTACCAAAATCTAGAATTTGTCAACTTGACATAATTCTGTAAAAATGTTACAATATTGGTGGACGTTTCATAAAAAATTTACCGTCATTACTATAATGACAGAAAGGGAGATCTACATGGAAAACGCTTTAGTCGAACGGAATTGTTACCCTGTGAGCAAATACAAAAAACAGATTTTGGATATGGTTGCCAAAAACCAGGTTTCCATCATTTCTGCGGAAACTGGCGCAGGCAAATCAACTCAAGTACCTCAATACCTTTTGGAAGCTGGTTACAACAATGTCGTTTTGACCGTACCTTCCAGAACCGCAGCTGCAGCACTTTGCGACCGTGTATCCAACGAATTGCACTCTGAAGTCGGTGATGTTGTCGGTTTCCAAACCGGATATGAAAAGAACTTCTCTAAACACACTCGAATCCTCTACACTACTGAGGGGTTAGAGCTCATGAGAGAACTTCATCACAACGACATCCTTGCCAACGGCGTTCTCATCATTGATGAGTTACAGGAGTGGACGATCAACGTCGAAACGCTCATTGCTTGGATTCATCAGAAAATTCGGGCTGGTTGGAAAACCAAGGTCATTTTGATGTCCGCAACCATGGACGTCGACGCGACCTCGAAGTTTTTCAATAATGCCCCAGTACTCAAAATCCCCGGCAAGCAGTTTCATGTCAAAGAAATCGAGCGTCGTAGCGATGATTTCGTTGATTCCATCTACGAACTCGCCAGCAAGGGGCATAACGTTTTGGCGTTTGTTCCTGGAAAGCGCGAGATTGAAAAGAATATCAACGCGCTTGAAAAAATGGGGCTCGATGCCGAAATGCTTCGCCTCCACGGTGATTTGCCGCTTTCCGAGCAGCAAATCGTTTTCAAGCCTGCAAGCAAACCCAAGGTAATCCTTGCCACCAACATTGCCCAGACCAGTATCACTATCCCTGATATTGATGCTGTTGTGGACAGTGGCCTTGAACGCCACATGGAAAACGTAGAAGGTCTCGATACTCTTACTATCGGTAAGATTAGCCGGTCTGACTACATCCAGCGAAAAGGCCGAGCCGGTCGTACTAAACCCGGTATCTACGTTTGGTGCAACGATATTCGCCTGGTGCATTTGGATGAATTCCCCACTCCGGATATCTACACTGGCAGTATCAACCAGATTGTTCTCAAACTGGCCTCGATTGGTGTGGATGCAACTAACGTAAAGTTCTTCCATCAGCCGCCTTTTGAGAAAATTCTGGCATCCCAGCAGACGCTTCGTACCCTCGGCGCTTTTGATAACAACAATCAAGTCACCAAAATCGGTCTCATCATGGCACAGCTGCCTCTTTCGGTACGCTATGCTCGAATGATTGTTGAAGCCCACAAGCTGGGTGTCTTGTCCGATGTGGTAACCATAGCTGCGCTCTCGGAATTCGGTGGTATCAAGAAATCCAACGTTTCGTACAATCGATTCTCCAAGGAAATCAGAAGCGACCTGCTTGCTGAACTCGATTGCTTCAACTTCGTTAAGCAACGAATTAATTCCAGTTCTGATCCCTTCGATGGGGTTATCGAACGCAATTACTTCCGTGTTCTCGAGCTTCGCTCTAAGCTTTATGATATTCTTGAGAATATCTATGGCGATGTGGTTTACTCCAGCGGCAACCGCAATGATATTCTGAAGGCCTGTGCTGCCGGTCTGGTTGAATTCTTGTACATCAGGGAATCTAATGGATGGTATTCTAATCCTAACGATCCCTCTAAGCGCAAGCTCAACCTGTTCTCGACTACCCTGCCCAGCAAATACATGCTTGGTTTGCCCAGAAACATTTCGCTGAAGTATAAGGGCGACAATGGTCAGCAAACGCTTTACCTGTTTTCCTCCGCAATCATGGTGGACGCAGCCATTCTTAAAGAGGTTGCACCTCACCTGATTAGCATCGAGCAGCGTAAGGAGTATGACTATGAGCGAAACGAATACACTCGCCGCAAAGTCACTCTTTTCGACGGCATCGAAATCGAATCAACCGACGAACGCGTCAACAATCTGAAGGAAAAACGTGACATGCTTGCCAAGTGGTTGGCTACGATGACGTTCGAGGATAATTTTGAACTCGATCCCAAACTTGCAAGAATCCTCGATTCCAATCGAGACAAGCTTGACACACCTGAACGAGCAAAAGAGTTCTATGCAAAGAAAATTCAAACCTCTTTCAAGAACTCTCTCCCGAACCTCAAGAAGGCTAAGAACTTTTCTAGCCTTCGTGCATAATAACGCCAAAAGAGACACAGCTTCAAACAGCTGTGTCTCTTTTATTAAAAAGGACAAAGGGACGGGGCTTTTGTCCTTTTTTGAATTATTATTTTTCTAAAATATCAACTTCTATTGTGCTAGCATTACTAAAGTCAACTGAAGCTTTTGCTCTTATGTTAGTTTCACCATTTGCCTTTACAGAACTTGTAAGTAAAGGAATCTCAGAAATTACTCCACCGTTTTCATTTAAAAATTTAATTGTTAAATAAATTCCTTCTGGATAATCAATTTCTGAATTATTTTTAACATTTGCTAAAAATGTACTTTCTCCCTCTAAATAACTAATTGAAATATCAGTTAAATCAAGGTGCTCAAATGTCATTTTCTCTTTGTTAATATTTTCACTAACATTTACTTTTCTTCCTTCACTATCTCTTTCCACATTAGCCTCAACTGCAGGTGTAACAGATGATTCCGGATTTTCAGGAATTTGTTCTCCTGAATTAATGACATCTCCACTTATATTCTCATTTGGATTTGTCACATCATCATTATTTTTAGACACAGCCATGCATATCATAGCTACGACCAAAATTGCGATAAGTGCGATTGCAATAAGTACTGAATAATTTTTCTTTTTCATACGTACTCCCCCTCTATCACTATAATAACACTACCACCAATTAAAATTCAATTTCATTATATTTAATTTTCATTTTTTCAAAAATTCTTTTTTCTCTGTCGCTGCATGTCATGATAAAAATCTGAGTTTTCTTAGACATTTGCGCAAGCACATTCAAAACATTTTCTAAACGCTCATCATCGTAATAAGCAAAAACTTCATCCAAAAAAATAGGTGCATTGCTGATTTTCTCCGCAATTGCAAAACGAAAACCTAAATACATTTGATCAATTGTACCCATGCTAAGTTTATCAACCGTGATAGTCTCACCAACTGGATTTTCAACCAACAGACCAATTCTGTCATTATAAATCGTATTCAAATAATTTCCGTTAGTTGTAAGTGCTATATTAGACTTAATGCTTTCTTCAATATGCGGAACAATATCGGATTTAAGTTCCTCATAAGCCTCATCAAGCGTCTCAGAAGCAAGCTTAATAGAAAACTCAAGCTTTCTAAGATTTTCTTCCTTCTCGTATAAATCAGAAAGTTGCTCTTCAACATCATTAAGACGACCCATATGCTCACTAATTGCTTCATTCTCAATATCAAGCTTATGATTTTCCAAAGTCAATTCATTAATATTTTTATCAATTTCAGTAATCAAATTCTTCACATCAGAAAGCTTTTTCTCAGTAAGTTTTTCACTTATCCCCGCTGCATTAAGAAGTGCAAGCTCTTTCTTCTCTTTGCGCTTAAGATTTTCCTTAGTAACATCCAAATCTTGAGGTAAATTGACCTTAACATCCATCGAGAAAAATTTGTTAACGCAAATTGTGGCCGCAACAATTCCAATCGCAGGAAGCACAGCAAACGCATACAATTTAAAGAAAATCAAAATAGCAGCAATAATTGCCATAACAGCTGTAACAAGAATAATAAGCGAATACTTCGCTTTTTTTCTAACAACAAGCTTTTCTTCCTTCTCTTTTTCATACAACTTAAGAGAAATCTCATGCTCTTTCTCTCGCTCCGCAACCAGCTTCGCATAGCGATCTTTAATCTCAAAAACTTGCTTAACATTCTCTTTTTCTTTTCTCAAATTATCGAGTTTTTCCTCAATAACTTGCTTTCTAATAACAATATCCTCTTTTTTCGTTTTATTAGAAATAAGACCATCACGCATTTTTTCAACCGTCTCAATCTCACGCGTAACCGTATTAATCGGCTTGTTGTGTGTTCGATCCGTACCAACCTCATCAAGCAAAAACTTGTGAAGCTTCTGCTTTGCTTTATCGTATGAAACCGATTCGTCACCACTTTGAATAATATTCGTAATCTTTTGAATCACGCTATTGCGCTCATTTGTAGCAACATACGAATTGCCCTGCGAAATAAAAACAGAATTAAAAAACGTATCTTCATCAACGCCAAGATGCGTAAAACCAAGCTCGACACCACGAGACTTATCTTTATTGAAAAGAGCTGTAATCTCGTTACCTTCCTCATCAAAAACCTTGGAATTATTGCGATTAAAATCACGATACGCCAAAAACTTTTTATCATCATGAACATACTCAATCTTACCGCTAAAATCATTATCGTTCCAAGGCCTAAACCTTTCAAGCTCCGAAAAAGCATTGCCCGCCTTATTCCTATTAACGCCATAAAACATTGCCTTAACAAAATGCACCATCGTCGACTTTCCCGACTCGTTGCTGCCATGAATAAGATTAATGCCATCCGAAAAATCTAAACTCTTATTTGCAATATTTCCAAATCCATTAATTTGGATTCTATTAATCTTCATAAAATCTCCTTTCCACAAAAATTAAAACGCTGCATATGTAATCTCAATAGCTTTCATAATCTCTTCTTTTTGGTTCGGATTATTCTTAAGTCCTTCAAGCATCTTACGAGTAAAAATTCCTTTAAGCGTCTGCTGCTTCGCAATCTCCTCCAAATCATAAGGAAGACGCGTTTCATCCTTAAACTCGGCAATACTTAAAGTAGTACCCTTAATTGCATCCTCAAGCTCTTTAATCTCAATATTTCTCGCACCAACAAAAGTAATACGATAAATATCA
The DNA here is from genome assembly GCA_017462965.1 of Clostridia bacterium. Taxonomy (GTDB): domain Bacteria; phylum Bacillota; class Clostridia; order TANB77; family UBA1234; genus UBA1234. The sequence continues at coordinate 23,179 of JAFTQC010000064.1, read as the reverse complement.
TCTTCAAAAGAAAGCTTATCCAAAACATCACTAGGAATCTTAACATCAGAAATATCAACCTCTAAATCCACAAAATGACGATACTCCATATTTTTAAACTCATAGGAAACATTTTTATTCGAAAATTCACCATGAACTAATCCATGCTCGCCACATTCATCAAATCCACACGCCACAAGCGCTCCCGGATACACAATATTATTATCAATCTTCGGCAAATGAATATGTCCAAGCGCAACATAATCAAACTGCGTCAAAAACTTCGGATTAATATCATTATACTTCTTACTATTTCCCGAAAGAGTTCCATGAGTAATTAGCACATTTGTCTTGTTCGCATCATCCACCTTAAAATCCTTAAGCTCATTTTCATGCACCTCAAAACTCTCAAATCCAAACCCATACACATCAACATCGCCGACCGAAACCTTCTCAATCTTCTCACCAAAAATCTTCACATTCTCCGGCCATACAAACGAATCATACGGTGAATTTTTTATATACGGATCATGGTTACCCGGCGTAATAAAAACCTTCGTCTCCGGAATAAGCTCAAGCGAACTTATAATAAACTCAATCGTACTCTTCTCAACAAATTTATGTTCAAACAAATCACCAGAAATAAAAAGTATCTCTGCTTTTTCGCTCTTAACAAACTTAATCACATCTTTAAAAATTTGTTTGTGCTCACTTCTTCTTAATTTAATAAGCTCACGATTATTCTTTAGCGCAAGAAGTGGCGTATCTAAGTGCAAATCCGCTATATGAACAAATTTCATCTCATCATTGTATGATAAAATCATACTCTCCTTTCCTTATGCAAAAATTTATTTTTAATCTAATCATTGTTAAAAAAATGGCATCAAAAATGCCACACAACAATTATAACATTATATCCTAACAACCTACAAGGGAAAATTTCTATCAAGAGGGACGCCCCTTTTTGATAAAAAAGTTTGCTCCATGCAAAAAAATGGACAGGAGAAATGTTCTCTTGTCCATAAAATTTCTTATTTAGTTTACTACTGGTTTTCTTGTTGTTGGTGCTCCAAATAATTCATCAAATTTTTTTTCAAGTTCAGCTTGTAAATCGTAAGTTTCTGAAGAATTTGGTCCACTTATGATTGCGTCTGGATTTGTCTTTGTGCCTGAAGTACCAGAACCTTTGCTGTCCAAATTGAAAGAACTTGATGAATTTGAAGACGGAACTTCATTTTTGGCTTTTACTAAATTTGATGTATCAATATCAAATTCATTAAATGAATTGTTAGCCTTTGAAGTAGGTGCAGCAAAAGGATTGCCACCAATTGTATTATTTGTCTTCGATGGTGAAGGTGCAAATATATCATCAAGTTTTTGTAATTCGTATGGATTTGTAATTTTATATACTCCTCTTTGTGGTGCACCAATATCTCTATGATTCGCTTGAACTTTTGCTGCTTCAGGCCATAATGGATGCATCTTAAAATAGAAATATTTTTGCGCTTTAATTGGCTTCATAGCTTGAAGCAAAATTATACATGTATTACTATCCATTCTTCTAAGTTCATCAGGTGTCATAAGCGCTCTTGCCATAATCTGATCCGAATAACTACGTCCACTAAAAGCAGAATCCTTATCCGTACTTTTTGAAACATTATCACGTGTAATTGTTTTCTCTCCAAGTTGTTTTGAGAACGTTTCAAGTGTTTTTTGAGCATTACTTCCTAAGAACAAGTGAGTACTACAGTTAGCCATAATATTTTCAGTAACTTTTTCATCATAAATTGCGATAAGCTGATCAATACTTTGTAAGATAATACTAATGTTAATTCTGTATGATCTACAAGTACTTAAAATTTGTTCAAATCTTGGAATTCTTCCGATGTTAGCAAACTCGTCAAGTATTAAGAAAAGTGGTGTTGGAAGCTTACCACCATTCGTATCTGCATAATCATACAATCTGTCTAGCATCTGCGAAAAGAACACATTCATGATAAAGTTGTACGTATCATTTGTCGCAGGTGTTATAAAATATAAAACTGATTTTCTATCTACTAAATCTGAAAATTCAATTGTATTTGTTGAAGTCATAGCCGCAATATCCGGTGAATCAAATGCTTCAAGCTTTGCAGCAAGTGAAATCAAAATGTTTGCAAATGTTTTGTCTGAACCTAAACGAATTGTTTCAAAACATTTTCTTGCTGGATTGTCAAATGGAAGATCCATAAATAAATTTCTTAAATCATCACCATCGTTCTCTCCTCCAAGTCTTACAAGTGCAAGACAACTTGCAAGTGAATGTTCTTCTTTAGGTCTGTTATATAAAATATAATAAAGAACGGCCTTCAAAAGTGCCTCTGAAGTTTGATCCCAGAAAGGATCGCTCGACTTCTTATCTCCGCCATCTTTATTAGAAATAATTTTCGCAATTGTATCAACATCAAGAGCCTCGTGAGAAGGTCTTATATGTGAAAGTGGATTGTATCCATCGCTACACTTTGGATCAACTAGGTTAATAACATGTACATCATAACCTTGTTTTTTATAAAATCCAGCCGTACGGTCATAAAGCTCACCTTTAGGATCTGTAAAAACATAAGACCCCAACAGCTGAAGCGCATTTGGAATAACGAAAGAAGCAGATTTACCAGCACCAGATCCACCAATTACAAGAATGTTACCATTCTTACCCGTTGGAGCTTCAGGAATAACTGGAAAATAATATTTATCCGCCAAAATCATACCTTGCTTTGGGCTTAAAATCGAATAAGCTTCGCTAGATTTGCACCAATCTGCTGAACCATGCTCGACATTCTCATATTCTTTTTTATTACTAAGTGTATAGATGATATAACACATAAACGCAAAATATATTAAAGCAAAGACTTTCAATATATTCAAATATCCAGCCAAATTCAAAGTAAATGCAACTTTAAGATTTCCAAAAACATCTTTTATAACCATAGGTAAAGCATCAATTGTGCTAACATCGCCCAAAACACTAGCCTCGCCTAATGACGCTTCATATGAAGCTCTAGCAAGTGCTGGCATGAGAAAAAGGGCTAGCAGAATTCCTACTATCCCTAACACAATTATCGGCTTTTTAACTTTGTTCCACCATTCTGACATATGGTCTCCTCCTTTGTGTAAACGTCCATTCTAAGTTGTAAGTTTAAAAAGTCTTATCTTTCATCTTCATCCATATCTTCTCTTGAGCTAACTTTCTTAGTCAAATCTCTTCTGTTTGGATTTGGAACAATTGATCCATCAGGCATTTCAATTGCTTCTGGTCCTTCGATTTCACCCATTCCTAAAGTTAATTCTTTATCTGTTGGTTCGTTAACAACTTCAACTTGTTTTCCATCAATTGTACCAACTTTTTTATCTGTCTTTGCCATAAAAATCCCTCCTTGCAAAATATTTCTATTCTGCTTTAATCTCTAATGCAATGTAAGATTTATTAGATTGCAATCTTACTTTTGACTTAACCATGTTTGCTTCTTCATCATAGTAAAGCACAGGTTTAACCTCATCTGGGATTTCTGGGTCAATTATTGAAATTGGTCTTCTAAAATTAGGTGTATATTTCAAATCCTTATAATCGTAGTTTTCTTCGCTGAATAAAACCTTGAATCCTACGTTAGCAGGTTTTTCTGAAACATATAACTTGTCATCAGCAGAAAGCAGTGCAGAATTTAGCATAGCTTTTTCTCCACCTATTGTTAAAAGAATTATGTTTTTTTCCTCATGAACGCTTTGTGCATCGATATAAAATGTCTTTTTTGAAGTGTCTAGAGGATTCGCATAAGTACAATCAAGTTTTTGCAATGTACAATAATTTGTGCCTTCTTCAGGTTCATTAACCAAGAAAGCCAGTGTACTCATGCCTTGTGTGTCAACAATCGTAAAATTTTTTTCTGATAACGGTTCCATGTTCATACCCCTTTTCTAGTATTTCAACCTATCAATCCAGAAAATCGTGCGATATTCAGTCTAACATAATTAAATAAGTTATTCAACAACTTTACTTAACTTTGATAAACTCATACCACGGTTATATTATAGCAAATTATTATGTAAATGTCAAATCGTTCCACGTGGATTATATGTTGAAATCTCTTTAAATTTTAAAAATAACTCTTTTTCTCTATCTGTCAAACGCTTCGGAATCATAATCTTAGCAACCACCAGCAAATCCCCTCTTTCGCCCTTAACACTAAGATATCCGGCCATTAGCAATACGGAATTTGTCGCCAGTTACCGTACCTTCTGGTACATTAAGCAATATATTTGAATCAAGCCCTTCAACACTAACTTCACACCCCAAAGCAGCCTCCCAAGGCGTAAGCGGAAGCTCAGTTATAAGGTCAAGACCATCAATTTCAAACTTATTATGTGGCAAAATGTTGACTTTGATAAACATATCTCCATTTTGACCACCATTTTTCCCTTCTTTTCCTTGGCCAGAAAGTCGAATCATTTCACCAGAATGCAAGCCTCGTGGAATATTAACAGAAATCGTCTTAAGCTTGTCATTTGGCAATCTATAAGCAATTTTACGTTCACCACCGAAAAAAGCTTCCTCCAAGCTAATATCAATCTCCGAATCCAAGTTTTCACCTGCAATTGGCCTATTTTCCGAATAATACTTATCAATATTCGTAACAACTTTTGGTTCTTCTTTCCTACCAAAAAACATACTAAAGAAATCTTGTGCACCAGTATTTACGTTGATTTTATCCTTTATGCCCTCACTTTTTAGCCCATCTCTAAACTTATACGCAAAATAAACTCTATCATACTTCTTTCTTGAAACTGTATTTCCAAGAATCTGATAAGCTTCATTGACATCTTTGAACTTATCCGCAATAGCATCATTTCCCGCATTTAAATCCGGATGATACAACTTAGCTAAATGCCTATATGCACTTTTAATCTCTTCATCACTCACTTTAGCGCTGGCTAAACCGAGAATTTTATAATAATTCTTATATTTCAAATTACTTCATTCCTTGCATAAAACTACGAAAAAATAGCAATACTACTTTTTCAAAATAATTATATCACACTAAAAGTCTAAAACAAGAAAAACTTCAAAAAGAGTGCAAGATGGACGCTCCTTTTTGCTACTCTTGCTAAAAAAATGGACAAGAGAACCGTCCCCTTGTCCAAAAAACTTTTTTCTTATTAATATCCGCGATATACTACCGCTATTCCGTTTAATTCGCCAAATGCGATTCTGTCACCTGGTTGTAACTTAAGATTTTCTTTCTGATAGAAAACTCCGTTTATGAATTTCCACTCACCAGTCTCTTCATCAGTTCTAACCGTTGTCACCAAATACTTATATTCGACTAAATCAATTTCTTTTCCGTTGAAATCATATGTATACTCTGTTAAATCCAAATCTTCAGAAGCATTTGCTAATGTAGCGATTCGTGTTTCCTCATCAAATGACTTAACAATTAAATCTTTTTCATAACCTAAAAATACTGTTTTAAATCTTTCTTTTATTGTTAAAGATTCGTCTTTAAGCTCATATGTAACAAGTTCACCTTCAAGACATTCCCCACTAAGCATTGTATATGTATTTGTACGACCACCAATCGTTGCAAGCTTTACATTTACACTAGGAATGTGATCTTTATAAACTGGTGTGCTATCATCATCTGTCTTAATTTTTGTAATTTCAATAACTCTACCTACCGGATAAGTAGTTTTGTTTAATTCCCTCTCCGCAAACACAATATCGATTTCCATATCTGTGTTACAGAACAAAACAATTTTATATTTTGATAAATCTCCAAGTGCCTTCAAATCAGATATTTGATTAATTTGACAATCTTCAAGTTTTTCGTTCGAATTATCTTTGTACACTTTATTTACATTGAAGAATAATGTATCCTCAACAATCATATATTCGCCGAAAGCGTTGTTATAAAATTCCTCATCGCAATCGTAAATTATCATAACGTCATTTTCATCGTAAATAATATCTGTATCAATATAATCCATGTTCTTAGCTGTTTTTCCTTCAACTTCAGATACATTAATTAAATCGCCAATTTGATAATCATCAGACACATTTGCATACAATTTTAATGTTTTTCCATTTAATCTTTTTCCTGTAAGTACCATTGTATCTTCGCCCGAAGTATAAGATAATCCAGTAATATAAAGGAATCTCATATCTTCATTGTCATATTTTTCAATAATATTACTTGGCATATATTTCCCAAACTCAATCATTGAAATTTCTTCAGCAGCATTCATATAAAACTTTATATTTCTTACCATAAGCTCTTCAAATTTTGCCTTTTTCATTTCTTTATGATAATCATGAAATACAATTTCATTTTCTTCCTCTTCGTCTACATCCTCTCCATAAATTGTATAAACACAATTTTCTGAAACTATATATTTATCATCATCTATGTACAAGTTATCTAAATCACTGTAATTTGTGATGTCACCTTCAATCACGCTATCTTCATAAGTATACAAACTTTGAGGAATAAGCTCTGTTAGTACAACCTTTTCTTCTAAATCTTCCCATTTTACTTTCTTACCATTCTTTATTATAACCGCCTCTGAAGTTGTAAGCGCCTCTTCTTCATCGTTTATAAAAATGTCTTGAATTTTTATTTCTTCTTCCTCATCCTCATCATCGCTATCGCTGTTGTTGTCCTCATCTTTGTCTTCCTGATTTTTTATGTTTATTGAATCAACATAGTACGAATTTGATGCATCCAAATATACAACTCTCAAAATTGTTCCATCTACTTTTGAAACAATCAAGTATGCATAATTTGCTTCACCTTTTGATCCATAAGTCGCATCGCTTTCTGCTTTTTTCAAATTGTATCCTTCTTCTTCTAAATAGAATATTGGTCCAGCAATAATTTCATACTCATCTAACTCTTCATCAACAGAAAATCCATACAAAATCTTTTCCTCTGTATCATATACACCTGTAGCATTTCCGCCCAAAGCATATATTGGAACCACAGAATCAGTATCAAAAGCTCTTCCACCTATTGTAACCTCTATAAAATCGCCTGACGAACCATTTGCTATAGAATTAAGACGTCCCTTAACTTGAGAGAATTTAGGGAACAGCACTTGCAATTGCGTCTTTGGAGAATACGTATAGAAAAGACCACTTCCATCAGATTCAGCAGTTACAGCCCATCTTTCTGAAACTAACATGTTCCACCAAAAAATTGCGACATCTCCTCTTTTAGCTGGTGCTTCAATATTTTTAAAAGCCGGAACACCTTTATCAAGCTCAATCTCATACATTCTCTTTGTATATCCAAAGTACCATGTATTTCCCTGAGTTTCGTCTATATTCACATATCCCAAAACTCTCAAAATTATAGCTATTACTTCCGCATACGAAACTTCTTGATCAGGTCTAAAAGTTCCATCGTCATATCCTTTCAAAAGACCAATCTCAGCAGCAACAGCTATATAATTTTCAGCCCAATGTCCTTTCGCATCTTTAAAAGGTGAATTCAATTTAGATGTATCGGCATACGTCTGCAAACCTTTCGTAAAAACGATCATCTTTGCAAGCTCTGCTCTCGTGATTCCCTTATTAGGCGCAAAAGCAGTTTCAGAAATTCCATTTATAATTCCCAATCTTGCAATTCTATTAACCACACCTTCATAAACCGTTCCTTTTACGTCATAAAAATTTGCAGCAAGTGTAATCGACGAAAAACACATAATCAGACAAATCATTAGCATACACACTTTTAATTTTTTCATTCGTAAAGCCCCCTCGACACTATTATCTAGAATAATTATATAGGATTGCATTCCACAGGACAAGCACTTTTTTCGCAGACAAACAGAGCAGAAAATTTTGCAACAAATTATCAGGCTGTTATCAAGGGGGACGCCCCTTTTTGAGAAAATTTTCTCAAAAAGGGGCGTCCCTCTTGATGCATTTTGCGGCTTGCCTGCGAAAAAAAAAAGAGAGCTGCTCGCTCTCTAGTTTTTTGCACCGCCTGTTTTTAATGCACCTGATGCATGACTTATTATATCTGATTTATATGTATAATTATTTTTATTTTTCTCTGCATGTTCTTCTTCTGCAAGTTCAATTATTTTATCTATCAATTGAGGATATTTGATTCCTTCAAAATCCCAAAGATAAAACGCGAATGAACCCGGAATTGTATTTATTTCATTTACATATACTTTTCCATCTGCATTGTCGATAATAAAATCGATACGAACAACGCCTTTTGAGTTTAGTGCTTTGAACGCTTTTGCTGTAAGCTCTTTTACTTCAGCTGTTTGTTCCGGCGTAATTTCTGCTGGAACTTTACGTGACATCGTTGCCATTCCGGCAGACTTTGCACCACCAGTTTTAACGGCAGGACCTTTTGTTCCTCTTAAATATTTTTCATCAAATGTCAAAAACTCTTTCCATGATACTGGTTGCTCGCATACAGAAACTGAAACCTTGCTTCCACGTCCAATTGCTGAACAGTTCACTTCTGAAATTTGTTCAACACCGTTTTCAACTATAATTCTTTCGTCGTAACAAACTGCAACTTCAATAGCCGCAATCAAAGTCTCTTTGTCAATTGCCTTAGAAATTCCGATACTAGATCCTAGGTTTGCAGGTTTTACAAACATAGGATATTTTAAAACTGCTTCAATTTGAGCTATTACAACATCGCGCGAAGCTTCCCATTCATCACGCAAAAAATATGTATAAGGAAGTACTGGAATAAGATTAGCTTCGAAAACTTTCTTCATTAAAATTTTATCCATTCCAATACTAGCACCCAACACTCCAGATGATGTGTATGGAATATTAGCAAGTTCCAACAAACCTTGAAGCGACCCGTCTTCTCCATTCATACCATGCATCGCAGGAATAACCACATCAAGCTTTATAAAAGTTTCTTTCGCAAGCAAACCTCTTGCAGGAATAACAATTCCAGGTTTTGTAGGAGGAATATATCCTTTATCGATTCCACCTTTGTAACTATCGAAATCCTTATATATCATTGAATTCAAAAGTTTATCTCCAACATACCATTCACCATCTGAATGAATATAAATAGGAACAATTTCATATTTCTTTTTATCAATATTTTCAATAAGTTGTAAACCAGTAACTATTGAAACCTCGTGTTCACAAGTAACACCACCAAAAATAACACCAACTTTTTTCATCAACACTCAACTCTCCTCTCTACTCATTATAACTATCAGGCAAATCATTTTCAAATAATATTACATCGCCTACTCTTGAGATTTCAGCAAGCTTCGCTGTAGCAGATTTCAAATCTTGTACAACAAAAATATTCATTTCATCAAACTTACCTTGTTTCAATCCTTCAACAATAGGCTCGCTTCGTTTTTGTCCAACCAAAATCGCAATGTCGACAACAGAAGCCATGTGCTTTCCAAACTTTCTATTTTCATTTTTTTCTTCTTTGCCAAGTTCAACCATACCAGGTGTGATAACGATTTTTCTGCCTTTGAATTTTCCAAGAACATCAATCGCCATCTTAGCACCAACTGGATTTGAGTTGAAGGCATCATCAATTACAATTGTTCCATTATTATTATTTAAAATTTGTAATCTATGTGGAACCGGTTCAATTTTCTTAACACCAGCTTCAATTTGTTCCGCTGAAAGTTCTAATTTAACAGCAATTGCGATGCATCCCAAAATATTTTCGATGTTATGCTCACCTAAAAGTTTAGTTGAACAATTAATTTTGCCGATACTAGTAACTGCAACAAAATTGCTTCCATTCTCATCAAGTACAATATTTTCCGCATACACATCCGCATCCTTGCTTTTCAAAGAATACGAATACTTTTCGCGAGTTTCTTTATTATAAAGTTTTTTGCAATGTTCGTTGTCCTTTGGTAAAAATACCACTCCATCAGCTTCCATCGTATTAATAATGTCAGCTTTCGTTTTTATTATATTATCAATCGATTTAAATGTCTCTAAATGTTGAGGTCCAATTGATGTAATCATTGAATACTGTGGTCTTACAAAATCACAAATTTCTGCAATGTCTCTTCTATATCTTGCACCCATTTCTGAAATGAAAACTTCATGCTCAGGCTTAAGTTGTTCCCTGATAACTCTAACATTTCCCATCGTTGTATTGTAACTTTCAGGAGTTGCAAGCACATTATATTTTTCGCTCAAAATTGTTTTCAAAATAAACTTCGTACTTGTTTTTCCGTAGCTTCCTGTGATACCAATTCTAATCAAATTCTTATAATCTTTTTTCTTAAGCTTACGTTTTGCTTGTTTAATGAATCTGTCGTTAATTCCCATCTCGGTAGGCCATGCAAGATAATTCGCAAGCAACACGTTGAACGGAATTAAAGCAATAAAAATTGAATAATAAACATGCGCCATGATGGCATTCATATTCGTAAGAACATTCAAAAGCGCTAAATTCGTTACGCCTTCGTAATTATACAAACTAGGAGCAATAAAACTTGCATAAAGAAGTATGAAAAGAACAAAATTCCATGCTATAAGTCTTTTAACTCTTGCTGTATACACCAATTTTTTCTTAGCATTTTTTCTATCATTAATGTCCTTCCTAATTTGCGCGAAATTCACAATCGTATAAACCGCAAAAACTGCAAGCATTTCAACTACAGTTAGGATTTCAATTTGAGGATTCGAAAGAAGAAGCTTTGTTCCAACAAACCCATTAATCAAAATACACATCAAGCCCGTCGCTCCGCACCGCAAGAAGCTGCTTAATTCCAGGGCCAAACGCAGTTTTCAAATTTCTCCCAAGCCATCTAGTATAATCCGCAGTTTTGTATCCCTCCATTTGGAAAAAATGAATTATACGCGGAGTACAAAGCATATAAATTATCCAAGGCAAATACTCCAAAACCATGCTAAAAACCGTTATAACAAACTTCAACATATGTACAATCACGCCTCCTGCTTCATATTATCACAACTATTTATCTTCACTACCCAAAAAATTATCTACTATCATATTATATTCAAAAACTTTATCAACGTACGAGAAATGTTTCGCATCTTTTAGTACAACAAGTCCTGAATCTTTAATATATTTCTTCATTGTTTCCGCCATATAAACCGGCGTATCAATATCATTCTCGCCCCAAATCAAAAGTGTCGGACGAGTAATATCCTTCAAATTCGGCGTCAAATCAAGAGAAATAACCTTCTTAAAAGTTTCCCTCATGACATCCGATTTAAGAGCTTTATAATCCGGTGAACTATACTTATCTCTAAACTCTTGCATCTTCTTTTCGAAATTTTTCTTACTTGTAAAAATTTTAAGTGCAAGTTTTCCGCACTTAAAAGCAATCTTCCTTCTAAACTTTCTAAAAGTCATTTTCGGCTTTACACCAGCCGCATCAGTAAGAATAATCTTATCAAACAAATCTTGATACTTAGAAGCAAGATAAATTGTAACCCTTCCACCAAACGAATGTGCAATAACGTTTGGCTTCACAATTTTCACTTCATCAATAAACTTCTTCACCATCTCACCATACTCAGGCACACCCCAGGCAACTGGCGGAATCGAGCTTTTATTCGACTCTCCAGGAAAATCAATCACATAAACTTTATATTTTCCCTTCGACTCCAAAAATCTCCAAATCGAAGTCATCGCCTCAATAGATGTACCCCATCCATGTAAAATCAAAACTGGAATACCTCCATCTTGCCCATACACTTCATAATTAACACTTGCCCCATCAATATTGATAACCATCTATTATATTATCCTCTCTTTTTTGGAAATTGGACAAAAGAACCGTCCCCGTGTCCATTTTTTATTGATGCTTACTTTCTAAGTATTCATCGTATGTCATGCGCTTGTCGATTATGCCATGAGGCGTAATCTCAATAATTCTATTTGCAATTGTTTGCACGAATTGGTGGTCGTGCGATGTAAACAAAATTACACCTTTGTAATTCATTAGACCATTGTTAAGTGCAGTGATTGACTCAAGATCTAAGTGGTTCGTTGGCTCATCAAATATTAAAATGTTAGCGCCAGAAAGCATCATCTTCGCAAACATACAACGAACACGCTCACCACCTGAAAGTACATTAACTTTCTTCAAAGCTTCCTCACCTGAAAATAGCATTCTTCCAAGAAAACTTCTAACAAAAGTTTCTTCTTTAACTTTCGAATACTGCATTAACCATTCTGTAATTGTCAAATCCTTTTGGAACTCAGCTGTGTTATCCTTTGGGAAATATGCAACAGAAGTAGTTATACCAAATTTATATTCCCCACTATCTTGGATTGAATTGTCTGTTAAAATCTCGAACAATTCAGTCTTTGCAAGTCCCATTGGACCAACAAATGCAATTTTATCTTCTTTTTGAACGTTAATTGAAATATTATTCAAAAGCTTGTTTCCTTCAACTTCCTTCGAAATATTTTCAACGAACAAAATTTCTTTTCCTGGTTCCCTATCCATTTCAAAATGTATGTAAGGATATTTTCTATTTGATGGCTTAATCTCATCAAGTTCAATCTTTTCAAGCAATTTCTTACGTGATGTAGCTTGTTTAGATTTTGATGCATTTGCACTAAATCTTCGGATGAACTCTTGAAGCTCCTTGATTTTCTCTTCTTTCTTCTTATTAGAATCCTTCATTTGCTTAAGCGCAAGTTGGCTTGATTCATACCAGAAATCATAGTTACCCGTGTATACTTGAATCTTTCCAAAATCAATATCCGCAATATGTGTACAAACTGTATTTAAGAAATATCTATCGTGCGATACAACAATTACAGTATTTTCAAAGTTTATAAGAAATTCTTGTAACCATTCAATCGCCTCAAGATCAAGATAGTTTGTAGGCTCGTCAAGAAGAAGAACATCAGGATTACCGAAAAGCGCTTGTGCAAGAAGCACTTTAACTTTTTGCGCCTCAGTCAAATCCTTCATATATTTATCATGAAATTCAGTTTCAAGACCAAGACCTGTAAGAAGCATCGCTGCATCAGACTCCGCATTCCATCCGTCCATCTCAGCAAACTTAGCTTCAAGCTCACCAGCCTTAATACCATCTTCTTCAGAAAAATCAGGCTTAGCATAAAGCGCGTCCTTTTCTTTCATAATACTATACAAATCACTATTACCCATAATTACAGTTTCAAGCACCTGAAACTCTTCATATTCATGGTGATTTTGCTTAAGCACCGACAATCTCTCATTCGGATTCATCGTAATTTCACCTTGCGAAGGTTCAATCTCGCCAGACAAAATCTTAAGAAACGTAGTCTTTCCAGCACCATTCGCACCAATCAAACCGTAGCAATTTCCAGGTGCAAAAGTTATATTAACATTTTCAAACAATGTTCTTTTTCCAAATCGTAAAGTAACTCCATTAGCACTAATCATTTTACAAAAACTCCTTTAAATATTTATGGACAAAGGGACGGGGCATTTGTCCTTTTTTTTATAATTTTGGGACAAAAGCCCCGTCCCTTTGTCCTTTTTTTCTTAAACCGTCAAATCAAATGTTTTCGGTAAGTACATTTTTTTGTACTGGTCAATAAAGAATTTATCGGTCATTCCCGCGATAAAGTCGACTATTATTTTATCAGAGGAATTCGATTTTGTATAGTCTTTATTCATTCCGCGTAAGAACATAGTGCTGATTTCACTGTTTTTTGAAGTAATTTCTTTTCTAAGCGCGCGAAACACACCAGCGAATAATTCATCAAATTTCTCCTCTTTATCCTCTTTTTTAGGACTTGAATATATGTATTTGTAATTAAAATCCAAAAGTTTCTTAAGTGCTATAAACACTTCTTTAGAAAACTCTAAATATGGCTTGTCGTAGCTATTTACAATCAAATCTTCAACAAGTGCATTAATAATAGTAGAATTTTTATTTCCAAGAACGCTAGTTACCTCCTCTGGAATATCCTTGCGCGTGATCAAATTAACTAAAATTGCATCTTCAATATCTCTACCAATATATGCAATTACGTCTGAAATTCTTACAACGCAACCTTCCAAAGTCATCGGTCTAATCGTTTTATCAAAACCAGGTTCTTTGCCAGCACGAGCATACTCCTTTAAAAACTGTTTTGCCGTTTTATTATAATCCGGCTCATATTTACGAGTAAGCATTTCGCCATTATGACATAAAATTCCATCTAAAACTTGAAGTGTAATATTTAAACCTTTTCCTTTATTTTCAATTTCACTTAGAACCCTAACGCTTTGCACATTATGCAAAAATAAACCCAAATTATTTTCTTGGCAAATTCGATTCAAACTTCTCTCGCCAGTATGTCCAAAAGGAACGTGTCCCAAGTCATGACCAAGCGAAATTGCCTCAATCAAATCTTCGTTTAAATTAAGTGCGCGCCCAATCGTCCTCGCAATCTTAGAAACAAACTGAACATGCAAACTACGATGTGTAATCAAATCATTATTAAAAAGCGAAAAAACCTGCGTTTTATCGATATATCTAGTATACGCAGTCGAATGCAAAATTCTATCCACATCCCTTGAAAAATCAGAACGCACATTAAATTCACGCTCATTTCTGACCTTTTCTTTTCCAAGCCTTATAGCATCAACAGTTTTGCACGCATACGGCGCCAAATGCTCCTCCGTTTCTAAATATCTTTTCACAATCATCTCATCTAATTTCATACACTTATTCCTTTCAACCAATTTATTTTCTAGTAAGAATAATCTTAATTCGTCCGCTCTTGCTCGTTCCACCAACACTAACAACCTCAAGTCGTCCTTTTCCACGGACCGAAATCAAGTCGCCCTCATGCACTGATTTAAAAGCACTCTTTATCAAAACATGATTAATTTTTACACCTTCGGCCTTTATCAAATCCGCACTCTTCTCTCTTGATATCCCAAAACCAGCACTAATAACAGCATCAACACGAAGTGACGAAACTGTTGTTTTAACTTCCTTCGAAACATCCATAGGAACAAGCAACTCAGAAACACCAACTTCAGAAAGTTGAACCTTCTCGCGACCAACAAATTTCAAATTGTTCATAATATATTCAGCAATACTTTTCACAACAATTATATCACACAAATTATCTTTAATAACAATATCACCAATCATTTCGCGTTTTATTCCCAAACCAAGAACACTTCCAAGCACACTTCTATGAGAAAAATTCATTTCGCCAGAAACACGAATAACAGTAAGAAACTCTTGTTTTTCTGCATCAATCATTTCTTCGCCAACAATTATAATTTTTCTCTCAGCATCCTCAAAACCGCCCCAAACACAATGTTCCACAAACTTAACTTCATGCATTACACTCACAAGTTCAGATGGATCCAAAAAATTCGTTGCAACAGAATTTCCACTTTTATAAAATTGTTCTACCTTATCTGCAACCTTTTCATTAATATACTTCATAAAAACTCCTTTTGTTCTTTTTCGGGACAAAGGGGACAGCGTCATCAACAGGGACAGCCCTTTTTGATAAATGTAAGCATTAATAATAGTGCAAACTATTTTTACTTGTTTATCAAAAAGGGCTGTCCCTGTTGATGACGCTGTCCCTTTGTCCCGAAAAAGAAACGTCCCCTTGTCCATAAAATTTTAGTTAATTTCGAAGAAACCTTCTGAATCTAATGTGAATGGCATTTCGAATTCAAGTGCTCCATATTTGTTAGCAGCAATTTCTGATGGATCATAGTAAATTACAAGTTTTCCATCGCGAATATAAAATTTTTGTTTCATTGGAAGCTTTTTAAGACCATCGCCGCCCATTAAAACATAATTCTTTTGTGCTGCTTGCTCAGTAATTTCTCTAATTATTGCATCCTCGTAATCAACCGTAGCTCTGAAAAGTTCCTCTAAATAAATAATTCTTTCAGAAGCAATATTGATATTATAAATTTCTTTCCAAGTATTTGATCTAATACCGCCAGTTTGATAATCCTGATTAACGATAAGCGTCAAATAATCGCCCCATACATATTTTTCATAATTTGTAGTATAAGTATAGATTGTATCAACTAACGTCTCGTCATCAACCATATGATTGATCTCACTTCTGTACTCCGAAATATTCGCAGCAATAGTTTTATTTATGTAATTTTCAAACTCTTTATTTGAAAACGATGTAATTGAAGGATATACATTTTCAATCATAATATGATCCGCATTATTTCTTATAGTAACAGGCTCAACCATTACATAAGATTCTTTTTCACCACTTTCCACTACTGGTGGAACATCTGGTCCATCACCGTTTGGATTTTTTTCTTTAAATAAACTACAACTAACTAAAGAAACTGCAGCAATTGCCACGCATAATGATATAATTGCAATCTTTTTTTTCATAATAATACTCCCTCCGAAATTAAAATTGGAAAAAGGAACCGTCCCAATTTCCAAAAATCGTCCATTTGATGGACGTCCCCCGTGGACGATTAGTTGTCCTCCATGAATTTGTTGATCAGTAGTGTTAGTGGGACTGTAAGCATCATGCCGATTAGAATGATTAATATTCTAACAAATTCAATTAGAAAAATTTCTGACTGTAAAACAAATTTTGTTGTATATCTTTTTGCAAGTAAAATTAGGTATTTTGGTAACGCTTGTGTAAGCATGATAACTATCGCTATAAAGCTTGTTTCAGCGATGTATTCGCTCATGTCTGAACGAACAAGCTCGTCTGATTTTATTTTTGCTTTGTGTTCTTCAAGTTTTGCAAGTGTTTTGCATGATGTCAACGCAATAAGCGCAAACATTATAATTATTGTTATTGATACGCTTAGCGAGTGAAAATTAAATAATGGAACAACTTCGCTTGCAATAATGTTTGGCAAAACGCCACTGCTTAATAAAAAGTTTTCCGCTGTCAATCCACTAAAGTTAAGCATCGAGTCTATTGCGAAATGAACTGGAATCATTGCAATAGACAAAACACAAGTTGTAAATATAGCTGTGAAAGCTTTGCTATTCACACCAAGTTTAAGAACAGCAATCGCAATCGTATTTAGTAAAATTGTAAAGAACATCAAAAGCCATAAGTTAAATCCTTGTAAAACAAGCGGACCCATTACGAAAAATAATACATCCACCATTAAAACAAGTGGTACCAAGAACTTCACGCTATGCTTTCCAAAATATATTGCTACTGCAGCCAAAATAATTAGCGAAATAGCAAGCATCGTAGGAAATCTTTCAACATACGTATCAAGTTCCGGTGAAATCGCTACAAAAGTTTCTTCGTCAAGTTGCAAAAGCGTAATATATGTTGTGTCGCCAACTTTAAGCTCCGGCATAACGATATTATTATAAACATCATACGTCAAACAAGCCATGTAAGTTAACTCAACGCCCGTAAGTACAGAATCTTTTTCTGTAACACGAACCTTTCCGTATTGATACATACCCATCGCATACTCAGAAGTTGTCGTATCTTGAAGATATTGAAGCTCAGGTTCTTCAATTTCAATAACCTCAGCTTCATATAATCTAACATCACTAGTCGCTTCAATATCCTGCAAATCTTTAATAAGTTGCTCTAAATAATATTCCTTGTTAACTGCATTATCATCAAATTCATTCATCAAGTCTTCATACTCAGAATAATCCTTTATATAAACCTCATTTTGGTTAGTTGCATACGACACAAGCGGAGCTCCAATCGTACCAATCAAAACCGCAAAACAAAACAATAAAATAAAAAATTTCTTACTCATAAAATCCATCCTTATTTATCAAGTGAAAAAGAAGAGATTAAACCTTTAATATATGCATTAGCTGAAGCATTTCCAGCCATTTCATCAAATTGTAAAGTCTCGATAACAAGTAAACTTCCATCTTCTAAATCAAACATGAAATTCATGATTTCAGTACCATTCTCTTGAGGAAATCTTGCATATTCTCCAAGTAACGCACCTTCATCAAATATGCAATCACTTGAAGCTGTAGCTCTTTCTTTCAATCTTGTTTTTTCAGCATCTTTTCCAGCTGCATCAACTTTGTAAACTGAAAAATAAAGTTCAGCCGCATTTTGGTTTGCTGACTTCAATGTAAAAGTCTCTATTCCATCTTCGTTTGTATACGAGAATTTCTCAGGAATATAGCTAAACTCATATCCTTGAGCACTCACAAAATCTTCTTCAGTATAAACATCTTTAACTTCCCAAGAAAATTCGCATGAACCAATGAAATCATTCAAATTAAATCTAACTTGATATGTTCCTGCACCCTCAGGAATATTGATAACTTCTTCATCATTCAAATTCGAAGAAACTAAAGATTCAAAAGAACCTGTAGGCGAGACATCAACATATAAATCACCAGAAGAAACCGTCTTTTTAATCTTAATCGTACCAGATTGAGAAGGTAAAATTTTAATCTCCTTTTCAATCATTTCATTTTGAGAAACTTCAGCCTTTAAATTAAAACTATTTGCATTCTCCTCAAAAATAACAACTTGACTAGGCTCGCCGTTATTTTGCTCACCGTCTCCGTTCTTGTTTTTCGTGCATGCACTAAGAGTAATCACCATAACTAGTGCAACAACCGCCAAAACTAACCATACACTTTTCTTTTTCATTAGTATACCTCCTAAAAAATTTTTTAACTTCTTGGTCTTCTTTGATCTTCCAAGAATGTACTTCCTTCAATGGTTTTAGCCTTTTTCTTAACGCTTGCGCCATCCTCACCAATCTCTAATGTTGTAGCATATTTTTTATATTTATTGCTAATCATCGCAACCGTTATCGTCATAATCGGATACTTCTCAAGCTTTCCTTTTCTGTTTGGAACCTTTATCCAGCCCTTTGTTGCATCCTCTTCTGTATAATATTTTACAATTTCGTCATCAAAAACTTTAACAATCGTTCTTCCAATCTTCTTTGCGTTTTCATAATCAACTACCGCAACAAAATCGTCACCACCGATATGTCCCAAGAAATCGCCTTTTTTGCCATACCTTTGAATCGCATCTTGGATAACATCGCTCGTAAACTTGATAACCTCGTCGCCGTTCATAAATCCATACTTATCGTTGTAAGACTTGAAATTGTCCAAATCAATATACAAAACTGCATACGTTTTTTTCGAAGCCATTTTTCTCTTAAGCTCATTCTCAACTTGGACATTTCCAGGAAGTCCTGTAAGCGCGCTAATACACCTATTTGCGCTAATCAACCTTGAAATATTTTTTATTGTATACAAAAAATAATCCGGATCAATTGGCTTTTTGATATAAAATTCAATACCTTTTTTTAGCATATCAAGTTTATGCTCTTTCGTTCTTTCTTCAGACACAAGAACAATCGGCGTAATCGTGTATTCTTTTGCCTTTCGAATTGATTCGATAAGCGAATATATATCGGTATATTCAAGCGAATCCTCATTAATTATAATCAAATCCGGAACCGAAAGCAGCGCTTCCTTAACCGACTTTGTTCTCGAATCCGTTTTAGCAATCTGATACTTATTTTCTTCCTTTCCCAAGATTTTTCTAGCAATCTCAGAAAGCTCATCATTATCTTCAATCAGAATAATATACTTCGTATTAATCATTTAATTACCTCTTTCTTTAGTAGTAACCCGCATTTACGATATGTAGTCTGCAATTTTCACAAAAGTTTCAAGCGACAAATTTTCTGCACGCAAATTCGAATCAAGTCCAAGTGCATCAAGCATTTCTTTGACTTCTTGCTTCGATTTCCCAACACCCATAAGCGAATTTGCAATATTTTTTCTTCTTTGCGAGAAAGCCGCTTTAATAACTCTGAAAAAATTCTTTTCATTTTTAAGTTTCGCGCGCTCTTTTCTAACTTTCAAATTAACTACACACGAATCAACATCTGGCACCGGATCAAAATTATCTCTCGGAACATCTAGCGCAATACTTGGCTCAGTATAATAATTTATACTCACCGTAATTGCTCCATACTCCTTACCATTCGGCGTAGCCGTGAACCTTTCGCCCACTTCCTTTTGCACCATAACCGTAATCTGCTCAATTTTCAAATCATCTTCTAGAAGCTTCATTACGATCGGCGTCGTTATATAATAAGGAAGATTTGCAACAACCTTCACGCTCGTTTTGTCTGCAATTAGCCCCTTAAGGTCCGTTTTCAACACATCCGCATGAATTAATTTAACATTATCATAAAGCGAAAATCTTTCAGTTAGCACCCTAATCATATCATCATCAAGCTCAATCGCGATAACTTCCTTCGCGCACTCTGCAAGTTTACTCGTCAGCGTTCCAAGCCCCGGACCAATCTCAATAATCGTATCCTCCTTCGTCACTTCCGCAACTTCGGCGATACCACAAACAATTTCTTCACTTATCAAGAAATTTTGTCCCAAACTTTTCTTCGCCTTCAAATTGTATTTTTTCAATAAAAAATCAGTCTCTGCTATTAAATTCATAGTACACCTCAGATACATTATACTTTTAAAAAAAGACACTTGCAACAGTATTTTTTTCATCAGGAGGTCAGTATGGGGGCAGCAGGGGGCAGCAAGGGGAGGCAGCAAGGGGAAGCAGCAAGGGGAAGCAGCAAGGGGAAGCAGCAAGGGGGACGCCCCTTTTTGAGAAATTTTTCATCAAGAGGGACGCCCCTTTTTGATAAACTGATTTATTAATAAAACTAGCTATTTAAAGCCATTCTAGTCTTATATTTAACGAAAAAAACGATATTATTTTTTCGTCTAATTTTCATATGCATTACATCGTGTTTGCTATGCAAAAAGTGTTGTTTTTGGCTTAAAAACAGCACTTTCTCTTTATTGGTTTTTTGAATCAGTTTATCAAAAAGGGGCGTCCCTCTTGATGAAAAATTTCTCAAAAAGGGGCGTCCCTCTTGATGAAAAAAAAGGACAAGAGAACCGTCCCCTTGTCCTTTTTTTGAGTTTCAAGTTTATTTTTGTGCCATTAGGCCTTGTACTGGGCCGTGTAGTGCGCCGATGTGCCATAGTAGTGCGCCGCCGTTGTTGATGATTGAGAAGCCTGATGCGGTGTCACCGCTGATGGTTGGAGCGCTGCCGGCTGTGCTGTTGTTTCCGATGATGACTAAGCCTAGGTCGTTTATGATGCCGTATGTTGTTCCTGAAACTTCTGATGTGCCGTTGATGATTGTTGTTCCAGAATGTGTGCTGAAGTCTTTTGATGCGAATGTTGCGTAGTAGTTTACATCGCTGTCGATTACTTTCACGCTGTCAATGTTGCTTGCTGTGATGTTTGCGACTGATTCGCTTGCTGATGCGTCTACCTTTTCTGCGCGCCATGCGTTGTTGTGGTAGAAGATTCTGTATGTGTTATCGTCTACTAATTCGCCGATTCTTTCTTGTTTTCCTGGAACTTCAACGATTTCGCCGTAGTTGTATACTTTTTCAGATATTAGTTTAACTCCGTCTACTCCGTTGTCGCTGTAGAACTTGACTGTGTATTGGTTGATTTGCCATTCTGCGTACAAGTTCAATCCTGCGTTTGCGCTGTATGCCACGCCTTCAGCGTATTTTACGCCTGTGGCGTCTGCCGCTGTGTTCCATCCGATGAATGTGTATCCAACTTTCTTGAAGCCGTTTGCATGAAGCGTGATTGGAGCATCTTCTATCTTGATTTGTCTAGCTGTTGTGCCTGTAAATACTGCTGCATTTGAGTTGTATGTGATTTCGTATGCATTTATTATTTTTCTTGATGAGTTGTTTGCACCGTCAATTGCAGTAATTGTATAGGCTCCGCTTGCTGATACTACATATTTTCCAGTTGCTGAGAATGTAGCATCATCTTTAGTGATTTCGATTGATTCGCCGTTTACTTTGATACCTGAAATTCCGCTATCGATATCTGTTGTAGTGATTGTAACTGTAGCAGTTCCGTCTTCGTTGTATTCTACTGATGTTCCGATGTATTCTGGACCTGTTAAGTCTACTTTTCTAACCTCTGCAACGTTCGATTCAACTGTGTAGTAGTATTCGCCGTTTGCTTGCATTGCACTCTTGATTACAAGCTTGTACTCGCCTGCATCAGGTGTGTTGAATCCGGCTTTTGTGTATGTCTTCTCGTTTGCGCCGTTAATTGCATTACCATTCAAGTACCATTGATAAATTACGTCGCCTGAAATGAAGCCATCCTCAATAGTTGGTGCGAATGTTAAAGTATCGCCACGCTCTAACTCTTGATCTGGAAGATCTGAAGTAATAGCGAATGGATAGTAAACTTGAGTTCTGCCTGCTGTGTAATGTGTTCCAACTTCAAACTTGTCTGCAATAGCCTTAGATTCAGTGTAAATGATAGAGTTTGCACCAATATTTGCAAATTGATTTGTAGCAGTTCCAAGAGTAAATGTTGATGCATCAGTAACTTTCAAATATACATTCTTCAATGTTGGAATCTTAGCAAATGCAAAACCATCTATATGAGTAACAGTGCTTGGAATTGTAATTTCTGTTAACGCTTTTACTTCTTCGAACGCTCCACCTTTAATTATTTCCAAACCTTCTGGTAAAACCACTTCTTTAAGCGATTCCTCACGTAAGAATGCATATTCACATATTTCTTTTGTATCTGCTTTAACAGTATAGCTTTGAGCTGTTTTTCCAATAGGATATGCAACTAATATCTTACCTATATTGTCATATAACACACCTTGTTCTGCTATAAATCTTGCATTTCCAGTTTCAACTGTAAATTCTGTTACAGGAGTATCAGCAAATGGATTTCCAATCATTTCAACCACATTTGAAGGAATGCTAATCGATGAATTCAATCCATCCATTTCTCTAAATGCGTATTGACCTATAGTTTTTAAAGAATCAGGTAAATCCAATGATGTCACACCTGGTAATCTGTAGAATAAACATCTACCATATGCTGTTACGCCTTCTTTTAAGTCTAACTTAACTATATTTTCACCATAGTTTTCATACCATGGTTGAGGCATTTCAGAGTTTGTAATAGTTGTTTTGTTCATGTATTCCTTCGTTCTTCCTGTTCCTCCTACTTCTAATACATAAGTCGTATCTTCTGAAATTCCATCGCCTTCGTATACCTTAATTCCTGCGTATACGTTGTCTTTGCCAGCTTCGTAAGAAATATCCCAAAGTTCAACGAATTCGTCGTTGCTTTCTAGGTAGATTTCTGTGTAGTCGCCGTTTGTTTCTTTTGTCATGTGGTAGCCGCTGACATAGTTAGTTGCCTTA